>CALBSC010000106.1 GCA_937927685.1 uncultured Burkholderiales bacterium | reverse complement strand
GCCAGGCCACAAGCTATGGCCAACCCTCCAACCACAGCGCTGCAGGCGCCTGGTGCGACTTCAATGATGCCGATGCCCAGCAAGGCGAGTTCAACCTCATCCCCAAAGGCACCCAAGCCCTGGTACGCATGGCCATCAAACCCGGCGGCTATGACGACGCCAGCAAGGGCTGGACGGGCGGCTATGCCACGGCATCGGATGAAACGGGGGCAGTGTTCCTGTCCTGCGAATTCGTGCTCCTTACGGGACCATTTGCCAAGCGCAAGATCTGGAGCAATGTGGGCTTGCACTCCAACAAGGGGCCAACCTGGGCGCAGATGGGGCGCAGCTTCATCAAGGCGGTGCTCAACAGTTCGCGCAACATCCACCCTGATGACAACTCACCCGAAGCACAGCGCGCTCGTCAAATTCGCAGCTTTGGGGACCTCGATGGTGCTGAATTTGCAGCGCGCATCGGGATTGAAAAAGATGGCCAAGGCGAGTACCGCAACATCATCCGGCTGGTGATTGAGCCCGACAACAAGGAATACGCCGATCTGATGCAGGCCAAGCTCCAACGTGAGGGAGGTGTGGGTGGTGGTTCTGGTATGGGCTCCGGTGGTGGCTCCGGTGGGGCCCCAGCGATTGCCGTTCCCACAGCGGCGGCGCAAGCCCCCCACCCCGGGGCCAGCTACACCCCACGATCTGGTGGTGCACAAGCTCGGCCAACATGGGCGCAGTGATGCTGGTGCAGCATGAAATGCTGGGTGTGTTCCCGCTCTGCTAGAGGTTTTGGCCATGTGGATCTGCGCTTCAAGGTGGGGCATCCCAAGCGATATCCCATCGACTGGATCTTCTGCTCAAGGCGTTGCCAAGATTGTTTCCATCGACTTTACGCAGCCGGTGTTCGCTCCCTCGAACTCGAGGGCGCATTGCCGACGGGAGTGGGCGTGATAGATCCGACTGAAGCAGAGCTCGCCGCCATGCAGCAGTGCTTGAAACCCCTTGGCGAAGCCGCCAGCGAGATCGGCATAGACCGACCGCTGTCGAGCTACACCCAGCAAGAGGCTCTGCAGCTGATCGACGCCGTGGTCACGACCTATGTCGAGGCCATGGTTCAAGAACACGAACGCAGCAAGTACCCAAGCGTTCGTATGCAACTGGATGCCCAGCCAATCAACTGAGCTGAGCGTCCATCCAACCTTCAACAACCAACTGATGCAGACGGCGAAAGCCGTCTGCAGGGATGACTGTTTTCATGAAAAAAACCAAACCAATGATTTCTCCAAAGAGGCAGCCAGCACATATGGCGGCTGACTTCGCGGAGGACTATCTCGTTACAGCCGAGCAGGCTTCGGCAGCGCTGAATTTGCCGCTGTACTACTTCATCGATGCTCGCAAGCGCGCTGAGCTGGGAATCCCGTACTACTCGATCAATCGCATGGTGCGCTATCGGATCCGGGAACTTCACAAATGGCAAGTGAGGTACGCAGCCGAGCAGGTCAAGCACCCAGATGCATCTCCAGCGGGAGGTGCGCATGCTTGACTTCAACGATGTCCCCATCGGGGGCGCGCGCAAGGTAGCAGAGGGCAGCACGGACAAGGCGCGCGAGAAGGATGAAATCCGCTCAGCCCTCAACGAACAACTGGGCCTGTTGGTACTGGATATCTGGCCTTCGGGCAAACGTCGCCAGAACAAGTACCTGGTCGGCGATGTGATGGGCGGCCCCGGTGACAGCCTGGAACTCCTGCTTTCTGGCCCAAAGACTGGCTTGTGGACCGACCGCGCCACAGGTGAAGGCGGTGACATTCTCGACCTCATCGCCCGTTACTACAGCCTCGATGTGCAGGCCCAATTTCCGCAAGTTCTCGAGCGGGCCAAGGGCTGGCTTGGTCGCATCTCAGCCATGCCCGCAAGCAGTGTGGCAGCCAGTAAAGCCAAAGCACCTGCAGTCGATGAGCTCGGCCCAGCAACGGCCAAGTGGGATTACCAGGACGCCAGCGGAAAACTCATCGCTGTGGTTTACCGCTACGACCCTGAACCCGGGCGCAAGGAGTTCAGGCCCTGGGATGTGCGCCGCCGCAAGATGGCTCCACCCGAGCCGCGTCCTCTGTACAACCAGCTGGGCATGCTCAAGTCGGAGCAGGTCGTGATGGTGGAGGGCGAGAAGTGCGCCCAATCATTGATTGATCTGGGTGTGTGCGCCACCACGGCCATGCATGGAGCCAACGCTCCCGTCGAAAAAACCGACTGGTCGCCCTTGTCTGGCAAGCACGTACTGATCTGGCCAGACCGGGATAAGCCTGGCTGGCAATACGCCGACCATGCCTCACAAGCCATCATGCAGGCGGGGGCCAAGTCGTGCGTGATCTTGCAGCCCCCGGCAGAGAAGCCCGAAGGCTGGGATGTGGCCGATGCTGTGCAGGACGGCTTTGACATCACGGGCTTTCTGGCCGTTGGCGAGAGGGTTCCTGTGGTGCATCAGATCGATGTGCATGCGCCCATGCAGTTGGTCGATGGCATCGACTACACGAACGAAGATGGCTTGGCCATGGCCTTTTCTCACCAGTTCTCCGAAGACTGGCGCTACTGCGCGCCGTGGAGCAAGTGGCTCTTGTGGAATGGTGTGCGCTGGAACATCGATAAAGCCTTGTATGTGATGCACCTGTGTCGCTTGATCTGCAGGGCAGCGTCGGTACAAGCGGATGGCACCAAGCTCAAAGGTCGCTTGGCCAGCTCTGGAACGATCTCGGCGATCGAGCGCATTGTGCGTTCGGAGCCGCGTCACAGCGCCACGGTTGAAGAGTGGGACTCCAGCGTCTGGCTCCTGAACACGCCCGGTGGCATCGTGGACTTGCGCACTGGTGCACGTGGCCCCCACGATCGGGAGCGCCGCATGACCAAGGTCACTACGGCCACGCCGCAAGGCGATTGCCCGGTCTGGCGCAATTTTCTGGTGAACGTCACAGGGGGTGATGAAGAGCTTCAGGACTATCTGCAACGAGTGGTGGGGTATTGCCTGACGGGTGACATCAGCACCCACGCACTTTTTTTCCTGTACGGCACGGGAGCCAATGGCAAGTCGGTATTTGTGAACGTGATCTCCACGGTGCTTGGTGACTATGCCGCCAACGCTCCCATGGACACCTTCATGGAATCACGCTCGGACCGGCACCCCACCGATTTGGCAGGACTGCGGGGTGCTCGGTTTGTATCGGCAACCGAGACGGAGCAGGGCAGGCGCTGGAACGAATCCAAGATCAAGGCGATCACGGGTGGTGACGACATCACGGCACGACTGATGCACCAGGATTTCTTTACCTACAGACCGCAGTTCAAGCTGCTCATCGCGGGCAATCACAAGCCTGCGATTCGCAACATCG
>CALBSC010000105.1 GCA_937927685.1 uncultured Burkholderiales bacterium | reverse complement strand
GGTTGAGCATGCTCACGAATTCTTCGTGCGTGGCATCCATGCGGCTGTCACCGGTATGCAGGTCAGCCGACCAGTTCAAAGGGGCCAAAGTGGTCATGTTCTGTGTCTTTCAGTCGGCCAAGCCAACGTACATGTTTTGCACATCGTCGTGGGCGTCCATGGCGGCCAAAAAGGCTTCGACTTCTTCGCGTTGGGTGGGCGTCAGGTTGGCGGGGTTCACCGGATTTTTGGATTTGTAGCCCAGCTTGGCTGACAGCACGGTAAAACCATGCGAGGGCAGTGCGCGGCTGACCAAGTCCAAGTCGGTCGGGTCGGTGTAGAACAAGGTCGTGCCTTCTTCGCCCGCTTCGAAATCCTGCGCGCCGGCCTCGATGGCGGCCAGCTCGGGGTCAGCGTTCGGGGCCGAAGGCTCAGCTTCGATCATGCCCAAGTGGTTGAAGTCCCAGGCCACCGATCCCGACGTGCCCATCTGTCCTTTGCGAAACAACACCCGCATTTCGGGTGCGGTGCGTTTGACGTTATCGGTCAGGCACTCGACCATCACGGGCACTTGATGTGGGGCATGGCCCTCGTACATCACATGCTCGAAGTTGACGGTCTCGCCCGTCAGGCCCGCCCCTTTTTTGATGGCGCGTTCCAGGGTTTCTTTGGGCATGGACACCTTGCGTGCCTGCTCCAGCACCAATCGCAGCTTGGAGTTCAGTGAGGGGTCAGCGCCACTGCGTGCAGCCACCATGATTTCTTTGGACAGTTTGCCAAACATCTGTCCTCTGGCGTTGGCCGCCAGTTCTTTGCCTTTGGCTTTCCATTGCGCGCCCATGAGTGATTCCTTAATTTGTGCGCCATTGGGCGCTGATTGAACAGATGAGCTTCAAGCCCAGCGTGCACGGTGCCGTGCAATTTGCAGTCGGACCTGCGCAGGCGCTGTGCCGCCGAGGGTGTTGCGGGCGTTCAGCGAACCGCGCAGGCTCAGCACGTCGTAGATGTCTTGGCCGATCGATGCATGAAAGCCTTGCAGCACACCCAGTGGCAACTCCGATAAATCGCAATTGTGGCTGGTGGCGGCTTTGACGGCATGGGCCACCGTTTCGTGCGCATCGCGGAAAGGCAGGCCCTTTTTGACCAGGTAGTCGGCCAAGTCGGTCGCGGTGGCATAGCCTTTTTTGACGGCGACTTCCATGGCCTCAGCATTCACGGTGATGCCGCCTTCTTTGAGGCCGGTAGCAGGGTTGAGCTGCCCGCCGATCATTTCGCTGAAGATGCGCAAGGTGTCTTTGAGGGTGTCCACCGTGTCAAACAGCGGCTCTTTGTCTTCCTGGTTGTCTTTGTTGTAGGCCAGTGGCTGGCCTTTCATCAGGGTCAGCAGGCCCATCAAGTGGCCGAACACCCGGCCACTTTTGCCCCTGGCCAGTTCAGGCACATCGGGGTTTTTCTTTTGCGGCATGATGGACGAGCCCGTGGTGAAACGGTCAGCGATTTTCACAAACCCAAAGTTCTGGCTCATCCACAAGATCAACTCTTCGGACATGCGGCTGATGTGCACCATGCACAGCGAAGCGGCGGCGGTGAATTCGATGGCGAAGTCGCGGTCGCTCACGCCGTCCAGGCTGTTTTGGCAGACCTGAGCGTGGCCTTGCTCGTCGACCATGCCCAGTGTGCGGGCCACGCGTTCGCGGTCCAGCGGGTAGGTGGTGCCGGCCAAGGCGGCGCTGCCCAGCGGCAGGCGGTTGGTGCGGCGGCGCACGTCGCTCATGCGCTCGGCGTCGCGGGCAAACATCTCGACATAGGCCAGCAGGTGGTGCGCAAAGCTCACGGGCTGGGCCACTTGCAGGTGGGTGAAGCCGGGCAGGATCACTTCGACGTTTTGCTCGGCCACATCGACCAGCGACTTTTGCAGGTCCACCAGCAAATCGATGATCAGGTCCATCTCGCTGCGCAACCACAGGCGCACATCGGTGGCCACCTGGTCGTTGCGGCTGCGGCCGGTGTGCAGGCGTTTGCCCGCATCACCCACCAACTGGGTGAGGCGGGCCTCGATGTTGAGGTGCACGTCTTCGAGTTCCAGCTTCCACTCGAAGCGACCGGCTTCGATGTCGGCCTGGATTTGCGCCATGCCCCGCTGGATGGCGGCCAGGTCGTCGGCACCGAGGATGCCTTGTTGGGCCAGCATGCCCGCGTGGGCCAGTGAGCCCGCGATGTCCGCACGCCACAGACGCTGGTCGAAGAAGACGCTGGCGGTGTAGCGCTGCACCAACTCGCTCATGGGTTCGGAGAAGAGGGCCGACCAGCCCTGGGATTTGGTGTCGAGTTGATTGCTTGCCATCCCCCGATTTTAGTGGGCGGCCGGCCGAGCCCCCGTGCTAGCATGAGCGCCGTGTTCTCCCCTTCAACATTGGGAAATTGTCGTGAGTGCAGCACCCTTGATCATTGCCACCCGTGAAAGTCGTCTGGCCCTGTGGCAGGCCCACCATGTCCAGGCGCTGTTGCGCGAACGTGGACGACCCGTGGACTTGCTCGGCATGACCACCCAGGGCGACCAGATTCTGGACCGCACCCTCAGCAAAGTGGGCGGCAAGGGCCTGTTTGTCAAAGAACTCGAGGTGGCCCTGGAAGAGGGGCGCGCCGATCTGGCGGTCCATTCGCTCAAGGACGTGCCCATGGAATTGCCCGACGGCTTTGCCCTGGCCTGCGTGATGGAACGTGAAGATCCCCGCGACGCCTGGGTGTCATCCCGCTATGCAAATTTGCAAGCCTTGCCGCAGGGCGCGGTGGTGGGCACCTCCAGCCTGCGCCGCACCGTCTTGCTGCGTGCCATGCGGCCGGACCTGCGCATCGAACCGCTGCGGGGCAACCTCGATACCCGCCTGCGTAAGCTCGACGAGGGGCAATACGACGGCATCGTGCTGGCCGCAGCCGGGCTCAAGCGCCTGGGCCTGGGCGAGCGCATCCGCCACATCTTCGAGACCCACGAGATGTTGCCGGCTGCCGGACAAGGAGCCCTGGGGCTGGAAGTGCGCGCCGACCGCGCCGATTTGCATGCCCTGCTGGCTCCCCTGTCGCACCAGACCACCTGGCTGGCCGTGGCGGCCGAGCGCGCCGTCAGCCGTGCCATGGGGGGCAGCTGCTCCATGCCCCTGGCCGCTCATGCCGTCATGCAGGGCGAGTACCTGCACTTGCGTGCTGCCTGGGGCGATCCCGAGGGCGCTGCCACCCTGGTCACGGCCGAGCTGACCGATGATTGCGCCGATCTGGCCACCGCCGAGCGCATCGGCACCGAGGTGGCCGCACGCCTGCGAGCCGGGGGTGCGCGCTGAATGGTCCGTGTCATCCTGACCCGTCCGGCAGGTCAAAGCCGTGCGTGGCAGGAGGGCTTGCAGTCCGCCGGGCATGAGGTGCTGGACTGGCCACTGATTGAAACGCAGGCGGCGGATTCATCAGCCGCCATCGACCAGGCCTGGCACGACCGTGCGGACTGTCGCGCCTGGATGTTCGTCAGTACCCCGGCCGTGCACCACTTCTTTGCCAGGCGCTCCGCGGGGATGGCGTTGAACGGCATCCGGTGCTGGGCCACGGGGCCCGGCACGCGGCGGGCGCTGCACCACTGCGGCGTGAGCGATGCCGAGATTGACGCACCCGCTGACGATGCCCCCCAGTTCGATACCGAGCAGCTCTGGCGTCGGGTTCAGGCCCAGGTCGCCGCCTGGCCGGCCGGGCAGACCGTGGCGATCGTGCGGGGCACCGAAGCCACGGCCGAGGCTGACACCGAAGCCACGTCGCCGGCTGAGCAGACGGGGGTCGGTCGCGACTGGCTGGCCGAGCAACTGACCCACCAGGGCGTTCGGGTGCGCTGGGTGGTGGCCTACCAGCGCGGAGCACCGCGCTGGGACGCGAACCAGCAGCAGCGCGCCCGTCAGGCGCTGATCGATGGGTCCGTCTGGGTTTTCAGCAGCTCGCTGGCGGTGCACTACCTGACCGAACTGTTGCCCCAAGCCCCCTGGGCCACCGCCAGGGCGGTGGCCACGCACGACCGTATCGCGCAGGTGTTGCGTGCGCACGGTTGGGGTCGGGTATCGACGTGCAAGCCCCTAGCCAGCGAACTGGTGCACCAGGTGGCCTCATTAGAATCGACGCCATGAGTGCCGAGTCCGATACCACCCCCGCGCCCGATCCGGCGCCTCGCCAGGCCGCTGAACCTGGCCTTGCGGTCGCCAACGCTGCGGCGGTGCAGCCACCCGCGGCACCGGCGCCCACGGTATCCCGCGCGTTGGTGCTGTCTGTGGGGGCCGTGGCGGCCCTGGCCATGGCGAGCTCTGTGCTGCTGTGGCAAAAACTCTCGGGAATCCAGGAACAACTGGCACGTCAGAGCGCTGACACCAGCGAGCAGGCCATCGAGGCCAAGGCCACCGCCAAACAGGCCCAGGAACTGGCCCGCGACACGGCGGCCCATCTGGCCCTGACCGATGGCAAGCTCAACGAGGTGGCCTTGCAGCGCAGCCAGCTGGAAGAACTGATGCAAAGCCTGTCGCGTTCGCGTGATGAAAACCTGGTGGTGGATATCGACTCAGCCATCCGTCTGGCCCAGCAGCAGGCCCAGCTCACGGGCAGCGTGCAGCCCTTGCTGACCGCCTTGCGTTCGGCCGAGGCGCGCCTGGCCAAGGTGTCACACCCCCGGCTGGCGCCCTTGCAACGGGCGCTCACGCGCGACATCGAGCGTGTCAAGACAGCGTCGGTGGCAGACACGCCGGGCCTGCTGATCCGCCTGGACGAGTTGGCGCGCTGGGTGGACGAATTGCCGCTGGCCAATGCCGTCAATACGACCGCAGCCAGAGCGCCTGCCCCCGAGCCTGTGGCCGCCAGCAGCTGGGCCCGGGCCGTCAGCGCCAGTTGGTGGGAGGGGGTCTTGCTGGCCGTCTGGGACGAGGTGAGCAGCCTGGTGCGGGTGAGCCGCATCGACCGTCCCGAGGCGAGTTTGCTGGCGCCGGAGCAAAGCTACTTTCTGCGTGAAAACCTCAAACTGCGCCTGCTCAATGCGCGGTTGGCCCTGCTCACCCGCCACCATGAAGCGGCGCGCCAGGATCTGACCCAGGTGCAGCTTGACCTGGAGCGCTATTTCGATGTCGGCTCGCGTCGCGGGCTGGCCGCCCAGGCCGCCCTGCGTCAGGTGCTGGCGGACAGCAAACAGGTCGAATTGCCGCGCATTGACGAGACGCTGGCGGCCTTGGCCACGGCGGCGGCGGGACGCTGAGATGCGCGCGGCATTGTGGTTGCTGGCGTTGTTTGGCGTGGCGGTGGCCGGTGCGCTGCTGGCGGGCAACAACCAGGGTATGGTCACCTTGTTCTGGGCGCCCTACCGGCTTGACTTGTCGATCAACCTGGTGGTGTTGCTCTGGGTGCTGAGCTTTGCCCTCATGCACCTGGCGCTGCGAGCCCTGGCTGCTTTTCTGGAATTGCCGCATCAGGCCCGCCGCTGGCGTGCACAGCAAAAGGAACGGCACCTGCACGCGGCCGTGTTCGAATCCCTGGCGCTCCTGATGTCTGGTCGGTACCTGCGAGCCCGCAAGTCGGCTGAGCAGGGGCTGGAGCTGGCCGACAGTTTGCAGGCCCAGGCCCTGCCCTCGGAACCCGCCCCGCGGCATCTGCCCACCCTGCGCGCGCTGGCCCATCTGATTGCCGCCGAGAGCGCGCATGTGTTGCACGACCAGGCCTCGCGCGATCTGCATTTCCAGCAAGGCTGGGGCCTGGCCCAGCAGTCTCCCGGCACCGTGTCCGCCGATGTGGGCGATGCGGCGTTGCTCAGCGCGGCTCGCTGGGCCCTGTCTGACCGAGACGCAGCGGCTGCCTTGGAGTGGCTGACGCAATTGCCCCATGGCGCCTCACGGCGGACCCTGGCTTTGCGCCTGAGGCTGAAGGCGGCGCGACTGAATGCACGCCATGACCTGGCGCTGGACACGGCGCGTTTGCTGTCCAAGCACGGCGCGTTCTCGCCGGTGGCCTCCGAGAGTCTGTTGCGCAGCCTGATTCTGGTTCGCCTCGACCAGTGCCATGACGCGGCCCAACTCGCGCAGACCTGGACGACACTGGACCGCGCCGAGCGCCTGATGCCACACATTGCGTTGCACGCCGCGCGGCGTTTGCTGCAGTTGCAGGGGTCAGCCCGTCTGGCCCTGAACTGGTTGCTGCCGCTTTGGTCGGGGTGGGGAGACCGGTCCATCGCGCTGGATGAGCGGCAGCAGTTGCAGCTCATCGAAGTGCTCGAGCAAGCCCTGCAGGCGGACGAACCGCAGGCCGATTGGCTGGCACGCGCCGAACAGGCCCGACTCAGCCAGCCCCATCACATGGGCCTGCTGTACCTCTACGGCCGGGTGTGCATGCGGCATTCCCTGTGGGGCAAGGCGCAGCAAATGCTGGAACGTTGTGCGCCGCAGCTCACCCAGCCTGGTTTGCAACGCAAGGCCTGGTGTGCCCTGGCCGAGCTGGCCCAGCAGCGTGGCGACGAGCCAGCCGCCGCCCAGGCCTGGCGGCGCGCGGCCCTGGTGGCTTGAGCAGCGCCCCGGCCTGTTGCCTTCAAGCCTGATCGTCACCGAGTGCTCGTGCCCCGAGCCCTCGAGCCCTCGAGCCCTCGAGCCCTCGAGCCCTCGAGCCCTCGAGCCCTCGTGTCTCGTGTCTCGTGTCTCGTGTCTCGAGTCCTCCTGCCGTTGAGTCCTCGCGCCTTTGAGACCTATCGCTTCTGAGCCCTGGCACCGCTGAGACCTGGCACCCGCGGTTCCCATCACCCCACCACCGGCTTGTCCCCAGGCCAAGAAAAAAGCCCCACCTCAGACGAGGATGGGGCTTTCGAGGGGGCCGTTCAGACTCAGGCGGCAGGCGTCGATTCGAACGGCATGGCCAGTTGCTGAAGATCCCGGCGTGTTTCCACCAGAATCAAGGGACCCTCGTCCAGCACCACCAGGGGCGGGCGTTCACGCGGGACATGGACCGGCTTGGGCTCGGCTGCGATGGCGGCTTGCACCTCGGCCACACGGGCCGGGTTGGATTGCACCCACGACAGGCTGGACGCTTGGGCCAGACCTTCGAGTTCTGCCACGGGCAGGCTGTAGTGGCCAATGGTCGGCATGGCATTGCGAGCAGGTGTGCCGGTTGCCGGGGCGGGTGCCGCGGCTACCGCCGAGGACGACACGCCAGCTTGCGCCGAGGACTCCTCTTCACGCGGGGCGCGCTCGCGACGGTCACGACCATAGCGGTCACGTGAGCGGCGCTCACGGCGCTCGCCGCCTTCTTCGCCGGCAGGACGCTCTGCGCGGGAGGATTCGCTGCCCTCGGCATGTGACACCTCGCTCGAGGGGGACACGCCTTCAGCAGACATCGGCATGTCAGAGACGGGCGCGGTGACCAAGGGGTTGGCTTCAGGTGCAAGGGACTGTCCGTCCTCGCCACGCGGACCACGCTCTCGGCGACCTTCACCACGGCCTTCACCGCGACCTTCACCACGTTCACCACGTTCACCACGTTCACCGCGTTCACCGCGTTCACGGCGACCCTCGCCACGCTCGGAGCGTTCACGACGGCCTTCACCGCGCTCACCCTGGCGTTCACCGCGTGGGGCGCGCTCGGCGCGGGTGTCAGGGGTGTCGCCCTCGGCAGTGACTTGATCAGCGGCACGCCCTTCAGTGCGTGCACCTTGGCCTTCACGGCTGGGACGGTTCGGACGGTCGCGGTTCGGACGATCGCCGCCTTCGGAGCGGCCTTCCCCACGACCCTCGCCGCGACCCTCGCCGCGACCCTCGCCCCGGTTGTCACGACCTTCGCCACGGGCTTCCTGGCCCGGACGTTCACCGCGACTTTCGCCACGGCCTTCGCGCTGTGGACGGTCGCCACGCTCAGCGCGGTCACCACCACGTTCGCCACGGCGTCCGCCCCGGCGGTTGCCGCCACGGCCGTCGCGGCGCTCTTCCTTGGCTGCGGGGGTTTCGCTGGCGGGCACCGCAGCGGGGGCAGCTTCGGACTTGCCGCCAAAGAGGTTCTTGAGCCAACCCACAAAACCTTTGGACGCCGGTTGCTCGGTCGTGGCCGATGCGGCGGGCGCTGCGGGGGCCACACGGGCTGCAGGGGCCTTCTCGGCGACGGGCTTGGGCTCCACCACCGGCGCCGGTGCGTCGGGCAGCACACCCTTGATCACCGGCGTCTGCTTGTTGGTCGGCTCTTGCGAGCGACGCGTCATGGTGGTGGGATCTTCGAACTCCTCCGCCATCTTGTAGCTGGCTTCGATGCTGTCCAGGCGCGGGTCGTCGTGCTTGAGGCGCTCGAGGCGGTAGTTGGGCGTCTCCAGCGTCTTGTTGGGCACCAGCAGCACGCTGATGCGCTGCTTGATCTCGATCTTGGCGATCTCGGTGCGCTTCTCGTTGAGCAGGAAGGAGGCCACGTCCACCGGCACTTGTGCGTGCACGGCGGCGGTGTTGTCCTTCATGGACTCTTCCTGGATGATGCGCAGGATCTGCAGGGCCGAGCTTTCCGTGTCACGGATGTGGCCGGAGCCACCGCAGCGCGGGCAGGGGATGGAGGCGCCTTCCGACAGGGCCGGGCGCAGACGCTGGCGGCTCATCTCCATCAGGCCGAACTTGCTGATGGTGCCGAACTGCACCCGGGCGCGATCCTGGCGCAGGGCATCGCGCAGGCGGTTTTCCACCTCGCGGCGGTTGCGCGACTCTTCCATGTCGATGAAGTCGATCACGATCAGGCCGCCCAGGTCACGCAGGCGCATCTGGCGGGCCACTTCGTCGGCGGCTTCCAGGTTGGTGCGGGTGGCGGTTTCCTCGATGTCGCCGCCCCGGATGGAGCGTGCCGAGTTGACGTCCACCGAGACCAGGGCTTCGGTGTGGTCGATCACGATGGCGCCACCGCTGGGCAGATTCACCGTGCGGGCGTAGGCGGATTCGATCTGGTGCTCGATCTGGAAGCGGCTGAACAGCGGGGTGTCGTCGCGGTAGCGCTTCACGCGGGCGGCATGCTCGGGCATGACGTGCGACATGAACTGCTGCGCCTGCTCGTAGATGTCGTCGGTGTCGATCAGGATGTCACCGATGTCGTTGTTGAAGTAGTCGCGAATGGCGCGGATCACCAGGCTTGATTCCTGGTAGATCAGGAAGGCGCCCTTGCCCGCCTTGGACGCGCCGTCGATGGCGGTCCACAGCTTGAGCAGGTAGTTGAGGTCCCACTGCAGTTCGGGGGCGGTCCGCCCGATGCCCGCAGTGCGGGCAATGATGGACATGCCGTTGGGGTATTCCAACTGGTCCATCGCCTCCTTGAGTTCGGCGCGCTCGTCACCCTCGATCCGGCGGCTCACGCCACCGCCGCGGGGGTTGTTGGGCATCAGCACCACATAACGACCGGCCAGCGAGACGAAGGTGGTGAGGGCCGCACCCTTGTTGCCACGTTCTTCTTTCTCCACCTGCACCAGCAGTTCCTGGCCGTCCTTGATGACGTCCTGGATGCGGGCCTGGCTGGGCGACACGCCGCCCTGGAAGTATTGCTTGGAGATTTCCTTGAATGGCAGGAAGCCGTGGCGGTCTTCACCGTAATCGACGAAGCAGGCTTCGAGCGAGGGCTCGACACGGGTCACGACCGCTTTGTAAATGTTGCCCTTGCGCTGTTCGCGCCCTTCGATCTCGATTTCGTAGTCGAGCAGTTTTTGTCCGTCGACGATGGCCAGGCGGCGTTCTTCAGCCTGGGTCGCGTTGATCAGCATCCGTTTCATGATGCGTTCCTTTAACTCTGTACATCACAGGCCCATGACGGGCCAACGATGCCGGAGCCAGCACCAGACAACGAAGGGAATGGCCCACCAGGCCGCTCGCACCCGTCAGGGTCGCAAGCGGTGTGTGGGGATGTGGACAGGAGCGAGTCGAAGAACAGGACGCGCCGCCCTCAGGGGCAGGCGGTCAGGCCCGGTAAGCATGGTGTTGCTCAGGCATGCGGCCAAGCTTGCGCGCACAGGCATCAGCCAGCGTCGGCAAAGCATCCACATCAGCATGAACCATTCCATGGTCGGGGTGTCTCGCTATGATCCGCCGTCGTCGCTTTCATGGAGCGTCGACAGCCAAGGTATTCCGTATCGTGGTTGTCTGGGTATCGGCTCGACTGCCTGGGGTTCACGCCTCTGGTTCAGCAGGGGCAAACGGGTCCTGGCAGGGCATCGACCTCACAGCGGGGGTTCGGCGTGCTCTAATCTACGAATTAAATCAAGCACTTGGAACTCGTCGCTGGTGAAGAACATTATAGGGGCAGCTCAGCCCAACCCGCCCCCCGAGGTCCAATTTCTGGTTGTGGACGAGGAATCGGCCGGCCAGCGCCTGGACAACTGGCTGGTGCGCCACCTCAAAGGGGCGCCCAAAACCCTGATCTACCGCATCATCCGCTCGGGCGAAGTGCGGGTGAACAAGGGCCGTGCCAGCGCCGATACCCGGGTGGCCACGGGCGACCAGGTACGGGTGCCGCCGCTGCGCCTGGCGGCCAAACCGCCCGTGGCGGTCAGTGGCGATGCCGGGGCGCTGTCAGCCCCGGCCCGGCAGTTCCCGGTGTTGTATGAAGACGACGGCATTCTGGCCATCGACAAGCCCGCCGGGGTGGCGGTGCATGGCGGCAGCGGTATCAGCCATGGTGTGATCGAGCAACTGCGCCAGGCCCGGCCAGGGGCCCCGATGCTGGAACTGGTGCACCGACTCGACCGGGAAACCTCCGGCGTGCTCCTGGTGGCCAAAAAGCGCAGCGCGCTGACACGGCTACAGGAGCAGTTTCGCCAGCGTGAGACCGGCAAGACCTACCTGACCCTGGTACCGGGGCAGTGGCCATCGCGTCAAAAAGTGATCGACATGCCGCTGCAGCGTTACCTGGTGCCCAACGGGCAGGGCGAGGGCGAGCGGCGGGTGCGCGTGGTCGGCAAGGACGACCCGGACGGCCAGCGTGCGATCACGCTGGTGCGGGTGGCGCGCCTGGTGGGCGGCTTCAGCCTGTTGGAGGTCACCATCAAGACCGGGCGTACCCATCAGATCCGGGTTCACCTCTCGAGCCTGGGCTATCCCATCGTGGGTGACGACAAATACGGCAACTTCGAGCGCAACCGCGAGTGGCACAAGGCGGGCTTGCAGCGCATGTTCCTTCACGCCTGGCGGTTACAGTTCATCCATCCGCAAACCTTGCGACCGGTGAACCTCGAGTCGCCACTTCCCCCCGAACTCCAGGCCTTCCTCGACCATGTCCAGCCCCCGCCTCCGCCGCTATGACCTGATCGCCTTTGATTGGGACGGCACCCTGTTCGACTCCACCCGCATCATCACCCGCTGCATCCAGGAAGCGGTGCGCGATGTGGGCGGCACAGTCCCCGATGATCAAGCCGCCTCCTATGTGATCGGCATGGCGCTGATCCCGGCGCTGGCCCATGCGGCACCCGACGTGCCCCAGGAAAAATACCCCGAACTGGGGGAGCGCTACCGTCATCACTACGTCCGGCACAAGGACGATATCAGCCTGTTCGACGGCGTGTTGCCCCTGTTGGGCGCCTTGCGGGAGCGCCAGCACTGGCTGGCCGTGGCCACCGGCAAGAGCCGCATGGGGCTCAACGAGGCGCTGCGCACCGTGGAGTTGCAGGGTCTGTTCGATGCCTCCCGCACCGCCGATGAAACGGCGGGCAAGCCCGACCCACGAATGCTGCACGAACTGATGGGCGAGATGGGCGTGTCGCCCGAGCGCACCCTGATGATTGGCGACACCACCCACGATCTCGAGATGGCGCGACGGGCCGGATGCGACAGCATTGGCGTGAGCTACGGGGCCCATCACCACGACAACTTTGAAGCACTGGCCCCGCGCTTTGTGGCCCATTCGGTGGCCGAGTTGCAGGGCTGGTTGTTGACGCATGGATGAGGCCCTGATCCCCCTGTGCCAGTCGGCCGATCTGGTCAACAGCGGCATGGCCGTGCCGTTTGATGTGGTGTATGCCGGCGCCACCTGCCGCGCCTTTGCCGTTCGCTTTGACGGACAGGTGCACGCTTACCTCAACCGTTGCACCCACGTCGCCATGGAAATGGATTACCAGCCCGACCGCTTCTTCGACGTGACCGGGCGCTGGCTGATGTGCGCCACCCATGGCGCCCTGTACGCGCCCGATACCGGGGCCTGCCAGGGCGGGCCGTGTCGTGGCGGGCTCATCAAGATACCCGTGAGCGAGCACGATGGCGTCGTGCACTGGCATACTGCGTACAACCTGAAACCTGTGGAATTCTGAGTTTGATATGAGTGAATTTGAGCGTCACCACGCCAGCGAAGGCACAACGTCCCCTGAGCGCGACTCGGGCTGGGAGCGGCAGACCCTGGAGCGACTGGCCTTTGCGCACCTCGAGGAGCAACGGGCTGCCCGGCGCTGGCGCAACGCCATTCGATTGCTGTGGCTGGGCGTGGTGGTGGCGGTCATGTGGTTGAGTTTTTCTCGCAGCACGGGTCCCACCCGCGTGAACCAGGCCCACACCGCGGTGGTCCAGATCCAGGGGGAGATTGCCGCCGAGGCAGACGCCAGCGCCGACTGGATTGTGAGTGCCTTGCGTGATGCCTTCGAGGATGAAGGCTCGCAGGCCGTGGTGCTGCTCATCAATTCGCCGGGCGGCAGCCCGGTGCAAGCGGGCATCATCAATGACGAAATTCGACGCCTCAAGGACAAGCACCAGAAACCCGTCTATGCGGTGGTGGAAGAGTCGTGCGCCTCCGCTGCCTATTACATTGCCGTGGCCGCGGACCACATCTATGTCGACAAGGCCAGCATCGTGGGCAGCATCGGCGTGCTGATGGACGGCTTTGGTTTCACCGGCCTCATGGACAAGCTCGGTGTTGAGCGGCGCTTGATGACGGCAGGCGAGAACAAGGGCTTCCTGGATCCCTTCAGCCCGCAGACCAAGACCCAGCGTGCGTATGCCCAAACCATGCTCGACCAGATTCACCAGCAGTTCATCCAAGTGGTGCGTGAAGGTCGTGGCAAGCGACTGAAGGAAACCCCCGAATTGTTCAGTGGCCTCTTCTGGACCGGGCAGCAAGCCATCGAACTGGGCTTGGCCGACGCGCTGGGCAGCCTGGATTTTGTGGCCCGTGAGGTCGTGAAGGCGGAGGATGTGGTGGACTACACCCGTCACGAGAACGTGGCCGAACGCCTCGCCAAGCGTTTTGGCGCTGCGGTGGGTGAAGGCGCTGTCCGGGCCCTCAAATCGATCCCCGGCTTGCGCTGAGGTAACGCCAGCACTAGCACTAGCACTAGCACTAGCACTAGCACTAGCACTGACGCTGACGCTGACGCTGAAACCCTCGACGGGTCGGCTGCCCGACCGCGCGCTGCACCCTGTCGCTCACCGCCGTGGGCTTGTCCGGCTCAAATGCCCAGCCCGAACACGGTGGGCAGATGCAGGGCCGTCGGCGTGGCCCGACCTCGCCACGTCTGCACATCGTGACACTGCACCGCTTGTTCGGGCAGGGTCAGCCCGCTGCAACAGGCCAGCCGCGTGGTGGGGGCCAGCACCTGCAACAGGCTGTCCCACAGGGCCACGTTGCGATAAGGCGTTTCGATGAACCATTGGGCTGTGCCAGTGCGTTGGGCCACGGCCTCCAACTCGCGCAGCCGTTGTGACCGCTCGTGCGCCTGCGCGGGCAAGTAGCCCACAAAACAGAACTGCTGACCGTTGAGACCGCTCGACGCCATGGCCAGGGGCAAAGACGAGGGGCCCACCAACGGGTGCACCGTCAGCCCCAGCTGATGCGCTGCGCGGACCACCGACACACCCGGGTCCGCCAGCGCCGGCATGCCGGCTTCGCTGATGAGGCCCACGTCATGTCCGTCAAGCGCCGCTTGTAACAAGCCCCGTGCGTCGAACTCGCCCTGATGGTCGCCTTTTTTGTGAACGGCACGGGGCAGTTCGGTGATGGTGTGTTCCTGGATCGGGCGAGACAGCGGAACGAGCGCATGGACCCGCTTGAGATAAGCCCGCGTGGACTTGGCGTTTTCACACACCCAGTGGCTGAGTCGCGCGGCCACCTCCAGCGTGCCCGGCGGCATCAAGCCGTGCAGCGGCACGTCGACATCGCAGCCGAAATCCAGCGGGGCCGGGACCAGCCAGAGGCCTCCGCGGGACACGGGCGTCACGGCCGGTGTGCCCGCTTGCGAAGACGGCTGGGGTGGAGTGGGGTGGGTCATCATCCGCCCAACAAGGGCAGGCCCGCCGCGCGCAGCAAGCGGGCTGTGCGGATCAAGGGCAGACCGACCAGCGCGGTCGGGTCGTCGTTGTCGATGGCGTCCAGCAGGGCAATGCCCAGCCCCTCGCTCTTGGCGCTGCCGGCACAGTCGTAAGGCTCTTCCAGCCGCAGATACGTCTCGATCTCGGCATCGCTGAGCGCCCGAAAGCGCACCTGGACGGCGGCGAGATCACTCATTTCGAAACCGCTGGCCTGGCACACCACGCTCAGGGCCGTCTGGAAGATCACGGTGCGCCCGCGCATGCGCCGCAGTTGTTCAACCGCACGTTCATGGGTGCCGGGCTTGCCCAGGGGCTCGCCCGCCAGATCCGCCACCTGGTCCGAGCCGATCACCACGGCCTGCGGGTGACGTGCGGCCACGGCGCGGGCCTTGGCCAGCGCCAGGCGCCGGGCCAGCGCCTCGGGGGCTTCGCCGGGCAGGGGGGTCTCGTCCACCTGGGGGGCTTGTACCTCGAAGGGCACATGCAGCCGCGCCAGCAACTCACGCCGGTAGCGCGACGTCGAACCCAGGATCAGCGGGCGAGGCAAGGGGGAGGGGGCGGCGGCAGGCGAGGTCATGACGGGGATTCTCTTACACTGGTGCCATGAATGCTGCCTACTCCCCCGCGCGACTGGATGTGCGAGCCCTTGCTCGGGCCGGGGATCGCCTGGACGGTGAAACGCCCATTCACGAATGTGAGCGCCTGCTTGCTGAAATGGCCACCCCCTCCAGCGAAGGGCCGCTGATCCACTGGAGTGCCCAGGGGGAGTGGCGTGAGCGCCTGGGCGGGGCGGGCCAGTGCTGGCTGCATGTGCGGGCCCAGGCGCGCCTGCCCATGGTCTGTCAGCGCTGCATGGGCGCGGTGGAGGTGCCGCTGGCGGTGGAGCGGAGCTTCCGCTTCGTGGCGGACGAGGCCACCGCAGCGCGCGAGGATGAAGAGGCCGAAGAGGACCTGCTCGTGCTCAGCCCTCAATTCGACTTGCTGGAACTGATCGAGGATGAATTGCTCATGGCCTTGCCCCTGGTGCCTCGCCACGAACCCGATTGCCCCGCGCCGGTCCGCTTGTCGTCACAGGATGCCGGGTTTGACGAGGCCCAGTCGGACGGGCGTCCGCACCCGTTTGCCGCCCTGGCCCAACTCAAGCGCAAGCCCTGACCGGGGGGCGCTGGCGGGGCGCGGACGGGTGGGCGCCCTGGCTTGGGCATGCGCTTGGGGGGTCTGGCGGGGCCTATCCACGAATCCGCTATAATCTGCGGTTTTGCCGAGTCGTCCCTGGATTTTCTCAGGACGCGGGCAGTTGACCCCCATTCATGTCAGGAGCCGATCATGGCCGTCCAGCAAAACAAAAAGTCTCCCTCCAAGCGCGGCATGCACCGTTCGCACAATGCCCTGAACGTGCCGGGCATCGCTGTTGAGCCCACCACGGGCGAAACCCACCTGCGTCACCACATCAGCCCCAACGGCTTTTACCGTGGCCGCAAGGTGCTCAAGACCAAAAACGAAGCCTGATCTTTCAGGCGATGCACAGGCCCGTCGCACACCTGGTGGCGCGGGCCTTTGTATTGATGCACTCCCTTGTTGACTGATCGATTTCCGGCTTGCCCATGATCACCCTGGCTGTTGATGTCATGGGCGGCGATCACGGCCCCGATGTCACTCTGGCGGCGACCCGCCGCTTTCTCGATCAGCACCCCCAAGCCCGTTGTCTGCTGGTTGGCCTGGCCGATCGTCGGGGCGACTGGACCCACCCCCGCGCTGACTGGATCGATGCCACCGAGGTGGTCACCATGGACGACCCGGTTGAAGTGGCCCTGCGTCGCAAAAAGGGCTCGTCCATGCGGCTGGCCATTGAGCAGGTTCGTGACGGCAAGGCCCAAGCGGCGGTATCTGCCGGCAACACGGGCGCTTTGATGGCTGTCGCGCGTTATGTTCTGAAAACCTTGGACGGCATTGACCGACCGGCCATCGCCGGTCAGATGCCCAACGTCAAGGGCGGCGGCACCACCATGCTGGATCTCGGGGCCAACGTGGATTGCACGCCCGAGCACCTGCTGCAGTTTGCCGTCATGGGTTCCGCCCTGGTCTCGGTACTTCTGGACATTGAAAACCCCTCGGTCGGTTTGCTCAACATTGGTGAAGAAGCCATTAAAGGCAACGAAAACATCAAAAAAACTGGCGAACTGCTTCGAAAAGCGGCCAACAACGGCGATTTGAATTTTTACGGCAATGTTGAAGGTAACGATATCTTCAAGGGAACCACCGATATCGTGATCTGCGATGGATTTGTTGGCAATGTGGCTCTCAAGGCCAGCGAAGGGCTGGCCAGCATGGTCAGTACCATCCTTCGGGAAGGCTTTTCCGCCAACATCTTTACAAAAATAATGGGTATTTGTGCCTATCCTGTTCTAAATTCGTTTAAAAAGCGAGTTGATCACCGGCGGCACAACGGCGCAGCCTTGTTGGGGCTGCGGGGTCTGGTGTTCAAGAGCCACGGTTCCGCAGACGCGCTGGCCTTTGAGACTGCCCTGACCCGAGCCTATGAAGCGGCCCGGCACCAACTGTTGGACCGGGTGCGTGCCCGCATCGCCCATGCCGCCCCGCTCCTGTCGGCCTCGAGCGAGGATAATGGCGCCATGCATGGAGCCCAGGCTTGAACAACGTATTTGCCCGCATCACGGGTACGGGCAGTTACCTGCCCGCCCGTCGACTCACCAATGACGACCTGGCCGCCGAGTTGGCCCAGCGTGGGGTGGAAACCTCCTCCGAATGGATCATCGAGCGCACGGGCATCCAGGCCCGCCACTTCGCCGCATCCGGCGAGGGCAGCAGCGATCTGGGCTTCGAGGCGGCTCGCCGGGCCCTCGAGGCTGCCGGTCGCCAGCCGCAGGACATCGACCTCATCATCGTGGCCACTTCCACCCCGGACATGGTCTTCCCCTCCACCGCCTGCATGATTCAGCACAAGCTGTCGCAGCTGGAAGCGGGGGGCGCTGGCATCATCGGCGCAGCCGCGTTTGACGTCCAGGCCGTGTGCAGCGGTTTTGTGTACGCCCTCACCGTGGCCGACGCCATGATCCGCGGGGGCAACGCCCGCCGTGCTTTGGTGATCGGCGCGGAAGTGTTTTCCCGCATCCTCGATTTCAACGACCGCACGACCTGCGTGCTGTTTGGCGACGGCGCTGGTGCCGTGGTGCTGGAAGCCAGCGACCAGCCGGGCATTCTGGCCAGCGACCTGCATGCCGATGGCCGTCATGTCGGCATTCTGTGTGTGCCTGGCCATGTCAGCGGCGGCCAGGTCCTGGGCGACCCGGTGCTCAAGATGGACGGCCAGGCCGTGTTCAAGCTGGCGGTGGGCGTGCTCGAGTCGGCGGCCCGCGCCACGCTCGCCAAGGCCGCGCTGCAGGAACAGGACATCGACTGGCTGATTCCCCACCAGGCCAATATCCGCATCATCCAGAGCACCGCCAAAAAGCTCAAGCTGTCCATGGACAAGGTGGTGCTGACCGTGCAGGACCATGGCAACACCTCGGCGGCCTCCATCCCCTTGGCGCTGGACGTGGCGGTGCGCAGCGGCCAGATCCGTCCCGGTCAGCGTGTGCTGATGGAAGGGGTGGGGGGCGGCTTTACCTGGGGCGCCGTGCTGGCCCAGTTCTGAACAACCAAGACCATGAAAACGTTTGCTTTTGTCTTTCCCGGTCAGGGCTCACAAGCGGTGGGCATGCTGGACGCCTGGGGTGATCACCCGGCGGTGCGTGACACGCTGCAAGAGGCATCCGCGGCCATCGGCCAGGACCTGGCCGCGCTGATCCACACCGGTCCCAAGGAAGACCTGGCGCTCACCACCAACACCCAGCCGGTGATGCTGGTGGCGGGCGTCGCCGCCTACCGGGCCTGGCGTGCCGAGGGAGGCGATGTGCCGGCCGCCGTGGCGGGCCACTCGCTGGGCGAATATGCCGCCCTGGTGGCGGCCGAGGTGCTCACCCTGGCCGAGGCGCTGCCGCTGGTGCGCTTGCGTGCCCAAGCCATGCAGGAAGCCGTGCCGGTGGGGCAGGGCGCCATGGCGGCCATCCTGGGCCTGACGTCGGCGCAGGTGATCGACGGCTGTGCGCAGGCGCAGGCCAGTTTTGGCGCGGGCAGCGCCGAGGTGGTCGACGCCGCCAACTTCAACGACCCGGCCCAGACCGTGATTGCCGGCAGCAAGGCTGCGGTTGACAAGGCCTGCGAGTTGCTCAAAGCCATGGGTGCCAAGCGCGCCTTGCTGCTGCCGGTGTCGGCACCCTTCCATTCCCGCCTGATGCAGCCGGCCGCCGAGCGCCTGCAGGCCCGTTTGGCAGAGTTGACGTTGCAAACGCCCCGCATCCCGGTGGTGAACAACATTGACGTGTCGGTCGAATCCGACCCCGCCCGCATTCGCGATGCCCTGTACCGCCAGGCCTTCGGGCCGGTGCGTTGGGTGGAGTGCGTGCAGGCCATCAAGGCCCGCGGCATTGGCGCGGTGATCGAGTGCGGTCCAGGCAAAGTGCTGGCGGGTCTGACCCGTCGCATCGACGCCGAACTGCTGGCCGGTGCCGTGTTTGACCCGGCGAGCCTCCAAGAAACCCGAACCCTGTTGTCCTGATCATGTCCTCTGAACTTGCTTTTGCCGGACAAGCGGCCCTGGTGACGGGAGCGTCCCGCGGTATTGGCGCCGCGATTGCCCTGGAGTTGGCCCGTCAGGGTCTGCATGTGATCGGCACCGCCACCACCGAGGCCGGTGCGGCCGGCATCACCCAGGCCTTGTCCGGTCATGAGGGGTGCCGCGGTGTGGTGCTCGATGTCAACCACGGTGAGGCGGTCAACGCGCTCGTTGACGAAATCGTGGCCCAGCAAGGCGCCTTGCATGTGCTGGTCAACAACGCCGGCATCACACGCGACACCCTGGCCATGCGCCTGAAGGACGACGACTGGGACGCCGTGCTCGACACCAACCTGAAGGCGGTGTTTCGCCTGTCCCGTGCGGTGATCCGCCCGATGATGAAGCAGCGCTATGGCCGCATCATCAGCATCACCAGCGTGGTGGGGGCCAGTGGCAATCCCGGTCAGGCCAACTATGCCGCAGCCAAGGCCGGCGTGGCCGGCATGACGCGCGCGCTGGCCCGCGAACTGGGCAGTCGCCAGATCACGGTCAACTGCGTGGCGCCGGGTTTCATCGAGACGGACATGACCTCGGCCTTGCCCGAGGCCCAGCAGCAGGCCTTGATGGCCCAGATTCCCCTGGGGCATCTGGGCCAACCCGCCGACATTGCCCACGCGGTGGCCTATCTGGCCAGCCCGCAAGCCGCTTACATCACGGGGCAGGAACTGCACGTGAACGGCGGCATGTTCATGGCGTGAATGCGACCCAAACAGCTTTTTTCAATCGGACCGTCCGCCCGGGTAAAATCGCGGACTTCAACATAACCCTTTGAGGGAACCATGAGCGATATCGAAGCACGTGTCAAAAAAATCATCGCCGAACAACTCGGCGTGGAAGAGTCTCAAGTCACCAATGAAAAAGCCTTCGTGGCCGACCTCGGTGCCGACTCCCTCGACACGGTGGAACTGGTGATGGCCCTGGAAGACGAGTTCGGCATCGAAATCCCCGATGAAGACGCCGAGAAGATCACCACGGTGCAAAACGCGATCGACTACGCGTTGGCACACCAGAAGAGCTGATTCGCTAGAGAGACTCTCGCATGAGCCGTCGTCGCGTTGTCGTGACTGGCCTGGGTTGCGTCAGCCCCGTGGGCAACACGGTGGACGAGTCCTGGGCCCGTCTGCTGGCCGGTCAGTCCGGCATCGCCCCCATCACCCGGTTTGATGCCAAGGATTTCGCCTGCCGTTTTGCCGGCGAAATCAAGGGCTTGAACCTCGATGATTACATTCCGCCCAAGGAAGCCCGCGCCATGGATGCCTTCATCCATTTCGGCGTGGTCGCAGCCTTGCAGGCGGTGAAGGATTCGGGCTTGCCCACAGGCGACGCGCTGGACGAGGAAGCCGCTCACCGCATCGGTTGCCTGATCGGTTCAGGCATTGGTGGGTTGCCGCTGATCGAAAACATGCATGCCGAGTTGACCGCACGCGGTCCCCGGCGCATTTCCCCTTTCTTTGTTCCGGCCTCGATCATCAACATGATTTCGGGTCATGTCTCCATGCGCCTGGGCTTCAAGGGCCCGAACCTGGCGGTGGTGACCGCCTGCACCACAGGCTTGCACAGCATTGGCGAGGCCTCCCGCATCATCGAGTACGGGGACGCCGACGTGATGGTGGCTGGCGGTTCCGAGGCCACCGTGTCCCCCCTGGGCGTGGGCGGATTTGCCGCCATGCGCGCCTTGTCTACCCGCAACGATGACCCCGCCACGGCCTCCCGTCCCTGGGACAAGGACCGTGATGGTTTTGTGCTGGGTGAAGGGGCCGGCGTGCTGGTGCTCGAGGAGTATGAGTACGCCAAGGCCCGTGGCGCCCGCATCTATGCCGAAGTGATCGGTTATGGCCGCAGTGCCGATGCCGGTCACATGACAGCGCCGAGCATGGACGGCCCGCGCCGTGCCATGGTCAATGCCCTGCGCAATGCCGGTATCAATGCTGACCAGGTCCAGTACCTCAACGCGCATGGCACGTCCACGCCGCTGGGCGATGTGAATGAAATCAACGCCATCAAGGCGGCCCTGGGTGACCACGCGCACCACATCGTGGTCAACTCCACCAAGTCCATGACCGGGCACTTGTTGGGGGGGGCTGGTGGCATCGAGAGTGTCTTCACCGTCAAGGCGGTGTACGAGCAAAAGAGCCCGCCCACCATCAACGTGTTCAACCAGGACCCGGCGTGTGACCTGGATGTGTGTGCCAACCAGGCGCGCGACCTCAAGATCGACATCGCGCTCAAGAACAACTTCGGTTTCGGGGGTACCAACGGTACCCTGATCTTCAAGCGCGTCTGACGCCACTTTCATGCAATCGGCTCCGCAGGTGTTGTACCCGCTGGGTCGGGCGTGGCGGCTCCACGCCCTGCTGGCCCTCTTGCTGATAGCCACGCTTGCCCTGATGGTCGCCGTGGCCGTCTCACAGCCCACCCTGGATCTGGTGGCCCTCATGTCATGGTTGTTGCTGCCTGCCGGAGGGTTGTCTGTGCGTGCAATCCCCGCGCCGGGTGACTGCTTGCGGTGGGATGGTGCATGCTGGCACCTGCAAGGTGCGCACCCCGTGAGCGGGCAGTTGACCCTCGCGCTCGACATGCAACACGCCTTGCTTTTGCGCTGGACCTCCCCATGTGACGATGCAGATCCTGCCCGCCCGTGGTTGTGGATCGAACGACACGCTGACCCTGTCATCTGGAAGGACGTTCGGCGCGCTATATATTGGCATACCCACTAGGGTGCTTGTTGGGAGTTGTTGAATATGAATGTTTTGAAATCCTTGGCCGGCCTGGTGTCCGGTGCGGCGCTGATGAGCGTTCTGGTCCTGGCGCCCACGGCACCTGCCGTGGCGCAAAACCGCACCTTGCCTGACTTCACCGACCTGGTGGAGCAGGTGGGCCCCTCGGTGGTCAACATCCGTACGCTGGAACGCGTGTCTGCCCGCGGGGCCGCAGGCCCCGGCAACCCGAACGATGAGGAAATGCAGGAGCTGTTCCGCCGCTTCTTTGGGGTGCCATTGCCGGGCCCCAACAACCCGCGCCAGCAGCGCCCCAACCGTCCTCAGCAGGAGGAGGAGCAACCCCGTGGTGTGGGGTCGGGCTTTGTCTTGACGGCCGATGGCTTCATCATGACCAACGCCCACGTGGTGGATGGCGCCGACCAGGTGCTGGTCACTTTGCCGGACAAGCGGGAATTCAAGGCCCGCATCGTGGGGCTGGACAAGCGCACCGATGTGGCGGTGGTGAAGATCGAGGCCACCGGCTTGCCGGCCGTTCGCATCGGAGATGTCAGCCGCCTCAAAGTGGGGGAATGGGTCATGGCCATCGGCTCGCCCTTTGGCTTGGAGAACTCGGTCACCGCCGGCATTGTCAGCGCCAAGCAGCGAGACACGGGTGACTACCTGCCTTTCATCCAGACCGATGTGGCCATCAACCCGGGCAACTCGGGCGGACCGCTCATCAACATGCGTGGCGAAGTGGTGGGCATCAACAGTCAGATCTATTCCCGTTCAGGGGGATTCATGGGCATCTCGTTTGCCATTCCCATCGACGAGGCCGTGCGGGTGAGTGACCAGTTGCGTGCCTCTGGCCGGGTGCAGCGCGGCCGCCTGGGCGTGCAGATCGATCAGGTCAGCAAGGAAGTGGCCGAGTCCATCGGGCTCAGTCGCCCGCAAGGCGCGTTGGTGCGCAATGTCGAGTCGGGCTCGCCTGCCGACAAGGCCGGCCTGGAAGCCGGCGACATCATCCTGAAATTCGATGGCAAGGCGATCGAGAAGTCCGCCGACCTGCCGCGCCAGGTGGGCAACACCCGCCCGGGCACCCGCAGCACCCTCACGGTCTGGCGCCGTGGTGCACAGCGGGAACTCAGCATCGTGGTGGGTGAGTTTGAACCGGACCGTCCCGCCGCCAAGGCCGCCGCACCGGATAAGCCCGCTGCTGCGGTGGCGGTGGCCCCGCTGGGGTTGACCTTGTCTGACCTGACCGAGGTCCAGAAGCGTGAATTGAAGTTACGCGGTGGCGTGCGCGTAGAGGCTGCCACGGAAGCGGCTGCGCGTGCCGGTTTGCGCGAAGGCGATGTGATCCTGGCCCTGGCGAACGTTGAGGTGGAGTCGGTCAAGGCCTTCGAGGCCACCCTGGCGCGTCAGGACAAGAACAAACCCGTGAATGTGCTGTTTCGCCGTGGTGACTGGGCCCAGTACGCGCTGATTCGCCCGGGCAAGTGATGGCGGCGTACCCAGCCGCAAAAACCACCCGTGAGCCCGGGTTTTTGAGGCCATTGCCACAGGGGAAAAATATTTTTTGATGGCGATTTCCTCTAATGACTTATGGGTCATTATTTCTTAATGCCCTTTTCTATAGAATATCGCCATGGTTTCAGGAAGATTTCACATAAGAAATGGGGACAAAACCCACGATGCGAGATCAGTCCTGACGCTCCACAGACCTTCCACAGATCACCCACAAGTTGTCCCATGGATATGCAACCAGTTCTGTGATTAAGTTGTGGATAAAATGCGTGTGGTGGTTCCACAACGACGCATCCGGACCACTTGAGGCACTGTACGGAACGGGCTTTTTGCCTACAATGAAGTTCCAACTTTCGCAGTTGCCAATGATTGTTGGTTCAGGGCGCGTCCAACCGTGACGCGCCCTTTTTTATGCCGATCTGCCTTTTGAATTCAATCACTTAAGTCTCCCGCTTGATGAAGCACATCAGAAATTTTTCAATCATTGCGCACATCGATCACGGCAAATCGACACTCGCAGACCGGCTCATCCAGCGCTGTGGAGGACTCGAGGATCGCGAGATGCAAGCGCAGGTCCTCGACTCGATGGACATCGAGAAAGAGCGTGGGATAACCATCAAGGCGCAGACGGCTGCGCTGCAATACAAAGCGCGTGACGGCCAGATCTACAACCTGAACCTCATCGATACACCCGGTCACGTCGACTTCTCGTATGAAGTGAGTCGATCGCTGTCTGCGTGTGAAGGGGCCTTGCTCGTGGTCGATGCCAGCCAGGGGGTGGAAGCACAGACCGTGGCCAACTGTTACACCGCACTCGACCTGGGTGTGGAAGTGATGCCGGTGCTCAACAAGATGGATTTGCCGCAGGCCGATCCTGAAACGGCCAAGGCCGAGATTGAAGACGTGATCGGCATCGACGCCAGCGAAGCCATTCCCTGTTCCGCCAAGAGTGGCATGGGGGTGGAGGAGATCCTTGAGGCCATCATCGCCAAGGTGCCAGCGCCCCGGGGTAACCCCAGCGGCCCGTTGCGCGCCATGATCATCGACAGCTGGTTTGACAGCTATGTGGGGGTGGTCATGCTGGTGCGTGTGGTCGACGGCCGCCTGGCACGCGGTGACCGCATCAAGATGATGGCCACCGGGGCCACCTACAACGCCGACAACTTGGGCGTGTTCACGCCCGCCAACCAGCCGCGCGAATCGCTCGAGGCCGGCGAGGTGGGTTACATCATCGCCGGCATCAAGGAGTTGCAGGCGGCCAAGGTGGGCGACACCATCACCCAGATCAAGACGGGCTCTGGCGGCGCCGCGGCCACGGCCACCGAGCCGCTGCCGGGCTTCAAGGAAATCCAGCCGCAGGTCTTCGCTGGCCTGTACCCGACCGAAGCCAACCAGTACGACGCCCTGCGAGACAGCCTGGAAAAGCTCAAGCTCAACGACTCCTCGCTGCACTATGAACCGGAAGTCTCCCAAGCCCTGGGCTTTGGCTTCCGTTGCGGTTTCCTCGGCCTGCTGCACATGGAAATCGTGCAAGAGCGCCTCGAGCGTGAGTTCGATCAGGACCTCATCACCACCGCCCCGAGCGTGGTGTACCAGGTGGTCAAGGGGGATGACGAAGTCATCATGGTCGAAAACCCCTCCAAGATGCCCGAGCAGGCCCGCATCCAGGAAATCCGCGAGCCCATCGTGACGGTGCACCTCTACATGCCCCAGGAGTATGTGGGCCCGGTCATGACGCTGGCCAACCAGAAACGCGGCGTGCAGCTCGACATGAGCTACCACGGCCGTCAGGTCAAGCTCACCTATGAGCTGCCGCTGGGCGAGATCGTGCTCGACTTCTTCGACAAGCTCAAATCCGTCAGCCGCGGCTATGCCTCCATGGACTACGAGTTCAAGGAATACCGCGCGTCGGACGTGGTGAAGGTGGACATCCTGCTCAACGGCGAGAAGGTCGACGCCCTGTCCATCATCGTGCACCGCACCCAGGCGCAGTACCGTGGCCGTGCGGTGGCCGCCAAGATGCGGGAGATCATCAGCCGTCAGATGTTTGACGTGGCGATCCAGGCGGCCATTGGAGCCAACATCATCGCGCGTGAAACCATCAAGGCCCTGCGCAAGAACGTGCTGGCAAAATGCTATGGGGGTGACATCACCCGTAAGCGCAAGTTGCTCGAAAAACAGAAGGCTGGCAAGAAACGCATGAAGCAGATCGGATCGGTCGAGGTGCCCCAAGAGGCGTTCCTGGCCATTTTGCAGGTGGAAGACTGATGCCCACACTCACCGCGGCCGTGCTTGCGGCTTTTGTTGGCTATGCCTTCTCCTGGTACATCGGCCTGATCGAAGGCAACTTTGCCTTGCTGCTGCTGATGGCCACCACGGTCACCGGGGTCTACTGGGTGGCCGAACGGCTGATCTTCTTGCCGCGCCGCGAAGCCGCCGCCGTCGCCCTGGAGGCCCAGGAAACCAAGCGCCAGGCCGACTTGCGTGGCATGGGCATCGAGAAGGTCGACATCGATCTCGCGCCCGCGCGCGAGGAGGCGCTGCGCCAGCCCTGGTGGCTGGACTGGACTGCCGGGCTGTTCCCGGTGATTGCCGTGGTGTTCATCCTGCGATCGTTCCTCTTCGAGCCGTTCAAGATCCCATCAGGGTCGATGATTCCCACCCTGCTGGTGGGCGACCTCATCCTGGTCAACAAGTTTCATTACGGGTTGCGTCTGCCAGTTGTCAATCTCAAGATCACCGAGGGCAATCCGGTGCAGCGTGGCGACGTGATGGTGTTCCGCTACCCGCCCAAGCCCAGCCTGGACTACATCAAGCGTGTGGTGGGTGTCCCGGGCGACGAGGTGGCCTACCTCAACAAGCAGTTGACGATCAACGGACAGCCGGTGCCCAAGTCGCCGCTGCCGGATTTCTTCGAGGAAGACAGCCTGCGCTACATCAAGCAGTTCCAGGAAGCCTTCCCCACCGGCAGCCACCCGCAACAGCCGGGCCCGACCAAGGCGGTGCGACTGCTCAACGATGCCGATCGTCCCGCCTTCATCCCGGGGACCGACGACTTTGCTTTCAAGGACCAATGCCGCTACACCGTGGAAGGCGTGACCTGCAAGGTACCCCCTGGCCACTTCTTCATGATGGGCGACAACCGCGACAACTCGCTGGATTCGCGCTACTGGGGCTTTGTGCCCGAGCGCAACATCGTGGGCCGCGCGTTTTTCGTCTGGATGAATTTCGGCAACCTCAAACGCATCGGCAGCTTTGACTGACCGGGCGACATCAGGCACTGCAACATCATGGTGACGGAAGCCTCGGCCCTGGAAGCACTGCAGCAGCGCCTGCAACACCACTTTGTTGACGCCCGGCTGCTCAACCAGGCCCTCACACACCGCAGTTTCAGCGCCGACCACAACGAGCGGCTGGAGTTCCTGGGCGACTCGGTGCTCAACCTGGCTGTCTCGCGGTTGCTGTTCACGCAGCTGAAGGACCTGCCCGAGGGAGACCTCTCGCGTGTGCGCGCCAACCTGGTCAAGCAAGACACCTTGCACCGGCTGGCCCTGGAGCTGAACCTGCCGGGCTTGATCCGTCTGGGGGAAGGTGAGCTGCGCTCAGGTGGCCAACGGCGACCCTCCATCCTGGCCGACGCGCTGGAGGCGCTGATCGGCGCGGTGTTTCTCGATGTGGGCTATGCCCCGGCCGAGGCGCTGGTGACGCGGTTGTTCGAGGGCGTCGACATCACGCCCACCATGTCTGCCGCGACCAAAGACCCCAAGACCCAGCTGCAGGAGTGGCTGCAGGCGCGCCGGCACCAGTTGCCGATTTACCGTGTGGTGGGCACCCTGGGTGCCGCACACCAACAAACGTTTGACGTGGAGTGCGAAGTGCCCGAGTTGGGCCTGAGCGAGCGCGGCATTGGCGCCTCGCGCCGTGCTGGCGAACAGGCTGCGGCCCAGGCCATGTTGAACGTGCTGGCGGAACGCAAGTGATGACCTCTACAACAGACATTCCCCAGGACGATGGCCTGCCCCCCGAGCAGGCTTTGCCGGCCGTGAGTGCGGGGGACCCCACGCAGCGCTGTGGCCTGGTGGCCATCGTCGGCCGCCCCAATGTGGGCAAGTCCACCCTGCTCAATGCACTGGTGGGCCAGAAAATCAGCATCACCTCGCGCAAGGCGCAGACCACCCGTCATCGCATCACGGGCATCCGCACCGAGGGGCAGACCCAGTTCATTTTTGTTGACACCCCGGGCTTTCAGACCCACCACAACAACGCGTTGAACCGCTCGCTCAACAAGACCGTGCTGGGCGCGGTGGGCGATGTGGACCTGGTGCTGTTTGTGGTGGAGGCGGGCCACTTTTCGCTGGCCGATGCCAAGGTGCTGTCGCTGCTGGCGCGCAACATACCGGTGATTCTGGTGGCCAACAAGCTTGACCGGGTGCATCGCCGTGGCGAGATCGCCCCGTGGTTGCGTGACATGCAGTCGCGCCATCCGTTCGCCGAATTCATGCCGATGTCGGCCAAGCAGGCCAAAGACATCGAGCGCCTGCTGACGGTGTGTCAAAGCTACCTGCCTCAACAGCCCTGGTGGTACGGTGAGGATGAGCTGACCGATCGCAGCGAACGCTTTCTGGCCAGTGAAATCATCCGGGAAAAACTGTTCCGTCTGACGGGTGACGAGTTGCCCTACACCTCCACCGTCATCATCGACGCCTTCACGGAAGAGCCGGGCAAGACGGTGAGCCGCATGGTGCGCATCAGCGCCACCCTGGTGGTGGAGCGTGACGGCCACAAGGCCATGGTGATTGGCGAGAAGGGCGAGCGTCTCAAGCGCATCGGCACCGAGGCCCGCCAGGAGCTCGAAAAGCTGATGGACGCCAAGGTCTTTCTCGAACTCTGGGTCAAGGTCCGCTCGGGCTGGGCGGACGACGAAGCGCGGGTGCGCAGCTTTGGCTACGAGTAAGTCGCGCCAGGCCTCCCGTATCAGCGGCGAACCCGCGTTCGTGCTGCACCGTTACCCCTGGAGTGAATCCAGCCTGGTGCTGGAAGTGTTCACCCGCCACCACGGCCGCATTGCCCTGATGGCGCGTGGCGCCCGCCGTCCCACCTCCAACTTCCGGCCCGTCCTGCTGCCCCTGCAGCCCTTGCGGCTGGATTTCGGGGGCGAGAGCGAGGTGCGCTCGCTCAAGGGCGCCGACTGGGTCGGCGGGCATGTGATGCCGCGCGGCGAGGCATTGCTGTCGGGCTACTACCTCAATGAACTCCTGATGCGCTTGCTCGCGCGCGATGACCCGCACCCGGCGCTGTTCGACCTGTACCGCCAGACGGTGCATGTGCTTGCCACCGACACCGCGCCGGCCATGACCTCGGTTCTGCGGGCCTTTGAACTCGTGCTGTTGCGGGATATCGGCCTGTTGCCGGCGCTTGATCAGCAGACCCTGACCTTGCAGCCGCTGGTCGCCGAGCAGGTCTATGCCTTGTCGGCCGAGGGCGGCTTGCGGCAAGTCTCGCGCGGCGAGGAAGAATCCGTTGGCCCACGCGGTGTGGTGACGGGACAGGCCTGGTCGGACCTGCACGCCGCGCTGGACAGCCACAGCCCCTGGATGGACACCCTGCGGGTGTGTGCCCACCTGAGCACGGAGGACCGCTCGGCCTTGCAAACCCAGTTGCGAGCCTTGTTGCACCACCACTGTGGGGTGGCGTCATTGCGTACGCGACAATTGATGATGGAGTTGCAGTCGCTGTGAGGCGCCGGATGTCAGAATCGGCAGGCTTGCACACTGCCTGACTGTTGCCGTGTATCCCCGACTTATCATCGCCTTGCCATGTCTACCGCGCTGTCCGTCAATCTCAACAAGGTTGCCCTGATCCGTAACACCCGGCACCTGGGCATTCCCAGCGTGACCCGGGCGGCCACCCTGTGCCTGCAAGCCGGTGCCCAGGGCATCACGGTGCACCCGCGCCCTGACGCGCGTCACATCCGGGCGGACGATGTGTCGGCGCTGTCCAGTCTGTTGCGCCAATGGCCTGAGCGGGAGTTCAACATCGAGGGCAACCCGTTTCACAACCTGATGGACTTCGTGCTGAACCTGAAGCCCGACCAGGCCACCTTCGTCCCCGACAGTGAGGGACAGTTCACCAGTGACCACGGCTGGCGTTTCCCGCAAGACGCCGAGCGCCTGCGTCCGCTGATCGCTCAGGCCCGAGCGGCGGGTGTGCGTGTCAGCCTGTTCATGGACCCCGAACCCGAGCAGATGGCGCTGGCCCGCGCGGTGGGGGCGGATCGCGTCGAGCTCTATACCGAACCCTATGCCCAGGCCTTCGGCACCCCCCGACAGGCCGAGGTGCTGGCCCGTTACCGCGAGAGCACCCGTGCCGCCCGTGCCGCCGGCCTGGGTGTCAACGCCGGGCACGATCTCAATCTGGACAACCTCAGCCCCTTCCTGACGGGTGTAGGTGCGGTGGACGAAGTCTCCATTGGCCATGCGCTCATCTCGGATGCCCTGGAGCGCGGCTACACCGAGACGGTGCGTGCCTACCTGGCGTGCATCCCGGAGCGTGCATGATTTACGGCATCGGGACGGATATCTGCGACGTACGTCGGATACGTGCCTCCCTCGAGCGCCACGGCGAGCGCTTCGCCGCCAAGATCCTCTCCGACCATGAAATGGCCACCTGGCGCCAACGCAGTGCCCGCTGGCCGGAGCGCGGTGTGCGTTACCTGGCCACGCGTTTCTCGGCCAAGGAGGCCTTCAGCAAGGCGATTGGCCTGGGCATGCGCATGCCCATGACCTGGCGGTTGTGCGAGGTGGGCAAGCTGCCCTCGGGGCAACCCGTCATCGTGCTGCACGGCGTGCTCAGGGACTGGTGCGAGGCACGTGGTCTGCACGCCCGCGTGAGCGTGACCGATGAAACCGATTACGCCGCCAGTTTTGTGATCGTTGAGCAGGCTCAGACAGCGGGCATGCCCCCCGCATCCCCCACGAACCGCTGAGGCCCCTCAACACGACCGTCCACGGACCTCCCGAAGCACCCCATGACCCCACACGCTCCCCTCATTCTGGACATTGCTGGCACCGAACTCAGTGCCACCGACCGCCGCCGACTGGCTCACCCGCTCACCGGCGGGATGATCCTGTTTGCCCGCAACTGGCGCGACCGGGAACAGCTCACGGCGCTGTGCGAGGACATCAAGTCGGTGCGGCCGGACTTGCTGATCTGTGTCGACCACGAAGGCGGGCGTGTGCAGCGATTCCGCAGCGACGGGTTCACCCATTTGCCGCCCATGCGTGTGCTGGGGGAGCACTGGATGCGGGCCGATGAACGCCAGCCGGGTGCGGGGGCCCTGGAGGCCACCCGAGCAGCCACCGCCTGCGGCTTTGTGCTGGCCAGCGAGCTGCGCGCCTGTGGTGTGGACTTCAGCTTCACCCCGGTGCTCGACCTCGACCACGGCAGCAGCGGCGTGATTGGCGACCGTGCCTTCCACCGCGACCCGCGCGTGGTGAGCGTGTTGGCCAAGAGCCTCATCCACGGCCTCTTGCAGGCCGGCATGGCCTCGTGTGGCAAACACTTTCCTGGCCACGGCTTTGTGCGCGCCGACTCGCACACCGAGATCCCGGTGGACCGCCGTTCGCTCACCGCCATCTTGCAGGACGACGCCATGCCTTATGCCTGGCTGGGCGGTTCGGTGGCGAGTGTGATGCCTGCCCACGTCATCTACCCGAAGGTCGATGCGCTGCCAGCGGGGTTCTCGTCGCGCTGGCTGCAGGACATCCTGCGCCACCAACTGGGGTTCACCGGCGCCATCTTCAGCGACGACTTGTCCATGGAGGGGGCCCGTCGCCTCGGCGGGCGGGTGGTGAGTTACACCGAGGCCGCTGTCGCCGCCTTGCGTGCGGGGTGTGACCTGGTGCTGCTGTGCAACCAGAGCACGCCTGCCAGCGAAGGCGGGGGGCGTGCGGTGGACGCGTTGCTCGACGGCCTGGCCGAAACCCTGCTCAAAGGCGAATGGCAGGCCAGCGAGGCGTCCGAGTGGCGTCGTCAGGCGCTGTTGCCACGGTTCGCAACGCCGGATTGGGAGACGCTGATGACGCAGCCGGACTACCTCCAGGCCTTGTCCGAGCTGCCCTGAGGAGGCCACGACCCACGCGCCGGGAGGAATGACCCCGGTCTGCTCAGGCGTTCCCGCCGCGGTCGGATTTCATGGATGTCGACAGGGTAAAATCGACCCTTCGCCGGTGCCAGGACAAGGCCGGCAGTGAGACAACCAAGGAAGTTTTGTGGCGACCAAATCTGGAAAAACCCAAGTCGATTCGACGGGTCTGCGCTTCACCAGCCGGGAAAACGGCTCCCCCTTTGTCGGGATGGGCAAAGTTGGCGAGACCATGTCATGCATCAAATGTGGCCTGCACAAGCCCCGCCGCCTGGGCAGCCAGCGCCGTTTTGCCGGCGGACTGGCCTTTTTCTGTCACGACTGCAAGCCGCCGCAGCCTAAGTGAGCGTTTGCTAATTGGTGGGGCGACCCCCCACCGGGTCGTTTCTCAGCCCTCCCGGCGCAAGGCCGGAAACAGGATCACGTCGCGGATACTGGGGCTGTCGGTGAGCAACATCATCAGGCGGTCAATGCCGATGCCGCAACCACCCGTGGGGGGCATGCCGTACTCCAGCGCCCGCACGAAGTCGTGGTCGAAGAACATGGCCTCGTCATCCCCGCTTTCCTTGGCAGCCACCTGGGCATGAAAGCGTGCCGCCTGGTCCTCCGCGTCATTCAGTTCGCTGAAGCCATTGCCGAATTCACGACCCGTGATGTAGAGCTCGAAGCGCTCGGTCACGTCCGGTCGGCTGTCGCTGGCGCGGGCCAGGGGTGAAATCTCCACCGGGTGCTCACAGATGAAGGTGGGCTGCCACAGCTTGTCTTCCACCGTCTCTTCAAAGTACAGCACTTGCAGGCTGGCCAGGCTGCGGCCCGAGAGCTTGTGCTTCTCATCGGTGAACCCGAGCTTGCGCAGGGCGTTGATCAGCCAGTCGCGGTGATCCACGTTGTCGCCGGCGTCGGTGTACTTCAGGATGGCTTCACGGATGGTCAGGCGCTGGAACGGCTGACTCAGGTCCACCGGCTGGCCGTTGTAGGTCAGCAGCAGGGTGCCCACGGCCTTCTGGGCCGCGTCGCGCACCAGCTCTTCGGTGAAGTGCATCAGGTCCTGGTAGTTCCAGTACGCTGCATAAAACTCCATCATGGTGAACTCGGGGTTGTGACGCACCGAGATGCCTTCGTTGCGGAAGTTGCGGTTGATCTCGAACACGCGTTCGAAGCCACCCACCAACAAGCGCTTGAGGTACAGCTCGGGCGCGATGCGCAAGAACATCTCTTGGTCCAGCGCGTTGTGGTGCGTCACAAAAGGCTTGGCGTTGGCACCGCCGGGAATGG
>CALBSC010000104.1 GCA_937927685.1 uncultured Burkholderiales bacterium | reverse complement strand
GTCACTCCCGGCGGCGAAGTGGGTTCCATCGGCGTGTGGCAGGCGCACCAGGACTACAGCAAAGCCATGGATGAGGCAGGCGTTAAAACCACGCTCATATCGGCGGGCAAGTTCAAGGTCGAGGGCAATCCTTACACCCCGCTGGACGAAGACGCACAAGCCTTCATGCAGTCCCGCGTTGACGACTACTACGCAGCGTTCACCAAGGCAGTTGCCAAGGGTCGTGGGGTCGCCATCGCCCAAGTACGTGATGGCATGGGCCAGGGCCGTGTACTGGGTGCCGAAGCCGCCCTTGCCAGCAACATGGTCGACGGCATTGCCTCCCTGGATGACGTGGTGCGCAAGATGCGCCGCAGCGCCAAAGTACAGAACAAGCCGCAGGCCTCGCGCCTGCTGCAAGCGAGAAATTCGCTGGCCTACCTTTGAGTTTTCGGGCGTTGCTCCGTTGAGCACAGCCTTTTATTGATACGACCCGTCGGTCGTTCCCCAACCAGTCACTGACTCCTTCGGGATGCGGTGGCTTTTCATTTCTGGAGAACCCTTTCATGAGTAAACAAATGCGCGAGCTGCAGGCTCGCAAATCCACCCTGGTCAAAGAGGCTCGCGCGCTGACCGACCGCGCTGCTGCTGATAACCGCGACATGAGCGATGAGGAGGTCAGCGCATTTGATGCGTTGAAGGCTCGCATCGAATCAGCTTCAGCCGCAATTGACCGTGAGGCCAGTCTGATCGCTGAAGAAGCGCAGATGGCAATGCATCAGCCCCGCAGTGCGCACGTGACCGTGACCGACAACCGCCAGGCTGATCCGATGCATGGCTTCCAGTCAGTAGGCGAGTTCATGCAGGCCGTCTACCAGGCAGAAAAGCCCGGCAAGTCGCTCGACGAGCGTTTATTGATTGGCGGTGGCCGTGGTGCTGTTGCACCCGGCAGCTTTGCCAACGAGTCCTCGGGTCAGGACGGCGGCTTCATGGTGCCACCCCAGTTCTCGCAGCAGATTTTTCAGCTCTCGCTGGGCGAAGACTCACTTTTGCCAATGACCGACAACGTCGAGATCTCTGGCAACAGCATGGCGTTCCCCAAAGATGAGACCACCCCTTGGGGCACCAACGGTATCCGCGCTTACTGGCAGGGTGAGGCAGCTTCTGCCATTGCCACTAAGCCAGTCCTGGGCTTGTCCACATTGCGTCTTAAGAAACTCATGGCGCTTGTGCCCACCACGGATGAGTTGCTGGACGACGCCAGTGCATTGACCAGCTACCTGCCCGACAAAGTGGCGACCTCCATTCGCTGGAAAATGAACGAGTCCATTCTGTTTGGCGCTGGAAATGGTGTCCCTATCGGTGCTTTGAGTTCGGGCGCGACAGTGACCGTGGCCAAAGAGACAGGTCAGACCACTCAAACACTCGTGCCTCAGAATTTGGCCAAGATGATTGCGCGCCTGCCGACTGGCTCGTTTGCCAATGCGGTTTGGATCGTCAACAACGACGTATTGCCAGCACTTTTCACGCTGACACTGGGCAACTACCCGATCTACATTCCGACGGGACTGACGGTGGGCGGCATTCAGGTCTCGCCCTACGGCACGCTGCTGGGTCGCCCGGTGTTTGTGTCTCAACACGCCAATACATTCTCCGCACAGGGTGACATCTTGCTGGTGGACCTGAAGTACTACCAGACCATCACCAAGTCCGGTGGCATGCAGACCGCTACGTCCATGCACCTGTACTTCGATTCGGACTTGACGGCGTTTCGCACGACCTTTCGCATGGATGGCCAATCGAAGATTTCCACCGCGATCACGCCTGCCAAGGGCAGCGCCACGATGTCGCCATTTATTCAACTTGGCGCTCGCTAAACCCCAGAACCTCAAAGGAGAAAACACATGTTTCCCAATGCAAAAGGCAGTGAACTGCTTTCAGTGCTCGCCACGATCGATCCTGCTTCGCAGGCGGCTGGTGCAGCCAGTACAGGCTGGGTGCCAGTCGCCAATTACTTTGCCTTTTTGGCGGTGGTGCAAACCGGCGTGCTTGGCACGTCGGCTACTGTCGACGCCAAGTTGCAGCAGGCGCTGGACAGTTCAGGCACAGGTGCAAAAGACATCAGTGGAAAAGCCATCACCCAGATCGTCAAGGCCACGGGTGATAACAAACAGGTGCTCGTCAATGTCAAGCCTGAAGAGCTTGACACTGTGAACGGCTTTGGTTTTGTGCGCCTCACAGTGACCGTTGGCGTGGCCGCCAGCATCACATCGGCCCAGTTGCTTGGGGTCAATCCCCGCTATGCACCCGCAGACGTGGGCAATCAGGCTGCTGTGGTTCAGGTGATCTAAATGCCATTGCAACTCGTCACCCCACCTTCTGAGGAGCCGGTATCCCTTTGGGAAGCCAAACTCCATCTGCGGGTGGATTTTGACGAGGATGACATGCTGATCGCATCGCTCATCACTGCGGCCCGGCAAGCAGCCGAGACCCTGACCGGCAGGCAGTTCACCACTGCCCGCTGGAAGCAAGTGCTCGACTGCTTTCCCGGACCGTCTCTGATGGGCGTACCCGCAGGTCAAGCTTTCAGCTTGCCGGGGCACGCCATTTTGTTGTTCAAGTCGCCGGTGCAGTCTGTCGTCTCGATCAATTACCTGGACATGGGGTCTGCGCTGCAGGTCATGCCTGGGGCCACCTATACGGTGGACACCGCCTGTGAGCCCGCCCGCATCACACCCGTGTTTGGGCAGATCTGGCCGATTTGCTTGCCGCAGATTGGTGCGGTATCGATCACCTTCGATGCCGGGTACGGCAGTGCCGCGCAGGTGCCAGAGGGAATCAAGAGCTGGATCAAGTTACGTGTCGGCAGCCTCTATGCCCATCGCGAAGAGATAGCAGTTCTAAGTCGCGGCCGCGTGGAAGCGCTCCCATTTATTGATGGGTTGCTAGACCCCTACAAGGTCGCTTTCGTATGAGGGCGATCCCTTGAGTTCATTACGAGCGGGTCAGCTAAACCGGCGTATTACCTTGCAGCGACAAAGCAATGTGCAAGACAGCTATGGCGGTCCGGTCCGCACTTGGCTGAATGTGGCCACCATTTGGGCCGACATACAGCCCTTGACGGGGCGCGAGCTGGAAAGTGCTCAGCGCATGGCCAGCGAAATCTCCCACCAAATCACTGTGCGTTATCAGTCAACTCTCACCGATGCCCGCGTGGTGTCTGGTTACCGAGCACTTTACAAAGCGCGCATCTTCAACATCCACGCGGCGTTGAACGAGGACGAGAACAACGTGCTGGTCACGCTGCTGGCCTCTGAGGGCTTGGACGATGGCTAAGTACGAGAGCGTTCAGATTGATGGCCTTGACGCTTTGGCCAGAGCATTGAAAGAGTTGCCTGACCGGGTTGCAAAAAACGGACTGCGTGCAGCGGTCTATGCCGGAGCAAAAGTGATTCGGGATGAAGCCAAGTTGCAAGCTCCTGTTGCCACGGGCAATCTGGGACCCAACCAGCCACCGCCTGGCACTTTGAAGCGCTCGGTGATTTTGAAACAAATCCCTGAGTTGTCGAACAAGAACAAGCAGACCTTTTTTGTCACGGTTCGGCATGGCAAGAAGTACCGCAAGCAAGGCAGACGAGGCAACCTCTCGCAGGACGCCTGGTACTGGCGTTTTGTGGAGTTCGGGACCGTAAAGATGTCCGCGCGCCCATTTCTGCGGCCTGCTTTTGACATGAAGAAAAACGATGCGCTAACGGCCATCAAGACACGGCTTGCTGAGCGCATCGAGCAAGCCGCACGCGAACTCAAAAAATGATTCAGCAAGACCTTTTCGCGGCCCTCGCAGGTGTGGCCGGGGGAAGGGTGTTTCCGAACGTTGCGCCCAACAACGTGTCAAAGCCCTACGTGGTCTATGCCCGCGTATCCAGCGCACCAGAAAACACCCTGGCCAACGGAGCACCCATTGAAAACACCCGCCTGCAGGTGGACTGCTTTGACACCACCTACGCCGCTGCCGTTGCCTTAGCCGAGACGGTCAAAGCGGCCATGAAAAGCAGCGCCATCACCCACGTCTTGCTCCTTGAGCAAGACCAATTCGAGCCCGAGGCATTGCTGCACCGGGTGATTTTGGATTTTTCGATCTGGCACTAACTTTTAGGAGAACCCCATGCCAAGCACCGCCATCTCAGCCCAAGGCTCCACCGTCAGTATTGGCACGACCACCGGGTCGGCGCTCACCATCACCGCCGTCTCACTCACGAACCCTTGCCGGGTCACGCTCTCAGCGGTCACCGCATTGAACAAGGGTGATGTGATAACTATCGCTGGCGTCGTTGGCACCACGCAGCTCAACGGCAACAGCTTCGTTGTGCAGTACATCGAACCTACGACCAAGATCGTCACCCTCGCTGGACTGGACGCGACGGGTTATACGACCTACACCAGTGGCGGCACGGCAACCCCTGTGCAGTGGACCAAGATATCCAACGTCAAGAGCTACAGCGGCTTTGACGGCTCGGCATCAGAGATTGAGCGAACCAACTTTGATTCGACCGCCAAGGAATTCATCTTGGGTCTCTTTGATCCTGGTGCGTTTGCCATTGAGGTCGACCAGGACAACAGCGATGCAGGCCAACTGGCTCTGATGACTGCGCTGGTGACCGGTGTGGCCAAGAGCTTCAAGTTGATTTTGCCCAACGGCAATACCGCGACCTTTACCGCCTACGTGAAGAAATTCAACAGCCAGGGCGCGGTGGATCAGGCGATCCGGCGCTCAGCTGAACTGCGCATTTCCGGCTCGATCACCTGGGCTTAAATACCTGGTCCTGAGGGCTCTTGCTCAGGGAAGAAGCCTTCCGCCTTGACCTTTGGCTTTGTGAAGTGGATAATGCGTTGTATTACACATGCACAGGAGTGTTACGCCATGACCGCCAGAACCATCAACGTAC
>CALBSC010000103.1 GCA_937927685.1 uncultured Burkholderiales bacterium | reverse complement strand
AAAAAACAAGGGGTCAAACTCAGCGATGAATTTGACCCCAGGTGGTGATTGGTGGCGCAGTGGGAGTCGGAACTCTCATCCACAAACGACTGCTAACCACTCTAGAAAAACAACCTCTCTACGCGCCTCTGCCCGGTGCAATCAACAAGCACTCAACCTCAACTGAGTAGCAGTTGTTTGAAGGAACCGTTTTTGTTGCCAACAACCACTATCCAACTTGCCTAAAAAATTTGGCTTTGCCGGACGCTCGTAACTTATTGATTTTTATAGGGATCGGCTTGTGGACACGGCGTTCTCCTGTCCACAAAGATTGGAGAATGGAGAGCCAGAAGTGGGCAAACCGGTGTTTTTTAAGGTCTCTTCGTGTGGTGCGTGTCCACAAGAAAAAAGAGAAAACCCCGCGGAGACTGGGCCTCAGCGGGGTTGTCGGAAAGTGAGCGAGTGCTTCTCACAAATTGCAAATGGTGGAGCTGGGGGGATTCGAACCCCCGTCCACAAGCCTTCTTCGCACAGTTCTACATGTGTAGTCGTCTGATTTGAATCTCGCCGATCACGCCGCGCAGCGACACGCTACGTGACCAGCCAGCACCCTTGAATCTCGCTCTCTACCAAGGTGCACGGTAGCGAGCCAGCCGATATGAATTCCCTTGCAGCCTGGAAGTCTTGCGACCCCCTTGCCCAGCCTATCGGCCTGCTGTTGCAAGGCTCACCGGATTAAGCGGCGAGTGCGAAACGTTCGTCGTTTGCAGTTAGTTTTTTTTCTGCGGTTTTACGAGGTGACAGAACCTCGACATGCCCTGCCGCGCGTCCGAACCCATGTCGAAACCAATGCAGCCCCTGAACTTCAATTGTAAGACATTTCCAGTAATTTCAACAGTGCTAACGGATGATCAATCGTGTGGTCGGCCGCCCATTGCGCGTGATCAGCCTCATGGCCCAGGTAGCCGTAGGCGGCAGCCACCGTGGCCATGCCGGCCGCGCGGCCAGCCTGGATGTCGCGCTCGTCATCGCCCACATACCAGCAATGCGCGGGCTCCACGCCCAAGCGTCGCGCAGCTTCCAGGAGGGGCGCCGGATGCGGCTTGGGGTGTGGCGTGGTGTCGCCGCTCACCACCGCCGCTGCCGTGTTGAAGAGCGGCAATGCTTGCGTGAGGGGGTCGGTGAAGCGTGCCATCTTGTTGGTGACCACGCCCCACTGCAGTCCACGCGCCTGGAGTTCGTCAATCAGTTCGCGCACCCCCTCAAACACGATGGTGCGTTCGGTCATGGCGCTTTCGTAGTTGACGAAGAAGGCTTCACGCAACGCGGGAAACTCGGGGTGGTCGGGCGTCATGTCAAACGCCACCTTGAGCATGCCGCGTGCGCCGGCACCGGCATGGGGCCGGTACAGCGAGGCATCGAGTGAGGGCAAGCCCCGGTCAGTTCGCAGCTTGTCGGCAGCGGCCCCCAGGTCCGGCGCACTGTCAATCAGTGTGCCGTCCAGGTCAAACAGCACGGCTTTGAGGGAACGTGCGGGGTTCATGCGGGCCTTCGGGTGGCGATCAGGTAATTCACGCTGGTGTCGTGGTTCAACCAGTAGCGACGGGTGATCGGGTTGTAGGACATGCCGCGGCTGTGCAGGACGTCCAGTCCTGCGTGACGGCAATGCAAGGCGAGTTCGCTGGGGCGAATGAACTTGGCGTATTCGTGGGTGCCTTTGGGCAAGAGGTTGAGCACGTACTCGGCCCCGACAATCGCCATCAGGAACGATTTGGGGTTGCGGTTGAGCGTGGAGAAGAACACCCAGCCGCCCGGCTTCACGAGTTGCGCACAGGCCCGCACCACGGACGACGGGTCGGGCACATGCTCCAGCATCTCCATGCAGGTCACGGTGTCAAAGCTGCCCGGGGCCTCCTGGGCCATGGCCTCGGCGCTGATCTCGCGGTAGGTGATGTTGGGTGTGCCGGCTTCCATCGCATGCAGTTGCGCCACTTTCAGGGCCTTGCCCGCGAGGTCGATGCCCGTCACCATGGCACCGGCACGGGCCATCGAGTCGGCCAGAATGCCGCCCCCACAACCGATGTCGATAACGTGTTGCCCGGCCAGCGGGGAGAGTGACTGGATCCAGTCCAGGCGCAAGGGGTTGATCTGGTGCAGGGGGCGAAACTCGCTCTCAGGGTCCCACCAGCGATGGGCCAGTTCGGAAAATTTGGCCAGTTCGGCGGGGTCGGCATTCAAGTGGCCTGTCATGGCAGGGGGCTCCGGGTCACAGTGAGAAGCGCATCAGCGCGGTGTCAGTCGATGAAAAAATCAGGTCAGGGCTGGCAAGCCACGACGCAAGAATACCAGTGCACCAAGAAAAAACCCCGCCGAGGCGGGGTTTGTCTGTCAGCGATCAGGGTTGATCAGTTGGGGCGGGTGCCCACCACTTCGATCTCGACGCGACGGTTCTTGGCACGACCTTGGGCCGTCTTGTTGTCAGCCACGGGCTGCTTCTCGCCTTTGCCTTCGGTGTAGACGCGGTTCTTTTCAACGCCCTTGGACACCAGGTAGGCCTTCACGGCTTCAGCGCGGCGAACCGACAGCTTCTGGTTGTAAGCATCGGAGCCCACGGAGTCGGTGTGACCCACAGCGATGATGACTTCCAGGTTGATGGCTTTCATTTTGCCCACCAGGTCGTCCAGTTTGGCTTTGCCTTCGGCCTTGAGCACCGACTTGTCAAAGTCGAAGAAGGCATCGGCGGCGTAGGTCACTTTGGAAGCGGCTGCGGGCGGTTGAGCCGGTGCAGCAGCAGGAGCGGGAGCGGCTGCAGGAGCCGGAGCAGCAACCGGGGCAGGTGCCGGGGCAGCAGGGGCGATGGCGCCGTCACAGCCAGGCGCAGCAGTTGCGGGAGTCCAGGAAGCGTTTCTCCAGCACTGGCCGTATGCGTTTTTCCAAACTTCGCCACCGGCATTGCGCCAGTTGTTGATTTCTTGAGCACCAGCGACGGTGACCAACGTGGCTGCGGCCAGGAAAGTTGCCAGTTTTTTGAGTTGTTTCATGTTACTCCTCTGGGGGACATAAGAACGGGAGCCAGGCTCCAAAACAAACTTGCCTAATACGAATTAAGCAAATCCTCTGATTCACCGATTATTGTGCCACACAGATAAGTGATCATCAGCCCGGATGGAGTCTCTGGGTGCTATCCCGTCCAGACACCCCCACATTGTTGTATGCCTACCACAACTTGATGGTTGACCCAAGCGCCTAGAATCGAGGGTTTACCTGCAAGTCGGTCCCCGTTCATGACCCAATTCGCCAAAGAGACATTGCCCATCAGCCTCGAAGAGGAAATGCGGCGCAGCTACCTCGATTACGCCATGAGCGTGATTGTGGGACGGGCCTTGCCAGACGCCCGTGACGGCCTGAAACCCGTGCATCGACGCGTGCTGTACGCCATGCACGAGTTGAACAACGACTGGAACCGACCCTACAAAAAATCAGCCCGTATCGTGGGTGACGTGATCGGCAAATACCACCCGCACGGTGACAGCGCGGTGTACGACACCATCGTGCGCATGGCGCAGGACTTTTCCTTGCGTCACATGCTGGTGGACGGGCAGGGCAACTTCGGTTCGGTCGACGGCGACAACGCTGCCGCGATGCGGTACACCGAGATCCGCCTGGCCAAGATTGCCCATGAAATGCTCGGCGACATCGACAAGGAAACCGTCGACTTCGGCCCCAACTATGACGGCTCCGAGCAAGAACCGCTGGTGCTGCCCAGCCGCCTGCCCAACCTGCTGGTGAACGGCTCGGCCGGTATCGCGGTGGGCATGGCCACCAACATTCCGCCGCACAACCTCAATGAAGTCGTGGATGCGTGTCTGCACCTGCTGGCCAACCCCGAGGCCAGCGTGGACCAGTTGATGGAAATCGTGCCGGCCCCTGACTTTCCCACCGCCGGCATCATTTACGGCATGGAAGGTGTGCGCGATGGTTACCGCACCGGCCGTGGCCGTGTGGTCATGCGGGCCAAGTGCCACTTCGAGGACATCGACAAGGGCCAGCGCCAGGCCATCATCGTGGATGAACTGCCCTATCAGGTCAACAAGAAGACGCTGCAAGAACGCATGGCCGAACTGGTGCACGAGAAGAAGATCGAAGGCATCAGCCACATCCAGGACGAGTCCGACA
>CALBSC010000102.1 GCA_937927685.1 uncultured Burkholderiales bacterium | reverse complement strand
CCTCCAACCAGTGGAACTACTACCAGGCCAAAAGCAGCAAGCAAAACCTGAGCGAGCTGGCGCTGGAGCTGGCACCTGCCTCCAAGAAAGAGTTCTACGAGGGCGAGATCAAGCGCTACAAATCCGAAAAGGGCGACATCAAGAAAGACGCCGAGAAGCTTGAAGCCGAAGCCAAGTCCTGGGATGAGCGCTCCGACGCCGAGATGCACCAGCACCACCGCTGGGCCCAGGCCACGACAGCCTTGCAAGTCTCCATCGCCCTGGCGGCCATTGCACTGTTGACCCGCAAGGACTGGTTGAAGAAGGCCATGTATGTGATGGGTGCAATCGGCGTGACCGTGGGTGGCCTGGCCGTGATGCACATCTGATTGATGAAACTCGCCACCTGGAACGTCAACTCCCTCACGGTGCGCCTGCCCCAGGTGCTGGCGTGGTTGCAACACCCCACCGAAGCCCTGACCAGCGCACCGGATGTGCTGGTACTGCAGGAAACCAAAACCACTGACGACAAGTTTCCGCACCAGGCCTTCACCGACGCGGGCTACCACGCCGAGTGGTTCGGGCAGAAAACCTACAACGGCGTGGCCTTGCTGTCACGCACACCGGCCACCGATGTGGTGCGCAATATTCCCGGGTTTGACGACGACATGGCGCGTGTGATTTGCGCCACGGTGGAGGGGGTGCGCGTGATTGGCGCCTACTTCCCGAACGGGCAGGCACCGGACAGCGACAAGTTTGTCTACAAGATGCGATGGCTCGAGGCCTTGCAGGCCTGGATTCGCGCGGAATTGACGCAACACGAACGTCTGGTGCTGATGGGCGACTTCAACATCACGGTGGATGACCGCGATGTGTGGGATCCTGTGGCCCTGGCTGGCACCATCCACTGCACGGATGAGGAACGTGCCCATTTCCATCAACTGATCGGCTTGGGCCTGCACGATGCCTACCGCCTGTTTGAACAGCCCGAGAAAACCTACTCGTGGTGGGACTACCGCGAGTTTGCCTTCCGTCGCAACCGCGGCTTGCGCATCGACCACATCCTGGTCAGCGACGCGCTCAAGGCGCAGGTGCAGTCGTGCACCATTGACAAAGCACCCCGCAAGAACGAACGGCCAAGCGACCATGCGCCTGTGATCGTCACCTTGGGGTGACGGCTCGTACCGCTCTCGCGGCGCGGGCAGTCGCCCGTCTCAGTCGAGACCCAGTTCCTGAATCTTGCGGGTGATGGTGTTTCGGCCGATGCCCAGCTTGTGCGCCGCCTCGATGCGCCGGCCCCGCGTGTTGACCAGCGCCGTGGCGATGAGTCGTCCCTCAAACCGGCGGCTCAGCACATCCCACACATCGGTGCGTCCCGATGCCAGCAAGGCCATGGCTTCGGCTTCGAGACCATTTTCCCAATCAGCCCCCGGCATGTTGAGCACCACAGGCGTCACGCCCTCCCCGATGGCGGGGACAGCGGCGGCGGGCACGGCAGCCCGGTTGTCGCCACCCGGAAAAGCCAGGACCGCGCCACCCGTTTCGATCGCATCCGGGGAAACACCCACGCTGCCACCGTCGTTCACGGTGTGCCCAACGGCCGTGTCGCTTTTGGCTTGTGCACCCATGGCCACTTCGGGAGGCAGGTCCTTGGGCTCGATCACTTGCGCCGGCGCCATCACGGTCAGCCAGTGGCACACGTTCTCGAGTTGGCGGACGTTGCCCGGGAAATGAAACTGCATCAGAAGTGCCATGGCCGCATCGCTGATGCGCTTGGTCTCGACGCCGAGTTGTTGCGCCGAGCGCTGCAGGAAGTGCCGGGTGAGCATGGGCACATCCTCGCGCCGCTCACGCAGCGCGGGCAGTCGCAGGCGAATGACATTCAAGCGATGGAACAGGTCTTCACGAAACCCGCCTTCGCGCACCCGTTGCTCCAGGTCCTGGTGGGTGGCCGCGATGACACGCACATTGGCCTTGATGGCACTGTGTCCACCCACGCGGTAGTAGTTGCCATCGCTCAGCACCCGAAGCAATCGGGTTTGCAGGTCAAACGGCATGTCGCCAATTTCATCCAGAAACAGCGTGCCGCCTTCAGCCTGCTCGAAGCGACCACGTCGCATGGCCTGGGCCCCGGTGAACGCGCCGCGCTCATGGCCAAAGAGTTCGCTCTCGAGCAAATCCTTCGGGATCGCCGCCGTGTTGATCGCCACAAACGGCCCGCTCGCGCGTGGCGAATGTTTGTGCAGCGCGCGCGCCACCAGTTCCTTGCCGCTGCCGGATTCACCGGTGATCATCACCGTCACATGGCTTTGACTCAGGCGACCAATGGCACGGAAAACATCCTGCATGGCCGGTGCCTGACCCAGCATCTCGGGCGTTTCTTCCAGCGCCACGGCGCTCACTTCCTCGCGCTGGCTTTCGTCCACCGCACGGCGAATGAGTTCAATGGCCTTGGGCAGGTCAAAAGGCTTGGGCAGGTATTCGAAGGCTCCGGTCTGGAAGGCCGAGACCGCGCTGTCCAGATCCGAGAACGCGGTCATGATGATCACGGGCAGTGCCGGCAGGCGCTCCTTGACCTTGCCGAGCAAATCCAGCCCCGAACCGCCGGGCATGCGGATGTCGCTGACCAGCACCTGCGGGCCGGGTTCGTCGCCCGGATGTTCCAGTGCCTGCAGCACTTCGCGCGGGCTGGTGAAACTGCGCGTGGGCAGGCCCTCGCGCATCAACGCCTTTTCCAGCACGAAGCGGATGGACTGGTCGTCATCCACTATCCAGATCGGTTTCATAGCAGCCACTCGGTTACGTCATGTCAACACACAGGGTCACAACGGAATCATGATCTTGAAATCGGTGTGGCCCGGCTCGCTGTCGCACTCGATCAACCCTTTGTGTTGTTGCACAAAGGTTTGTGCGAGGTTCAACCCCAAGCCCGAACCACCATCACGGCCGGATACCAGGGGACTGAACAGCCGGTCCTTGATTTCTTCAGGAATTCCAGGACCGTTGTCGATGACATGCAATTCCAATGCCAGTCGATGGCGCTGCTTGGCGATCGTGACCTGGCGTGCAATGCGCGTGCACAGCGTGATGCGGGCATCCTCCTGGGCAATGCGCTCGCTCAGCGCCTGGGCGGCGTTGTGCGCAATGTTGAGCAAGGCCTGGATCAACTGCTCCTTGTCCCCCTGGAACTCGGGCAGTGAGATGTCATAGTCGCGGATGACCTGCAAGCCTCGCGGGAATTCGGCCACGATGAGCGAGCGCACCCGCTCACACACCTCATGGATGTTGACCGGCCCCACCACGTGCGGCCGACGGTGTGGCGCCAGCAGCCGGTCCACCAGGGTTTGCAGCCGGTCGGCTTCCCGCACGATCACCTGGGTGTATTCGGTCAGATCGCGCGACTCGATCTCCATTTGCAGCAACTGCGCCGCACCCCGGATACCGCCCAGCGGGTTTTTGATTTCATGGGCCAGATTGCGGATCAGCTCCTTGTTGGCCTGCGCCTGATCGATCAGCCGCTCCTCGCGGTCTTGCCGGCTTTGCTGCTCCAGCGGGAGCAACTCGATGAGCACCTCGTCGGCTGCATCGGTGGGGGCCACGATGACGTGCACCGGAATGGGGTCCTGACCGACGCGCAGCAGATGCGCGTCGTAGCGCAGCGCTGAAAACGCACCACCCTGGGCACCTGCCAGCGCGTGCGCCGCTTCCTGGGGATCCATAAAGAGATCCTGCAAGCGTGATTGCTCCAGGGCCCGCCGCCCCATGCCCAGGACATCCTCGGCGGCCGCATTGGCAAACACCACCTGACCATCGGGCCGCGTGAGCAACACGATGGTGGCCAGCAGGTTGAATGCCTGGAGTTGCTTGCGACGGGTGTTGGAGAGTGGTTTCATGGCTCGGGGACTCCAGGCTCAGGGCAGTCGGGCCAGTTCACGCCGCAGTGCCGACAGATCGGCTTCGGTGCGGTGGAGCTGCTCGCGTAACGACGAGACCCGCTCGAGGTAAGCCGCAGAGCCCACAGGTTGCTGCAGCGTTCCAGCGGGTTGCCCCTGGTTCCACTGACGCTGCAACTGTTGCCACCGCTCCTCCTGTTCGCGCAGTTCTGCCTGAAGCAGCATGCGTGCCTGTTGCGGCGATGGCGCGAGGGGTGCGGAGGCAGACGCCGGGGTACCGGCGGGCGTCGCGGAGGACCCGGCTGCGCCCGGGGTACCCGCCCGGGCCCCGGCCGAAGAGGTCGCCGGGCCGGCGTTGACGCGTGTGCCTTCCACCACGGTGGCGGACACCGAGGTCAGGGGCTCACAGGACTGACCGGGTTGCGGCTGGTTGGTGAACAACTGGCCACAGCGCCAGACTTGGGCAGGCGCAGCCAGCTGTGCCTGGGCACATGCCGCAGCCAGTGCACCCACGGCCATCAGGAGCGTCACACGATTCCACATCACAGCATGCAGGTTCATGGCAAAAAAAAGGGACGGCCCAGCCGTCCCTTCTGTGGTCGACAAGTCGACTCGACCTGGCGCATCAGAGCGAGTAGTACATGTCGTACTCGACCGGGTGCACGGCCTGACGGAAACGGGTCACTTCAGTCATCTTGAGGTCGATGTAAGCATCGATCATGCTGTCAGTGAACACGCCGCCCTTGGTCAGGAAGGCACGGTCCTTGTCGAGGTACTCGAGGGCCTGGTCCAGGCTGTGACACACGGTCGGCACCAATGCGTCTTCCTCGGGCGGCAGGTGGTACAGATCCTTGGTGGCGGCTTCGCCCGGGTGGATCTTGTTCTCGATGCCGTCCAGACCCGCCATCATCAGTGCGGCAAAGCACAGGTAGGGGTTGGCCATGGGATCGGGGAAACGGGCCTCGATACGACGACCCTTGTCAGACGCCACGTGCGGAATGCGGATGGAGGCCGAGCGGTTGCGGCTGGAGTAGGCCAGCTTCACCGGGGCTTCAAAGCCGGGCACCAGTCGCTTGTAGCTGTTGGTGGTGGGGTTGGTGATGGCGTTCAGGGCACGGGCGTGCTTGATGATGCC
>CALBSC010000101.1 GCA_937927685.1 uncultured Burkholderiales bacterium | reverse complement strand
GACGGGAGCAGGAGGAGCCTGCGACCATGGACGGCAACTTGTTCGAGTGAGGTGTGAATGGAGTTGACCCTCAATCAGCAAGCCATCAGCTTGGCCGCTTTGATGTTCCTGCGAGGCAATGCATCCTTTGAGAACAGCCTGCATGACGAAGAAATTGCTGCCCTACAGGTTCTCAAACAGGTGAAGGCCGTTGTACCCGGTGTGGTCAACAGCCAGGATGCACTTTGCGCTTTCTGTGGCCTTTACCGTGGACCGATCTTCAGGACGGACGATGGGCTCATGGTGCAGTGCCCGGACTGTGGTCCGTTTGCCCTGGATCCAGCCAGTCAGCGCAATTGGCGCCTGGACGATGAATGGCTGATCCGAAAGCTGCGTGGCGCACTGGACATCTCGCCACAAGCAACCACCGCCCACATCGTCGATGGTGTGTGGGACATTGGTCGTTACAAGAAGCGGCCGGTGGTGTTGGCTCGTCGCATCGACCTGGTCGAGCGCCATGGGCTGCGGATTTTTCATGGACCTGAGCCACGCAGCCAAAGCTGGGTCATCACGCCACGGCCGTTGGTGCGACAACCGTTGGATCCGCTGGCGGGGATGGCTACTTGGTGGCAGCTCGAGGACCGGTTCGCCTTGCACGGTTTGGCATTGCGATTGCTCGATCCGGACCGGGGTGAAAAAGCCGATGCCCTGCAAGATGGCATCCCGAGCGTGGCTGTCCATGGGCCGTTCAGTGAAGACTTCGCCTGGGTGCACCTGGAGGACTGGCCGCACGGCCCCATTCGTTTGACCGATGCCCAGACCCGGGTCTTTGAAGCCCTGTGGGAGCATCGTGATCGGGCTCAATCGTCGGAATTCATCATGCGAGCGGCAGGACTCGACAGCGAAAAGCCCATGGACGTGTTCAAGCTGAAGGCCGCAAACCGAGGCGATCCCGCCTACGAGGGGCCATTGCACGCGTATGAACAACTGGTCAGTCGACAGCGCAGGCTCGGGCTGTATCGGCTGGTCTGGGCGGAGCCGTCAAGCCTTTGAAAGCAGAATCTAACATAGAGTTTGACTTTTAACATTAACAATGTTAGATTCTGTCTGTATGTTAGATAAGGCGCTACCCCACCAAACCGTCCGGTACTTGAACCAGGTCATCGGAGGGGAAGCCGTGCGCGTGGCAAGTAGCGCAAGAGCCGCTGAGCTGACGTATTTCCTTCAAGAAACCTATGACGTGTTGACCGGCGAGTTGCTGGGACAACCGATCACACTGGCCTGTGTCAAAGGGCATCAGCCACTGGCTGCTCAGCAAATAAGCCAACACACCAAACTGCTGCGTGAGCTGTTGGATGCGCCAGTCATCATCGCATTGCCAGAGATTGCCCCCGGTGAGCGCAAGCAACTGATTGCGCACGGTGTGGCCTTTGTGGTTCCTGACAGGCAGCTTTTCGCACCGCAGCTGGGCGTGATTTTGACCGAGCGCTTTGGCGCTGAACCTCGCAGGGAGCAGGAACTGTTCAGCCCTGCCACTCAGGCGCTGTTGATCTGGTTTTTGAATCACCATCCGGTCACGGAAACCTGGCATCCGTTTGAAGAGGCTGCAGCGCTGGGTTATGCCGGAATGACGGCCACACGGGCTGTGCGCGAGTTGTTGCAATTTGAACTGTTTGACCTGGAGGTGCGAGGCCGGGCCAAATACCTCAAGCTCCAAAGTACCCGCCGTGATCTTTGGGAAAGAGCCAAGCCCCACCTGCGCACACCGGTTCTCAGAACCTTGTGGACCTACGAAAAGCGTATTGTGCAAGTGACGGACGCGCGTTGGGCTGGGGAGAGCGCCTTGGCTCATCTGACCATGCTCAATGAGCCGCGCCAGCAAGTGGTGGCCTTGACGGCCGAGGATGAACAGCGGGCAAAGCAGGCAGGTATATTCTTCGAGCCTCGTGAGATTGCCGATGGCATTGCTGTGCAGGTGTGGCGCTATGAGCCCGGCATGCAAGCGAAGGAAAAGACCGTGGATCCTTTGTCTTTATGGCTCAGCTTGAGAGAGAACCGTGACGACCGGATTCAGATGGCGCTCGATGAGATTGAGGAGAAGTTCTTGTGGTGAGAGGGCAGGCAATTTTTCAAGAATGGTTCAAAGACTTCGAGAACCAGTACGTGCTGATTGGCGGGACGGCTGCTTCAATCACCATGGAAGAGGCTGGTGTGCCGTTTCGAGGCACCAAGGATCTGGACATCGTTTTGCACGTCGAGGTATTGACACCTGCTTTTGGACAGAAATTTTGGGAATTCGTGCAAGCTGGTGGTTACCAACAAAAAGAAGGCGACCCGGAGAAAAAGCCCTGCCTGTACCGTTTCCAGAAACCGTTGGACGACGAGTTCCCGTACATGCTGGAGCTGTTTTCTCGCGTGCCGGACGGCTTGAACTTTGTGCCGCCAGGGCATCTGACGCCCATTCCAATGGATGAGCAGGTCTCCAGCCTTTCGGCTATCTTGCTCGATGATGAGTATTACCAGTTCGTGCTAACCGGTCGAAAAAACAAGCACGGCATGCCGTCCTGGGTGGGCGAGGACCGACTGATTCCATTGAAAGCGGTGGCATGGATGGAAATGACCGAGCGTGTCCGGCAGGGTGTAGTCATCGATTCCAAAAATATCAACAAGCACCTGTCGGACATCGTGAAGTTGTCAGCATTGCTGCAGCCGGGGCAAGTGATTGAGTTGCCCGCCAAACTCCGTGCCGACTTACAGGCGTTTGCCCAGGCAGTTGTCGAATTGAATCGGCCCGAACAGTTGCAAGCCATGGACCGGGTTGCTGCTGCATACGCTTTCGATTTGTAAATTCACCCTCAGTCCGTCGGCCAGCGCCATCCGACGGATCTATTAACGCCACATCAGCCACTCGACTTGCGCAGCCGGGTGGGTGACGCACCCCATGTGTCATGTCCGCTGAATGTCGGCTGTGATTAAGGAACTGGAGATTTCGCCAAAGTTCCTTAATCAGTTCCTTATCAGTTCCCCATTGATTTTCTGAAATAGCAGCGTTGTCCCTCAACTCTCTGAAAGGAGTGACCCATGCTGCTAGCAACACCAGCGCTTTCAACGCTCAACCCCCTGAGCGTCATGGCCCCAGAGCCACACATACCCCCAAGGCAAGTCCTGAGCGAAGCCGATCTGGCCTCGCGTTGGGGCATGAGCCCCAAGACCCTCCAGCGCTGGCGAATGGAGGGGCGTGGACCGCACTACCTGAAGCTCGGCAAGCGGGTGAACTATCCCCTCAATGCCGTGATCGCTTTCGAGAACTGCGTCCAGCACGTCTCCACCTCACAACGAGCCACTGTCTAAGGAAGTCACCCCATGAACCACCTTCAATTGCAAGAGGCTGCCTTGCCTGACCTCTCCGAAAGCCAGATCAGCCGGCTGCCCAAAGACCAGTTGGCTCACTTCAGCAACGCGGTGCAGCAGCTCCATGACTGGACGCTGCAGATGCGCGGCCGGATCAACCGGGCGATGGAAATTCGCTACGCAGACCAGATCCGTCATGCCGCAACGCTTGGTCAGGAAGAAGCTGCCAGATTCCGCATCGAGGACGGTGACCTGCAAATCGATGTCTCGCAACCCAAAGAAATCGTCTGGGACCAAAAGCACCTGTCTGAAATCGCAGAACGAATGGTCGTCGCCGGTGACCGCGTACAGGACTTCATGCAGGTCCAGTTTTCTGTCGCCGAGCAGGACTACGCCCGCTGGCATCCACTGTTGCGCGCCGCATTTCAGCCCGCCCGCAAGGAACTCATCACCGAGCCCACCTTTCAGATCCGCTGGGTGGGCGATGTCCAGCTCTGAGCAACGCATGCAATCAGAACAATTTCAAACAACACCGATCACAGGAGATTTTTCAATGAACCACGATAACCACCACCAGGCCGCATGGTCTGATTTCAATGACGCCGACGCCCAGCAAGGCGAATTCAACCTGATCCCCAAGGGCACCCAGGCCCTGGTGCGCATGGCCATCAAACCCGGCGGCCATGACGACGCCAGCAAGGGCTGGACAGGAGGCTATGCCACAGCATCAGATGAAACCGGCGCAGTCTTCCTGTCCTGCGAATTCGTGCTGCTCACAGGCCCGTTTGCCAAACGCAAGATCT
>CALBSC010000100.1 GCA_937927685.1 uncultured Burkholderiales bacterium | reverse complement strand
TACCCCATCATCAGCATCGAGGACGGCATGGCCGAAGGCGACTGGGACGGCTGGAAACTGTTGACCGAGCGCCTGGGCGAGAAGGTGCAACTGGTGGGTGACGACCTGTTTGTCACCAACACCAAGATCCTCAAAGAAGGCATCGACAAGCACATTGCCAACTCGATCCTCATCAAGATCAACCAGATCGGCACCCTGACCGAAACCTTCGAAGCCATCGAAATGGCCAAGCGCGCGGGCTACACCGCCGTGATCAGCCACCGCTCGGGTGAAACCGAAGACTCCACCATCGCCGACATTGCCGTGGGTCTCAATGCCGGCCAGATCAAAACCGGCTCCTTGAGCCGCAGCGACCGCATGGCCAAGTACAACCAGTTGCTGCGTATCGAGGAAGACCTGGGCGACATCGCGTCCTACCCCGGTCGCGACGCGTTCTACAACCTGCGTTGAACACGGCCTGAGTTGTTGACATGAGTCGCCCCCTGACCTGGATCCTGCTGGCCCTGCTGCTGGTGTTGCAAAGCCAGTTGTGGATTGGTCGCGGCAGCGTCCCGGACGTGATGCGTATGCAGCAGCAACTCGCCAAACAGCGTCAGGAGAACCAGCAAGCGGAGGTGGTCAATCAGCGACTCACCGCCGAGTTGCGTGACCTGCGCGAAGGCAAAGAGATGATCGAGGAACGTGCCCGTCGCGAGGTGGGCATGGTCAAGTCGAACGAAATCTTCGTGCAACTCAGCCGGTGATGCCGTGAGGCTGGTGCTGCTGGCACAGCCAGGGGATGCAAGGGCCGATGGGGTGGCACCCTTGGCCGCTTCGCTGGTCGGAATGGCCGAGTTGACCTGGTGCAATACGCCCGAGCAGGTCCCTTGGCCAACACTGGGCGCCAACGATCTCGTGCTGCTCATCGAGCAGCCCTCGCCAACCGCGGTGGAATGGCGGCGGGAATTGATATCAAGGGGACAAGGCTTTCAAGTCATCCACCCCTCGGATGAACTCTGGATGCAGGCGCTTCAATGGGCGCTGGGGCATCACCTGCACCGCACCACCGGGCACAGTCCCTGGCCCTTGCGCACTGAAATTGCACAACGCTGGCAGGGCGTGTGCGAGACCTGCAGCGACCCCGAATGCGAGCACCGCCTGTTCAGGCGTCTGGTCAACGATCGGTCTTCACTCGCCCCTGAGTGAAGACCTCGCGTGGGGAATCACTCACCGGGCACCTCACTCGCAAGAAACGCAGTGAGCCAACGCAGGCCTGCTCAGTGGACCGACGAGGTCCCGGGTGTCGGTGGCAAGGTGGTGAACAACTCGGCCGCGTCCACCGCGTCAAAGCGGTATTGACGCCCGCAAAAGTCGCAGCCAACCTCAATGTCTTCACGCTCCGCCAGAATGCTCTCGGCCTCATCACGACCCAGGCCGCGAATCATGTTGCTCACCCGCTCGCGGCTGCAGCGACAGGTGAAACGCGGCCCCTCCAGCCCCACCTTGGGCTCGAAGCGCTGCAGGGGCTCCTGCCAGAAGAGACGCCGCAGGATGGTGTCCACATCCAGTGTCAGCAATTCCTGCTTTTGCAAACTCGACGCCAGCATCGCGATGCGGCGGTAGTCCTCGTTGCGACCAATCTCGTCCTCGTCCGCGCGGGTGGCGCGTGCCGACAGATTGCCCTGACCCTGCACCGGCAAGCGCTGGATCAGCAGACCTGCAGCCACCTCGCCATTGGCGGCCAGCACCAGCGTGGTGTCGAGCTGTTCGCTCTGCAGCATGTAATGCTCCAGCACCGACTGAAAACTCTCAAGCGGTTGTCCCTGATCGTCCCACAGCGGCACGATGCCCTGGTAGGGTTGCTGCCCGGGCTGACGGTCTTGCGGATCCAGCGTGATCGCACAGCGCCCGCCCTGGTGTTGGTTGAGCATCATGGAGAGGCTCGCATCATCGGGCAAGGTGTCCATCTGCTTGGCCGTGGCACGCAGCTGCAAGTCCGACTGCACCTCCACCACCGCCAGTTTCAGCGGCCCATCGCCAAACACTTGCAAGACCAATGCACCATTGAATTTGATGTTGCCCTGCATCAGCACGGCCGCGGCGGTCATCTCGCCCAGGAGATCACGCACCGCCGGGGTGTAGGCGCCAGTTTCCGGGTGCTCGGCGCGGCGACGCAGGATTTCTTGCCAGGGGCCTGTGATGCGCACCAGCATGCCACGAACGGGAAGGCCCTCGAACAGGAAGGTGTGCAATTCAGACATGGAGGGGCTTAGACGCTGACAGAAAAATCAAGGAAAGTGGAAGGGGTGGATCAGCGAGCATCAGCACCGCCCGGTGCGCTGCCGTGATCCACGCGCTTGAGACCGGTCCGGAAACGCCGCGCGTTGGCCTGGTAGCCCAAGGCGCTGCGACGCAGGCCTTCGATTTGCTCGGGGGTGAGTTGGCGCACGGCCTTGGCCGGGCTGCCGATGATCATCGACCCGTCCGGGAACTCCTTGCCCTCGGTGACCAGGGAGCCCGCCCCCACCAGACAGTTCTTACCGATGCGGGCACCATTGAGCACCACCGCCCCAATGCCGATCAGCGACTCGTCGCCAATGGTGCAACCGTGCAGCATGACCTGATGCCCCACCGTGACGTTTTGCCCCACGGTGAGGGGTAGCCCGTGGTCACTGTGCAAGACACTGCCGTCCTGGATATTGCTGCCGCGACCGATGCGGATGGGTTCGTTGTCCCCACGGAGTACCGCGTTGAACCACACGCTGGTGTCGGCCTCGAGCACGACGTTGCCCATCACCTCGGCGCTCTCGGCCACCCAGGCCGAGGCATCCACCTGAGGGGTGATTTGATCCAGGGAGTACACAGCCATGATGAACCTTTCCGTTCACGGTATCACGGACACCTGCCAGGCGAGACTGAAGACGGGCAGGCCGCAAACCTACAATTGTACGGATGGAACTTCGTGAACAGGCTCTGAGGGTTTTGTGTGTGCCCGACCCGACGCAGAAGGTCGAGGCCATGCAAGCCTTGTGGCGCGCACGTGCCGATCTGGCACTCGACACGCAGGCCGCGCTCACACCTGCCCTTGCACCGGGTCCGCTGCCCGGTCGCCCGGCCTTGCCGCGTCTGGTGCCGCCCAAAGAGGTGCCGCAACGCTCGCCCTTCACCCTCACCGGCCGCGCGGCCCTGGTGCATGCCGTCTGTCATATCGAGTTCAACGCCATCAACCTGGCGCTCGATGCCCTCTGGCGCTTTGCCGGCATGCCCGCTGACTATTACCGGGACTGGCTTCGCGTCGCGCAGGAGGAAGCCAGCCACTTCGACATGCTGCACCGCCATCTACAGTCGTTGGGCCATGGCTACGGCGACTTCGAGGCGCATGACGGGCTGTGGTTGATGTGCACGCGCACCGAGCACGATGTGGTGGCCCGCATGGCCCTGGTGCCACGCACGCTCGAAGCCCGCGGGCTCGATGCCACGCCCCTGATCCAGGCCCGATTGCGCCAGGTCAATACACCCGATGCCCTGCAGTTCGTCGAATGCCTGGACGTGATCCTGCGCGACGAGATTGGCCATGTGGAGATCGGCAACCGCTGGTACCGCTGGCTGTGTGATCTGCAAGGCCTGGAACCGGTGGCCCATTACCGCCACCTGGTGCGATTGCACAGTGCGCCGCGCCTGCGCCCCCCCTTCAACAGCGAGGCACGGGAGGCCGCCGGATTCAGCGCAGAAGAAATCGCCTTCCTGTCGTCCGATGGCGTTGCCGAGTCCCACTGACGGGGCCGTCCACCGCGACAGGCGCGAGTATCAGCCTCTCGGATGGTGCTGTGCGTGCAAGGCCTGCAAACGCTCGCGCGCCACGTGGGTGTAAATGGTGGTGGTGGAAATATCCGCGTGTCCCAACAGCAGTTGCACAGCGCGCAAATCAGCGCCGTGATTCAGCAGGTGGGTGGCGAAAGCGTGTCGCAGCGTGTGGGGTGACAACGAGACCTGGATGTCGGCCTGCCGCGCATACTTGCGCACCAGACTCCAGAACATGATGCGCGTCATCGCACTGCCCGCGTGGGCACCCCGCTGCGTCACGAACACCGCGTCGTGCTGCTGCCCCGACAGCAACACCGGCCGGGCTTGCGTCAGGTAGCGTTGCAACCAGTCACCCGCTTCCTGACCAAACGGCACCAAGCGCTCCTTGCTGCCCTTGCCCATGACACGCAGCACGCCGTCTTGCAACCCGATCTGGAACAACTGCAAACCCACCAGTTCGCTCACCCGCAGACCGCTGGCGTACATCAGTTCCAGCATGGTGCGGTCGCGCAGGCCCAGCGGCGTTTCCACGTTGGGCGCCGCCAGCAAGGCCAGCACCTGATCTTCTGACAGCGTATGCGGCACCCGCAAGGGTTGCTTCGCGGACAACAGCTTGAGTGTGGGATCGATCTGGATCAGCTGCTCACGCAAGGCCCAGCGGAAAAAACGGCGGAACACGGTCAGGCGACGGTTGGCCGTGGTGGCCCGCGTGTCCCCATGGCGTTCGGCAAAGTAGCTTTGCAGCGTGGGTTCGTCGACCCGCAGCAGCGAAGTACCGGGCGGCTGCAGCCAGGCTTGCAGCCCGTCCAGGTCACGCCGGTAAGCGGCCAGCGTGTTGGCCGACAAGCCATCTTCCAGCCACAGGGCCTCGACAAAGCGGTTGATGTCCGAGGAAGGCTCGAGGCCGGCACGATCAGCCATGGTCACGCCGGCCCGTGGAATCCCCCGGAGCCCACCGCCCCGATGCCGCGCCACAGAGACCTGAGGTGCGCGTCAACACGAAACTCAGTCGAGCCGCAGTTTCTGCGTGTCCACCACTTTCTTGTACACGTCGAACTCGGCTTTCATTTGCGCGGCAAACTGCTCGGGCGTGTTGGCCACGATCAGTGAACCCGTGTCCTCGATGCGCTTGCGCACCGCTGGGTCTTCCAGCGCCTTGCGCACACCGGCGTTGATCTTGTCCACCACCTCGCGCGGCAGGCCCTTGGGTCCGTAGATGCCGTAATAGGCCATGCGGTTGACGGGCTCCAACCCGACTTCCTTGAAGGTGGGCACCTGGGGCAACACCGCCAGGCGTTGCGGCGCCGCCACCACGATGGGGATCAGGCGGTTTTCCTTGATGAAGGGCAGCGCCGAGGGCAGGTTGTCAAAAATCATTGGCACCTGACCGGCCACGGTGTCGTTCAACGCCGGGCCCGCTCCGCGATACGGGATGTGCGTGATGAACACGCCGGCCAGGCTCTTGAAAAGCTCGGTCTGCAAATGCCCGATGCCACCCGTGCCCGACGAGGAGTAGGAGTAACGGCCCGGTGAGCGCTTGACCTCTTCCAGGAAGCCCTTGTAGTCCTTGCCCGGGAACGAGGGGTGCACCGCCAGGATGTTGGGGGTCGCCGCCACGTTGATGATGGGCGTGAAGTCGGTCTGCACGTTGTAGGGGATCTTGGGGTTGATGGCCGGATTGGCTGCGGTGGTGGACACCGTGGCCATGCCCAGCGAGTACCCATCCGGCACCGAGCGCGCCGTCTCCTGCGCCCCGATCACCCCGCCGCCGCCGGCCTTGTTCTCCACCACCACCGGTTGGCCCAGGGCTTTGCTCAGCGGATCGGCCAGCACCCGCGCGATGATGTCGGTGGTACCGCCCGGCGCAAAAGGCACCTGGAGCTTGATCGGTTTGGTGGGATACCCCTGTGCCCAAACGATCGGCGTGGCCGCAGCGGTCAGGGCTGCGGTCAAGGCCAGCAATCCGCGGCGCGCGCGCAGGCCCAGGCGCATGGTGTGTTGTTCTTGCATAAATCCTCCCTCGACACATTCAGCGGGTGCATCGCAGTTCGCACCCTGTCGCTCATTCTACGCAGGCCCCCCGGTCTGACCGATCGCGCCTCACAACTCGCAGTATGCTTCACCCCGTGAATTACGCCCAGCTTCTGTTCCCCGATTTCTCCCTCATTCTGTGCGGGTATCTGGTGTGCCGCTTCACCGGCTTGAACCGTCCGGTGTGGCAACAGGTCGATGCGCTGGTGTATTACTTTCTTTTCCCCACGCTGCTGTTCCATTCCCTGGTGCGGGCTCCGCTGTCCATGGGCAGCGCCTCGATCATGATGGGGGCGGGTCTGAGCCTGGGGCTGAGTGGCATCGCGTTGTCGTACGCCCTGCCCTACCTGCCCGCCCTGCGCCAGCACATCGACGCCCGTCAGCACGCGGGGGCCGCGCAGGTGGGCTTTCGCTTCAACTCCTTCATCGCCCTGGCCATGGTGGAGCGGCTGAGTGGGCCGGCCGGCCTGTTGCAGATGGCGGTGCTGATCGGCGTGTGCGTGCCCATGTTCAACTTTGCCGCCGTGTGGCCCATGGCCCGCCACAGCCAGCTCAACTTTTTCCGAGAGTTGGTGCGCAACCCGCTGGTCGTGGGCACGATGACGGGACTGGCGGCCAATCTCTGTGGCGTGCAGATCCCCGGCTGGCTGGAACCCACCGTGGCGCGCATCGGGGGCTCGTCCATTGCATTGGGTCTGATGGCCGCGGGTGCGGGCTTGCAGCTGAACCAGCTCGGGCAGGACCGGGTGCTGAGCGTGGGGCTGTTGTCCATTCGCCACCTGGTGAGTCCGCTGGTGGCCTGGGTGATGGCGCGTGTGTTCGGACTCGATCCGGTGCAAACCCAGGTGCTGCTGATTTTTTCGGCCATGCCCACTGCAGCCAGTTGCTATGTGCTCGCGTCCCGCATGGGCTATGACGGCGGGTATGTGGCGGGACTGGTCACCCTGTCCACGGTGTTGGGCATGTTCAGCCTGCCGTATGCCTTGAGCCTGATCTGAGGGGTCAGATCACCACCGGCTCTGGCTCCAGCAGAATGCCAAAGCGCTCATACACACTGGTCTGAATCGCCTTGGCCAGCGTCACCACCTCGCCCCCTGTACACGGGTCGACTGCACCGCCCCGGTTGACCAGCACCAGCGCCTGTTTCTCGTACACACCGGCACGTCCCACCGACTTGCCCTTCCAGCCGCAGGCATCGATCAGCCAGCCGGCGGCCAGTTTGACACTGCCGTCCGGCATCGGGTAGTGCACCACCTTGGGTTCGCGGCCAATGATGTCGGCGCACTGCTCGGGCGTGACCGTGGGGTTCTTGAAAAAACTGCCCGCATTGCCAATGAGTGCCGGGTCGGGCAGCTTGTGGCGGCGGATGTCACACACCCAATCAAACACCTGTTGCGGCGTGGGGTCGGCGATGCCGGTCTCGACACTGCGCCGCTCCAGGTCCAGGTAGCCCAGATCCGCCCGCCAGCGTTTGGGCAGGCGCAGACGCACCCGGGTGATCAGCACGCGACCGGCCAGCCCCATGTCGCGAGAGCCGCCCTGCGCCTGGTGCGGCCCGTGTTTGAAGATGGAATCACGGTAGCCAAAGGCGCAGGCCGCCGAGTCCAGCCGCAACAGGCGGCCATCGCGCAAATCGACCGCATCCAGCGATTCGAAGCGGTCCTGCAACTCCACCCCGTAGGCCCCGATGTTTTGCACCGGCGAGGCCCCCACGGTGCCAGGAATCAGGGCCATGTTCTCCAGTCCGGGATAGCCCCGCGCCAGCGTCCAGGCCACCAGCTGGTGCCAGGATTCGCCGGCACCGGCCTCGACCACCCACGAGCGGTCGTCCTCGTCCACCAGCCGCAGTCCGGGCACCTCCACCTTGAGTACCAGCCCGCGCAAGTCCCCGGTCAGCACGATGTTGCTGCCCCCTCCCAAGACCAGGCGCTCCAGCCCCGCCAGTTCCGGGTCGGCCAGGACGGCCCGCACGTCGGCCTCGTCGCGGATGCGCACCAGACGCTGCGCGCGGGCCAGAATCCCGAACGTGTTGTAGGGTTGCAGGGAGAGGTTGTGCTCGACCTTCATGGGACAATTGTCGCATTCCACCCACTACATGAGTGCCACTGCCATGCCCTCCTTTGACACCGTCTGCGAAGCCAATCTGGTCGAAGTCAAGAACGCGGTCGAAAACGCCGCCAAGGAAATTGCCACCCGCTTTGACTTCAAGGGCACCTCGGCCGCCCTCGAGCTGAAGGACAAGACCATCACCCTCTTTGGCGACGCCGAGTTCCAACTGGTTCAGGTGGAAGACATCCTGCGCAGCAAGCTCACCAAGCGCAATGTGGATGTGCGCTACCTCGACCCGGGTGATGTGCAGAAGATCGGCGGCGACCGGGTCAAGCAGGCGATGGAAGTGCGCAACGGCATCGACACCGAGACCTCGAAAAAAATCCAGCGCCTCATCAAGGACAGCAAGCTCAAGGTGCAGGCCGCCATCCAGGGCGATGCCGTGCGGGTGACGGGCGCCAAACGCGACGACCTGCAAGCGGCAATGGCCCTCATCCGCAAGGAATTGACGCAGCTGCCGCTGAGCTTCAACAACTTCCGTGATTGACCCGCGCACCCGGACGAGGGGCCACTGACGTCGCTGGTCAGGGGCTGGATTTCTGCCCGATGCGCGACTCCTGGCCCGCCAGCAAGCGGGTGATATTGAGCCGGTGTCGCCACAACAGCAAGCCACTCATCATGGCCGCGGCGATCAGCACGCCACGGTCCATCGGCCAGACCACGCCCCCGCCTAACCAGTAGTAGGCCGGCGCAAAGAGGGAGGCGGCCAGTGCTGCCAACGAGGAGTAACGACTGAAGAAGGCGACGATCAGCCAGGTGGCCATGGTGGCCAACCCGAGCCACACGTTCAGGCCAAACAACACGCCCGCCGCCGTCGCCACCCCCTTGCCGCCCACAAAGCGAAAGAACACCGGCCACAGATGGCCCACGAAAGCCCCGAAGGCCACCAGGGCCAGCGTCCCGTCCGGCAGTTCCCAGCGCTCGCCGTACACCTGCACCAGAAACACTGGGAACCAGCCCTTGAGCGCATCAAAGAGCAGGGTCAGCACGGCAGCCTTGCGATTGCCCGAGCGCAGCACATTGGTCGCCCCTGGGTTCTGGCTGCCATAGGAGCGGGGATCGTCCAGCCCCATCACGCGGCTGATGATGACGGCAAACGACAAAGACCCGATGAGGTAAGCCACCAGCGTGGCCAGCACGAGAGAGAGCATGAACGCTTTCCTGAATCAAAACCACCACGGCCCGGGTCACCCGGGCGTGGCGAGAACGTAGTGTAAGACCCTGGCCGGTCTGGCTGGATGAACCCAGTCAGAGGTGACAGCAGCTGGGACAACGGTCAGCTGGTTGTCACCCCGCAACCCGAGGCCACTCACGCCTTGGGCTGTCGCGCCCGCGCTTCCTCCTGCAAGCGCAGCACCCGGCGTTGCACCTTGCCGGTGGTGGTCATGGGCAATTCGGCGATGAACTCGATCTCCTTGGGGTACTCGTAGGGCGCGAGCTTGCCACGCACATGCTGTTGCAAGTCGTCGATCAGTTGCGCTGACGCCTGGTGGCCAGGTGCCAGCACCACGTAGGCCTTGACCAGCGCTCCGCGTTCCGGATCGGGCTTGGGCACCACCGCCGCGTTCGCCACCGCCGGGTGCTTGACCAGGCAGTTCTCCACCTCGCTGGGGCCAATGCGGTAGCCCGCTGCCTTGAACACGTCGTCCGCCCGGCCCTGGTACCAGAGGTAGCCCTCGGCATCGCGCGTGGCCAGGTCGCCGGTGCGGCACCAGTCGCCGGTGAACTTAGCGGCGGTGGAGCGCGGGTTGTTCCAGTAGCCCAGAAAAAATATCGGATCAGGTTGGCCGTGCACATCCAGCCGGTGCAGTGCCACATCGCCCGGCACCCCGACGGGACACTCCTGGCCTTCGTCGTCAATCACCGCCACCCGGTGCCCCGGGTAGGGTCGTCCCATGCTGCCCGCCCGCGCGGGCCAGCCCACACCGTGGCGGCTGCGGCCATTCATGGCGCAATTGCCCACGATGTAGTTGATCTCGGTCTGGCCGAACATCTCGTTCACCGTCACACCCAGCTGGTCCTGGCAATACCCAAACACCGCGTCACCCACCGCCTCCCCGGCACTCATGAGGGCCTGGAGCTGCAGACGAAATTGCCTGCGGGGTTCGGGATAGGCCTTCATCATGGCCTTGAGCGCGGTGGGGAACAAAAAGGTGTGGGTCACACGGTGCTGCTGCAAAAGCATGAACGCCAGCTCGGGGCTGAAGCGGCCCGACCAGGCCACGATGGGGCGACCAAAGTACAACGTGGGCAGCAAGGCGTCCATCAGCCCCCCGGTCCAGGCCCAATCGGCAGGCGACCAGAACACGGCCTGGCTCTTGCCCGGCTGTCGGCCCGAGGGGTCAAAGCCAAACCAGTTCTGGCTGCACACAAAGCCGGTCAGGTTGCCGATCAACGCGCGGTGCGGAATGAGCGCCCCTTTGGGCGGTCCGGTGGTGCCGCTGGTGTAAATCAGCACCGCCGGGTCGTCCGCCAGCGTGCGGACAGGGACTGTCCAGCGAGCCCCCCGTTGCGGGCCCACGGGGCTCTCACTGCGCGGCTGCGCTCGGGTGGAGCGGGCGCGCGCGGCGGGTGCCATCAGGGCGCGTCCGCGTTCCAGCAAGGCTTCGAAGCCGTGATCGCATCGCGACGCCACCTCCCCCACCCCCACCAGATGCCGCACGGTCGGTGCGCTCTGTCGTGCGCTCAACAGGGCGTCCACCGTGGAGGCGTCCACCAGGGCCAGCACCGTGCCGCTGTCCTGCAGCCGATAAGCCAGCGCGTCGGGCCCGAACAGCTGCGACAGCGGCATCGCCACCGCCCCGATCTGCAACACAGCCATATAGGACACCGCTGTCTCGAAGCGTTGCGGCAGCACGATGGCCACCCGGTCACCACGCTGCACACCCAGCGACAGCAAGGCGTGACTCAAGGCATCGGCCGCCTGTTGCAACTGTGCGTAGGAGAACCGTCGGGCCGCGCCCTCGGCGCGATGCTCGATGATGGCGGTACGACGCGCGGTGGCGGCCGATGCCGCCCAACGCCGCATGCAGACCTCAGCCATGTTGAACTCGCGCGGCACCTGCCAACGGAACTGGCGGTGCATGGCGGGGTAGTCATCACGCTGGGGTCGCTGGGCCACGGTCAATCTCCTTATGATGCTGGAAATGTACCAAGTGAAGAAGCCCTCGCGCTGCGAGTTTGTCCCCATCCGACAGCTGAACTACCACGTGCGCTTGTGGGGCCATCCCCAGCCGGGGCAGGCACCGCTGTTCCTCATGCACGGCTGGATGGACGTGTCGGCCTCGTTCCAGTTTGTGGTGGACGCCCTGCGCCAGGAACGCTGGGTCATCGCCCCGGACTGGCGTGGCTATGGCCGCACCCAGACGCCAGACACCGACCATTTCTGGTTCCCCGACTACCTGGCCGACCTGGACTTCCTGCTGGACCACTATTCCCCCAACGCCCCGGTCGATCTCCTGGGCCACAGCATGGGCGGCAATGTGGTCATGCAATACGCCGGCATCTTTCCCGAACGCGTGCGACGACTGATCAACCTCGAGGGCTTTGGCATGGCGCGCACCCAGCCGGCGCAAGCGCCGGGGCGCTACGCCAAATGGATCGGCCAGCTCAAACAGTTCCACCGCGACGAGATGGATCTGCGCGCCTACCCCGACCTCGACGGTGTGGCGCAACGCCTGCGCAAGACCAACCCGCGGCTGTCACCCGACAAAGCCGAGTGGCTGGCCGGCGAGTGGGCCGATCAGGACGCGCAGGGGCAATGGCGCATCCTGGGCCACGCGGCCCACAAGATCATCAACGCCACGCTCTACCGCGTGGAAGAAGTCGATGCCCTCTTCAAGCGCATCACTGCCCCCACCCTGGTGGTGGAAGCCAGCGACAACAGCATCAACGAGTGGTGGAAAGGGGCCTACACCCTGGACGAATTCCACGCGCGGCTGACGTCGGTGGCGCAACTGCAGATGGGCCAGGTCACCGAGGCCGGCCACATGCTGCACCACGACCAACCCGAACAAGTGGCCAAACTCATCGAGCACTTCATCGCATGACCACCACCGCAGACGTGCTCATCGTCGGCGCCGGTGCCGCCGGCCTCTTTTGTGCCGGCGTGGCCGCGCAGCGCGGCCTACAGGTGGTGCTGCTCGACCATGCCGACAAGGTGGCGGAAAAAATCCGCATCTCCGGCGGCGGTCGCAGCAACTTCACCAACCGCGACCTGGACGTGCGCCAGCCGCACCGGCATTTCCTGGGCGACAACCCGTCGTTCAGCCGCAGTGCCCTGTCACGCTACACCCCGGCCGATTTCATCGCGCTGATGCAGCAGCACCGCGTGCCCTTTCACGAGAAGCACAAGGGCCAGCTGTTTTGCGACCGCTCGTCGCAAGACCTGATCGACATGTTGCTGCGCGAATGCCAGGCTGGTTCGGCCGGCGGGCACGTGCACCACTGGCAACCCTGCGGCTTGAAAGACCTGCGCTTTCATGACCAGGCCGACGCGTATTACGAAGCCGACACCGATCGCGGCACCGTGCGTGCACGGGCGGTGGTGGTGGCCACCGGAGGGCTCTCCATCCCGCAAATCGGGGCGAGCGATCTGGGCTACCGACTGGCCCGGCAGTTTCAGCTCGAGATGGTTCCCACCCGTCCGGCCCTGGTGCCGCTGACCTTCGATGCCACGGCGTGGGCCCCCTTCGCCGCCCTCGCGGGCCTGTCACTGCCCGTAGAGATCGGTCTCGGCCCGCTGGCTGTGCCCGAGGGCGCGCCCCGTGTCAAAGGGCCCAAGCGTGGCGAAGCGCCACCCCAGTTCGACGAGGATCTTCTCTTCACCCACCGCGGCCTGTCGGGTCCAGCCGTGCTGCAAATCTCCAGCTACTGGCAAGCCGGGCAGGATCTGCGCATCAACCTGGCACCAGGCCATGACCTGGCCAGCGAACTGCAACGGCTCAAGATGAGCTCCAAACGCCGACTCGACAACGAACTGACCCAGTGGTTTCCCAGCCGATTGGCTGACTTGTGGACCCAGGGCCAACCGGTCTGGCAACGCGCCATGCCCGACATCCCCGACCGGGCGCTGGAGGATCTGGCTCAGCAATTGACCAACTGGTCAGTAAAGCCCGGGGGGACCGAAGGCTACAAAAAGGCCGAGGTGACGGCCGGTGGCGTCTCCACCCGCATGCTGTCCCAGCAGACCCTGGAGTCGCGCCAACCCGGCCTGTATTTCATTGGGGAGGTGGTGGACATCACGGGCTGGTTGGGGGGGTACAACTTCCAGTGGGCCTGGTCGAGCGCCCATGCGTGTGCGCAGGCGCTGGCAGACTCTCTGAAAAGGCTATAATCGACGTTTTGCCGGCCAACCCCAACGGCTGGAAACTTGTTCAGTTGGGGACCACCGCGCGCAGGCTGCAGCAGCCCGATCTTCTGATGCACCACCCGCTCGCACACTCATTCACGATTCGTCAATGACCACCATCCGCGTTAAAGAAAACGAGCCTTTCGACGTTGCTCTGCGTCGCTTCAAGCGTACCATCGAGAAACTGGGCCTGCTCACCGACCTGCGTGCCCGCGAGTTCTACGAGAAGCCCACCGCCGAGCGCAAGCGTAAAAAGGCCGCCGCTGTGAAGCGCCATTACAAGCGCGTTCGCAGCATGCAGCTCCCCAAAAAGCTGTACTGATCTCCACGGCTTCGACCACAGGCTCGCCCGGGTTCTCCCGCGCGGGCCCTTGTTTTTTGGACTGGACCTTCCCATGACACTCAAAGAACGCATCACCGACGACATGAAAAACGCCATGCGCGCCAAGGACACGGCACGCCTGGGCACCATCCGCCTGCTGCAGGCGGCAATGAAGCAAAAGGAAGTCGATGAGCGCGTGACGCTGGACGACGCCGCGGTGATCGCCATCGTGGACAAACTGATCAAGCAACGCAAAGATTCGGTGGCCGCCTATGTGCAGGCCGCCCGACAAGACCTGGCCGACATCGAACAGGCTGAAATTGCCGTGCTGGAGGTCTACCTGCCCCAGCGTCTGAGCGCCGAGGAAATCCAAGCGGCGGTGAAAGCCATCGTGGCCTCGGTCGGCGCCACGGGCCCGGGCGACATGGGCAAGGTGATGGGCGCCGTCAAGGCGCAACTGGCGGGCAAGGCCGACATGGGCCTGGTGAGCGCCGCCGTCAAGGCCGCGCTGGCGGGCTGAGGGCAGAAGCGTCTGACGTCGACCTTCAGCGGTCGACTCAGGCCCCGGCCACCTTCATGCGGTCGATCAGCATCGAGCCCACGGTCTTGGCGCCGTAGTTGTAGGTGTCGGCCCCGACGGCCTGCACGCCCTTGAACATGCGCGGCAGGCTGCCCGCAATGGTGATCTCGTGCACAGGGAAAGCGATCTCGCCGTTCTCCACCCAGAAACCACTCGCGCCGCGCGAGTAGTCACCGGTCACGTAGTTCACGCCCTGCCCCATCAACTCGATGACAAAGAGGCCGGTGCCGAGTTTGCGCAGCATCTCGTTCAAATCGTCGCCGGCCTTCGTGTGACGTGAGCGCAGCACCAGGTTGTGCGACCCCCCGGCATTGCCGGTGGTGGCCATCCCCAGTTTGCGCGCCGAGTAGCTGCCCAGGAAGTAGCCCTGCACACGGCCATCCTCCACCACCGAGCGCGCACGGGTCACCACGCCTTCATCGTCAAACGGTGCACTGCCCTTGCCACGCACCACGAACGGATCTTCGTCGATGTCGATGTGCTTGGCCCACACGGGCTTGCCCAGCGAGTCCACCAGAAAACTGCTCTTGCGATACAGCGACCCGCCACTCACGGCTTGCACAAAGTGGCCCAACAAACCAGCAGCCAGCGTGGACTCAAACAGCACCGGGCATTCGGTGGTGGGAATCTTGCGGGCATTCAAACGGCTGAGTGCGCGCTCGGCCGCATAGCGGCCCACGTCTTCGGGCAAGGCCATTTCATCGGCCGACCGCATGGAGGTGTACCAGGCATCGCGCTGCATGTCGTCGCCCTCGCCCGCGATCGGCGCCACCGACAGGCTGTGGCGCGAGCTGGCATAGCCGCCTGCAAAACCGCGGGTGTGGGCACTGAAGAAATGGCTTTGCTGCGCCGACACGCCGGCGCCCTCGCTGTTGCGAATGCGCGCATCCGTGTCAAACGCAGCCGCCTCGCAACGCAGCGCCAACTCGGCAGCCTGCTCGCTGGTGACGCTCCAGGGGTGGAACAGGTCCAGGTCGGGGTGGTGCTGTGCAATGTCCTGCGCATCCGGCAAACCCGCAGCCGGGTCTTCGGCCGTGAAGCGTGCAATGTCATAGGCTGCCTGCACCGTTCGCTCGATGGCCGCCTGTGAGAAATCCGAGGTGCTCGCATTGCCGCGGCGCTGCCCCAGGTACACCGTGACACCCAGCGACTTGTCGCGGTTGCGCTCCACGGTTTCCAAGGCGCCCTTGCGCACCGACACACTCAGGCCGCAGCCCTCGGAGGCTTCGGCACCGGCATCGGTGGCCCCGAGCCGGCGGGCATGCGCCAGCGCCTGCTCCACCAGCCCCTGAAACTGGGCACGGCTGTAGGCGAAGCCCTCCTGGGGCTGGTCCGAGGGGCGTGCCACGCGGGCCGCGCGAGAGGGGTGGGCAGTCTTCTTCATCTGGCGGCTATGATACTTGCCGAGACGACACACCCTGACGTCGCCGGCCATTACCCCCAACCCGCTCATGTCCCGTAAACCCACCAAAGGCTATTTTGTGCGCGGTCAGTTCGTTGCCCTGGGCAGCGAACTCGACCTGGAACTCAAACGCGAGCTCAAGGGCACGGACAGCGCCAGCAAGACCGACCTCAAGCGCGAGAGCGCCGAACGTCAGGACCTGGGCGAAGCCATGCTGGGCCTGCGCGCCGACCTGACCCAGCGCCTGCTCGACCAGGGGCATGTGGATGACGCCTTGCTGCAAGCCCTGGCCGAAACCCGCCGCATCACCAACTTCGAAGGCCGACGCCGGCAGGTGCAGTACGTGGGCAAGCTGATGCGCAAACTCGAGCCCGAGGACGTCGAGGCCATTCGCACCGCCATCACCGAGCAGCATCAGGGCAGCGCGCGTGAGACGAAGGCGTTGCACCTGGCCGAACATTGGCGCGATCGGTTCATGGCCGCTGACGAGGCCGTTGCCGACTGGCTGAGTGCGTATCCGGGCACCGACAGCCAGCAGTTGCGCGCTCTGGTCCGGCAGGCCCGCAAGGACGGCCAGCCCTCGGCCGCTGAAGTGTCGCAAGGCCTGGCCCCGCGGCATGGGCGCGCCTACCGCGAACTGTTTCAGCTGATCCGTGCTCAGCTCAACCAGGCCGAGGACGAGGACCCCACCGCGGAGGAATGACCCATGCCTCATGACACCCTTTTCGAATCCGATCCACGTTGCGACCGTGTGCGCATTGGCATCGTGTCCATCAGCGACCGCGCCTCCACCGGGGTGTACGAAGACAAGGGCCTGCCCGCCTTGCGTGACTGGTTGGGTCAAGCGCTGCTGAACCCCATCGAGTGGGAGTCCCGCCTGATTGCCGACGAGCAGGCCCTGATCAGCCAGACCCTGATTGAACTGGTCAACGCAGGATGCTCGCTGGTGCTGACCACCGGCGGCACCGGCCCGGCCCTGCGCGATGTGACGCCCGAGGCCACGCTGGCCGTGGCCCACAAGGAAATGCCCGGCTTTGGCGAGCAGATGCGTCAGATCAGCCTGCGCTTTGTGCCCACGGCCATCCTCTCGCGGCAAGTGGCCGTGATTCGCGACCACAGCCTGATCATCAACCTGCCCGGCCAGCCCAAATCGATCCAGGAAACCCTGGGTGGGTTGAAGGATGCGCAAGGCGGCAAGGTGGTGGATGGCATCTTCGCGGCCGTGCCCTATTGCATCGACCTGATCGGCGGGCCGTACCTGGAAACGCGCGACGAATTTTGCAAGGCGTTTCGGCCCAAAACAGCCATTCGCCCGCCGCGACAAGGCTGAGGGCCTTACTTGCCCACCAGCTGGTTCAGCTTGTCGGCCTCGAACTGTTCCTGCTTGGCTGCGTCTTGGGGCACCAGTTGGCCACCCTGCTGCGACAGACTCTCCAGCGCCTTCCACAGCAAGGCAATCTGGTGCTCCTGTGAGGAGGCGTTGTCAATCAGGCCGCGCATGGCCTGGCTCAGCGGGTCATCGTCTTCGGTGATGCCATAGGCATTGAACTTGCGCTGACCGGCCGAGACATCGGCGCTGTCGCCGTCCTTGGCCGGGATGATGCGCGCCGGAATGCCCACCGCCGTCGCACCCGCGGGCACGGGCTTGATCACCACCGCATTGCTGCCAATCTTGGCGCCATCGCCCACGACAAAACCACCCAGCACCTTGGCCCCCGCGCTGACCACCACATCGCGTCCCAGGGTCGGATGGCGCTTGGCCCCTTTGTACAGAGAAGTGCCGCCCAAGGTCACGCCCTGGTAAATCGTGCAGCCGTCGCCAATCTCGGCCGTCTCGCCCACCACCACGCCCATGGCGTGATCAAAAAACACCCGCTCGCCAATGCGTGCGGCCGGGTGGATTTCAATGCCAGTCAGCCAGCGCGAGACATGCGAGATGAAACGCCCGAGCCAGTGCAGGCCCAGGTTCCAGCAGCGGTGCGCCATCCGGTGCATCACCAGGGCATGCAGACCGGGATAACAGGTGAGCACCTCCCAGCGCGAGCGGGCGGCCGGATCCCGGTCGAGAATGCATTGAATGTCGGAGCGCAGGCGAGCAAACATGGCCGAAGTCTAGCCTTTCTCAGCGGGGTGCCGTGTCATCTGACGCGCAACACCACGCAGGATATGGACTTCTTCGGGCGTCAAGGCGGCCCGGTTGAAGAGCTGCTGCAGACGCGGCATGAGTTTTTTGGGGGCCTCGGGATCCAGAAACCCGATCTCGGTCAGCGACTGCTCCCAGTGCTGCAACAGACCCGCGATTTGTTGGGCATCGGCCAACGACGCAACCGCCGGAACCCCAAGGGCACCACCAGAGGCCGACCCTTCGGCCTCTCCCCATCCCCCCAAAGCCTCGCGCCATTCGTACGCGATGACCTGCACCGCGCTGGCCAGGTTGAGCGACCCGAAGGCCGGGTCGGTCGGAATGCGCAGCGCCACATGGCAGCGGTAGACATCGTCATTGCTCATGCCAAACCGCTCGGACCCGAACAGGAAGGCCACCCCTTCAGGGGCTGTGTGAGCCAGGGGGGCCAGATGCTGGCGCGGGGTGCGCGTGGGGGGGCCAAAATCGCGTGCCACCATGGCCGTGGCACACAGATGGGTCATGCCCTCGAGTGCCTCGTCCAGGGTCTCCACGATGCGGGCGTTGTTCAGCACGTCCAGGGCCCCGCTAGCGCGCTGGATGGTCTCCTCGCGGCGCAGCACATTGGGCCAGCGCGGGCGCACCAGCACCAGGTCATCAAAGCCCATGACCTTCATGGCACGCGCCACCCCACCCACATTGCCGGCGTGGCTGGTCTCGATCAGGATGAAGCGGGTACGGGGCATGGGCATCGACATCGGTAAACGCGTAAAATCGCTATTGTCGCTGTCCGCATCGTCGGGCGCCCTTGTTCAGCTCTTTCGGGCCAGCCCCTCGGGGTGCGCGGTCCGCCACAATCCATGACCACCTCTTCCATCCACCCGATGCTCAACATGGCCGTCAAGGCCGCCCGCGCCGCCGGTTCCATCATCAACCGCGCCGCCCTGGACGTTGCCGCCGTGCGTGTCTCGCAAAAGCTGTCCAACGACTTCGTCACCGAAGTGGACCACGCCAGTGAAGAGGCGATCATCGATACCCTGCTCACCGCCTACCCGGACCACGGCATCCGCGCCGAAGAGTCGGGCACCACCCGGGGCAATGCCAACAGCGACCACGTCTGGATCATCGATCCGCTGGACGGCACCACCAACTTCATCCATGGCTTTCCGGTGTACTGCGTGAGCATCGCCCTGCAGGTGCGTGGCCGCATCGAGCAGGCGGTGGTGTATGACCCCACCCGCAACGATTTGTTCACCTCCACCCGCGGTCGCGGTGCCTACCTCAATGACCGACGGTTGCGCGTGAGCAAGCGCACCCAGCTGTCTGACTCGCTGATCTCCACCGGCTTTCCGTTCCGCCCCGGCGATGACTTCAACACCTACCTGCGCCTCATGGGCGACATGATGCAGCGCACCACCGGTTTGCGGCGTCCGGGCGCCGCTGCGCTTGACCTGGCCTACGTGGCTGCGGGATTCAGCGACGGATTCTTTGAAATTGGCCTCTCCCCCTGGGACATGGCCGCCGGCAGCCTGCTGGTGACCGAAGCGGGTGGTCTGGTCGGGAACTTCACCGGCGAGTCAGACTTCCTCGAGCAGCGTGAGTGCATGGCCGCCAACCCGCGCATCTACGCGCAAATGGTGAGCGTGCTGCGCAAGTATTCGAAGTTCGCCACAGCGCAAGAAAAGGCATCGCGGCCGACCTTGAAGGCTGAAGACACCCATGGCGACAGCTGACCTGTCTCAGCACACCCCCATGATGGCCCAGTACCTGGGCATCAAGGCAGACTTTCCCTCCACGCTGGTGTTCTACCGCATGGGGGATTTCTACGAGCTGTTTTTTGACGACGCCGAAAAAGCCGCACGGCTGCTGGACATCACGCTGACACAGCGCGGCCAGTCGGCCGGTCAGCCCGTGGTGATGGCCGGTGTGCCGTTTCACTCGGTGGACAGTTACCTCGCTCGTCTGATCAAGCTCGGGGAATCGGTCGCCATTTGCGAACAGGTGGGTGAGGTCAGCGGCAAGGGACCGGTGGAACGCAAGGTGGTGCGTGTGGTCACCCCCGGCACGCTCACCGACGCCGAACTGCTGCAGGAACGGCAAGAAGCCGTGCTGCTGGCCGTGCACATCGGCCCGCGTGCGGCCAAGGCCGCGGGCTGCGGCCTGGCCTGGCTGAGCGTCACGCAAGGCGACATCCACCTGGCTGAGTGTGCCCTGGACGAATTGCCGCAATGGCTCACCCGCATCAGCCCCAGCGAATTGCTCTGCAGTGCGGAGATGCCAACGCATGCGCACCCGTATCTGCCTGGCAGCCACCGCGTGACGGCCCGACCCAGCTGGCAGTTTGACACCGCCCTGGGCCTGCGCAAGCTGCTCGAACAACTGCAAACCACCAACCTGGATGCCTGGCAAGCGCAGGACCTGCCGCAAGCCCAGGCCGCCGCCTCGGCGCTCATGGCCTATGCCGAGCACACCCAGGGGCGCCCGCTCACGCATGTGCAAGGCCTGGTGGTGCAGCGCGACGACCGCTTCATCGACTTGCCCCTCACCACGCGCCGCAATCTCGAGCTGACCCAGACCCTGCGCGGTGAAGACAGCCCCACCCTGCTCTCGCTGCTGGACACCTGCATGACCGGCATGGGCAGCCGCCTCATGCGCCAATGGCTGCTGGAGCCGCCACGTGACCGTGCGCTGGCATCGCAACGGCTCGACGCCATCCAGGCCTTGCAAGGCCCGGGCGGCCAGGGCCGCTGGTCCGCCTTGCGCCAAGCCCTGAAGGGGATGAGTGATGTGCAGCGCATCTCGGCCCGCATCGCGCTGCGTCAGGTGCGTCCGCGTGAACTGGTGGCACTGGGCCTGTCGTTGACCCGGGCCACCGACCTGCAGCAAGCACTGCCCGACAGCCCTTGGCTCCATGCGCTGGGTCAGGACATGATCGTTCCACCCGCCTGTGGTGAATTGCTGCAACGGGCCCTGCACCCCGAACCCGCCGCCCTGGTGCGCGACGGCGGCGTCATGGCCGACGGGTTTGACCCGGAGCTCGACGAACTGCGCGCCATTCAGAACAACTGCGACGGTTTTTTGCTGGAGCTCGAGGGCCGCGAACGTGCCCGCACCGGCATTGCCAACCTGCGGGTGCAGTTCAACAAGGTGCATGGTTTTTACATCGAGGTCACCCAAGGTCAGCTCGACCGCGTGCCCGACGACTACCGCCGCCGACAAACCCTCAAGAACGCCGAGCGCTTCATCACCCCCGAGCTCAAAGCCTTCGAGGACAAGGCCCTGTCGGCGCAAGAGCGGGCACTGGCGCGCGAAAAATGGTTGTTTGAGCAGTTGCTGGACGCCTTGCAAGGCTTTGTGCCGGCGCTGGGCAAAATGGCCCGCGCGCTGGCCACGCTGGACGTGCTGTGCAGCCTGTCCGAGCGCTCCCTCACCTTGCGCTGGTGTGAGCCCGAATTCGTGCGCACCCCCTGCATCGAGATTCGTGGAGGACGGCACCCGGTGGTCGAGGCCCGTCTGGCCGAGGCGAGTGGTGGCCAGTTCATCGCCAATGACACCCAGTTGGGCCTCACCCAACGCATGCAGATCATCACCGGCCCCAACATGGGCGGCAAATCCACCTACATGCGCCAGGTGGCGCTGATCGTGCTGCTGGCCAGCATCGGCTCGCATGTGCCCGCCGCCGCGTGTCGCCTGGGCCCGATCGATGCCATTCACACCCGCATTGGTGCGGCCGATGATCTGGCCAACGCCCAGTCGACCTTCATGCTGGAGATGACCGAGGCCGCGCAAATCCTGCATGCCGCCACCCCGCACAGCCTGGTGCTGATGGACGAAATCGGTCGCGGCACCTCCACCTTCGACGGCCTGGCCCTGGCCAGCGGCATTGCCACGCATCTGCACGACAAGACACAGGCCTTCACGCTGTTTGCCACCCACTACTTTGAGCTCACCGCGTTTCCGGCCCAGCACCGCGCCGCTTGCAACATGCATGTGAGCGCCAGTGAGCAAGGCTCGGACATTGTGTTCCTGCACGAACTGCAAGCCGGACCAGCGAGTCGCAGTTACGGCATCCAGGTGGCCCGACTGGCCGGCATGCCGCAACCGGTGCTGACCCATGCTCGCCATGCGCTGGCGTCGCTGGAATCACAGGCGGACGCACAACGCGAGCAAGTGGACCTGTTTGCACCACCGCCCATGGAGGTGGCGGCAGAGCCCTCACGACTGGAAGCCACACTGGCGCAGATTGATCCCGACGCCCTCACCCCGCGTGAAGCGCTCGATGCGCTGTACGCCCTCAAGAAACTGATGTGAGGGTCGCCGTCGCCGACGGCCAATGACGTCTGTCTGCCAGGGGCACCTGCACCAGGTCAGGCCTCAAGGTGCCCAGACAATCCAGCCTTTCCAGGCCGTGAGCAACACCACGCCGCCAAAGGCAATGCGGTACCACGCAAACGGCACGAAACTGTGGGTGGCGATGTAGCGCAGCAACCAACGCACACAGACCCAGGCACTCAGAAATGACATCACCAGACCCACACTGAACAGGGGCAGATCGGCCCAACTCAGCAGTGCGCGTTCCTTGTAAAGGCTGTACGCCCCCGCGCCGATCAGCGTCGGGATGGCCAGGTAAAACGAGAAATCCGTGGCCGCCTTGCGGCTCAGACCCAGCAGCATGCCACCGATGATGGTGGCCCCGCTGCGGCTGGTGCCCGGCACCATGGCCAGGCACTGCACCAACCCCACCTTCAAGGCATCCCGTGGGGTCATGGACTCGACGTTCATGATGCGCACCCGGTCATTGGGATGCTCATCGGCACGGCGCGAGCGCCCCCAGCCTTCAGCCCACAAGATGATGACACCGCCCAAGATGAAGGTGGTCGCCACCACGGTGGGCGTGAAGAGATGCGCCTTGATGAATTTGCCGAACAGCAGGCCCAGCACCACCGCCGGCAGAAAAGCGATCAGCACATTCAATGCAAAGCGGCGCGCCAGCCGTTGGGTGGGCAAGGCCAGCACGGTGGAGGAGATCTTGTCCCAGTACACGATGATGACCGCCAGGATGGCGCCGGTCTGGATGGCAATGTCAAACACCTTGGCCTTGTCATCGTCAAACCCCAACAAGGCTCCCGCCAGAATCAGATGGCCCGTGGACGAGATGGGTAAAAACTCGGTCAACCCCTCCACCACGCCCATCAGGGCTGCCTTGAGCAACAACACCAGATCCACATGCACTCCACTGCGTTCAATAGCCTTCTATTATCGGTCCAGCCGTGTCAGGAGCTGTCGCCCCTGCCCTAAAATCAGCGCATGACTTCCGTGCCCGCCCACGACCCTGCCCACACGGGCAGCGGTGACGCCCCCAAAGCCAGCAACTTCCTGCGCCAGATCATCGAATCCGATCTGGCCCAGGGCACCTATGCCAGCCGTCGCTGGGCAGGCAGCCCCGGGGACGCCGCCCACCACGCCCAGGGCGAGCCCGACCCGGCCCGTATCCGCACCCGCTTTCCGCCCGAACCCAATGGCTACCTGCATGTGGGTCACGCCAAAAGCATCTGCCTGAACTTCGGTCTGGCCCGTGACTACGGGGGTGTGTGCCACATGCGGTTTGACGACACCAACCCCGAGAAGGAAGACACCGAGTACGTCAACTCCATCCTCGACGCCATCCAGTGGCTGGGCTTCCACTGGAACCAGGCCCCCGATGGATCGCCCGCCTCCTACCTGTACCAGGCCAGCGACTACTTCGACTTCATGTACCGCGCCGCCGAGTACCTCATTGAAGCCGGCCATGCCTATGTGGACGAGCAGACGGCCGAGGAGATGCGCATTCACCGGGGCGACTTCAACACCCCCGGCACCAACAGCCCGTATCGCAGCCGCACCCCGGCAGAGAACCTGCAGCGATTTCGCGCCATGCGTGACGGCCAACTCGACGATGGCGCCGCGGTGCTGCGCGCCAAGATCGACATGGCCTCGCCCAACATCAACCTGCGCGACCCGGCCATCTACCGCATTCGCCGCGCCACCCACCACCTCACCGGGGACCGCTGGTGCATCTACCCGATGTACACCTTTGCTCATCCGATCGAGGACGCGCTGGAGCAGATCACCCACAGCATCTGCACGCTGGAGTTTGAAGACCAGCGGCCCTTCTACGACTGGCTGCTCGAGCGGCTCATCGAAGGCAGCCTGCTGAGTGCGCCCCCGCCGAGGCAACACGAGTTTGCACGTCTCAACCTCACCTACGTCATCACCAGCAAGCGCAAGCTGGCACAACTGGTGAATGAAAACCGGGTCAGCGGCTGGGACGATCCCCGCATGCCCACCCTGGTGGGTTTGCGACGCCGAGGCTACACCCCGGCCTCGATTCAACTCTTTGCCGAACGCATCGGCGTGACCCGCAGCGACAGCTGGATCGACTACAGCACCCTGGAAGGCTGTCTGCGCGGAGACCTCGAAAGCCAGGCAGCACGTGCCATGGCGGTCCTCGACCCGGTGCCCCTGGTGCTGACCAATTGGGACGAGGTGATGGGGGCGGGCACGCTGGACGCCTGCGTGGCCCCGGTGCATCCGCAGCAGCCCGAGCGTGGGCAACGCCAGTTCGTGATGGGCTCGCGCTTGTGGATCGAGCGCACCGACTATGAAGACACGCCACCCAAAGGATTTTTCCGGCTGTTCCCGGGCAACAAGGTGCGTTTGAAGTACGGCCATGTGATCGAGTGCACAGGCGCCACGCGCGACGCACAGGGCCACCTCACCGAGGTGCAGGCGAAACTCATCCCCGACACCAAAAGTGGCACGCCGGGTGCGGATTCGGTCAAGGTCAAGGGCGTGATCACCTGGGTGGGCGCGCACGATGGTGTGGCCGCTGAGGTGCGTTTGTACGACCGTTTGTTCAACGAGGCCCAGCCGGATGCCGGGGGTCGTGATTTCCTGAGCTGTCTGAACCCGAACAGCCTGCAGGTGGTGCAGGCGATCGTGGAGCCGTCATTGGCCCAGTGCGCAGCGGATGAGAAGTTTCAGTTCGAGCGCCACGGGTACTTTGTGGCGGACCGGGTGGACCATCAACCGGGCAAGCCGGTGTTCAACAAGAGCACAGGGTTGAAGGACTCTTGGGGGAAGTGAGGGGGTTCCTCTACTGAACCGGCCCTTTGAGCGCATCCGGAATGGGCAGCGGCATCACCGAAATGCCCTCTTCCAGCAAATCGCGCGTCTGCTCCGGCGTGGCCTGACCGCGGATACCGCGCTCCTCGCTCTCACCGTAATGCATCCTGCGAGCCTCTTCGGCAAAGCGCTGTCCCACATCTTCGGTGTGGGCCATGACGTGCTGCACCGCTTGCAGCCACGCAGCCTGCACTTGCGCAGGAGACAGGGAGGTAACCTCCTGCGCCGGGGTCTGAGCAACAGGGGGTGAGGACAGCGCGGTGGAGGGGGTCGACACCTCGCGCTCACCGCGAGACGTCGACAAATTGAGGCGGGGCGCCGACAACTGCTTGGTGATCTGGCGATCCCCGCACAGCGGGCATTCCACCAACCCGCGCGTCAACTGGCTCTGAAAATCATCTTCAGAGCCAAACCAGCCTTCAAAATCGTGCTGGTGGGCGCATTGCAGGTTGAGTACCTTCATGGCGCAAATTATGACGCAGGCGTGTCAGCCCTGCCACGTCAATGGCCAATCGCCGGTCAGCACGTTTTGCAACCACAACGCGCCGGTCAGGGTCTTGGCGTCGGTCACGCGTCCTTCCAGGCACCAGCGCAGCAATTGGGCGGGCGTGGCGCTGAACACTTCCAGAAACTCGCCTTCATCCAGCCGGGAGGGGCCCGCGGTGAGTCCGCGGGCAAACCACACCTCGATGAATTCGGTGGAGTAACTGATCACCGGGTGCAGCACACCCGCCCTCGCCCACTCGCGGGCGGTGTAGCCGGTTTCCTCTTGCAGTTCACGACGCGCACAGGCCAGGACGTCTTCCCCCGGGTCGAGCTTGCCGGCCGGCAGTTCAATCATCACTTGTTGCACCGGATACCGGTATTGCCGCTCCAGCACCACCTCGCCGTTGTCGAGCAAGGGAATGATCATCACCGCGCCGGGGTGGACGACGTACTCGCGCGTGGCCGTGCTGCCGTCGGGCAGTGCCACGGTGTCACGGAAGGCGTGGAGGAAATGCCCCTTGAGCAGTTCGGTGCTGTCGAGCCGGCGCTCGGTCAGCGCGTCGTCCTCCCTCTCAGGGACGACCGGTGGGCTCAAGAGCCCAGGGACCTGACAATCGCCTGGGCACACAGTGCCATCAGGCCACCGGGCAACAGCCCCAGCACCAGGATCAGCGCCCCGTTGAGTGACAACACCACGCGCACATCGGCACTGGCGGACACGGTGGTGGCGGTGAGCGGCGCATCGAAGTACATGACCTTGATGACGCGCAGGTAGTAGAAAGCACCGATCAGCGACATCAGCACGGCAAAGATGGCCAGCTGCAAGCCTCCGGTCTGACCGGACGCAATCAGCGCTTGCAACACGGACAGCTTGGCGTAAAAGCCGACCAGCGGCGGAATGCCGGCCAGCGAGAACAGACACACAGCCATCACACCGGCATACAGCGGGCTGCGCTGGTTCAGACCAGCCAGATCGGCAATCTCTTCGCTCTCGAAGCCTTCACGCGCCAGCAACAGGATGACGCCGAACGAGGCCAGCGTGGTGAGCACATAGGTCACCACATAGAACATGGCCGAGCTGTAGGCGTTGGCCGCCGACACCGTGCTGCCCTGCACCACGCCGGACAACAGGCCGATCAGCACAAAGCCCATCTGGGCAATCGTGGAGAAAGCCAGCATCCGCTTGAGGTTGGTCTGCGCAATGGCCGCGAGGTTGCCCACCAGCAAAGACGACACCGCCAGCACCATCAGCATTTGTTGCCAGTCCATGGCCAGGGGCAGCAGGCCATCCACCAGCAGGCGCATGGCCATGGCAAAGGCTGCCAGCTTGGGGGCGCCGCCAATCATCAGGGTCACCGCCGTGGGCGCGCCCTGGTACACATCGGGAATCCACATGTGGAAGGGCACCACGCCCAGCTTGAACGCCAGGCCACACACCACGAACACCAGACCCAGCACCAGCACCTGATGCTTCACCTGGCCCGAGGCAATCACCTTGAAGACGGTGCCGATGTCGAGCGAACCCGTGGCGCCATACAGCATGGACAGGCCATACAGCAGGAAGCCACTGGCCATCGCCCCCAGGACAAAGTACTTCATGGCCGCTTCGGTGGCCACGCCATGGTCACGGCGCAGCGCCACCAGCGCATAGCTCGACAGCGTGAGCAGTTCCAGGCCGAGGTACAGCACCAGGAAGTTGTTGCCCGAGATCATGATAAACATGCCCAGCAAGGCAAACAGACCCAGGATGAACAATTCGCCACCGCGCATCATGTCGCGGTCCGCCGCGTAGGGACGACCGTACACAAAGGTCATCATGGTGGCGATGGTGGCAAAGCACTTGAGCCAGTTGCCCATGGGGTCGGAGACCACCATGTTGTCAAAGGCGTACACCGTCCCGCCCGTGCCGGCATACATGGCCTCGATCAGGGCCACGCCGGCCAGGGTGATGAGCGACAGCACATAGGTGCCCGTGCGGCGCGGGCTCTTCACGCCCAGGTCGAACAAGGCGATGACACAGGTCATCGTCAGCAGAATGATTTCGGGGTACAGCACGACCCAGTTGAGGTTGTCCATCATGTTCTTCTCCGCCTCAGTTCGGCAGCTTGGATTGGGCCACGTGCTTGAGCAGCTCCACCACCGAGGCATCCATCACATCGGTGAAGGGTTTCGGATAGAGGCCCATGGCGAGCACCGCCAGCGCCAGCAGGGTCAGCATCAGGAATTCGCGGCTGTTGATGTCTTCCAGGTTGCGCACGTCATCGTTGGTGACGGGACCCAGGTACACCCGCTTGACCATCCACAGGGTGTAGGCAGCGCCGAAGATCAGCGCCGTGGCAGCGGCCAGACCCAGCCAGAAGTTGACTTGCACCGCGCCCAGAATCACCATCCACTCGCCGACGAAACCAGCGGTCCCCGGCAAGCCGCAGTTGGCCATGGCAAACAGGAGTGCAAAGGCCGAGAACTTGGGCATGGTGTTGACGACGCCACCGTAGCTGGCAATTTCACGCGAGTGCACGCGGTCGTACAGCACGCCGATGCACAGGAACATCGCACCCGAGACAAAGCCGTGGGCAATCATCTGCACCAGCCCGCCCGCGACACCCAGTTCGTTGAAGATGAAAAAGCCCAGGGTCACAAAGCCCATGTGCGCCACCGACGAATAGGCCACCAGCTTTTTCATGTCCTGCTGGACCATGGCCACCAGACCCACATAGATCACGGCAATGAGCGAGAGCGCCAGCACCAGGCCGGCCCACTCGTGCGTGGCGTCCGGGGTGATGGGCATGGAGAAGCGCAGGAAGCCGTAGGCGCCCAGCTTCAGCATGATGGCCGCCAGCACC
>CALBSC010000099.1 GCA_937927685.1 uncultured Burkholderiales bacterium | reverse complement strand
TGAAAAGCATGGAAGAAGGCGTGGTCATGGCGCTGCGCGACATCGCGCAAGGCGCAGGCCTGGACTGGGACAGCATCGGTGCGTCCCTCAAGAAAGAAGGCCGTCTGCACCTCGAGACTTATTGATGAACGAGACCCGGATCGATCTGGGTCCCTTGCGCGAACAACTGCGCAAGCCCCGGTCTCAACTCAAAGGTCGCCAAGCCTCGCCGCAAGCGCGTGCCGAGGTGCAGGCCCTGATCGGTTTGGCCCCTGCAGCGGGCCACCGTCGCGATCTGTTGATCGAGCATTTGCATGTTTTGAATGACCACTACCGTGGCTTGTTTGAACGCCATATCGTGGCCCTGGCGGCTGAAATGCGCGTGCCGGTGGTCGAGGTGTTTGAGGTCGCGTCCTTCTATCACCACTTTCAGATACTGCGTGATGACGAGTCTGCGCCCGCCGTCACCGTGCGGGTGTGCGACAGCCTGAGTTGCGCCTTGGCCGGCGCCAACACCTTGCTGGCTCAAGTCCAACGCGATGTGGGCAGTGCCGTTCAGGCGGTGGCCGTTCCCTGTTTGGGCCGCTGCGAGCAAGCACCGGCCGCGCAAGTGGGCCAGCAAGCCGTGGCGCAGGCCACCCCAGAGCGCATTCACGCACTGCTGGCCAGCCAGAGCACCCAGCCTTTGGCCTTGCCCCATGCGATCCGTTACGAGGCTTACAAACAAACCGGTGGCTACCAGCTGGCTTTGCAAGTGAGTGCCGGTTTGAAAGATCCGGAGCGCATCCTGCAAACCCTGGAATCTTCGGGCTTGCGTGGCCTGGGCGGGGCCGGTTTTCCGGCCGGGCGCAAGTGGCGCATTGTGCGCAGCCAGCCTGCGCCCCGGCTGATGGCCGTGAACATCGACGAGGGCGAACCGGGCACCTTCAAAGACCGCACCTGTTTAGAGGCCGATCCGCATCGCTTTTTGGAAGGGGTGTTGATCGCCGCCAGCGTGGTCGGCTGTGAGGCGGTCTACATCTACCTGCGTGACGAATACCACGAAGCCCGTGTCTTGCTGACCCAAGAATTGGCCGCCTTGCGGGCCGATCCGCCCTGCGCCTTGCCGCGCATCGAGCTGCGCCGAGGTGCCGGCGCCTACATTTGCGGCGAAGAGTCGGCCATGATCGAAAGCATCGAGGGTCGCCGTGGCGAACCGCGTCTGCGCCCGCCCTACATCGCAGAGGTGGGCTTGTTCGGTCGCCCGACGCTGGAGCACAACTTCGAGACGCTGTACTGGATTCGTGAATTGGTGGAGCAGGGGGCCGACGGCTTTGCCTCACAAGGCCGCCATGGCCGCCATGGCCTGCGCCGTTTCAGCGTCAGCGGGCGAGTGCGCCAGCCGGGCGTCAAACTGGCGCCTGCGGGCATCACGCTGCGTGAATTGATTGACGAGTACTGCGGTGGCATGGCAGAGGGCCACACGCTGTACGCCTACCTGCCGGGCGGCGCCAGCGGCGGCATCTTGCCTGCCCGTTTGGCCGATGTGCCGCTGGACTTTGACACGCTGCAGCCGCATGGCTGCTTCATCGGCTCGGCGGCGGTGATGGTGCTCAGTCAGCACGACAGCGCCCGCGATGCGGCTTTGAATGTGATGCGTTTCTTTGCCCATGAGAGCTGCGGCCAGTGCACGCCCTGCCGTGTCGGCACCGACAAAGCGGCGCAGCTCATGGCCGCGCCGGTGTGGGATGCCGAGACCTTGCAAGACCTGGCGCAAGTCATGGGTGACGCATCGATCTGTGGCCTGGGCCAGGCTGCGCCGAACCCGATTCGTTGTGTGCTCGACCATTTCGCCCACGAAGTGTCAGCAGGTGAAGAGGGATCGCCACGCTGCGCTCGCGATGACGAGACACATGCAGCGCAGTCAGACAACACGGTGGCGTCGCGGGGTCAGGGCGATGACGGGGACGTGGGAGTCCGGTCATGAGTCTGGTTGAATTCACCCTCAATGGACAGAGCGTCCAAGCGCCAGTCGGCCAAAGCATTTTCAACATCGCCAAAGATCTGGGCATTGCCATTCCGCACCTGTGCCACAAAGAGGGCATGACGCCGGACGGCAATTGCCGTGCTTGTGTGGTGGAAATCGATGGCGAGCGGGTGTTGGCCCCCAGTTGCTGCCGCAGTCCGACGGCGGGCATGAAGGTGCAGACCGACAGTGCGCGCGCACAAAAAAGCCAGAACATGGTGCTGGAAATGCTGCTCGCCGACATGCCGGACCAAGGGCACAAATGGTTGGAGGACCGCGCTGAGGCGCCCCACGGCGAGCTCAGTCAGTGGATCGATCGCCAGGGGGTGCAGCTGCGTCCGCAGCTGGCCGCGCTGCGTCGCGACGCCGTCAGCGCCGATGTGTCGCACCCGGCCATGGCGGTGAACTTGGATGCCTGCATTCAATGCAACCGCTGCGAGCGCGCCTGTCGCGATGTGCAGGTCAATGGCGTGATCGGTTTGGCGTTTCGCGGCGCGCAGACGCAAGTCGTGTTCGACCTGCAAGACCCCATGGGGGCCAGCAGTTGCGTGGCCTGCGGCGAATGCGTGCAAGCCTGCCCCACCGGCGCGCTCATGCCCAAGACCCACGTGGGCAACCAGGTGGTGGACAAAAAGGTGGATTCGGTCTGCCCCTTCTGCGGCGTGGGTTGCCTGCTGACCTACAAGGTCAAAGACAACACAATCATCAGCGTGGAGGGCCGCGACGGCCCGGCCAACCACGGCCGCTTGTGCGTCAAAGGCCGTTTTGGTTTTGATTACGCCCACAGCCCGCAGCGCCTGACCGTGCCGCTGATCCGCAAGGCCGGTGTCGGCAAACACGGCGGAGCGGCCACGCTGGAGAGCGGACATGACGATGCGGCGCTGCCAGTCATGAAGCGAATGATGAATGTGGTCGGGGTCGACGGTGACGCCTGCTGACTGGTGGCGTCGTGCTTTCGCAGTGAGAAACTCTGCGTAGCCCATGAGAAGTCCTTCATGTCGGTCGTTGTTGCTGCTGCTGCGCTGCCACTGCCACGGCGGCGCTGGATCGGGTCTTGCGTGAGCGGCCGGGTTCGTGCGGCCATGAGTCGGTCGTATTCGGCTTTCGTGAGGGCTTCGGCGGGCGTGTACGCCAGCGGGTTGAAACCCTTCGGCTGCTGCTCGATGAGCACCAGCTCCTGGTCGGCCGGAACGTCGCTCACCGGGGTGTCCGCTCGTCTCGGGTCGGTGGCCGGCCATGTACCTGGAGCGTGTGATGCGTGAGCTTCGACACGCTGTCGACGTAGTCGCCGCACGTGTCGCACATGAGCCGGATGAACGTCATGTACGTGTTCGTCGGCCCGTCGTAGCCGGGTTCGGGTCGTGCGCTGCTAATGCCTGCTCGACGGAGACGGGCCCGGCGTGCCTTGTCGTCCTTGCACGCTTGGCAGGGTTCTTGCCCTGCCTTGATATGCCGCTGATAAGCACCCGGCGTGCCGCACGGTGAGCCGAGGCCCATGTCGTTGCCGCTTGAGTCGTTGTTGAATCCGGCCTGATTCGGAATCGCATAGCCGTCACGACGAAGCCGAGACAGCATCGACGTTGCCGATCGTGGCTGTAGGCCGAAATGCCCCGCCACAACGACAGCCATCGACTGGTTGTTGCGGTACGCCTCAAGGGCAATGCGCACGACCTCGGCGGGGTCGTACTTGCTGATCGTGCCCTTCTCGGGACCGGGCTTAGCCATTGACGCCACCGATCACTTCGCCGTTGACCACCGCCGTCACCAGTTCCGCCCAGGTGAGGTCGGCGTCAAGGTCGGCCACGGTCAGCTTGCGGTTGTTCTCGGCGGCAAGACTGCGCAACACGTCGGCGAGTGGCGTGCCCTTCGTGGCCTTCACCCGGTCGAACAGCGCGACGGCGCTACTGCTCGGTTGCGGTGCCGCTGGTGCCGAACGGCGGGGCTCGTAGCCGCCGGAGCGGCCCGAACCGGCCGGGTCGGCGTCAACAGCCTTGCTCCACAACTTGGTACCGATACCGAAGCGCATGGCCCCGTTGCGGAGCAGGTCGCCGATCAGTTCTTTCTCGGGGTCGCCCTTGCCGGCGTCGCAGGTGCCGACGCACAGACGTTGCACGCCAAGCACCTCGAGGTAGCCCCACAGGACGAGACGCTTGCCTTGCGGTGTGATCTTCGGGCCACCGGTCTCGGGGTCGATCGCCACCGGGTGCCAGTTCCACGCAGGGTCGACGTCGATCAGCGCCAACGTGACCTCGGCATGACCCATGTAAACGAGCTGGGCACCACCCTTGGGCAGTGTGGCAAGCGTCGACGGGTCGGGCTGGGCGTGGCGTGCGGGCACGGCCCGAAGGGCTGCAGCGTTGTCGGCGCTCATGCGAACGTCTCCGCTGCGAAGTAGCGGCTTTGGCCGTACAGGGCGTAGTAGACCGACGCAGCGTCGATCGCCTGTCGGGCGACCTCGAGCGCCGTGCGCATCTCGGCCCATGTGGCGAACTCGGGCAGCAGCTCGCGAGCGACGTAGTTCTCTGCCGACCTCATGCCGCCAACTCCTGACGGCCTGCGGTCGTGATCTCCCACACGATGCACGGCGAGCCGGTGTCGGACAGCCCCTTGCGCCCCGAGTCACGTACCAGGCCGATCGTCACCAGCTCCTTGCGGCGCACACCGATGCTCGTCTGCTTCACCGGCCGAGCGAGCGCCTGCGACGCACGGGTCGCCAGATCGAAGTCGGACAGCGGCTCGTACTGCAGCAGCTCGAGCACCAGCCGGTGTTCGCTGCGCACCTTCGCCGGGGTTTGGCGTTGTGCGGCGGCGTGCGACGTGGTCGGGTCGGTCAGGCGTGCGGTGGGCTCCGCCGGCACGATCAGGAGATCGGAAGAGCGTCGTG
>CALBSC010000098.1 GCA_937927685.1 uncultured Burkholderiales bacterium | reverse complement strand
CCTGCGGGGCGGTGTCGCCGATGTGGATGGTCCAGGCGCGCACTTCCTTCACGCCTGCGGTGAAGTAGGTTTGCAAGCCCAAGAGCTTGAAGGCGGCACGGATCAGCCGGTTGAGGCCGGGCTCGTCCTGGCCCATTTCGGACAGGAACAGTGCGCGGTCCTCATCACTCATGTCAGCCATGTCGGCCTCCATCTTGGCGCAAATGGCCACCACCGGTGCGTTTTGCGTGGCGGCGTATTCCTTCAGGCGCTCGAGGAAGGGGTTGTTCTCGAAACCGTCTTCACTCACGTTGCCGACAAACATGGCGCGCTTGGCGGTGATCAGGCACAGGGGTTTCAGGAGGACCTGCTCTTCCTGCGAAAACTCGAGCGTGCGCACAGGCTTGCCTTCGTTCAGCGCGGCCTGGCACTTGGTGAGCAACTGCACCAGCTTGGTGGCTTCCTTGTCGTTGCCCGACTTGGCCGCCTTGGTGTAGCGCTGCAGGCTTTTGTCCACCGTGCCGAGGTCGGCCAGACACAACTCGGTCTGGATGACCTCGATGTCGGAGATCGGGTCGACCTTGCCCGCCACGTGGATGACGTTCTCGTCCTCAAAGCAACGCACCACATTGACGATGGCGTCGGTCTCGCGGATGTGGGCCAGAAACTGGTTACCCAGGCCCTCGCCCTGGCTGGCACCCGCCACCAGGCCGGCAATGTCCACAAACTCCACAATCGCCGGCACGATGCGCTCGGGCGTGATGATCTGCGCCAACTGGTTCAGGCGCGGATCGGGCACTTCCACCACGCCCACATTGGGCTCGATGGTGCAAAAGGGGTAGTTCTCAGCCGCAATACCGGCTTTGGTCAGGGCGTTGAAGAGGGTGGACTTGCCAACGTTGGGCAGGCCCACGATTCCGCATTTGAGCGACATGGATGGTTCCCGAAAAGTAGCCTGTGATTGTACTGATCAGGCCATGCCGGGCAGCCCGCGCAGTCAGCCCGGCACAATTTCCACCGTCTGGCTCACCCGCAGCACCGGCTCGTCCTCTTCGCTGTCCGCAGCGACCCCCCCCTGCGTCACGATGGCATTCATGCCGAGGGTGACCTCGCCCTTCAGGCCGGCGTCCCGGCGGTAAGACGCAAGCACCTGACCCACGGCATCATCGTTTTCACCGGTTTGCGGATTGACATCAGGAATGGAGCAGCGACCACAGGGTTTGACCAGTTGCAGCGTAACCTCGCGTCCGCCCACATCGATACGCAAGCGGCGCAACTGGTCTTCTTCGTGCGCGCTCAGGCCCGACAACACCACATTGGGACGAAAGCGCTCCATGCCCACCGCGGCGTGTCCCGCCTCGGTCAAGCGTCGATTGAGTTCGGCCAGTGACGCCTCGCTCACCACCAGCAGCGGAAAACCATCGCTGAACTGGTTGAGGGCTTTGACGTCCCCCGTCCACGCCGCATCACTGGTGCGCGGATGTTCGGGGTCAAAGCGCACCAGGTGAAAGGGCCCGCGCTGTGCGAGCAATTGCTGGCCGCGCTCGGTCTGGCCCAAAAAATCTCCCAGCCATTGAGAGGCCAGGTTGCCCATGTCGTAAGCGGGCACCGACTCGCCCCACACCTGCACCGTCATGGGTGCTTCCACCTCGTTCATGGACAGATGCAGGCCCAGCATGCCTGGGGCCTTGAGCTGGATATCTGACAGACGGATGCGGGTGGCGATGAGCGCCATCGCGGGCAACTCGCGTTGCGTCAGCGCCCGGCCCTGGGCATCGGTCACCATCCAGGCACGGTCCCATTCCAGGCCGGTCTCGGTGAGGGGGCTGGCCAGCACGGAAATGCCGGCACAGGATTTGACAGGATAGACCCACAGCTGAGCAATGGAGGCGGCATCAGACGACATGTCAACACAATCCGTGAAAAGACAACGAGTTCATTGAGTATAGAGCGCCCCCCACCAGCCCCGGGTGATCAGGCCGGGGGGGGCGGATGGCGCCTTCACCCTGTGCCGATTTGGCCTTTCAGCACCTTGGTCTTTCCCCAGGACGCCCCCCGCGACAACCGGCGGGAACCCTACAATCGTTCGCATGACAGCTTCCTGGGACATTTGCATCCGCGGTGGCGGCCTGGTGGGCCGCACGCTCGCCCTGCTGTTGTCGCAAACGCCCCGCGTGCGCGTGTTGCTGGTCGAGCAAACGCCCAACGCGGCCACCGATGTCCGTGCCTATGCCCTGAACGAAGCCTCACGCCACCTGCTGTCCTCGGTGGGTGGCTGGCCTGCCGAACAACACGCCACGCCGGTGCACACCATGCAGGTGTGGGGGGACACCAGCGGACAGGTGCGCTTTGAGTCCCCTGCCCCCCTGGGTCTGACCACCATCGTGGATGTGCCTGCGCTGGAAGACCTGCTGGATCAGGCCGTGAGCCAACGCCCCAACATCACCCGCCAGTCTGACCCCGCACCCGCCACCCTGACTGTGATTTGCGAAGGCCGTCAGAGCGCCAGCCGCGACCAATTGGGTATCGCGATGGAGCGGCATCCCTACCACCAGCACGCCCTCGCGTGTCGGGTACGCACTGACCAACCCCATCATCAGCAGGCGCTGCAATGGTTCAGCGCCACGCCGCATGGCGCCGACATCGTGGCCTTGCTGCCCATGGAGGGCCCCCAGGGTTCTGTCAGCGCCGTCATCTGGTCCACCTCACCCGAGCACGCCCGCGCGCTGCAAGCCATGGACGAGGACGCTTTCAACACGGTGTTGCAACAAGCCACCCACAGCCACCTGGGCGAAGTGCGTTGTGTTTCACCCCGCGCGGTGTGGCCCCTTCAGTTGCAACGCGCTCACACCTGGTGCGGCGAACTGACCCCCGGCCAAGCCTGGGTGCTGGCCGGTGACGCGGCGCATGGCATTCACCCCCTGGCCGGCCAGGGCTTGAACCTGGGGCTGGCCGATGTGGCCGAACTCGCCCGTGTGCTGGCCCGCACGAATGCCCATGACCACTGGCGCACCCTGAACGACCGCCACCTGTTGCGCCGATACGAACGCACCCGCAAGGCCGACATGCAAGCCACCTGGCTGGCCTGCGACGGCCTGCAACGACTCTTCTCCCATCCCAACGCTTCGGTGCAAGCCGTGCGCAACTGGGGCCTGTCAGCCTTTGACCGCTGCGGCCCCGTGAAGCACTGGACACTGAAGCACGCCATGTCTGGACAATGAACATGCTGACGGTTGCCCTGCACCCCTCCTCCACTTGCCCTGATGCGTCCCACAGCCTCATGACACGACACATGTTTTGGCGCATTCGCTGCACCTGCTTGTTTCAACAGGTGTTTCAGCGTGTTCATCCCTGGGTGCAAGCGGCCGTGGTGCTGTTCGCGGTATGGACCACTTCTGCCGTCATGGCTCAAGGCCAGGAAGCGCTCATCCGCAAAAACCTGGCCGAGCGGATTCCGCAATTGCCCAAGATCGATGAAGTCACGCGCACTCCCATGGCGGGCTTGTATGAGGTACGCGTCGACGGCACCGAGATTTACTACACCGACGCCGAGGCCAACTTTCTGATCCAGGGACAGTTGATCGACACGCGCAGCCGTCGCAACATCACCGAAGAGCGGGTAGACAAACTGTCCGCCATCGACTTTGCGGCACTGCCGATCAAAGACGCCATCACGCTCGTGCGCGGCAACGGCAAGCGCAAGCTCGCGGTGTTTGAAGATCCCAACTGCGGCTACTGCAAGCGCTTTGAGCGAGACATGCAAAAGGTCGACAACGTCACGGTGTATTTGTTCCTCTATCCCATCCTGGGACAGGACTCCGTCGACAAGTCCCGCAATATCTGGTGCGCCAAAGACAAGGCCAAGGCCTGGCAGGATCACATGCTGCGCGAGCAAGTCGCATCATCAGCCCCATGCGACACGGCAGCGATCCAGCGCAACCTGGATCTCGGTCGCAAACACAAGATCACCGGCACCCCCACCCTGATTGCGGTTGACGGCACGCGCGTGCCCGGTGCGATTGGTACCGCGCAGATTGAAAAGCTGATTGCCACGCCCTGACCCACGTCCGTCCCTGCTCACCACGAACTCTTTCGTCATCGCTTCCCATGACAGCCAATACCCGCATCCTCGACCCTGACAGCGACACCGGACAACTCATACACCGCCTGGGCTATGGTGGACTGATTCCCTTTGGCGTCTTCGCCTTGCTGATGTGGCTGGTCACCCCCGAGGTACACCCCATGGTGGCCATTGCCCTCGCCGGCTATGGCGCCACCATCGTGGCGTTTCTGGGCGGTATCCATTGGGGCATTGGCCTGAGACACGAATCCCCGCAGCGGCGCTTGCACATGACCTGGGGCGTCACGGCCTCGGTGCTGGCCTGGATTGCCGTGATCATGCCGGCCTACGCCGGTCTGCCGGTGCTGGCCCTGCTGCTGGTGGCCTGCTACCTGGTGGACCGTAAAACCTGGCCGCAAGCCGGACTGGGTGAGTGGCTCACGCTGCGATTCCGCCTGACGGTGGTGGCCACCCTGGCCTGCCTCCTGGGCGCAGGAGCCACCTGATGGCCACCCGCCGCGTCGCATCCCCCCGCGCTGGCGTGCAGCCCGGCGTGCATTACAGCGTTGAGGTGCTGGATGTCACCCGTCACCTGTTTGAAGTCACACTCACCATTGCGCGACCTCAAGCCACGCAAGTGCTGGAACTGCCGGTGTGGATTCCGGGCAGCTACCTGGTGCGAGAGTTTGCGCGTCATGTGCATCGCATCAGTGCACAGCAGGGCAAGCGTTCCTGCACCATCCATCAACTCGACAAGTGCAGTTGGTCGGTGCAGGCACATGAAGACAAGCCCCTCTGCGTCACGCTTCAGGTGCATGCGCACGATGCCTCGGTGCGCACGGCGTGGCTGGATGCACAGCGTGGTTTTTTCAATGGCACCAGCCTGTTTCTGCGTGTGCAGGGACAAACGCATCTGCCCCACACCCTGGAACTGGTGGCTCCGGCTGACCTGACCGACTGGCAAGTGGCCACGGGCCTGTCTGCGCTGAAGGTGGACCGTCGCGGGTATGGAACGTACCGCGCCGCGGACTACGACGAGCTTGCCGACTGCCCGGTGGAAATGGGTACCTTCTGGCGCGGCGAGTTCCGGGCCTGTGGGTCTGACTACCAGTTTGTCGTGGCCGGCGCCCCACCCGCTTTCGATGGCGAGCGTTTGCTGGCAGACACACGACGCATGGTCGAAGCGGAAGTGCGTTTGTGGCACGGCAAGGGGCGTGCGCCGCATGCGCGCTACGTGTTCATGCTGTGGGCGGTGTCCGAGGGCTATGGGGGCCTGGAGCACCGCAACTCCACGGCGCTGATTTGCCAGCGCGAGGACCTGCCGCGACAAGGCGTCAAGACGGCCAGTGATGGCTATATCACCTTGCTGGGCCTCATCAGCCATGAGTACTTCCACACCTGGAACGTCAAGCGTCTGCGCCCCGTGCAATTGGCCGAGATTGATTACCAGCGCGAGAACATGACTTCGCTGCTGTGGTTCTTTGAGGGCTTCACCAGTTACTACGATGACGTGCTGGTGTGTCGCGCGGGCCTGATCGATGCCGCGCGGTATGTGAAGCTGCTCAACAAAACCCTCAACCAGGTGCAGCAGACCCCGGGCCGACAGGTGCAGACGGTGGCGCAAGCCAGCTTTGAGGCCTGGACCAAATACTACCGCCCTGACGACAACAGCCCCAACATCACGGTGAGCTACTACACCAAGGGGGCGTTGGTGGCCTTGTGCCTGGACCTGAGCCTGCGGCAACACGGCCACACGCTTGATGACGTCATGCGCGCCCTGTGGAAACGCTGTGCCGGTGGGCCCATGAGCGAGGATGACCTGCTCACCGTGCTACTCGAACTCACCGGCACATCCTGGCAACACCAGGTACACGCGTGGGTGCACAGCACCGATGAGTTGCCACTGCGCACGCTCCTGCAAGCCCATGGGATTCAGGTCCACGACGATGCCTCGCAGTGGGCGCAGCGCCTGGGCGTACGCGCCACCGAGACGAACGGCATTCACCTCAAATCCGTGCTGCACGGTGGTCTGGCACAGCGGGCTGGCCTGTGCGCCGGCGACGAGTGGCTGGGCATTGAAGTGCCGGGACCTCGCGGCAAGTCCGCGACCAGCTGGCGGCTGATGCGCCTGGACGACGTGCCTCTCTATGCCGGGCAGGCCACCCGCGTGACCGCACTGGTGTCGCGTGATCGGCGGGTGCTTCGCATACCGCTCGACTTGAAAGGCGCCGAACAGGTCAAGACCTGGCGCCTGGCCATTCAGGACGCGCAGGCGGTGCAGCGCTGGCTGCAGGCCTGATCACTTCGCCCGCAAGTCCACCACGCGCTTGGCCTTACCCTGGCTGCGCTCCACCCCGCCTTCGGCCCGCAGCTCCACGTCGATGCTGCTGCCCACAAAGGTTTTGACGTCGTGCTGCAAATGCGCAGCGGCAGATTGCGCCGCCGGGCTGTCGGGCGGCACACCGGGTCGTGTTTCCACCACCACGCGCAACTGGTCCAGCGGCCCCACGCGCGTGAGCACGCACTGGTAGTGCGGGGCGAGTTCGGGGCGCTTGAGGATGAGCTCTTCGATCTGCGTGGGAAACACGTTCACCCCACGCACAATCATCATGTCGTCGCTGCGCCCGGTGATCTTCTCCATGCGCCGCATGGTGCGGGCCGTGCCCGGCAACAAGCGGGTGAGGTCGCGCGTGCGGTAGCGGATGATGGGCAAGGCTTCCTTGGTGAGGCTGGTGAACACCAGTTCGCCCATCTCGCCCTCGGCCACCGGCTCACCCGTATCGGGGTGAATGATCTCGGGGTAAAAGTGATCTTCCCAGATGGTGGGGCCGTCTTGGGTTTCGGCGCACTCGCTCGCCACACCGGGCCCCATCACTTCACTCAGGCCATAAATATCCACCGCCGTGATGCCGACACGCTGCTCGATGGCGCGGCGCATGTCGTTGGTCCAAGGCTCGGCACCAAAGATGCCGATGCGCAAACTGCAGTCAGCCGCACTCATGCCCTGTCGTTCCATTTCATCGGCAATGGCCAGCATGTAGCTGGGTGTCACCATGATGATGTCGGGTTTGAAATCCTGAATGAGTTGCACCTGCCGCTCGGTTTGTCCGCCGCCAAAGGGCACCACGGTGAGGCCCAGTTTTTCGGCGCCGTAGTGCGCGCCCAATCCACCCGTGAACAACCCATACCCGTAGCTCACATGCACCATGTCCCCACGACGTGCGCCCGCGGCTCGGATGCTGCGAGCCACCACGGTGGACCAGGTGTCGATGTCACGTGCGGTGTAGCCCACGACCGTGGGTTTGCCCGTGGTGCCACTCGACGCATGCACACGCACCACCTGATCGCGCGGCACGGCAAACATGCCAAACGGGTAACTGTCACGCAAATCCGCCTTGGTGGTGAACGGGAATTTGGCCAGGTCGGCCAGGTTGCGGCAATCGTCCGGGTGCACGCCGGCAGCGTCAAACTTGCGTCGGTACACCGGTGAATTGTCGTAGGCGTGACGCAGGCTCCAGCGCAGGCGCTGCAACTGCAGGGCGCGCAACTCGTCAACGCTGGCGCGCTCAATCGGTTCAAGCGAAAGTGTGTGGCTCATGCAGACTCCATCAGGCCATTCATTCGGGAAACACGGTGCCCGGTATTTGCGCGCTCTTGCCGCGGAACAGCGCCACCACCTCACCCCGCTGGTTGGTCACGGTCATGTCGTACACGCCATGGCGGCCGGACATGATTTGCTCCACGCCCTCGCAGGTGAGCACATCGCCCAGGTGCGTCGGCTTGAGAAATTCAATGCTGGCCCCCGCGGCCACCGCGTTGCGGTTGTAGCTGTTGCAGGCAAAGGCAAAGGTGGAATCGGCCAGTGTGAAGATAAAGCCGCCGTGGCAAATCTGGTGCCCGTTGAGATGCAGCTCTCGCACCGTCATGCGAATCACCGCACGGCCGGGCTGACACTCCAGCAGCTCCATGCCCATGGTGTCCTTGGACGCGGTGTCCACGGCAAACATCGTCTCACCCACGCGGCGGGCGCGCTCCATCGCATCCATCGTCATTCCCCTTTGAACTGCGGCGCGCGCTTCTCGAGAAAGGCCTTGACGCCTTCAAAGTAATCGTGGGTACGTCCCAGCGCCGACTGCGTGTCGCGCTCGACATCGAGTTGCTGGTCCAGGGTGCGCTGGCCTGCGCCGCGCATCAGTTCGCGGGTCGCGGTGAGTGCACGCGTGGGCATCACGGCCAGGCGCTCGGCCATCGTCAAGGCAGCGGCCACGCAGTCATCGGCCACGTCCCAGATCATGCCCCACTCCTTGGCTTTTTCGGCGGTGAGCTTGTCGCCGGTCATGGCCAAGGCCATCGCACGGGCCAGGCCCAGCCGCTCGACCAAAAACCAGCTCCCCCCCGCGTCGGGGATCAGGCCAATTTTGCTGAAGGCTTGGATAAAACTCGCTCCCGGTGCGGCGATGGCCATGTCGCAGGCCATGACGATGGAAGCCCCCGCCCCGGCGGCCACTCCATTGACCGCGGCGATGGTGGGCACGCGTGAGCGTTGCAGGCGGCGCGTGGTGGGGTTGAAGCACTGGTCAATGACGGGGCCCGGGTCGGCGCGTTCGATGGCGTTGGGGCCCTCGGAGAAATCAAACTCCGACAAATCGGCCCCGGCACAAAATCCGCGCCCGGCTCCGGTGAGCACCAGGGCGCGCACCTGCGGGTTGGCATCGACCTTGTCCAGCGCCGCCCACAATTCGTGGTGCATGTGCCGCGTGAGGCTGTTGAGCGCCTGCGGGCGGTTGAGGGTGAGCACGGCAACAACGCCACGCTCTTCGAGCAGCACGGTGGGTTCGGTCATAGCGAGATCTCCTGGCAGGACTGTAGCATTCACCGACCGATTGGTTGGTTAATGTTTTCCCTTGGTTATGATGGCATTCTGCACAAACCCATCATCCCTCACAGGAACGACCATGACCTACTCCCTGATCCAGGTTCGCACCGAAGCCGACAAGGTTGGCATCATCACGCTCAACCGCCCCAAGCAACTCAATGCGCTCAACGGCGAGTTGATGGACGAGCTGGGCCAGGCGCTCAAGGCGTTTGACGACAACCCCGCCATCGGTTGCATGATCATCACCGGCAACGAAAAAGCCTTTGCCGCCGGTGCCGACATTGGGGCCATGGCCACCTACACCTTTGCCGACGTCTACAAGGCCGACTACATCACCCGCAACTGGGAAACCATCCGCACCATCCGCAAACCGGTCATTGCCGCCGTGAGTGGTTTTGCGCTCGGGGGGGGCTGCGAGCTGGCCATGATGTGCGACTTCATCATTGCTGCCGACAACGCACGGTTTGGCCAGCCTGAAATCAAACTCGGCATCATCCCCGGTGCCGGCGGTACGCAGCGCCTGCCGCGCGCCGTGGGCAAGGCCAAGGCCATGGATCTGGCCCTCACCGGCCGCATGATGGACGTGACCGAAGCCGAGCGCGCGGGCCTGGTGAGCCGCGTGGTGCCGCTGGACAAACTGATGGACGAAACCCTGACCGCCGCGCTGATGATTTGCGACTACTCGCAACTCGCCGTCATGGCCGCCAAGGAATCCGTCAACCGCGCCTTTGAAGGCGGGCTGGCCGACGGCGTGATGTTCGAGCGCCGTCTCTTCCACGCGCTCTTTGCCACGCAGGATCAGAAGGAAGGCATGGACGCGTTTGTGAACAAGCGCAAGGCGAGTTTCAAGAACGCCTGATTCAAGATCTTCAAGGACTTCTAGAACCCGGGCTGCCGAACCGTCTATTTCAAGAGCGCGCCACCGGCCGTTGCTTGAACCAGCGAATCGGCTGCTCTTTCGTCTTGGCGGCAGGGGCATCCGGTTTGGCCAAGGTGGCCTGCAGGGCCTGCTGCAATTGGGCAGCTGCTTCGTCCAGCGGCATCTGCCCAGCCAGCGCCGGTGCCACCCACTGAGACCACAGTCGTTCGTAATGCTCGCGGCCGCGGCGTTGGGTGTCGCCATAGCCCTTGAGCACCTGGGGCAGTTGCGCGAGCGCCTGCCCCAGGGCGGTTGACTGAGGCGCCAAGGCACACAGCGCCGTCCACCAACCTTCAAGGGCCGCGTGCTCCTCGGCATAGCGCAGGCTGGAGCGCCGCCAGGGACGCAACCGGGCCATGGCGCGCAGCATCAGATAGCCCCACAGGCTGGTGGACCGGATGTGCAGGCCCACGTGACGCGCCCGCTCAGGTTTCTGTTCGGCCCAGGCCAGCAAGCGCCACCCCCAAGCGGCGGGGAGGATGGATGCAATTTCATCCACGCCCGGCTTGAAGTGCTCGGTGACATGCACCAATTCCGTCGGCGCCGCCTGTGCCTCCTGACGAATGCGAGCGAACCGCTCAGGGCGCGTCTTGAGGTCGGCCACACGCACCACATCCTCGTAACACATCCACAGCGCCAACTGGCGCGCGGCGTCGGACCACAGCGCCGTTTGGGCGGCGTCGAGTCCGCCCTCGAGTGCCCCGACAGGCAGAGCCGTTTGCAAACGCTTGCGATAGTCGTGTGCGTAGCGAGCGTCCTGGTAGTCTTCGCAACGCTGCGCGCCCAGGTCGATGAGTTGCACCAGCGAATGGACACCCGCGCTGGGTGTGGATGCCACCAGTTCTGCGGCGGGCTTGGCGGATGCCTGCGCCTTGGCTGCAGCAAACGCAGCGAGGCTGGCCTTCACACCCTTGCCAGACGCGCGAATCACGGCCTCAGACACCTCGTCCGACCAGGGCAACGCGCCGGCCCCGGCCATCGCGCCAAACATCACGGCGGACACCACCGTCTGGTGCTGGATGGTGAGTGCTTCCATGTCCATCAGCACGGCGTGCTTGGCCAGGGTGAGGGCCAGGGTCCGAATGCGCTCGGGGTCGAAACGGCCATCAGCCCCGTGCATTTTTTCGTGCGTGGTGAACACGCGACTGGTGGAGGCGATGAGCGTGGTGAGCTCGGGTGTGACGAAGCCGCGCTCCATCATGCGCGCTGTCTCCAGCCACTCGCTGGCCACCACCACGTCCACGCGGCCGGGCATGGGGGAGAGGGCGAATACGGGCGCGCCCTCTCCCGCCCACTCAATGTAATAACTCGTCGAGCCGGTGCGTTGCGCCACGCCCGGCACTGAGGTGGCCTGTGCCACCAGCCCCGCCTGTTGCGCGCACTGCACCAGCCATTCGGCCAGCACCCCGCCGCCCTCGCCGCCCAAGGCAGCAATCAAGACCCGAGTCACAGCGGTGGTCATGCGCGCCCCTGCAGCAGGCCGATGGCCCATTGGTTGAACCGGTACACCCAACGCTCCCAGGCGGTGGGGTGACTCACGATCTCGATCTTGTGAAACGACGGGCACAGCACCGCCGCATCCGCCACCTCGCCACACAGCCCACAGCCCACGCAGCCGTTGGTCACATGGGCCACGGGGGCGGTCTTGAGCGGGTCGCTCGAGTCCTTCACCGTCAGCGTGGGGCAACCCGACAAGCGGATGCACGAGTGGTCGCCGGTGCAGGTATCCTCATCCACGCCGTAACGCGTGCGCATCACCCGAAGCCCTTGCTGCAGCTGTTTGGCGCGCAAGGGCTTGATGCGGCGTTGCCGCTCGAGCTGGCACTCCCCTTCGGCCACGATCACCTTGAGGCCCTTGAAGGGCGAGCTCAGCGCTTCGTGCAGCGTGTCGCGCACGGTGGCCACCTGGTAGTTGTGCACCGTCTTGAGCCACTTCACGCCCATGCCAGCGAGCGTGCTTTCGATGGTGCGCTCGTCGCCGGTGGCGCTGCTGCCCTCGGCCACCCGCTTGCTCTCCGAGGTGGGGGTGGACACTGTCTCCTGTGTGCCCGTGGCCGAGGTGTAGCCGTTCTTCATGATGACCAGCACCCCGTCGCCCTGGTTCAGCAAGGCCGACGACACACCCGAGAGCAATCCGTTGTGCCAGAACCCACCATCCCCCATGATGGCCACCGGCCGCTGTGCCGAGAAGTTTTTCACCGCCGCACTGGAGGCCAGGCTCATGCCGTAACCCAGAATGGAATGCCCGTAGGAAAACGGCTCGAAAGTCGCAAAGGCGTGGCAGCCAATGTCCGCCGAGATGTGCAAGGGTCCGGTCTGTTGCTGCACCAGTTTGAGTGCGGCGAACACGGGACGCTCGGGGCAACCGGTACAAAAGGTCGGGGGCCTGGGCGGTACGGGGGCTTGCAAGATGTCTGACACCTGCGCGCGCACCGTGGTCAGCGCTTGCGACACGGTGGGCTTGTCGGTGCTCACCAGGTGCGGCGCATGGTGCATCAGAAATCTGGACAAGCCCGCCAGCACCACCTCGGCGCTGTATTCGCCTGCCATGGGCAGCATGTCCTTGCCATGCAGGGCGGTGCTGACCTGACGCCGGCGCAGGTGCGTGGCAATTTCCTGCTCGATGAATTCGGGTTGACCCTCTTCCAGCACCAGCACGGCTTGTTTGTCCTGGCAAAAGGCCTCGAGCTGATCGGGCACCAGCGGATACACCACGTTCAACACCAACAGCGGAATCCGCGTGTTGCCCTGGGGATCGGCCAGGCCCAACTCCTGCAGCGCGCGGATGAGGGCGTTGTACAACCCCCCTTGCACCACCAGGCCCAGCTGTTGCACATCGCCGTCCCACTGCTCGTTGAGCCCGTGCTCCACAATGAAGCGGCGCGCGGCCGGCATGCGGGATTCGTACTTGAGCTTTTCGTGCTTGAAGGTGGCGGGCGGGTGGGCGAGCCGGTCGTAGTTGAACGCAGGTGGCGACTGCTGCAGATGCAGTGCCGACACGGCGGGCGCACGGTTGTCTTTGGCGTTGAAGCTGCCCTTCACATGGCAGGTGCGGATGCGCAATTCCATCATCACGGGCGTGTTGGACGCTTCGGAGAGCTCGAAGGCTTGCTCCACCATGCGCACGATGGTGGGCAGGTTCGGCCGCGGGTCCAGCAGCCACATGGCCGACTTCATGGCGAATGCGTGGGTGCGCTCCTGAATGACCGAGGCGCCTTCGCCGTAGTCCTCGCCCACCACAATCAGCGCGCCGCCCATCACCCCGGGCGACGACAGGTTGGAGAGGGCGTCCGATGCCACGTTGGTGCCCACCACCGACTTCCACGTCACCGCCCCACGCGCCGGGTACATGATGGACGCAGCCAGCATCGCCGCCGCAGAGGACTCGTTGGTACATGCTTCCACATGCACCCCCAGCCCGTCCAGGTAGGGGCGGGCCTGCACCATCACGTCGAGCAAATGCGAAATGGGCGAACCCTGATAGCCCCCCACGTATGTCACGCCCGCTTGCAGCAAGGCCTTGGTGACCGCGAGAATGCCCTCGCCATGGAACACCTCGCCCTCGCCGAGCTTGAGGGATTCGATCTCCTGATGAAAGGACACTTCCACGCGCGGACTCCGTCAGCAAAAGTGTCATCTTATCGCTTGGGAGCGAAGTTGGCGGTAGATCGCTCATCGCTTCTGGGGTCATACCGGCCAGGGGAGGTGCGTCAGGCCAGGTCCACTCGGAAGGTCGGCCCACTGTAAAATCAAGCAGCGATATCACGCAACTCAACTCCACAGCCACCCATGATCCACACCACCCCGGTGATCCTGTGCGGGGGCTCAGGCACCCGCCTGTGGCCGCTCTCTAGGACAGGATTTCCCAAGCAGTTTCTCTGCCTCACCGGGCAAGACAGCCTGTTCCAACAAGCGGCCACCCGGCTCGCCCAAACAGGCAGTGCCGGGATCACCGTGTCCCCGCCCCTGCTTGTCACCGGAGAGGAGCACCGCTTTCTGGCCGCAGAACAGTTGCGCGAGGCGGGCATCCCCCTCGGCCACGCCCTGCTGGAACCCATTGGCCGCAACACCGCCCCTGCCCTGACCCTGGCTGCCTTGGCTGCAATGGCATCAGGCCAAGACCCGGTGCTGGTGGTCACCCCGGCCGATCAGACGGTGGTCAACACAGCTGTCTTCACCCAGGCCATGCAACTGGCCATCCAGGAGGCATCCAGCGGCACCATCGTCATCCTGGGCATCACGCCAGACCGGCCGGAAACGGGTTACGGCTACATCCAGGCTGAGGTGGGCGCTGGCGATGGCCCCCTGTCCGTCCAACGTTTCGTCGAAAAGCCAGACGCATCCACCGCCCAGTCCTACCTCGATACCGGCAACTATTTCTGGAACGCCGGCATGTTTGTGCTCAAAGCCTCGGTGTGGCTCAAGGCACTGGGGCAGTTCCGACCCGACATCCTGCAGGCCACCCGCACCGCCTGGAACCAACGCCGTGAAGATGGCCACTTCATCCGCCCCGGTGAGGAGGCTTTCAAGGCGATTCCATCCGAATCGATTGACTACGCCGTGATGGAACAGGCACCAGGTGCGGGTCTGCCGATCAAGATGGTGCCGCTGAACGCTGGCTGGAGCGACCTGGGTGCGTGGGATGCGGTATGGAGTGTGCTGCCCAAGGATGACAGCGGCAACGCCCATGTGGGCGATGTGCTCTTCACCGACAGTCGCAACACCCTGGTGCACGCCACCAGTCGCCTGGTAAGTCTGGTGGGGGTGGACGACCTGATCGTCATTGAAACACCCGATGCGGTGCTGGTGGCCGACCGCGCCCGCAGCCAGGATGTGAAGCACATTGTGAAGTCCCTCAGCGACCAGGGCCGCGAGGAGCACAGCCTGCACCGCAAGGTGCACCGCCCCTGGGGCTGGTACGACAGCATCGACGAGGGCGGACGCTTCAAGGTCAAGCGCATCCAGGTGAAGCCGGGGGCATCGCTGAGCCTTCAAAAGCACCACCACCGTGCCGAGCACTGGATTGTGGTGAAGGGCACGGCCGAGATCACCAACGGCGACAAGTTGATTTTGCTGACCGAAAACCAATCGACCTACATCCCCCTGGGCGAGGTACACCGACTGGCCAATCCGGGCGCCATCCCGCTGGAGATCATCGAGGTGCAGTCGGGCTCTTACCTGGGCGAGGACGACATCGTGCGCTTTGAAGACAACTACGGGCGAAAGACCTGAATGAACCAGCCCAAAATTTATGTCGCAGGCCACCGGGGCATGGTGGGCTCGGCCATTGTTCGCACCCTCCAGGCATCCGGGCACACCCACATCGTGACTCGCACCCACGCCGAACTGGACCTGACCGACCAGGCCGCTGTGCGCGACTACTTCGCCACCGAAAAACCCGACCAGGTGTACCTGGCCGCAGCCAAGGTGGGCGGCATCCATGCCAACAACACCTACCCGGCTGAGTTCATTTACCAGAACCTGATGATGGAAGCGAACGTGGTGGACGCGGCGTTTCGCAGCGGGGTGAAGAAGCTGTTGTTCTTGGGGTCGAGTTGCATCTATCCGAAGATGGCCGGGCAGCCCATGCGTGAGGATGCACTCCTCACCGGCACACTCGAGCCCACCAACGAGCCCTACGCCATCGCCAAGATTGCAGGCATCAAGCTCTGTGAAAGCTACAACCGCCAGTATGGCGCCAGCCACGGCGTGGACTACCGCAGTGTGATGCCCACCAACCTCTACGGTCCGGGCGACAACTATCACCCGGAAAATTCACACGTCATTCCCGCCCTGATACGCCGCTTTCATGAGGCCCGATTGAATGGTGCGGCGTCGGTGGCCATCTGGGGGACGGGCACACCCCGACGAGAGTTTCTGTACGTGGACGACATGGCCACAGCGAGTGTGCACGTGATGAACCTCGACAAAGCGGTCTATGACCAGCACACCCAGCCCATGCTGAGCCACATCAATGTGGGCTTCGGCGACGACGTGACCATCCGGGAACTGGCCCTGGCGGTGGGTGCGACGGTGGGCTATGCTGGCGACATCACTTTTGACACCACCAAACCCGATGGCACGCCCCGCAAGTGGATGGACAGCCAGCGCCTGCATGACCTGGGGTGGCGTCCCCGGGTGGATCTGCGCGAGGGGCTCAAGCGGGCCTATGCGGATTTTTTGAATAACCCGGCGTGAGCGGCCTCCATCCCTGGCCCTCAAGCACCACCACGCGAGCACCATGAGTCACACCAACAAAGTCGCACTGATCACCGGCATCACCGGGCAGGACGGATCGTATCTGGCGGAGTTTTTACTCGAGAAGGGCTACACGGTGCACGGCATCAAGCGCCGCGCCTCCCTCTTCAACACGCAGCGTGTGGACCATATCTACCAGGACCCGCACGTGGATAACGCGCGCTTCAAGTTGCACTACGGTGACCTGAGCGACACCAGCAACCTGATCCGCATCATCCAGGAAACGCAGCCGGATGAAATTTACAACCTCGGCGCCATGAGCCACGTGGCGGTGTCCTTCGAGAGTCCGGAATACACGGCGGATGTAGATGCCATGGGCACGCTGCGCATACTGGAAGCCATCCGGATTTTGGGGCTGGAGAAGAAAACCAAGTTTTATCAAGCCTCCACCTCCGAGCTGTATGGCCTGGTGCAGGAAATTCCGCAGAAAGAAACCACGCCCTTCTACCCGCGCAGCCCCTACGCCGTGGCCAAGATGTACGCCTACTGGATCACGGTGAACTACCGTGAGGCTTATGGCATGTTCGCGTGCAACGGCATCTTGTTCAACCACGAGTCACCGCGCCGCGGCGAAACCTTCGTGACGCGCAAGATCACCCGGGGCCTGGCCAACATGGCGCAGGGCCTGGACACGTGCCTATACATGGGCAACCTCGACGCCCTGCGTGACTGGGGTCACGCCAAGGACTACGTGCGTATGCAGTGGCTGATGCTGCAGCAAGACAAGCCCGAAGACTTTGTGATCGCCACGGGTGTGCAGTACAGCGTGCGTCAATTCATTGCGTGGAGTGCGGCAGAGTTGGGCATCACCCTGCGCTTTGAAGGTACCGGCGTGGACGAGGTGGCGATCGTGTCGGCCATTGAAGGGAACAAAGCCCCGTCACTGAAGGTGGGGGATATTGTGGTGCGCGTGGATCCGCGTTACTTTCGTCCGACCGAAGTGGAGACCTTGCTGGGCGACCCCTCCAAAGCCAAAGCCAAGCTGGGCTGGGTGCCGGAGATCACCGTGCAGGAGATGTGTGCCGAGATGGTGGCGGCCGACCTGGCCGAAGCCCAGCGCAATGCCCTGTTGAAGTCACATGGCTATGCGGTGAATGTGAGCCTGGAGTGAGAGGCTAGCGTCTCTTCATTTCCCACTGCCACGCATGCGCCATGATGGTGTCCAAGTCGGTATATTGAGGTTGCCAGCCCAACTGCTTGCGCGCCAGACGTGAGTCGGCCACCAAACGAGCGGGATCGCCGGCGCGGCGAGGCCCCTCAAGGACGCGAATGGCTTTGCCCGTGACACGCTCGGCCGCATCAATCACCGCTTGTACCGAAAAACCGGTTCCATTGCCTAGGTTGTAGGCCTGACTGCCGGCTCCGTTAAACAACGACTGCAACGCCAGCCAATGCGCGGAGCACAAGTCTTCGATATGGATGTAGTCGCGGATGCAGGTACCGTCCGGTGTGTCGTAGTCGCGGCCAAACACGGTGATGTGCTCACGTCGTCCCAACGCTGCTTGCAAGATCAGCGGGATGAGGTGAGTTTCCGGGTCGTGCCGCTCACCGAGTTCGCCCTCGGGATCAGCGCCGGCGGCATTGAAGTAGCGCAGACATACCGATTTGAAGTCATAGGCCTTGTCGTAGTCGGCCAGTATGCGCTCCACCATGAGCTTGGTTCGACCGTAAGGGTTAATCGGCTGCTGGGGGTGGCGCTCATCGATGGGGATGTACTGCGGTTCACCCATGGTGGCGGCCGTTGAGGAGAAGATGAAGCGCTTGACACCGTGCGCACGCATAGCATCGAGCAAGGTGAGCGTGTTGACCACGTTGTTCTGGTAATACTTGTCAGGGTACTGCACCGACTCGCCGACTTGAATAAAGGAGGCAAAGTGCATCACACCATCAAACCCCTGCGAAAGCAACTGGTCTAAGAGCGCACGGTCGCCACAACTGCCCTGCACAAAGTGGCCGGCCAGCACAGCATCTCGATAGCCAGATGACAAATCGTCGAGAGTAGTCACCTGGCAACCCATGCGATCCATCATTTTGACCATGTGCGAACCGATGTAACCGGCGCCGCCGACGATGAGGACGTGGGGAAAGGGCATGAAAGCTTCCGCTATGGGAAGGATGACAAACTCTGTAGCATTTTCGCCGTGACTGCGACGTTCACCTCAACGAGGCAAAATTTTGATTCCGTCACGTCAACAGGTAGGCGGAAAGTCATTCGGAATGGTATTTGGTGGAGATAGGTGGATTTGAACCACCGACCTCGGGGTTATGAATCCCGCGCTCTCACCAACTGAGCTATATCTCCAACGGTCGAACTTCTTGAATAGAAGGCGATCGCGATTATACCCAGCTTTTCACGACCCAAAATCCCATATAAGCCGTGCGCGGTCATGAGGGACTCAAAACCACGTCCAGTGCACAACCACCCACGACCTGACATTCCTTTTGAAATCATCCCCGTCTTTTCAGTCACTCCTACGTGACACCTCGGATCAACAGCGACCAGACTCATAAGTATTATTCTTCCTATCAATTTCTGGAGACCTGCGCATGACCATCCCTTCCATCGCTTTCCTCGGGATCGGCCTGATGGGGTTTCCCATGGCGCGTCGTCTGTGCGAGGCAGGGTACACGGTGCATGCCTGGAACCGCAGCCCGGACAAGGCCGAACGCCTGCGTCCCCTGGGGGCGCACGTTCACACCGAGGCGGCTGAGGCCGCCGCGCAAGCCGACATCGTCATCAGCATGCTGGAGAACGGACCCGTCACCGAGCAAGTGCTCTTCGATGGCGGTGTCGTCAACGCCATGCGCCCGGGGGCGCTGTTGGTGGACATGGCGTCGATCAAACCCGCAGAGGCTCGCGACCATGCCCAGCGACTGGAGGCCCGTGGCCTGCGCCACCTGGATATCCCGGTGTCAGGGGGCACGGTGGGCGCCGAAGCGGGTACGCTGGTGATGATGGCGGGTGGCCACGAGGCCGATTTTGTTCGCGTGGTGCCCGTCCTCCAGGTGATGGGCCGCGCCACACACGTGGGGCCCCACGGGTCGGGACAGTTGGCCAAACTGGCCAACCAGATGATTGTGGGCATCACCATCGGCGCAGTGTCTGAGGCCTTGTTGCTGTGTGAGCGTGGCGGAGCCAGCATGGCCAAGGTGCGCGAAGCCATCACGGGGGGCTTTGCCGACAGCCGTGTGCTGCAAGTACACGGCCAGCGGATGGTGGAGCACGATTTTGCGCCGCGCGCTCGCATGACAGTCCAGGTGAAAGATATGCGTAACGCCCTGGCCACCGCGGCCGAGACAGGGTTTCAGGCGCCCATCACGGCGCTGCTTGAACAACTCTATGCATCGGGCATTGAGCACGGCATGGCCGACCTCGACCATGCGGGCCTGTTCTTGGAACTGGCGCGCCGCAATGGGGTGCCGTTCAATCCAGCTTGATGCCGAGGTCTACGGCCAGCTTGACCCAGATGGGCACCACGCGCGCCCACTCGGCGCGAGTCTCGTCCAGGTTGACGGGCTTGTTGGGAATGGCAAATGTCTCGCGCAGTTGAGCGGCGCGCGGTGTGTTGGCCCCCTCCACCGCCACTTTGGACAAGGCTTGCAAGATCGGCTCAGGCGTCCCGGTGGGCGCCATCAATGGCAGCCCCCCTTCTAGCCCAAGGAGTCGGGGGTCAAGGCCCTGCTCGATCAAGGTGGGTACATCGGGTAAGCGGGGAGATCGGTAACCGCCGGTCACGCCGAGGGGCCGAACACCGCGGGTTTGCACGGCGGCAAACGCCTGGTAGCTGCCGATGGCGATCTGCGTTTGCCCGCCCGCCAGATCCAGCCACATGGGGGCTTCTCCCTTGTAGTGCACCGATTGAATTTGCGTGCCGCTTTGACGGTTCAACTGATCGGCCACCATGTGCGGGTACGAACCAGGTGCATACGTGCCCATCGACACCGGTTGTTTGCGCGCATAGGCGATAAACTCTTGCATGGTGCGCACCGGCAACTTCTCCGGCACACCGACCACCAACGGACCCGACGGAAAGTTGACAACCGGGGTGAGGTCGCGCTCCAGGTTGTAGGGCAGCTTGGCATACAGCACGCGGTTTTGCCAGACGGTGCCCGAGGTGGTCATGAGCAGCGTGTAGCCATCAGGTGCCGACTTGGCCACGTGGTCGATACCCAGGATGGCACCGGCCCCCGGCTTGTTGTCCACAATCGCCGTCACCCCCAGTTGCGCGCTGAGTTGTTCGGCATACAGGCGTGCGTAAGCATCGGTGAGGCCCCCGGGTGGGTAAGCCACCACGATGCGAATGGGTCGCGCATGAGGCCAGGTACTGGCTGAGGAACCGCTTTGCGCCCATGCCAGCGGTGATAAGGCCGCGCCCAAGGCCAGCGCGGCGAGCACGCGGCGGCGTTGGTGTGACGATGCTGAGCAAGCGCGCGCAGCGTCACCTTGTATAGAGAAACGATCGGAGAGTTCAGAGGTCATGGGCATCGTCCCGCCACCACCACGATGGCCAGAAGACCTAGCCTAGCGAGATTCCCCAAGATGCGGCGCTATGGCTAACCCGGATGTCACACGGCTTGCCACGACAAACCTGATCAGGGACTCAGCCTCCCTCTCTGCGTACCGGTCAGTGGTACCTGCAGGCCCCGTCAAGCGCGTTGCTTGGCCAGCCGGTTCAACCGCCCCTGCGCCACCAGGGAGGTGGTGGCAAACACCCCCATCAACAGGCCCAGGTGGGTGGCATCATCATGGCTGACCCAACCCACGCTGTAGCCGCCCACCGCGCCCACCCATTGCTGCATGAGGCCAATGGCGCCGGCGGCCGATCCGGCCAGCGCGGGCATGAGCCCGATCGAGCCGGTGAGGGCCGGCGGTACCAGCAAGCCATGCCCGAAACCGAGCAGCAGCAATGGCAGAGCAAAAGCCAACGGCGCCTTCCAGCCCAGCACCGACAAGCCCACCATGAACACCACCGATGAGAAGGTGATGCCTTGCCCCCACATCATCACCTGGCGTTCACCCAGCCGATGGACCAGGTGACTGGTGAGAAAGTTCCCCGCGATGTAGGAGAGTGGACCGAACATGATGTAAAAGCCCACGCCATCCGGACCCACGCCGTAACTCTTGAGCACGATGGGCGCGCCCCCCAGCATGGTGTAGAAGGCCGACGTGGTGCACGAAAGAATCACCATGTACATCAGAAAGCTCGGGTTGCGCAGCAACTGCTGGTAAGAGGCCAGCATGCGTTGCCAGCCCGACGTGCTGCCCGATGCATCACTGGCAGACGAAACCGCTGACGCCGCACGGGCATGGCCCTGGGGGCGCCCTGCCGGCAAGCCCCACCACGCACACAGCAGGAGCAAGGCGGACAACACCGCCATCAGCACAAAGTTCGCCTGCCAGCCAAAATTCACATGCAGGTATCCGCCCAGAATGGTGGCCGATGGCGGACACACGCCCATGGCCATGCCGACGTAAGCCATCATGCGCGTGCGGTCCGGCCCGACAAACCAGTCGTGGATGAGCGAGCGCCCCACCACCATGCCCGCTGCGCCGCCTGCCCCCTGGATGACGCGGGCCAGTGTCAGCACGGTGAGGTTGGGGGCCAGCGCGCCCAGCAGGGAGCCGGCCAATGCAAGACTCACCCCCAGCAACAGCACGGGACGTCGTCCAATCCGGTCCGAGAGCGGTCCATACACCAACTGCAGCACACCATAGGTGGCCACATACCCACTGAAGGTGAGTTGCACGCCGGATTGGTCGGTGTCAAAGATGCGTCCCCACTCCTGCATGGAGGGCAGGCAAATGGTCATGATCGCCAGTCCAAACGCGAGTTGCCCCAGGATGTTGGCGATCAGCGCAGGTCGCACGCGAGGTGTCACGGAGGTAGCGGTCATGGGGCGTTCAAAGAGGCAACGGATCATTATCGGCCAGGGACTATGTAATACTGTCCCGCATGTCCCAATTTGACGATCTCCCTCCCGTTCCACCGGAGGTGCTCTCGCCCGACGAGGCGGACGAGCCCACCCGTGTTCCCCTGGCCATTGAAGACTGGCTGACCGTGTTGGTGATGGCAGCCCTGGCCCTCATCACCTTTGCCAATGTGATCGTGCGGTACTTCACCGATCAGTCCTTTGCCTGGACCGAGGAAATTTCCATCTTTTTGATGATCGTGCTCACGCTGGTGGCCGGGTCGGCCTCGGTGGCGCGCAACCGTCAGATCCGCATTGAATACTTTGCCGACAGCGGTCCCGAGGCGCGTCAGCGTGCCCTGGCGCGGTTTGGTTCGCTGATGGTGGTGGCGCTCTTTACGCTGATCGCCGTGCTGAGCGTTCGCATGGTGTGGGATGACATCAAGTTCGATGAAACCTCCCCCGGCATTGGCGTGCCGCGCTGGTGGTACACGGTGTGGTTACCCATTCTGTCGGTGGCCATCGCCTTGCGCGCACTGGGCCTGTTCATCCGTCGGGGGCGTGCATCATGATTGCCACGCTGCTCTTTGTGGTGTTTGTGGTCATGATGCTGATGGGCGTGCCCATTGGCGCGGCCCTGGGTCTGGCGGGTGCCGCCTGTATCGCGCTGGCCAATGCCGATGTGCAATGGTGGGGCTTGCTGGCCGTGCCACAAAACTTCTACGCGGGTCTGGGTAAGTACCCGCTGCTGGCCATTCCCATGTTTGTGCTCGTGGGCTCCATCTTTGACCGTTCAGGGGTGGCCTTACGGTTGGTGAACTTTGCCATCTCCATCGTGGGACGCGGGCCGGGTATGTTGCCCCTGGTGGCCATTGTGGTGGCGATGTTCCTGGGCGGCATCTCGGGCTCTGGTCCGGCCAATGCCGCCGCGGTGGGGGCGGTGATGATCACGGCCATGTCACGCGCCGGCTACCCACCCGCCTTTTCGGCGAGCGTGGTGGGCGCAGCGGCGGCCACGGATATTCTGATTCCCCCCTCGGTGGCGTTCATCGTGTATTCGGTGCTGGTGCCGGGCGCTTCAGTGCCCGCTCTATTCGCTGCGGGCATGGTGCCCGGCGTATTGGCAGGCCTGGCCCTCATCGTGCCCGCCGTGTGGATGGCGCGCAAGCACAAGATGGGGGCACTGGAAGCCGACTTGCCGCGCCCGCCCTTCTGGCGCAGCCTGCGCGAGGCCACCTGGGGCCTGGCCGCACCGGTATTGATTTTGGGCGGCATGCGTGCGGGTTGGTTCACCCCCACCGAGGCCGCGGTGGTGGCGGTGTTCTATGGCCTCTTTGTGGGCATGTTCATCCACCGCACCATTCGTGTGAAAGATCTGTATGTCATTCTGCGCGAATCGGGCGAGTTGTCCGCCATCATTTTGCTGGTGGTCTCGCTGGCCGGCATCTTTGCCTGGTCACTCTCGACGCTGGGGGTGATCGACCCGATCACCAACGCCATCGTGAATTCGGGGCTGGGCGAATACGGAGTGTTGTCGCTGCTGATCCTGATGCTCATCACCGTGGGCATGTTCCTGGACGGTGTGTCGATCTTCCTGATCTTCGTGCCGCTGCTCATGCCCATCGTGAACTTCTACCAATGGGACCCGGTGTGGTTTGGCGTCATCCTGACCCTCAAGGTAGCACTGGGCCAGTTCACCCCGCCGCTGGCCGTGAACCTGATGGTGTCGTGCCGCATTGCCAACGTGCGCATGGAAGATACCGTGCGCTGGGTGGGCTGGATGCTGTTCTCGATGTTCCTGGTGATGGTGGCCGTGATCGTGTGGCCCGAGTTGGCCACGGCGTTGCCCAAGGCCATGGGCTATTGAGCCAGGTGGCTTGCCCTTCACGGGCAAGCACTGGCAGGTGTCAATGCTCCAGGCTGATGGAAGCCTGACGCACCACCTGCGCGTACTTCTCGATCTCGCTGCGGATGAAGGTGGCAAAACGATCGGGGGAGCCGCTCAACGAGGCAATGCCCCCCTGACGAAATGCTTCCACCACAGGCGGACTGCTCAAGGCGGTGTTGACTTCGGCGTTCAACCGTTGAACGATGGCATCCGGCGTGCCTGCCGGGGCCAGCAATCCGTTCCATGAGTTGGATTCAATGGCCACACCTTGCTCGGACAGGGTAGGAATATCCGGCGCATAAACCGATCGCTTGGCGGTCGCCATGCCAATCGCGATCAGACGACCACTGTGCACGTGGGTGCGAAACTCGGGCCAGTTGCCAAACATCAGCGTGACCTGACCGCCCAGCAGGTCATTCAGGGCTGGCGCCTGGCCCTTGTACGGCACATGCACCAGGGGCACCCCCATGTGCAAGGCCAACGCTGCGCCAGACAAATGGGCCGACGTGCCATTGCCAAAGGAGGCGTAGCTCAGCGTCCCCCCCTTGGCTGCCACAGCGCGCAAATCCGCCAGTGTGCGAATGCCGCTGCCCGGATGCGTGGCCAGCACGTGCTCGGACATGCCCATCAGCGCCACGGGGCGAAGATCCTTCAGCGTGTCGTAGGGCAGTTTCTTGACCAGTGTGACATTGGCGGCGAAGCTGTTCGCCACCGTGACAACGCTGTACCCGTCGGGGGCTGACTTGGCCACGGCGTCCACGCCGATGACCGTCCCTGCACCCGGCTTGTTCTCCACCACCACGGGTTGCCCCAGGGTGCGGGAAAGCTCTTGGGCCACCAAGCGCGTGACGTGGTCGGTCGTCCCCCCGGCCGGAAACGGCACCACAGCGCGCAAGGAACGCGCAGGCCAGGCCGATTGGGCTTGCACGGGGCCTGACAGACTCCACCAGGGAACTAAAGAAGCCAGGGTGGCGGCGGTTCCCTGCTGGATCCACTGGCGGCGAGAGGGTGAGTGTGCTGACATGGGGGGCTCCAGATACCCGATTCTCGCCGGTGCGTCACCTTCGTTCAACACAGGGGGCGGGAGTGGCAGCACAATCGCAAGGGTGAGCCAAGGGCTGACGAGAAGCAGGCCTTTTCACAAGCCGCAACCGGATACCTCGACGTAGGAGACTGTATGTTCAACACGAATGCCTGGATGCAACGACTGCCTGGGGTGGCGACGCTGACCGCAGCGGCATGGTTCGCCTGTGTGCTGACCACGGCCCCCATGGCTCATGCCCAGTCCACCTACCCCAACCGCCCGATCAAGATGATCGTGCCGTATGCAGCCGGCGGCTTCAGTGACCAGGCCTCACGCGTCATTGCTGAAAGCATGAGCAAGACACTGGGACAACCGGTGGTCATTGACATCAAGGCAGGGGGCGGAGGCCGCATCGGCGCAGAAGCCGTCACCAAGCTTCCCCCGGATGGCTACGACCTGCTCATGACCACCAACGGCACACACACCTTCATGGCCGTGACCGAAAAGAACCTGAGCTATGACCCGATCAACGACTTCACGCCCATATCGCTGGTGGGCACCTACGGCCTGCTGATGGTGGTGAACAACGCTTTACCGGTGAACAACTTGCAGGAGTTCATTCAGTATGCGCGCAACAACCCGGGCAAGCTCAATTACGCAAGCTCGGGCATGGGCAGCGGCCTGCACTTTGCCGGCGAGGTGTTCAAGTCCATGGGCAAACTGGAGATGACGCATGTGCCCTACCGCGGCTCGGGCCCTGGTATGGTGGACGTGATCGCGGGGCAGTGCCAGGTGATTTTTGATGGTGGCGCCAAACCCTTCATCGATGCAGGCAAGGTCCGCCTGCTGGGCACCTCCAGTTCGCGTCGCGACCCGCGCTACCCCAATACCCCGGCCATTGGCGAAACGGCGCTGCCCGGCTACGACCTCACCTACTGGCTGGGCCTCTTTGGCCCCAAGGGCATGCCGCGTGAGGTTCAACTGAAATTGAATACCGCCATTCGAACCGCCGTGGCTGACCCGCAGGTGCAGTCCAAACTCGCAGCCATGGGCCTGCACCTCGTGGGCAGCAGCCCTGAGGAATTGGTGCGCGACATTCGCGCCGAGACCGACAAGCTGCGCACCATTGCCGCTTCCATCCCTGGCGGCGTGCAATAAACCAAGGTACCCCCGATGAATCGCGATGTCTTGTTTCAACCCTTGCGCGTGGGCCGCTTCACCCTGGATCACCGCGTGGTGATGGCGCCACTCACCCGCATGCGATCCACCATGCCGGGCAATGTGCCCAACGACATGAATGCGCTGTACTACCAGCAGCGCGCCACGCGCAACGGACTCCTCATTGCCGAGGCCTCACAAGTGGTGCCAGAAGGCCAAGGGGTGCCAGCGTCACCCGGCATTCACAGCGCCGAGCAATTGGCGGGCTGGAAAAAGGTGACCGAGGCGGTACACCGGCAGGGCGGCTTGATTTTTTTGCAGTTGTGGCACGTGGGTCGCATTTCGCACGCCTCACACCAACCCCATGGCGGCCAGCCCGTCGCCCCCTCGGCCATTGCCGCCCAGGGCATGGCGATGACAAGCGACTTCCAGCGCGACGCTTTCCCGCTCCCACGGGCGCTCACGCGGGAAGACATCCAGGCGCTGATCCAGCACTACGCAGAGGCCGCCCGCCGTGCCATCGAAGCCGGGTTTGACGGGGTCGAGATTCACTCAGCCAATGGCTACCTGCTGGAGCAATTCATGCAAAGCCGCAGCAACCAGCGAACCGACGACTATGGCGGCTCCCTGGAAAACCGCTGCCGCTTGCCCTTGGACATCACACGGGCGGTGTGCGACGTCATTGGCGCCGACCGCGTGGGCATTCGGCTCTCACCCTTTGGCGTGGCCAACGACAGCGGCGAAGCCGACCCGATGCCACTCTACACCTACATCATCGGTCAGCTCAACACCATGGGCCTGGCCTATCTGCATCTGATTGAACCCCGCGCCAGTGGAGCCGGCGCTCGCGAGGTGGACCATCAGGACGTGCCCAGCGCCTGTGAGCTGTTTCGCTCGTCGTGGTCGGGGCCGCTCATCACCGCCGGCAACTTCACGGGCGACACGGCAGCGCAGGTGGTGTCACGAGGACTGGCCGATGCCGTGGCCTTTGGTCGGCACTTCATCTCCAACCCGGATTTGCCCGCCCGCATTCGAGCCAACGGTCCCATCACCCCCTACAACCGCGCCACGTTTTACGGCGGCGGGGCTGAGGGATACACCGACTACCCCACGATGGTCGGATAAACCCAAGGGGGCCCGGGTGCGCGTCAGCGCCCTGGCAGTTCCCTGAAGGGTGAAGCGTCAGAACGTCGGCAAGCCCAGCGACTGACGGACCCGGTTCTTGATGTGTACGCCGTCGCGCGAGGGCAGTGCGCGCGGCAGTTCATCGGCTTTCACCAGGATTTGCGCCAGGCTGGGGCCTTGGCGCGATTGGATCGCCTGCACCACCTGATCCAGGCCTGAGGCCTCCTGCACTCGAAAGGCATTGGCAATGCTGCAGGCCTTGGCCACCGCCGTCAGGTCGGTGCCCAGGTGGGTGTGGCTTTGCTGCATGCCGGTTTCGCCAAAGTGGCCGTTGTCCAGCACCACGATGGTGAGGTTGGGCGGTTGTTGTGCCCCCACCGTGGCCAGGGCCCCCAGCCCCATCAGTTGTTCGCCATCGCCGGTGAAGACCACCACCGATTCCTTCGGCTGGGCCAGGGCCAGGCCCAGGCCGATCATGGTGGCGCCGCCCATGGCCCCCCACAGATAAAAGTTGCGGTCGCGGTCACCCGCGGCGTAGAGGTCGTAGGTGGACGAGCCCAGGCCCGCCACCGCCAGCACGTTGGGCACGCGTTGGATCAACTGCGCCACCACCTCACGCCGATCCAGCGTGGCCGATGCAAAAGAAGTTGTGCTCATGGTCGGCTCCTGTGTCAGTTCTTGATCCATTGCTTACGGCCGATGAGGCGCTGCGAGAGCAGCACCGCCATCGATTCACCGGCCACGAAGGCCGACTCCAGGGCCGCCTCCACCGTGTCTTCAACGTCCTCGGCGCGATCAGCGCGTTGCACGCGAATGCCCATCAGCTCCATGGCCCCTTGCGTGGCCTTGCTCATGGGGGTTTGCCACGGGTTGAACTCGGCGTACTCACCACGCATGGTCACCAGGGTGAGGAACGGAATGCGACAGCTTTGCAGGATGGACATCATGTTGATGCAGTTGCCCACGCCAGAACTTTGCATCAGCAGCACCGAGCGCTGACCGCCCAACCAGGCACCGGTGGCAAGGGCCACGCCTTCTTCTTCCGTGGTGAGCACCACGGCGCGCATGTCAGGGTCGGCATGCACACGACGAATCACGTGCGCATGGCCAGCGTCGGGCACATAGCCCACTTGTTTGATCTGGCCTCGCTTGAGAACCTGATAAATGGCATCTTGCCAGGCTGGTGGGGATGATGTGGAAGTGCTCATGGTCAATGTGAAGTTGAATGCAGTGACGAAATCGAACTTTAACGTGATGTTGGCAAAGAATGGGGTAGATGGCAGCGCGAAGGCGGGCACATCAGCCGAGCGGCTGGTGATCCCGCCTCGGGTTCAGTCCACCACCAGCTTGATCTGCTTGACCACGGCCTCGAAACTGTCGAGCTCGGAGCGGATTTGCGCGGCCATTTGATCTGTGGTGTTGCCCACGGGCTCAGCGCCTGCTTCGAGCATTTGCTTGCGCACATCGGGTTGCTGGATGATGCGCACGATCTCGGCGTTGAGCTTTTGCACAATGGCGGGCGGTGTGGAGGCCGGCGCCAGCAAGCCAAACCAGGTGCCCACATCAAAGCCCGGCAGCACGGTTTCGGACAGGGAAGGCACATCCGGCATGGCCGAGGATCGCTTGGCCGTGGTCACCGCCAGGGCCCTCACCTTGCCCGCCTTGACCTGGGGCAGGCCGGAACTGACCGTGTCAAACATCAGCTGCACCTGACCGCTGAGCAAATCCGCCACCGCGGGCGCACTGCCTTTATACGGCACGTGGACCAGCTTCACCCCGGCCTTCAGGTTGAACATTTCACCGATGAGGTGATGCGCCGTGCCCGAACCCGCCGAGCCGTAGTTGAGCTTGCCCGGCTGCGACTTGGCCAGCGCCACAAACTCGGCGATGGTGCGCGCGGGCACATCCGCATTCACCACCACCATGTTGGGCACCATGGCCACCACGGTGATGGGCGCGAAGTCGCGATCTATTTGGTAATTGAGCTTGCTGTAGACCTTTTGCGCAATGGTGTGGTGCGCTGCGCCCATCAGCAAGGTATAGCCGTCGCCCGGCGATTTGGCCACCAGATCGGCGCCCAGCGTGGCGCCCGCCCCGGGCTTGTTTTCAATCACCACGGGTTGACCCCAGGCCTGGGTGAGGCGCTGCCCCACCAGGCGGGCCAGCATGTCGGTGGAGCCCCCGGGGGCAAAGGGCACGATGATCTTGATGGGTCGGTTGGGAAAGCTGCCAGCCAACTGGGCAGTTGGCGCAGTTGGTGCGGTTTGGGCGAGCACGGCGCCCGCGGAGGTAGACAGCGCCAGGGCGATCAGGCTGCGGCGTGTCCAGGCCGGTTTGAAAGCAGTCATCGGTTTCTCCTTCAGTCGTTACACCAGTCGTTGGCCGTACTTGGCCAGGGCCGCAGGGGACAGGGTCAGGCCCAGGCCCGGCTCCTGGTTGAGGGTGAGCACGCCGTTGCGGATCTGGGGCGGGTTTTCATAGAGCTCGGCCTGCAGCGGGTCACGTTCGGGGTCGGTGAAGGCCTCCACAATACAGCCCGCCGGGCTCGATGCCACGATGTGCGCATGGATGAAGCAGTCGTGGTGGGGTGCCACCTGCACATGGTTGAGCTCGCACAGGCCGGTGAGCTTGCGACCTTCGGTGAAGCCGCCCATCATGGTGCAGTCAAACTGCAGAATCTGGATGGCCTGCTCCTCCAGCATGGCGCGGCAGCCGTAGCTGGTCATCTCGCTCTCGCCCCCGGAGAGAGGAATGCGGGTTTTCTGCGACAACAGCTTGAGGCCACGGCGGTCATCTTCCCAGCGGATGGGTTCTTCCAGCCAGCGCGGGTTGAGGCACTCCAGGCGCTGCGCCGCATCGATGGCGGTGGGCAAGTCCCAGGCGCGGTTGGGGTCGACCATGAAGTCACACTGGTCGCCAATGACCTCCCGCATGACCGCCATGCGCTCCACATCCTCGGGCACCGGCAGGCCACCCGCCTTGGCCTTGAAGCCGGTGTGTCCCTGGTCCACCAGCATGTGCATTTCATCGCGGAGTTCGGCCAGGTCTTTGCCTTCGCGGTAGTAGCCACAGGTGACGTAGGCGGGCACCTCGTCGCGATAGCCCCCAAACAAGCGGTAGAGCGGCAGGCCGGCGGCCTTGCCCACGATGTCCCAGCACGCGATGTCCACCGCCGCCGAGATGCGGATGAGCGCCTCGCGCGACCATCCCCGCTCATTGGCCGTGCGGCTGGTGGTGAGTCCGAACAGCTTCTGGTACAGACGCTCGGGGGCCAGTGCGTCTTCCCCCACGATCTGCTCGGCCAGCCCCCCTTGCCAGGCCTTGATGGCAAAGTCGATGGGGGTGTAGCTGGTGGCCAGGCCAAACCCCTCGATGCCCTCGTCGGTGTAGAGCCGCACCAGAATCTCATTGGCCGTGGGGACGATGAAATGGCTGGTCCAGTGCGGGCGCTCGGGGGCTGGCGCGCGCAGCGCGTAGACCTCGAGTCGGGTGATTTTCATGGTGTCTCCTTGTCTCCGCCCGCCGGATGGTCACAGCATATTGCACACTTTGGCAGGGCTTTGCGCATTGTCAGCATAAAACCCCTGGTCTGGCTTCACCTAGATGACTCCACCCGCCGGTGGGACACGCTAACATCCTGGCCAGAGCGAGATGTCACACGTCCTCCCCCCCTCCCGTCCTCCGATCGCCCGTCGTCCTGGCGGGTTCTGGGCGTGGCTGGCCCTCGGATTCAAGTCTGCCCGTCCCGCATCCCGCCTGGCCCGCCCGGACCTGTTGCGGCAGGCTTGCCGGTTGGGCGTTTGCCTGCTGTTGACCGGGACAGGGGGCGCCGCGTACGCCGACTGGACCTTTCTGGCCGTGAAAGACGGGGTCACCTACCTGGTGGATCGCAACAGCATTGCCAACGCAGGCCCCTACAAACGCATCTGGATGTTGCAGAACTACCCCCAGCCCTTTTCCTATGGCGCGCAGTCGTTGGCGATGCTGATGGAGGTGGAATGCCCCAAGTACCGGGTTCGCTTTAACCAGTTGGTGGCCCATGCCGGACAACACCTGTCGGGCACCCTGCTGGAAACCATCACGCAGCCCGGCCCCTGGGAAGGCATTTCCCCCGGACCCTTTCGAAGTGTCTACGACTTGCTGTGCCGGACCAACGATCCACGGTTCGACCCGCAACCCCCACCCTCCCCGCAGCCCGCCAAGCGCTGAGGCTTGACCAATTGATTATTCCGCAGACCGCGCATTTTTACCAAAGGCCCCCCATGACCCAAGACGCTCCCCGCACGCACTCCCTGGACGTGAGTGACTTCAATCCCAGCGAGATGTATTTTTTGCTGCGCGACAGCATCCTGCCCAGACCCATTGCCTGGGTCTCGACCATCAGCCGCGACGGGGTGTCCAACATCGCTCCGTTCAGTTTCTTCAACGTGTGTTGCCCTTCCCCGCCCGTGATGGGGTTCTCTTGCGGCCCACGGGGCGATAACCACCAGGACGGCACCCGGCGCGAAAAGGACACGCTGATCAACATCAAGGACAACGGGCAGTTTGTGGTGAACCTCTCACCCGAGAACCTGATGGACGAGATGGTCGCCTCGGCCACCGATTTACCGCATGGCCAGAGTGAATTCGACTTTGCCCACATCCTGCAGGTGCCCTCCACCCGCGTCAAGCCGCCGCGCGTTGCGCTCACACCCGTGACCTTTGAGTGCGAATTGCTCGACATCCTGGATCTGGGCGCCAACCACTGGGTGATGGGCAAGGTGATTCACCTGCATATCCAGGAGAACGTCTACCGCGGTGAACGCGAAGGCAAGCGTCACCGCGTGGATTTGCTGGAGAGCGAGGCCACGCGCCCGGTGGGCCGACTGGGCCGCGCGTTTTACAGCCGCATTCGCGAGATCGAAACGGTCATGCGTCGCGATGGGCCCAACTGATCGGCCGGGGCCTGAGGACCTCAGGCCCTAGCGGGGGCATGGACCGTTCAGGCAACGGGTGGCTTCGTTGAGGCATCGTGGCCAGGAACTGGCGACGACAGGGTGTCGTTGCCAGAAGCCATTGGCTGATCATCTGAGACACCCTCATGGGCGGTTGAAGTCTGCCCCAACAGAGCGTCATTCCCGGGCGCTGCATCCGTCGATTCGCTGTCTTCCTGCGGCTTGGGCATGCGCAACCGGGCCTGTCGGTCGTTGATTTCTTCCTGCACCCACTTGTCGTGCAGGTGCTTGGCACTGGCCAGCGAACACACAAAGATCATTCCGGCCTGGAACAGGAGCATGGCCAATCGCCCTTCCAGGGTGAGACGGTGCTCTTCCATCAGGTAGGGCGCAATGAGTGCCATAAATCCAAAGACCAGGGCAAACAGCAGATAGGGGGCTTCGATCTTCTTCATGTCACGGTGCGATACGACGTGAGGTCCAGTGCCGGTGTGCCAGACGCTCAGCGCATGGCGCAAGGCCCTTCCAGGTTCATACGCAGGACTTTACCGCGAAAGTCGATGTCGCTATGACCGCTCAACAGGATGGTGTCGCGTTCAATGCGAATTTCCGTCACACGCCCGGTGTCATTCTCCCGAGCCCGGGCACCAATCACGCCGGCCGAGGTCAAGTTGCTGCCGTTGAAGGCCTCGGTGGTGAGACTGCTGACCTTCATGTCGTAATAACGCGGACCGATCAGTTTGATGAAGATGTTCTTGCCGATGGACTGCATCTCCACCGTCACGGTCGCCGGCTTGAGCTTGCGGTCTTCCAGCGCCGGGATGGTGCCTTGCAACTCGCAGCTCAGCCGAAACGTCTGGGCCTGGACCACACTGCCCCACGCCAGGATCATGATCGTGCCGAGCCGCCCCCACAGCCAGGCCCGACAGCCGGGAGGGTTGACGCGGGCAGGCCGGCGCACGGCAGGCGTTTCAGCGGACGGTGACCCGCATCAGGAAGTCGGACAGCATCTGGTTGAACAGCGCAGGCTCTTCGAGGTTGATGCCGTGGCCACTGGCCGGGAAGATGCCCAGGGCCGCGCCCGGGATGGTGCGCTTGAGCATGAGCGAGGGCTCCAGGCAGGGCTCGTCCTCGTCGCCTGTGAGCACCAGGGTGGGCACCGCCACGCGGGCAATCTGATCGGTCAGCGCGTACAAGCTGGGACGCCGTCCCTGATAGCCCCGCGCCGTGAGCGATGAGCCGGGCGTGGAGTGCTCGCCCATCATGCGGGCAAATTCCTCATACCCGCGGGGGTCCTTGCGCTTGAAGGCCAAACGGGCGGCCGCCTGGCTGTAGGTCTTGGCCACTTCGGCCATGCCTTCGGCCTGGATGCGATCCGCCAGGGCCAAGGATTCTTTCTGAAAACCCTCATATGCATTGGGGTGAGATCCCGTGCCACACCCGGCCAGGGTGAGGGACAAGGCGCGGCTGTTGGCCGGATCGGTGGCGTAGCGCATGCCGAAGTGCAAGGTGGCGAACGCCCCCATGGACAAACCCACCACATGCGCCTGACGGATGTTCAGACCATCGAGCATGCAGCGGATGTCCTCGCTCACACGGTGTTGTGAGTAGTCGTCAGCGTTGCCGGGAATGTCGGACGGGGTATAGCCGCGCGCACTGTAGGCGATGCAGCGGAAGTTGCGCGCGAAGTAACGCATCTGCGGTTCCCAACTGCGGTGGTCGCCGGCGTATTCGTGCACAAACAGAATGGGGGTGCCCTCGCCTACGGATTCGTAGTAGAGCTGAACACCATCGTCGGTCTTGATATAGGGCATGAGGGTCTCCTGAAATTGGCGTGCTGTGTCCGCAAGTGTAGGACGCCTGGGCAGGCCGGACTTGTAGCCCGTGTGACTCGTGCCCGGCGAACCAATCTGACAGGGCATGAGCACCCCGTGCAGTCGCCGGCAGCGGGAGACTCCGATGATCAGCCCAGGCTTTCTGTGGTTGAATCAAGCCCTGTTCTGCGATGACTTGGACACTTGAGGTGCTGCATGGATTTGGGTATTCGCAACCGACGCGCGCTGGTGTGCGCTTCCTCCCAGGGAATCGGCCTGGCTTGCGCCACGGCGCTGGCCCGTGAGGGCGTGCAAGTGGCCATCAACGGCCGCGATGCCACCCGGCTGGAGCAGGCCAGGGCGCATATCCAGGAAAAAACCGGCCAGGACGTGCGCACGCTCGTGGCCGACATCGCCACCGAGGCAGGTCGACAGGTCTTGTTCGAGGGTTGCCCGGATCTGGATATCCTGATCAACAACAACGCCGGTCCGCCCCCCGGCAAGCTCGCCGACTGGGACCACGATGCGTGGATCCGAGCCATCGAGTCCAACATGCTGGCGCCCATTTTGCTCATCCGCGGTTTTGTGCCGGGTATGCGCGAACGGAAGTTCGGCCGCATCGTCAACATCACCTCGGCGATGGTGAAGAGCCCGCGCCCCCACCAGGCGCTGTCCACCTCGGCACGCACGGGTTTGACGGCCTTCAGTAAGTCGCTGTCCTTTGAAGTGGCCGCGGACAACGTGACCCTCAACAACATACTGCCCGAACGCATCGACACGCCTCGCCAGGCATTTCTGGCCAAGCGGCAGGCTGAGTTGAGCAAGATCAGCTATGAAGAAGCGCGTGCACGCTTTGCCAATTCCATTGCGGCCAAACGGTTTGGCACACCCGAAGAATTGGCCGACGCCTGCGTGTTCTTGTGCAGTGCCCAGGCTGGATTTATCTCGGGACAAAACCTGCAACTCGATGGTGGCTCGTATCCTGGCTTGATGTGAGCTCGCGCTTCAGCGCCATGCGCCCTTCAGCCTTCGCATGAGCGCCATCACGGGCCAGCCCAGCACGCCACAGCACAACGCCACGGCCAACGCCTGCGGCGCAAGCGCCGCCAGCTTGAGTGCACCCGCCAGCCAGGGCCAGTAAAGCGCCAGCAACACGGCCGCCAAGGCTGACAGCGTGACCCCCCAGGCCATGGGGTTGGACGCGCCGCGCTGCCACCCGCCCCACCCCCTGTGCGCTCGCCCCAACCCGGGGGGAGAGGCCCGGTTGGCGGCAATCAGCACGCCATTGGCCATGACCAGGGAAACCAGCACCATGGAGCGCTGGATGTCTGCGGTGGGGGCTGCACTCGCCGGCCCGCCGCCCCCAGGCAGCCCGTCGAGCACGGATGCGCCTGGTGCCCACCCAGCCCCACAGTAGCTGAGCCCCAGGCTGCCCAGGACAATCAAGCCTTGCACCGTGGCCTCGGCCAACTCCCAGCGCCCCAACAAGGGGGCTTGCGTATCGCGCGCAGGTCGTTGCATGATGAGAGGATCCTCGGGCTCTTGTTCGAAGGCGAGCGAACAGGCCGGGTCGATCACCAGTTCCAGCAAGGCGATATGCAAGGGCAGCAGCAAAGGCGGCCACGACAACAGCATGGGCAGCAGGGCCACGCCCGCAATGGGGATGTGCACCGCGAAGATATACGTCATCGATTTTTGCAAGTTGTCGAAAATGCGCCGCCCCGTGCGCAACGCCCGCACGATCGAGGTGAAGTTGTCATCCACCAGCACCAGATCCGCCGCCTCACGGGCCACGTCGGTGCCACGCTGACCCATGGCGATGCCCACATGCGCAGCCTTGAGTGCGGGGGCATCGTTCACACCATCGCCCGTCATGGTGACGATCTCGCCGTCGGCCTTGAGGCACTGGACGATGCGCAGCTTTTGATGCGGCGAAATCCGTGCGCAGACGCGTGTCTCTCGAAGTGCGCGCCGCAACGCGTCATCCGAGAGTTGATCGACCTCATGGCCGGCCAGCGTGCCACCAGGCGCCATGCCCGCCTGATCAGCGATCACTTGCGCCGTGATCGGGTAATCCCCCGTGATCATGAGCACACGAATGCCCGCCGACTGCGCCTCCCCCATGGCCAGAGCCACATCGGGTCGCAGTGGGTCGCGCAGGCCGACCAGCCCCAGCCACTCGAAGTCGAAATCGTGCGCACTGGCGGGCCAATCGGCACGGGCGGGCGCTTGCGCCACGGCCAATACCCGCAGTCCCTGTGCCGCCATGTGTCCGACCGCGCGCTCCCAGTGTGCCTGTATCGCGGTGTCCAGGTGGCACAACCCCATCACCGCCTCCGGGGCGCCCTTGGCGGATACCCCATGGGTCTTTTCATGCCCCCCTTCTTGCGCCTCTGCATGCTGCCAGACATGCGCCATGGCACGCAGTTGCGGGCTCAGCGCATAGGTCTGCACCAGGGTCCAGTCGTGGTGCAAGTGATCCGTGTCCGCCAGGTGGGTGATGCCCAAACGGTGGAACGCCTGCTCCATCGGGTCGAAGGGCTGTGGTGCGCTGGCCAGAATGGCATGCTCGATCAAGGCATGGAACGGTTCAGGCAATGCGGGCGGGGGGGTGCCAGACAGGTCATGCCACCGGGGATGCTCGGCATCCCCCACCGCCAGCAAGGCGACTTGCATGCGGTTTTCGGTGAGAGTGCCGGTCTTGTCCGTGCACAACACGGTGGTAGCGCCCAGGGTTTCAATGGCATTGAGGCGCCGCGTGAGCACACCTTCATGGGCCAAACGGTGCGCCCCCAGGGCCGGGAACAGGGCGAGCACCACCGGGTACTCTTCGGGCAGGATGCCCATGGCCAGGGTAATGCCCGCCAACAACGCGGCCAGCCAATCGCCCGTTCGAACGCCCTGGGTGATGACCAGCGTGGTGCACACCACCAGCGCCACCATGGCGATGATGCGCACCAGTCGAGCGGTTTGTCGATGCAAGGGGCTGGGGGCGGTTTCCAAAGCCGCCAGCGCAGCACCAATACGCCCCATCTCACTGCGCGGGCCGGTGGCGTTGACTTGAACCACGGCCTGTCCGCGAACCACATGGGTGCCACCAAACACCTGTTGCGTGGGGTGAGCCTCCTTGCTCACGGCCAGCGATTCACCGGTGAGTAACGACTCATCCACCTGCAGGTTGTCCGCCCACAGCACCTGCGCGTCGGCCGCCACGCGATCGCCCTCGGACAAGTGCAGCACATCGCCACACACCACGTCGCGGGAAGCGATGCTGCGGCGCTGGCCATCACGCGACACCCGGGCCAGGGGTTGCGTCATCTCGCGCAGTGCCTCGATGGAAGATTCAGACTTGCCTTCCTGGTACAGCGTGAGGGCGATCACAGCCAACACAAACACGGCCAGGGTCAGGCCCTCCCCCAGATCGCCAAGCACCATGTAGATCAGCGCGGCCGCCACCAGCAACGCAATCATGGGTTCGGAGAGCAGATCCCGCCCACGGTCCAGCCATGAGCGGCGTCGCGTGGCAGCCAGCGCATTGGGTCCATCCTCGCGCAAGCGAACCTCGGCCTGAGCCTGGGTCAGTCCCGGATATTGACTTGTCATGTTGCATTGTGTGTCGCGCAGGCCCGGGTTTGGCTTTACCCATTCAACGGTATATCGCGGTCATTGACCGAACGATATAGTCCTGCGGCACAGGGCATGGCTAGCGCTGGGAGCATCTGACATGAAGCACAAGATGGAATACGGATTTATCGTGGTGATGGTCAGCCTGGTGCTGGCACTGACCGGACTGGAACTGGGGCAGGAAGTGGGGCAACTGCTGTCCCGCGTGAGCATGCGATTGGCCCAAATCGCCCCGCACTCCTGAATCCAGACGGCCGGGGTGAACCTGGGTGACGCTGTCAGCACCCGGCCTGCGGCCCAAACCCTGAAGTGCCTTCACAATAGCGGTTCTTGTGAGGACAATGATGGCAACCGTGACGACAAAAGGCATGTTGGCGGGCGTGCGCGTGGTCGATCTCACCTCGGTGGTGATCGGTCCGCTGTGCACCCAGATTCTGGCGGACCATGGCGCCGAGGTGATCAAGATTGAAAGCCCCGAGGGCGATGTCGGCCGACACTTGGGTGGACGCGGACTCACCCCGGGCATGGCCCCGAAGTTTTTACACCTCAACCGCAACAAGCGCTCGGCCTGCCTGGACCTCAAACAACCGGCAGGCCGTGAGGTGCTGGTGCGCTTGCTGCGCGATGCCGACATACTGGCCTGGAACGTGCGTCCAGCCTCGATGGCGCGGCTGGGATTGAGCTATGACGAGGTCCGGGCCATCAACCCACGCATCATTTACTGCGGCATGTTCGGCTTTGGACAGGACGGCCCTTACGCTGCGGTGCCGGCCTACGACCCCATCATCCAGGGCGTGAGCGGCGTGGCAGGCTTGCATGAACTGGCCTTTGGCGAGCCGCGCTATGTGCCCTATGTGATGGCCGACCGCACCAGTGGCTTGATTGCCGTTCAGATGATTGCGATGGCCCTGTACCACCGCGAACGCACCGGTGAAGGCCAGTCCATTGAAGTGCCCATGTTTGAGAACATGGCGACCCAGGTGCTGACCGAACATCTCTACCTGCGCACCTATGTGCCTCCCCTTGGCGAAACAGGTGATCCGCGCCTGGTCAACCCCTATTACGCGCCCTCCCCCACACAAGATGGCTACATCTGTATTTCGGCCAATACCAATGCACAGGTATTCCCCCTGCTGGATGCCATGGGGCTGAGCCATTTGAAAGAAGACCCACGCTATTGCGACGTGGCGGCGCGGTTTGCCAACGTCGTCGAGTTTTACCGGTTGCGTGACGAGGCCCTGCGTCAACAGACTACAGCGTTCTGGCTGGACGTGTGCCGCCAGCACGATATTCCTGCCGCGCCCTACAACACCCTGGATTCTCTGGCGGACGATCCGCACCTGAAGGCGGTGGGTCTGCTGGTGGAGCGTGAGCATCCCACCGAGGGGCGCATCCTGGATATCCGCCCCGCCAACCACGTGTCAGCAGGTCAACGCGACCAGTGGTTGCCCGCCCCGCACCTGGGCGAACACACGCTCGACGTGTTGCAGGAGGTGGGGTTGACACCCCCGGAAATCCAGGCGCTGCTGGCAAGTGGTGCAGCACGTGCACACCGGTCCGCCCACCCACCCACGGACCTGTCTGCGGACACGCCATCCCCACCCTGACCGTGACGGCGATGCCCGGCAAGCAGCCGAGGCTGCACGGGATGGATCAGGGGTAACGCGGTGGTGAAGGTGTGGCACCTTGGTGCATACTTTGTCCCAACCCTTTCCTCGATCAAACACGACCTATGCCCTTCTTGCCTGCACGCCGTTGGCTTCAGCGCCTGCCCCTGATCGCGCTGGCGGCACTGACTTCCGTCATCTGCCCGCTGTCCTGGGCACAATCCGATTACCCCAACCGCCCCATCAAGATGGTGGTGGCCTTTCCACCGGGGGGCACCAGCGACGTGCTGGGCCGCATGATGGCAGACGAACTCACCAAGGTGCTGAAGCAGCCCGTGGTGGTGGAGAACATTGGCGGTGCCGGTGGCATTGTGGGCATGGACCGTGCGCTCAAAATGCCCGCCGATGGCTACACCCTCATCCAGACCGGTGTGGGACAAAACGCGGTGGCCCACGGCCTCGATCCCCACCTCAAGTACAACTCAATCACGGACTTCATCCATCTCGCTCAGGTGAACTCCGGTCCCAATGTGCTGGTGGTGCATCCGTCCACGCCCTTCAAGACGCTGCAGGACGTGGTGGATTACGCCAAACGCAACCCCGGAAAACTCGACTACGGCTACACGCACGCGGCCTCGGGTCACATGGCCATGGAATTGTTCAAACAGACGGCGGGACTTTTCATGACCGGCATTCCATACCGTGGCGGCGGCCCCATGCTGACCGACTTGCTGGCTGGCACCATTCCGCTGATTTTCCTGAACCAGGACGTGGTGCTGCAGCATGTCAAAAGCGGCAAGTTACGGGCCCTGGCCGTGACCAGCGCGCAACGCAACCCGCTCTACCCGGATGTCCCCACCGTGGCCGAGTCCGGCTTCAAAGGCTTTGAAGCATTGTCGTGGTCGGGCCTGTCGGTCGCCAAGGGCACCCCCCAGCCCATCGTGGACAAACTGCAAGCCGCGATCGCCCAGGTGGTGCAGTCGGATGTCGTGCGACAGAAGTACGCGGCCAGCGGCTTTGTGGTGCCCCCTGCAGGGGCTCAGCACTACACCGCATTCGTCAAGTCCGAACTCGACTTGTGGACACGCGTGATCAAAACGGCCGGCATCAAGCCACAGTAACGCAAGACACCCTCAATGGCTGGTCGTCGGACCAGGCGTCAGCAAGCGCCTAGCGGGCGGTGCTGCCGCTAGCGCAACACCTTCCCCGGATTCATCAACTGCAACGGGTCCAGCGCGCGCTTGATGCTGCGCATCACCGCCAATTCCAGCGCGGATTTGTAGCGCGGCAATTCGTCCACCTTTTGCTGACCAATGCCGTGCTCAGCACTGATGGATCCGTTGAAACGCGCCACCGCGGCATGCACCGCCCCGTTCACGGCATCGTTTTGCTTCAACCACAGCGCGTTGTCGGTGCCCTCGGGACGGCTGAGGTTGAAGTGCAGGTTGCCATCGCCCAGGTGTCCAAAACAAAACAAGCGCGACCCGGGAAACCTCGAAGCCAACTCGGCACTCACCTCGTCGATGAAACGTGGCACTTGTGACACGGGCAGGGAAATGTCGTGCTTGATGTTGGGCGCATCGTGCTGCTGTGCCTCACTCACGTTGTCACGCAATTCCCAGAGCGCTCGTGCCTGGGCCTGACTTTGGGTGATGACCACATCGAGTACCAGTTCGCGCTCCAGGGCTCGCTCCAAGGCCGATTGAAAATCGGCTGCGAGGGCTGCATCCGCGCCCCCATCGGCCACTTCCATCAGCACGTACCAGTCATGGGGCTGCGCAAAGGGCTGCGGCAAGGTCGGGAAATACTGGCGCGTGAGTTGCACGATGGCGTGGGACATCAGTTCGAAAGCCGAAAAACGCTCGCCCATGCAGTCGCGCATGTGCTGCAGCAAGTCGACGGCGTGAGCAGGTGACTGGACCGCCACCATGCCCACCGCGTGGGCAGAAGGCAACGGCATGAGCTTCAAGGTGGCCGCCGTGATGAGACCCAGCGTGCCCTCCGAGCCGATGAACAGGTGTTTGAGGTCGTAACCCGTGTTGTCCTTGCGCAGGCCCCGCAGCAGGTCCAGCACTTCTCCCGAGGGCAAGACCACCTCCAGGCCCAGCACCAGGTCCCGCGTGTTGCCGTAGCGCAGCACCTGCACACCGCCTGCGTTGGTGGCGATGTTGCCCCCGATCTGGCACGAACCTTCCGATCCGACCGACAAGGGGTACAGGCGGTTCACCGACTCGGCCGTTTCCTGCAGGGTTTGCAACACGCAGCCGGCCTCCACCGTCATGGTGTTGTTGGCCGGATCGACAGACCGAATCTTGTTGAGTCGACCCAGCGTGATGATGACCTGCTGACCGGAGTCGTCCGGCGTGGCCGCACCACACATGCCCGTGTTGCCGCCTTGTGGCACGATGGACAACCGATGCTCGGCGCACAGCTTGACCACGGCAGACACCTCCGCCGTGTTGCCGGGGCGCACCACCACCAGGGGGCGACCGTGGTACTTATCTTTCCAGTCGACCGCATAGGCGGCAAGATCCTGGGTGAGGACGTGGGCTGCACCCACCACCTCACGGGCCTGGGCAATGAAGGGATGCTCGATCATGGTGTCGGTAGGGCGTAAAAGGCCAGCCAAGTCTGATAGATTGTGTCATTTTCGCTCAAACCATCCGCACACCATGCCCGCCTCCAGCATCCAGCCACTCATCATCACCATGCACCCGCAAGACAACGTGGCCATCGTCGCTAACGATGGCGGTCTGCCGGCCGGCACGGTGCTTCCCTCGGGTCTGACACTCACGGGCCATGTGCCGCAAGGGCACAAGGTGGCGCTTGAACCCATCGTCCGGGACGCTGCGGTACGTCGTTACAACGTGACCATCGGCTTCGCGCTGCAAGACTTGCCCGCCGGCAGCTGGGTGAATGAAAAACTGCTGCGAATGCCCGATGCACGCGGTCTGGACAACCTGCCTGTCAGCACGACACCACGCACATCCCTGCCCCCCCTTGAAGGCTATACCTTTGAAGGGTTTCGCAACCCGGACGGCAGCGTGGGTACGCGCAATATCCTGGCCATCACGCAAACCGTGCAATGTGTGGCGGGTGTCACCTCCTTTGCCGTCAAGCGCATCAAGGAGGAGTTACTGCCCAGATACCCACACGTGGATGATGTGGTCGCACTGGAACACGGCTATGGCTGCGGTGTGGCCATCGACGCCCCCGAAGCCATCATTCCCATTCGCACCTTGCGTCACCTCAGCCTCAACCCCAACTTCGGCGGCGAGGTGATGGTGGTGAGCCTGGGCTGCGAAAAGCTGCAGCCTGAGCGCCTGCACCCGCCAGGCGCCATCCCGATTGCCGATCAGCGCGAGCACACTGACCTGGATGTGGTGTGCCTGCAGGACGATGCGCACGTGGGCTTTATGGACATGGTGAACGCCATCCTGCAACAGGCCGAAGCACACCTGCGGCGATTGAATGCACGACGACGTGAAACCGTCCCGGCCAGCGAACTGGTGGTGGGCGTTCAATGCGGCGGCAGCGATGCCTTCTCGGGCGTGACCGCCAACCCCGCAGTGGGCTTTTGTGCGGATTTGCTGGTGCGTGCAGGTGCCGCCGTCATGTTCTCTGAAACCACCGAGGTGCGAGATGGCGTGGATCAACTCACCGCGCGTGCCGCCACACCGGAAGTGGCACAGGCGCTGATTCGCGAAATGGCCTGGTATGACGCTTACCTGCAGCGTGGCAGCGTGGACCGAAGTGCCAATACGACGCCGGGCAACAAGAAGGGCGGCTTGTCCAACATCGTCGAAAAAGCGATGGGGTCGATCGTGAAGTCGGGCTCCTCGCCCATCTCGGGCGTGCTGTCGCCTGGCGAGAAGCTGACCCAAAAAGGATTGATCTACGCCGCGACACCCGCCAGCGACTTCATCTGCGGCACACTGCAACTCGCAGCGGGCATGAACCTGCACATCTTCACGACCGGGCGAGGCACGCCTTATGGCTTGGCCGCTTGTCCCGTGGTGAAGGTGGCCACGCGCTCGGACCTGGCGCGCCGGTGGCACGACCTGATGGACGTGAACGCCGGGCGCATTGCCGATGGTGAGGTCACCATCGAGGAACTGGGCTGGGAAATGTTCCGGCTGTTGCTGGACGTGGCCAGCGGTCGCCAGAAAACCTGGGCCGAGCAGTGGAAGTTGCACAACGCGCTGGTGCTGTTCAATCCGGCACCGATCACCTGAGTGACCCAACTCAAGGTCTTGAGGATGGGACGGGCACTGACGGCTGGTGCCCCAGTCATCAGCCCACTAGCGCCACGGACTTGACTTGCACCCAGACCGACTGCCCGGCGGCCAATCCCAGTTGGCTCCAGGCGCGTTGGGTGATACGGGCCAGCACCACAGAGCCGTCTGCTGGGTCGCCTTCAGGGGCCCTCACTCGCAATCGCACCAACCGTTGCGAGGCGTGCGCATCCGGTTGATCGGCTTCAATGGACGCTTCAAAATGATTCTGGATGCTGGTGCATGCGGGCTCTTGCGTCGCCAGACTCACATCCCGAGCCAGCACGCGCAAGCGCACTGGCGTGCCCACGGGGGCACCACTGTCCCGAATCCATAAATGGCCGCCGTTGAATGCCACGCGCGCCAGGTGCCAGGGTTGATCGCGTTCGACCACGACCCCATCCAGCAGGACGCCTTGCTCTTGTGGTGCAACCCAAGGGGTGTCCAGTGATGACAAGGTGTCCGCCAGTGGACCACTGCGTGTGACACGACCTTGTTCCAGCACCACGAGGTGATCGCCCAGTCGGGTCATTTCCTCCACCGAGTGCGTCACATAGAGCATGGGCAACTGCAATTCATCGCGCAAGCGCTCGAGCCAGGGCATCACCTCATGCTTGCGCGCGGGATCCAGCGCGGCCAGGGGTTCGTCCAGCAGCAACAACTGCGGGCTGGTGGCCAGAGCACGGGCGATCGCCACGCGCTGGCGCTCGCCACCGGAGAGTTCCGTCACCGGGCGTTGCAGCAGGTGGCCGATTCCCAGGAGTTCAATCGCATCCCTGAGGACGCCTTGCTCGCGCCGCGCAGCACTGCGCTGCAATCCGAACATCAGGTTGCGATGCACATCCAGATGCGCAAAGAGACTGGCTTCCTGAAACACATAGCCCAGGGCACGGCGGTAAGTGGGCAGGTGAATGCCTGCATCATCGGACTGCCACACCGCATGGCCCACCCGAACCCGCCCGCGTGCCTGCGGCTCCAGCCCGGCCACGCTTCGAAGCAACGTGGTTTTGCCAGAGCCTGATGCGCCAAACAGCACCGTGATGCCTTGTGCGGGCAGTTGCAAGGACACGTCCAGCACGAAGGATTCGCGCTGGAGTCGCAACTGGATGTCCAGCCCTTGCGTACTTTGCGTACTGTGCGGCTGCATGGATGCTCTCATGGCATCACCCGCATGTCACGTCGCTTGAGCAGCGACAAGCCCCAGAGCACGACAAATGAAAACACCAGCATGCCTGCAGACAGCGCATGCGCCTGGAGGTATTCCATGGCCTCGACATGCCCGTAAATTTGTGTGGACACCACACGGGTCACGCCGGGTATGTTGCCGCCAATCATGAGCACTACACCAAACTCACCCACGGTGTGAGAAAAACTCAAAATGGCAGCCGTCCACAGACCGGGTCGGGCCAGCGGCAGGGCCACGAAAAAAAAGGCATCCCACGGCGATGCGCGCAAGGTGGCGGCCACTTCCAAAGGCCGTCGCCCCAGGCTGACAAACGCATGCTCGATCGGTTGCACCGCAAACGGCAAAGAGAACAGCACCGAGCCGATCAATAAGCCGGCGAAGGAGAAAGACAAAACGCCCCACCCCAAGGCCTGCGTCAGTTGCCCCAGCGGCCCTTGTGGCCCCAGGGCCATGAGCAGATAAAACCCGAGCACTGAGGGCGGCAAGACCAGTGGCAAGGTCACCAGGGCCGAGACCACCGGCCGCCAGCGCGAGGTGGTTTGCGACAACCACCAGGCCACCGGCGTGGCCAGCAGCATCAGCACCACGGTGGTGAGGCTGGCCAGTTTCAGCGTCACCCACAGGGCGCTGAGCGTTTCAGGCGTGAAGACGGTCGGCTCGCTCATCATTCAGGTTGATTCCACCAGTGTCAGCGCCGCTCATGTCGACAACCCGAAGTGATCGTTGGGCATCTGCATCAGGGAGTGGGTCGAGGCCAGGGCCGTGCGGGCATGTGCCTGGGCGCGCGGGAGCAGGCGTTCAAAGTAGAACTCGGCCGTCTGCAGTTTGGCCGCATAAAAATCGGCAGGCTCGGCGCCATCGCCGCTGCGCAACAAGGCATCCGCTGTGAAGGCCTGCCATGCCCAGAAGTGAGCCATCATCATGTAACCGCCAAACATCAGGTAGTCCACACTGGCCGCACCCACATGGTCACGGTCCCGCCGGGCCTTGAGCATGAGCCGCAGGGTCAGCAGGTTCCACTGCCAGGCACCCCGCACCAAGGTACGCGACATCCTGCCGATAGCGCCACGCGACAGGACATGGGGCATGGCAAGTTGGCGCATCTTCGCCGTGAAATCGCGGACACATCTGCCCCGGCTTCCCAGCAACACCTTTCGACCCAGCAAATCCAGGGCCTGAATGCCGGTGGTACCTTCATACAAGGTGGCAATGCGCGCGTCTCGCGCAATCTGCTCCATCCCGTGCTCACGGATGTAGCCGTGCCCACCAAACACCTGCATGCCCAGGTTGGCTGCGTCGAGTCCCATCTCGGTCAAAAAGCCTTTGAGAATGGGGGTGTAAAAACCCAGCTCATCGTCAAAACGCTGATAGTTGGCCTCGTCTCCTGTCCAGGCTGCACTGAACATGCGGTCAGCCAGTTGGGCCGCTGCGTAGATCATGGCGCGACCGCCCTCAGCAATGGCCTTTTGGGTGAGCAACATGCGTCGAACGTCCGGATGCCAGATGAGTGCATCGGCCACTTGATCGGGCTCTTTCTTGCCCGAGAGCGAGCGCATGCTGCGGCGCTCCCGTGCATACGCGACGGCGCCTTGAAACGACAACTCTGCATGGGCCACGCCCTGGATGGCCGTACCGATCCGGGCCGTGTTCATGAAGGTGAACATGGCCTCCAATCCATGATGCGGCTGACCAATCAGCGTGCCCACCGCCCCCTCGAAGTTCAACACCGCTGTGGCATTGGCGTGGATCCCCATCTTGTGCTCCAGGGAGCCACAGGTCACCGCATTGCGCACGCCCAGGCTGCCATCCGTGTTGACGTGGCATTTGGGCACCACAAACAGGGAGATGCCGCGCGTCCCCGCCGGCGCGTCAGGCAAGCGGGCCAGCACGATGTGCACGATGTTGTCGGTCAGATCGTGCTCGCCACTGGAGATGAAAATCTTGGTGCCGGTGAGCGCGTACCGACCATCGGGCAGCAGCTTCGCCTGGGTCTTCACCTGCGACAGATCCGAGCCACATTGCGGTTCGGTCAGACACATGGTGCCGGTCCAACGTCCTGCGACCAAATGCGGCAGGTACTGCTGCTTGAGTTCGTCGCTGCCATATTGCAGCAAGGTGTTGATGCACCCGATGCTCAAGCCCGGGTACATGTTGAAGGCCCAGTTGGCTGTTCCCATCATCTCGCTCTTGATCAGATTGAGCGACATGGGCAGACCTTGACCGCCGAACTCGGTGGGAAAGGACAAGCCCTGCCATCCACCTGCCACAAACTGGTCGTAGGCTTGCTTGAAGCCGGACGGGGTGGTCACGCGTCCGTCCTGCAAGTGGCAGCCTTCCAGGTCGCCGGACGCATTCAAGGGCGACAGCACGTCCTCGCAATAGGTGGCAGCCGCGTCCAGCACCGCTTGCACCAGATCTGGCGTGGCGTCCTGTGCCTGCGTCAGGGACTGGTAGTGGGCCGGATAGTCCAGTACCTCGTTCATCAAAAAGCGCATGTCGCGCAAGGGGGCTTTGTACTGGGGCATGGCTTTATCTTTCCACAATGGCGACCACGCCTTGGCCACCGGCAGCGCAGATGGAAATCAAACCGCGCCCGCGTCCAGCCTGGGCCAACTGCTTGGCCAGCGTGGCCACAATTCGCGCACCCGTGGCCGCAAAGGGATGACCGGTCGCCAGTGAGCTGCCATTGACGTTGAGCCGGTTCAGGTCGATGCGGCCCAAGGCTTGCGGCAGCGCCAGACGCGAGCGACAGTAGGCCTCGTCCTCCCAGGCTTTGAGGGTGCACAGCACCTGGGCCGCGAAGGCTTCGTGAATCTCCAGGTAGTCAAAATCCTGCAGGGACAGGCCTGCACGCACCAGCATGCGAGGCACCGCATAGGCCGGCGCCATCAGCAGCCCTTCGGCCTGATCGCGAAAATCCACGGCCGCCACCTCACTGAAGGTGAGGTACGCCAACACCGGCAGGTTGCGCGATTCAGCCCAGGCTGGCGAGGCCAGCAGCACCGTGGCCGCGCCGTCAGTCAATGGGGTGGAGTTGCCCGCTGTCAGCGTGCCCTGTGCGGGGGCAAACTTGCGGTCAAACGCCGGCTTCAAGCCGGAGAGTTTTTCGAGGGTGAGATCCGGCCTGAGGACATTGTCTTGCCGAACACCGGCAAACGGGGTCATCAAGTCGGTGAAGAAGCCGCGCTCGTAGGCCTGAGCCAGATGCTGGTGGCTCTTGAGTGCCAACGCGTCTTGCTCCTCACGCGAGATACCCCAGTGCTGTGCCATGGCCTCGGCATGTTCGCCCATGGACCAGCCTGACCGGGGTTCGACATTGCGGGGCAGTTCGGGCTTGAAGAACATGCCGGGTCGTAAACGCGAGGCCACGGCGAGTCGCTTGACCGTGGAACGCGCACGGTTCATCTCCAGCAACAACTGGCGCAAGCCCTCATTGAGGGCGATGGGTGCATCCGAGGTGGTGTCCACACCTGCGGCCACGCCACACTCGATGTGACCGAGGGCGATTTTGTTGGCCACCAGCAAGGTCGCTTCCAGGCTGGTGCCGCAGGCCTGTTGCACGTCATAGGCAGGTGTTTGCGGTGACAGGCTGGTGCCCAGGACGGACTCACGCACCAGATTGAAGTCGCGCGCGTGTTTCATGACGGCACCACCCGCCACTTCTCCCAGGCGCACACCATGCAGATCGAAACGGTCCACCAGGCCTTGCAGGGCAGCGGTCAGCATCTCTTGATTCGAGGCACGGGCGTAAGCGGTGTTGGACCGCACGAAGGGGATGCGGTTCCCCCCCAGAATGGCAACGCGACGAATGGTGGTCATACGGATAACATGGCTCGCAAATGGGTTCGATCGGACCGTGCATCGCGCACTTCCAGACGTGTGCCCACTGCAGTGGTGTGTTGCCACACGGTCAATCGCGCTGGCAGCAACACCGGTGATTTGAATTCGGTGGACAGGGTGGCGCGCTGACCCGCCCCCCTGGGATAGACGCCTGCCAGTGCGCGCGCTTGCGTCCACAGCCCGTGGGCAATGGTACTTTGAAAGCCAAACAGTCGAGCGCTCAGGTGCGAGAGATGCATGGGATTGAAATCGCCCGAGACCCAGGCGTAACGTCTCCCGATGTTGGCAGGCGCCTCCACATCGACGGCCCGCACCAGTTGACCGTCGTCCTGAAATTCACTGGCATACGGCAACCCCGCTGGCTCGGGCACACCACGGCGAAGCAGACTCTGGGTGCCGCGCCACACCACCTGGCCCTCGCGGCGAATGAAGAGGTCGAGGTCAAACACCTGTCCCTTATCGTGACGACGCAAGGCACCGGTGACCACCTCCACACTCACCTCGTCGCCTGCACGCAAGGCGGCAAACTGCTCAATGCGGTTAGTCACATGCACCGTGCCCGCAGCCGGCCAGGGACACTCTGGCGAGCACAAATAGGCCATGACCAACGGGAAGGTCAGCAATTGCGGATAGGTGATCGGTACAGCCTGTTCGTCACCAAAGCCGCAAATCGATCGGTAGTGGGCAAGGGCAGACGCCTGCACCGTGACATGTGGCATGGACCAGTGTGCTGTCGGTAACGCATCCACTCGGCCCGGCCGCTTGCTGCGCGTGGCCCAGGCCTTCCAAAGCAGACTGGGCAGGGCGGGCGGGTGCATCAGCACATGGGCACTCATGTCAGGCGCCCAACCAACTTTGACCACACACGCGGACCACCTGACCGTTCACCCCTGCGGCCGAGCGACTGAGCAGCCACGCGATGGTCTCGGCCACATCTACCGGCCAACCACCCTGCCCCATTGAATTCATGCGCCGACCGGCTTCACGGATGGCCAGTGGGATCGCCGCGGTCATCTGGGTTTCAATGAACCCTGGCGCCACCGCGTTGATGGCCATGCCTTGCTGCGCCAGGCCAGGGGCCAGGCTGTGTACCAGACCTATCACCCCGGCCTTGGAAAACGCGTAATTGGTTTGACCCACATTGCCTGCAATGCCAGCAATGGAGGACACGCATACCATGCGCGCGCCAGGCCTGAGTGCCTGCGCATCGATCAAGGCCTGGGTGAGGGAGGCCTGCGCCCCCAGGTTGACCTGCAAGACGTTTTGCCAGAGGTGCTCTGGCATCTTGGCCAGGGTTTTGTCACGCGTGATACCGGCGTTATGCACCACGCCGTCCCAACCCCCGTCAGCCAGGGCCGCTTGAACCAGAACGTCCGGGGTGTGAGGGTCGGCAATGTCCAGGCACAGCACCTTGCCCCTGGCACGGTCGGCCACCGCTTGCAAGGCGTTCTGGGCGGCTGGCACATCCAGGCACACGACGCACGCACCGTCACGGGCCAGGGTATCGACGATGGATTCGCCAATGCCACGCGACGCGCCGGTGACAAGAATGGTTTTGCCGTGCAACGGTTGCGAAGCATCCCAATGCCCCTGCTCGCCCGGTGTCATCGCGGTGGCCGGGGTGGCTTGCAGTCGTACCACCTGTCCTGATACGTAGGCGCTGCGTGGTGACAGGAAAAATCTCAGCGCTCCCTCGACGGCGCCGAGCGCATCATCGTCGACTTGCAACAGTTGTACGGCAATGCCACGCTTGACCTCCTTGGCCAGCGAACGCATGAAGCCTTCGAGCGCGCGCTGCACCATGGCATGGGACGTGCCAGCACACTGTGCGGGCACTCGGCCCAACAACACCACACGACCGCACGGCAGCACCGATCGCACCGTGTCATGAAAAAACTGGTAAAGGCTCTCGGCCTGTTCCAGGGTCTGCAAGCCGGTCGCGTCAAAAACCAAGGCCTTCACCCGAGCGCCGGATTGTCCTTCCACCGCCCACCGCCCAGTCATCAGGCCCGCCTGGTTGCATCGGGCTGTCCATTCCGTCACGCCGTGGGCCACGGTGTTGATCTGCAGCGACTTGAATGCCTCCACCAGGACCGGCAACCCCTGCGCCCCCGCACCAGCGCCTACCAGCACATCGCCATCGATGACGGGTTGGTGCGCACGGAATCGCTCAAGCAACACAGGCCGGGGCAGCCCCAGGGCAGAGGCGATGCGCGAGCCCATCGTCGAGTTCGCAAAATTCAGGTAGGAATCCGTCATCACGGCTGCTTTCATGGTGAAAGTGTGACACGAGCCCAGAAAGCTCACTCTGAGAGTGGCCATGGCGAGCCCAACGGCCAGACACCATTTGAACACTGGCAGCGCGATCAGCGCGGCCAAGTCATTATGGGTGACGACTGATCCAGGCTCGCCAAGCCGTCAACGGGATCAGCTTACTCGACCTTGGCACCTTCCTGGTACCAGCGACCCAACAGTTGGCGCTCGTCGTCGGTGATCTGGGTGGCGTTGTTCAAGGGCATCTGGCGTGTCACCACGGCTTGCTGGTACACGTTTTGTGCATGCAGCTTGAGGGCTGCGGGCGAATCGAGTCGGATGTTTTTCATTTGTACCTGGGCACCGTGGCAACTGGTGCAGCGCTCGTTCAGCACCGCCTGCACTTGCGCCAGTGTCACGGGCGCTTGAGACGGGGCAGCGGCAGGTGAGGCCGTCTGCACAGGCTTCATGGCCACGATGACCGCCAGAATAGCCGCCACACCTGCAGCCGCAAACGGCCACGGATTTTTTGCGCGCTCCAGGCGGAACGCATGACGTTGAACAAAATACTGTCGAATGAAGGCACCCGCCAGCATCATCACGAACAACAACACCCAGCGGAATTCGTGCGTGTACAGAAAGCTGTAATGATTGCTCAGCATCGCAAAGATGACGGGCAGGGTGAAGTAGGTGTTGTGCACGCTGCGCTGCTTGCCACGCTTGCCGTGGATGGCCAGCGAGGCCGGGTCATACGACTCGCCGCTGGTCATGGCTTTGACCACCTGGCGCTGTCCCGGAATGATCCAGAAAAACACGTTGGCACTCATGGCCGTGGCGATCATTGCTCCGACCAGCAAAAAGGCCGCACGTCCGGCGAACAGCTGACACGCCAGCCAGGCGCCAAACGCCACGATGAGGATCATCAGGCCGGCCACGATCAGTTCGCCATTGGGCTTGAAGCCAAATACGCGACACACCGCGTCATACAAGAACCAAAATCCCACCAGAAATCCGAGAGCGGCGCTACCAGCCATCACAGGCGACCAATCCATCAAGGATTTGTCGATCAGGAAGGTGCCGGCGTTCCACAGGTACAGCACGGTGAAGAGCGCAAAGCCCGACAACCAGGTGGAGTAGCTTTCCCAATAAAACCAGTGCAGATGGGTATGGATTTTTTTGGGCGCCACCATGTACTTCTGCGGGTTGTAAAAGCCTCCGCCGTGCACCGCCCACATCGCACCGTCCACGCCCTTTTCCAGCAGGTCTGGCGACTTGGGGCGCAGCAGGTTGTTGTCCAAAAAAACAAAGTAAAACGAGGAGCCGATCCAGGCAATGGCCGTGATCACATGCAGCCACCTGAGCAACAGGTTGGCCCACTCCAGAAAGTATGCATCCATCAAGGTTCTCCAGGGTCCTGGTGATGTGGGTCAGCTCAGGAGCCGCGATAGGTGGAATAGCTCCAGGGACTGACCAGCAACGGCACATGGTAGTGCTGATCCCGGTGCGCCACGCCGAAGTCCAGATGCACCTGATCCAGAAACCAGGGTTCGGGCAAGGCAACCCCCTTGGCCTCGAAGTAGCCCTTGACGTCAAAGCTCAAGCGGTAGGTGCCGGCTTGTAGGCTGGCGTTGTCATACAAGGGGCCATCCGGGTTGCGTCCATCCTGGTTGAGCGTGAACGACTTGACCAGCGTGGCCTGGCCACCATGCGTGGTGAAGAGGCTCACCTTCATGCCGGCGGCGGGGCAGCCGTGCATGGTGTCCAGTACGTGCGTGCTCAGGCCCATTCCAGTTCTCCAGCAATTTCAGTATGTAGACAATATTGTATACAATTTTCAATTCTTGGCTATCATGGCCATAGTATCGTCAACCGGTCAGCCCCCGAGGGCTGAATCATGGTCTGAAGGAGTCCGATCGCATGAGTACCTACGACAGCACCCTGCCCTACCCACGCGACCTCAAGGGTTACGGTCGCGATGTGCCCCACGCCCAGTGGCCACAACAGGCGCGCATTGCGGTGCAATTTGTCCTCAACTACGAAGAAGGTGGCGAAAACGCGGTGCTGCACGGTGATCCGGCCAGCGAGCAATTCCTGTCCGAGATGTTCAACCCTGCCGCGTTCGAGGCGCGCCACATCAGCATGGAGGGCATCTACGAATATGGCTCACGTGCGGGTGTGTGGCGCATCCTGCGCGAGTTTGAACGTCGCGGCTTGCACCTCACGGTATTCGGCATCGCCACCGCCTTGCAGCGCTACCCCGAGTTGACCGCGGCCTTGAAAGAACTGGGCCATGACATGGCCTGCCATGGCCTGAAGTGGATCCATTACCAGAACGTGAGCGAAGCCATCGAGCGCGAGCACATGCAGCAGGCCATGCACATCATGACCGAACTGTGGGGCGAACGCCCTCTGGGCTGGTACACCGGACGCGACAGCCCCAACACGCGCCGACTGGTGGCCGACTTTGGCGGCTTTGCCTACGACAGCGACTATTACGGCGACGACCTGCCCTTCTGGATGCAGGTGCGCAAGACCGATGGCAGCGTGGCCCCCCAACTCATCGTGCCCTACACGCTGGACTGCAACGACATGCGCTTTGCCCTGCCCCAGGGCTATTCGCACGCTGATCCGTTCTTCCAGTACATGAAGGACACCTTCGACGCCTTGTATGCGGAGGGCGACCCCAATGGCCTGAACCGCCCCAAGATGATGAGCATTGGCATGCATTGCCGGTTGCTGGGTCGTCCGGGCCGCATCACGGCACTGCAGCGTTTTCTGGATCACATCCAGTCGCATGAGCACGTCTGGGTGGCACGCCGACTGGACATTGCACGACACTGGACCGCCACCCATCCGCTTGCCGGCTGACCCGATCACCGAGAACCATCATGTCCCTGACGCTGGATCAACTCAATCACGCCACCGAAGCCGACGCCGCACGCCTGCTCACCGGGCTGTATGAACACTCGGACTGGATTGCCGAGCGAGCGATCGCACAACGACCCTTCAAATCGCTGGCGCATCTGAAGTACATCATGACCCAGGTGCTGGATGCGGCCGGGCGCGACGCTCAACTGGCCCTGATTCGCGCGCACCCCGAATTGGCGGGAAAGGCCATGATCAGCCAGTCCCTGACCGCCGAATCCACGAAGGAACAAAGCAAGGCGGGGCTGACCGACTGCACCCCCGAGGAATTTGCCCGCATTCAACAACTCAACGCGGATTACAACGCCAAGTTTGGCTGGCCTTTCATCCTGGCGGTTCGCGGCCCACGCGGCGTGGGCTTGAACAAGCAGCAGATCATCGAGGCCTTTGAGCGACGCCTGCGCGGTCATCCCGACTTTGAGTTGCAGGAGTGCCTGCGCAACATCCACCGCATTGTCGAGATCCGTCTGAACGACAAGTTTGGCATTGAACCCACGCTGGGGCATGCGGTGTGGGACTGGCAAGAAACCCTGGCCCAGCACAGCGACCCGGGTTTTGCTGACAAAGGGCAACTCACGGTGACCTACCTGACTGACGCCCATCGCGCCTGTGCGCAGCGCATCAGCCACTGGATGCGCGACTGCGGGTTCGACGAGGTGGAGACGGACGCGGTGGGCAATGTGGTGGGGCGCTATCACCCCGCCGTGCCGGGTGCGCGCTATCTCATGAGTGGCTCACATTACGACACGGTGCGCAACGGCGGCAAGTACGATGGACGCCTGGGCATTTTCGTGCCCATGGCCTGCGTGCAACAACTGGCACAGCAACAACGTCGCCTGCCCTTTGGCATTGAAGTGGTGGCGTTTGCCGAAGAAGAGGGTCAGCGCTACAAAGCCACCTTCCTGGGCTCGGGGGCCCTGGTGGGCGACTTCAAACCCGAGTGGCTGGCACAAGCCGACGCCGAGGGCATCACCATGCGTCAAGCCATGCAACACGCCGGCCTGTGCATCGATGACATTCCCAAGATCAGGCGGGATGCCGCGAAATACCTGGGGTTCATTGAGGTGCATATCGAGCAAGGCCCCGTGCTCAACGAAAGCCAGCTGCCGTTGGGCGTTGTCACGAGCATCAATGGAAGCGTACGCTACCAGTGCGAGATCATCGGCACCGCCAGCCATGCGGGAACCACCCCCATGAACCGTCGCCGGGATGCCGCCTGTGCCCTGGCCGAACTGGCGCTTTATGTCGAGCAGCGCGCCGCCCGCGACGCTGATTCGGTGGCCACCATCGGTCAGCTCCAGGTTCCCCACGGCTCCATCAATGTCGTCCCGGGGGTGTGCCAGTTTTCACTGGACATGCGCGCGCCCCTTGATGCGCAGCGAGATGCCGTGGTGCGCGACATCCTGGATGAAATGGCAGCCATCTGCGAACGCCGTGGCGTGCGTTTTGTTGCCCAGGAAATTCTGCGGGTCGCGGCTGCGCCAAGCGCCCCGGCCTGGCAGGCGCGATGGGAGCGTGCTGTGAAACATCTGGGCGTGCCCGTATTCACCATGCCCAGCGGTGCCGGCCACGACGCCATGAAACTGCACGACATCATGCCCCAGGCCATGCTGTTTGTACGCGGCGAGAATGCCGGCATCAGCCACAACCCCCTGGAGAGCACCACCAGCGATGACATGCAACTCGCGATCGATGCCTTCACCCATGTCCTGAACCAACTCGCACTGGAAACCGCATGAGTGCCACACCCGCCCACTACGCCCAACTCGACGCCTGGATCGATGCTCACTTTGACGAGCAGGTGAAATTCCTGCAAGCCCTGGTCCAGGTGCCCACCGACACGCCGCCCGGTAACAACGCGCCGCATGCCGAGCGCACGGCCGAGTTGCTCCAGGCCTTTGGCTACCAGGCTGAAAAGCACGCTGTGCCCGCGGCTGACGTGCAGGCCTATGGCCTGCAGTCCATCACCAACCTGATTGTTCGCCGCCCCTATGGCACAGGAACCACCATCGCCCTCAACGCCCACGGCGATGTGGTGCCGCCGGGTGAAGGATGGACGCACGATCCGTATGGCGCGGAGATTCAGACCGGCGCCATGTTTGGTCGTGCCACCGCTGTCAGCAAGAGTGACTTCTCCACCTTCACCTTCGCCACGCGCGCGCTCGAGTCGCTGGGCCTGCCGCTCAAGGGTGGCGTGGAACTGCACTTCACCTACGACGAAGAATTTGGCGGCGAGATGGGTCCGGGCTGGTTGCTGGCCCAAGGGCTCACCAAACCCGATTTGATGATCGCAGCCGGTTTCTCTTACCAGGTGGTGACCGCGCACAACGGTTGCCTGCAAATGGAGGTGACGGTACAAGGAGAAATGGCGCATGCCGCCGTGCCCGATACCGGGACCGATGCCTTGCAAGGCGCCGTGCACATCCTCCAGGCGCTTCATGCCCTCAATGCGGACTACAAGAAGATCACCTCGCGGGTTGAAGGCATCACGCACCCCTATCTCAACGTGGGTCAGATCAGTGGCGGCACCAACACCAACGTCATGCCGGGCAAGGTGGTGTTCAAGCTGGACCGACGCATGATTCCTGAAGAGAATCCTGCCGAGGTGGAGGCCAGCATCCGCAAGACCATCGAGGATGCCGCCAAGGGCTTCAACCCGCCACGCGGGGGCAAGCAACTCAAGGTGGACATTCGGCGCTTGCTGTTGGCCCGGGCCATGGTTCCGCTGGCGGGCAACAAGCCGATGGTGGATGCCATCCAGAAGCACGGCACCGAACTCTTCGGCGAGCCCATTCCTGCCGTCGGCACACCGCTGTACACGGACGTGCGCTTGTATGTGGAGCGCGGCATTCCGGGCGTGATTTATGGCGCTGGCCCACGCACTGTGCTGGAGAGCCATGCCAAACGTGCTGACGAGCGCGTGCAACTGGAAGACGTGCGCCGCGCCACCAAGGTGGTGGCCAGAACCTTGCTGGATTTGCTCAGCTGATGCTGGGCGACCGCTAACCGGACCCCACCGAACCCATCCCGCCCTGTGCGGGCGGCCTGGCCCTGACTGCGCGTGACCACCCAGCCGGGGCTCGCTTGCGGGTATTTACCGAGCCCAGTTCGCCCATAAATTGTATACAGTTTGGAACACAAAACCCCATCTCTCGCTTCGATGGGATTCCCACCACCCTTCGCCAAGGAGTCACCTCCATGAGTTCAACCGTCCACCCCGTTGATGAACAACTGCCCTCGGGCAAGCTGGCCGCGCTGGGTCTGCAACACGTGCTGGTGATGTATGCCGGCGCCGTGGCCGTGCCCCTGATCGTGGGCCGGGCCCTCAAGCTCAGCCCGGAAGATGTGGCCTTCCTGATCTCTGCGGATTTGTTCTGCTGCGGGCTGGTGACGTTGATTCAATCCCTGGGTGCCACCCAATGGTTCGGCATTCGGCTGCCCGTGATGATGGGCGTGACCTTTGCAGCAGTGGCTCCCATGGTGGCCATGGCCAACGCCACGCCGGGTACGGCTGGGGCTCAAGTGATTTTTGGTGCCATCATCGGTGCGGGCTTGATCTCCATCCTCATGGCGCCCCTGGTCAGCCGAATGCTGCGATTCTTTCCGCCCGTGGTCACGGGCACGATCATCGCCGTGATCGGCATCAGCTTGATGCGCATCGGCATCAACTGGATCTTTGGTAACCCCTTCGGCCCCACGGCACCCTCCATCGTCTCGCCTGAGCACAAGCAGTGGCTGGAGGCCGCCGCGGCAGCGGCCAGTGCGCCGGGCTCTGCCCTGCCCCCTTTACCCAAAGACCTGGCGCTGTTGCCCAAAATGCCCAACCCCAAGTATGCCGATCTGACCGGGGTCGGTATCGCTGCACTGGTGCTGGTCTCCATCCTGGCGATCTCACGCTTTGCCAAGGGCTTCCTGTCCAACATCTCGGTCCTGCTGGGCATCGTGATCGGTGGCGTGGTGGCCACTGCCATGGGCCTGATGAACTTTGACAAGGTGGGCAAAGCAGCTTGGCTGGATGTGGTGACGCCCTTTCACTTCGGCATGCCCGTGTTTGAGCCGGTACTCATTCTCACCATGACACTGGTGATGATTGTGGTGATGATTGAATCCACGGGCATGTTCCTCGCGCTCGGCGAGATGACCGACCGCAAGGTGGATCAGGCCGCACTGGCACGGGGTCTGCGTACCGATGGCCTGGGCACCTTGATCGGTGGCATCTTCAACACCTTCCCTTACACCAGCTTCTCGCAAAACGTGGGGTTGGTGGCGGTGACGGGTGTGAAGAGCCGATTTGTCTGTGTGGCAGGTGGTCTCATCCTGATTGCCCTGGGCCTGATCCCCAAGATGGCAGCGCTGGTGGAATCCCTGCCCACCGTGGTACTGGGCGGTGCCGGTCTGGTGATGTTTGGCATGGTGGCCGCCACCGGCATCCGCATCCTGGGTGGGGTGGATTTCAAACACAACCGCTTCAACGCCCTGGTGGTGGCCATCTCGATTGGCATCGGCATGATTCCTCTCATTGCCCCCAACTTCAAGCAATGGATGCCGCACGACCTCCACCCCTTGATCGAGTCCGGCATATTGCTCGCCTCGATCAGCGCGGTGCTACTCAACCTGTTCTTCAATGGCGCCAGTGCAGACAACCGCGCTGCGATCGAAGCCGCCAAGCAGGCAGAGGCACACTGAAGCGCCAAAGGGTCGCGACACACCTCAGGGGCCTGCGTGTCAGGCCTTCGTTTCAGACCAGCACATGGCCAACACTTCGCGCACGGCGCGCACCTGGACCTCCAGGGGTAACGATGGACATACCTGTGTCATGGCCATGCGGGTCACTTGCTCAGGCAGGCATGGCAGATGGACGAATCCACTGGGTCGGCCGGACCTGCCCCAGGTGTGTTGCAGCCAGTAGAACACCTGGTTACACACAAACGTACCCGCTGTATTGGAGACAGATGCCGGAATGTCCTGCTCGCACAGCCGACGCACGATGCGGGTGAGCGGCAAGCTGGAAAAATAGGCGGTCGGCCCCTGAGGAACCACCGGTTCCTCCTGCGGTTGTGCCCCCGCGTTGTCAGGAATACGGGCGTGCATGAGATTGATGGCTACCCGCTCGGGTGTTACGTCGCTGCGCCCCTCGGCCTGCCCCAGACACACCACAGCACGGGGTGAATACTGCGTCAGGGCCGCTTGCAAGGCTTGCGGCGCCTGTGCAAACACACAGGGCAATTGCACGCTTTCAATGCGCGCGGATCCCATCACCTCGCCAGCCAGTGCCCGGGCCACTTCCCAGGAGGGATTGACAGGCTCACCGCCAAAGGGCTCAAAGCCGGTCAGAAGAATGCACGCATCGGACGTCATGAATGGACCCTACAAGTCTTGTTTCGCCGCGAAAGTAACTTCCTCACTGCCAGGGCCAGAAAGCACCGCGGCCCGGCCCTGCTCAAGACACCGTCAAGTGTGCCTCCCTCAAGGGACTCACGAGACGGCGTGAAACCCTGCGTCCACAAAGATGGTTTGCCCCGACATGCCACTGGCCTGGTCGGAGCAGAGGAACAGCGCGAGATTGGCAATTTCGTCCAGCGTCACCAGGCGGCGTAACGGAGCCCGGGCGGCCGTGCTCTGCATCAGGGTGTCAAACGCTTCGATGCCGGAGGCGGCCCGGGTGGGAATCGGGCCGGGCGAGACCGCATGCACCCGAACCCCTTGCGGGCCCAGTTCCAGCGCCATGTAGCGCACCAAGGATTCGAGCGCCGCCTTCACCGGCCCCATCAGCCCGTAATGCGGCACGGCCTGGTCAGCGCCCAGATAACTCATAGTGATCATGGCGCCGCCCGCCGTCATGTGGGGCGAACAGCATTTCGCCACACTGGCGAAAGAATGGCAGGACACTTCCATCGCACGCGCAAACCCGGTGCTGGAACTGTCAATCACACGCCCATGCAGGTCCTGCAAGGGAGCCCAGGCGATGGAGTGGATGACAAAGTCCAGTCCACCCAATCTGTCAACGGTGTGGGAGACCAGCGACTGCATGGCGGCTGGATCTTCGACATCGCACACTTGCAGGTCCAGACCCAGGGGCTGGGTCAGGGGCTCCACATAGGAGCGTGCCTTGTCGTTGAGACACGTGACCACCAGTTCGGCCCCCAGGGCATGCGCCAGCCGGGCACACCCCCAGGCAATGCTGTGCTCATTGGCGATCCCAAGCACCAGGCCCCGCTTACCATTGAAATTGACAAAGTTCACGTCTTGATCATAGCAGTCGAGCGCGATCAGACGGTGAGAAACCGCACCGCGCATGCGCACGAGATCGTGCCGCTTTTGCACGCGGCGCTGGCCAGCCGGTCAGCCCCGGAAGGGGGGAAATAAGCTGCCTGCGAAGACGGCCCCCTGATTGCGGGTGACTTCAGCCCACAAGGCTTGAGACTTGAAACTTCAGACCGCAGACTCATTGGACGGCGAACGTCCCCATGTCAGCTGCAAAAGGCCCAGGCAGCACACAAACCCGACACAGGCGACAAACAGCGACGCGTGATTGCCCATCACACCACCGAGCAAGCCCACGGTGATGCCCGAGCCGAACCGCAGACCGAGAGACGTCATGTTGAAGAGCCCGATCACTCTGCCGCGGATGTCCAGGGGTGCCTTGAGTTGAACGATGGTCTGCGCCGCCGAATTGAAGGACAACTCGGCAAATCCCGCCACGAACAAAATACCCAGCGAAAGGACATAGCTGCCGGACCACGCAAACACCGCCAGGGACGCGGCCCACAACAGGGCAAAGCCCATCGCCTGGCCCGAGGTGGGCTTGCTGCGTTGACCCAAGTACTCCCACAGCAACCCCGCACACAACGCACCCAGGGCATCGGCGGCCAGCAGCAGGCTGTAGGTCAAGCCCGGATCACCGTGTCCCAGGTCATGGGCGTAAGCCGGCATTTGCGCCTGGTAGCTGTTGGAGACAAACCAGGAGGCACTGCCGGTCAGGCACAGCATCAGCAGCACGTCCTTGTGACGTCGCACCGCGGCGAGCGTCGCGAACAAATCATGAAAGCCCCTGAAAGGTCTGGCAGGCGGTGCCTGATGGGCCGGTCGAAACTTGGGACCACAGGGCGCATTGATCAGCCAGAGGATGTTGGGCACATACAGCAGGCAGTTGACCAGCAGGCTGTATTCGGGTCCTAGCCAGAGCATCAGGCCACCGCCCACCCCGGGCCCCACAATCAGTCCAACGTAGCGCGCCGTGGCCAGTGTCCTGACCGCGCTGGGCAGGACCTCCTTGTCCACCAGGTCGTAGAGGATGATTTGCGTGGCCACATTCCAGAAAACACCCGACAAGCCATGGATCACCAGCAGCAGCATGGCCGCCCAGATCTGCAGGGAGTCGGTGATGAACATGTAAGCCCATCCGGCCGAACACAGCATGAAAAGCACCATGCCAATCTGGATCAACCGCCTGGGGTCGTAGCGATCGGTGAGCGCGCCGGCAGGCAGCGAGAAGACCAGGAACGGGACCCAATGCGAGATGACTGCAAAGCCGCCCAGGACCGGCGAATCGAATTTCTGGAACATGACCCAGTAACTCACCACATGCTCGATGTTGTCGGCCATCATGGTCAACAAGAAGCACACCACCATGCGCTGGTATTGAGGCAAGCGCAGGGCTTCGAAGGACGTGTGGGGCTTTGTCGGGGGTGTATTCATAAAGATGATCGCGGCCTGACGCGTTGGCCACCAAGAAGAGCCCAGGCGACGGCCCATTATCACCGCCAGAGCCCTTGGGATCTGGTCAGTCGTACATCGACCGTTCACACCATCACCGCGGTGCTTGCTACCATCGGTGGACAAGTCGCCTGCCAACTGAGCACTCCGTTCGCGTCGGACCTGCACGACCCCACCCACGGCGGGTGGCTTCGTGTGGCCCGTTGCCAATGGCGGCACCGGGGGGCGGTGACTCCAATCAAGTTCAACCTCAACAGCCCCAGCGCAGATCGCCGGGCTGCGCCAGGACAAGCTCGCCATGCATGACCAACCCCGCCCCTGCCTGCGCCTCATTCTTGGCGATCAGCTGAACCCGCGACACAGCTGGTTTGATGCCGTGCGACCCGATGTGATCTATACCCTGATGGAGGTACGCGCCGAAACCGACTATGTGCTGCACCATGCGCAAAAGGTGCTGGGTATTTTTGCAGCCATGCGCGACTTTGCGCAACAACTCAAAGCGAATGGACACCGCGTACGCTATGTGAGCATTGATCAGGCCAGCAACCGCCAGGACATCGTTGCCAACCTGCAAGCGCTGGTGGCGCACCACCAGACCACCTCAGTCGAGTACCAGGCCCCAGATGAGTGGCGTCTGGACCAGGCCTTGCGGGACTGGGCACAAACCAGCCCGGTGCCCGTCAGCATGGTGGACAGTGAGCATTTTTTGACCCAGCGTGGGGACGCGCAACAGATCTTCCGGGGAAAGAAGCAATGGCTCATGGAAAGCTTCTACCGGCAACAGCGACGCCGTCACCAGATCCTGCTCACACCTGACGGAAAGCCCGAGGGGGGGCAATGGAATTTTGATGCCGACAACCGAAAGCCCTGGCCAGGCCTGCCAGCCGAGCCTGCCGACACACGCCCCTGCCACGACCACAGCGAATTGTGGCGGGTCATCGAATCTGCCGGCGTGAAGACCCTGGGAGATCCGCAGTCGGCCGCGTTTCGCTGGCCCCTGAACCGGGCCGAGGCGCTGCGGCAACTGGACCACTTCATCGAGTGGGGGCTGCCCCACTTCGGCGACTACCAGGACGCGCTCTCGACGAACAGTTGGCGCCTCTTTCATTCCTTGTTGTCCTTTGCGCTCAACACCAAGATGCTGAACCCTCGTGAGGTGGTGGAGCGGGCGCAGACCGCCTGGCGGGAAGGTCATGCCCCGCTTCATGCCGCCGAGGGCTTCATCCGGCAAGTGCTGGGTTGGCGCGAATTTGTCCGCGGCATGTATTGGGCGCAGATGCCGAACTACACCCGCTCCAACCAGCTGGCCCACAGCCGGCCCTTGCCACACTGGTTCTGGAACGGGCAGACGCACATGGCCTGCATGGCCAGTGCCTTGAAACAGTCGCTGACGCATGGTTATGCCCATCACATCCAACGGCTGATGGTGACAGGGAATTTTGCGCTGCTGGCCGGACTGGACCCGCAGGAACTGCATCGCTGGTACCTGGGCATTTATATTGATGCGTTTGAATGGGTGGAGGCACCCAACACCCTGGGCATGAGCCAATGGGCTGACGGTGGCTTGCTGGCCACCAAGCCCTATGTGAGCAGCGCTGCCTACATCCACCGCATGGGAGACCACTGCAAAAACTGTCGCTACGACCACAAGGCCAGAACCACCGATCAGGCGTGTCCGTTCAATGCCCTGTACTGGGACTTCTTTGACCGGCACCGGTCACAGTTTGAGACCAACCCCAGATTGGGCGTGGTTTACCACCAGCTCAAACGTATGCCGGAGAAAACCCTGCAAGAATTGAAATCGTTCAGTGTTCGAACGCTCTCGAACCTGGAAAACCTCTGAGGTCATCCATGCAACAACTGTCCAGATTCTTGTTTGCCAGCCGCTGGATCCAGCTCCCGCTGTACGTGGGGTTGGTGGTGGCGCAGTTGATCTACGTGCTCCAGTTCTGGCGCGAGCTGGTGCACCTGGTGGAAGCCGTCCTGGGGCATCAGCCAGCGCTCGAATCCTTGATCAGGAGCATTGGATACCGCTCTGACATTCCCATCACCGAATTGAACGAATCGATTGTCATGCTGGTGGTGCTGGGACTGATCGATGTGGTGATGATTTCCAACCTGCTGATCATGGTGATCGTGGGCGGCTATGACACCTTTGTTTCGCGTGTCGCCCTGGACAACCACCCGGACCAGCCGGAATGGCTGGATCATGTGAATGCATCCGTGCTCAAGGTCAAGCTGGCGGCTGCCATCATTGGCATTTCCTCAATACACCTGCTCAAGACTTTCATCAACGTCTCGAACTACAGTGAACAGACTGTGATGTGGCAAACCATCATCCATGCCATTTTCCTATTAAGCGCCCTGGCTTTGGCACTCATCGACAAATTGATGCATACATCCAAGCAGCACTGAGCGTTGCGCGGGTCCAAAAGCATCGAACGCCCTTGGACCCGCATTCAAGCACCTCAGTCGGCAGCGGCAATCAGGACCGCACCCATCACCGCCACGCCGCCAGGAATTGACCAGCTGGTGTTGGACGTCACGGGCTGGGAGACGCTCACCGGTTGCTGGTCAACGCCCACCTTGGGACGCCTGGCGTCCAGGACACGTTGAGTCCCGTATTCCTGTTGCAAGCGTTTGATTTCCTCGGGCAATGCGCCCTGGTTGCATCGCCAGTGAAATGTGTCTCCCCCCAGAGTCATGACGGGCTTGACCACCTGAATCAGTTCCTGGGCCCATTTGTCTCGCCAGGCGCTCAAGGCATTCCGACTGACCCAGCGACTGACATGACGGGTGAATTTGGGCGGGCACACCAGCATCACCCACTGGGTGGGATTGGCGTCATTTTTCATGGGCGCCACCATTTGCAATGCGTACTCGGCATCGTTCACAACCACAATGATCTTTTCCATGATGCAGTTCTCCTTTGAAGTTTGAAATAGGCTGACGACTCAAGACATCACTTGGGGGGACTTGACAGCACTGTCTTGGGCGCGCCGTGCACTCCACCACCCCAATCCCAGGACACCGGCGATCGCCAGGACATAGGTGCCCAGGCGTGCGATTTCATGAACCATACCGGCGGGGTCAAACAACGGGTCCAACAAGGGCTCGCCCACAATCATCTTGGCCGCGGTGAATGCCAGCACGGCGGCCCCCAGCTTGATGATCACCGGAAAGCGTTCAATCAGACGCAGCACAAATGAACTGCCGATCACCACAATGGGAACACTGACCAGCAGACCGATCACCACCAGTTCGATCGAGCCATGGGCGGCACCCGCCACCCCCAGCACGTTGTCGACCCCCATGAGTGCGTCGGCAATCACAATCACCTTCATGGCCCCCCAGAAACTGGTGACAGCCGGTCCGTCGTGGTGGTCGGTCGTGGCGTCTGCCAGTAATCGGTACGCGATCCACAACAGACCCAAGCCGCCCGCCAGCATCAGGCCGGGTATCTTCAGCAGCCAGACCAGGCCGATCGTCATGAGGGATCGCACGGCGATAGCGCCGATGGTGCCCCAAAACACGGCCTTCTTTTGGAGATGGGGAGGCAGATTTCTGGCCGCCAACGCAATCACAATGGCGTTGTCACCGGCCAGAACCAGATCGATAAGAATGATCGCCAGCAAGGCTGACCACCACGGGGTAGAAAATAGTTCCATACGAACTCCTGGTTGACTTCGGTCTCAACCTGGTTCGGACACACGCGATACGCCTTCGCTGTCGCGACCATGGGTCAGACCACACAAAGCGCCCTCATGTGCCTGAATCAGGCAACTCAATGAAGGTCTTGCTCAGCGTGGAGTGATGGTTGTGGTACCCAACAGACCGGAAGTTGAACTTCGTCATGACGATCTGTTGACGCGCTGGCTGAAGACTTGTTCAAGTCGTATCTGACCCAGCCAGCGCGGGAGCTACTCCCCTTCAGCCCTCAATTTATAAGAACCACGACGGGGGTGCAATAGGACATTCAGCGATTTGCGTAGGGATTGCGAGACTATGACTTCGGATTTACCGAACTCCCAGTCACGCTTCCTGCAAGATTTTTTGTACCAGCGGGTGATGCCGCCCACGGTGGGAATGAATGACATAGATGTCCTCCATCACATCGGTTTGACCCAGGGCCTGCATGCCGGGCATCAGTGACAAGTCCTGCGCGCCCAGGCCACTGATAGGAAACACCCCCATTCCACGCCCGGCAAACAAAGTCATCAACGCGCTGTCCTCGAACTCGCCCACCACATGGGGGGTCAAGGCATGAGCATTCATCCACCGGTCCAGTGCAGCACGAACCGGTGAGTGCCGCGTCGGGATCAGCACCGGGAGTTCGTTGAGGCACTCGGGAAATTGCTTGCGCGCCTTGCTGGTCACCCACTGGGCCGGACCATACCAATAGACCTCGGAGGACATCAGCAAGCGGCTGGAGAGCCTGAGGTTCGGGTTGGGCGGGGCACTTTGACCCGCCAGAACCAGATCCAGGTGATGCAAAGCCAGTTCAGCCATGAGTTGTTCGAATTCACCTTCATGGCAAATCAGACGCAAACCCGGGGTGTTCAGCACAGGATCGAGGAGCGTGTGTGCGGCCAGTTTGGACAAGCCGTCGGACAAGCCAATGGACAACCTGACGGCAGGTCCAGTGGCTGCGAAGGCCACTTCCCCGGGAATTTTTTGTCCGATCTGGAAAATTTCATCGGCCCGTTCATAGGCGGCTTGTCCTGCATCGGTCAATCGCAAGCCGCGTCCATCCGGTCTGAACAGCTGATGTCCGAGCGATTTTTCCAACTCACGCACTTGCACACTGATGGTTTGAATCGCCATATCCAACCGCTGGGCTGCGCGTGCCATGCTGCCTTCCTTGGCGACAACCCAAAAATAATACAGATGTCGATAATTCAAATTGTGCATGTCACTCGTCCAGGTCAGGTTGCTTCAGGATCCTCATCAAACCACCGGTACAAGACGGGTACCACCACCAGCGTCAGCAGCGTGGAGGTGATCAGTCCCCCGATCACCACAACGGCCAAGGGGCGTTGAACCTCCGAGCCCGGCCCTTGTGCAAACAAGAAGGGTACCAGCCCCAACAGGGCCACCGTCGCCGTCATCATGACGGGTCTGAAGCGCTGGACACATCCTTCGCGGACAGCATGGGCGACTTGCAGACCCTCTTCTCGAAGCTTTCTGATACAGCTTACCAGCACCACCCCGTTCAGAACGGCAATCCCCCACAGGGCGATGAACCCAACCGAGGCCGGAACACTGAGATATTCACCGGTCACGAACAGGCCCACCACCCCACCTATCGATGCCAACGGCAGCACGAGGATGATCAAAGAGGCCAGGCGCAAGGAGTTGAACAGCATGAACAGCAGGAAAAAGATCGCCACCACCGTCAAGGGAATGATCACCATCAGCGTATCCATGGCCCGCTGCATGTTTTCGAATTGTCCGCCCCAGGACAAGGAATATCCCTCGGGCAGTTTCAGGTCGGTGCTCACGCGCGTTTGCACTTCCTGGACAAAGCCCCCCAGATCACGCCCCAGCACGTTGGCGCCCACCACGACCCGCCGCTGGCCCGATTCCCGACTGATGGTCGGCGGGCTATCCAGCAAATCAATGCGAGCCACCGCGGACAAGGGCACCAAGGTCCCGTCCGAGCTTCGCAATGTGCTGCGTCGAATGGTTTCAAGCGAGTTGCGATGCTCCGCCGGGTAGCGAACCACAATACCAAACCGGCGCTGGCCTTCATACACTTGCCCGACTTCAGTGCCACCGAACGCCGTTTCGATCAATTCATTGATGTCCGACACATTGATGCCGTACCGGGCAATCGCCTGCCGGTCAATATCGATCGTGAGCGTTTGCTGCCCCGACAAGCGCTCCACCCGGATATCAATGGCACCTGGCACGGATTTCACGATACGGGCCAATTCTTCAGAGATCCGTTTGAGTTGGTCCAAATCGTCGCCAAAGAGCTTGATGGCCAATTGCGACCTCACCCCGGTCACCATCTCGTCGACTCTTTGGGCAATGGGTTGATTCATCACGACTTGAATGCCTGGCAGCACCGAAAGCACGCGACGGATATCAGCCTCGATCTGGGTCTGCGTCCGGTCGGCGTCCTGATCGATCACCACAATGGGATCGGACTCGTTGGGGCCGGCAGCATCGGCAGGCGATTCGCCGCGACCGAGCTTGGAGATCACCGCTTTGACACCGGGGACTTGGGCAACCAGTTTCATCGCCTCTTGCTCCACCAGAAGCGACTCCTCCAGGGAAATGCTGGGAACCCTCAGGATCTGGGGAACGATGGAGCCCTCCTTCATGGTCGGGATGAAGCTTTTGCCCAGCAACGGGAACAGCGCCATGGAAGCCAGGAACATCGCCACCGCCGCTGCGATGGTTTTTTTCTCGGCTTGCAATGCCGACTGTAAAAGCCGAAGGTAATGCGTTTTGAGAAATGCAATGGGTCTGGTGTCGTGATCGCTGCCGCCACGAAGAACGTAGCTGCACAGGACCGGAGATAAGAACAACGACACCACCAGGGATACCGCCAGCGCGATGGCAATGGTCAGGGCCAGCGGGGCGAACATTTTTCCCTCCATGCCTGAGAGCATCATCAGGGGCAGGAAAACCAGAATGATGATGGAAATACCGTAGACCGTCGGTTTGGCAATCTCGGACGTGGCTTCCAGGATGGTCTGCAGTCTCGACTGGCGGGACGCATCGGTTTGCCCCAGTTTGTGAAAGACGTTCTCGACCACCACGACCGTGCCATCGACCATCAGTCCGATCGCAATCGCCAGCCCGCCCAACGACATCAGGTTGGCAGACAGGCCCAAGCGGTTCATCATGATGAACGTGATGAGCGGTGTCAGCACGATGGTGGCCGCGACCACCAGACTCGAGCGCACGTCACCCAGAAACACAAACAGGATGATGACAATCAGGACGATTCCCTCCAGCAGGACTTTGGTCACCATGCCCAAGGCGGAATCCACCAACTCGGTCCGGTCGTAAAAGGGCTCGATTTGTAAGCCATTGGGTAGCAGACCTTTCTGGTTGATTTCCTCCACCTTGGTCTTGACGCGGTTGACCACCTCCTTGGCATTGCCCCCGCGCAGCATCATGACGATGCCGGCAACCGCCTCGGTCTCCCCGTTTTTCACCACGGCGCCTTGCCTCACCCCGGCTCCAATCTGGACCTGGGCCACATCGCGGACAAATACCGGAACGCCTGCAGTTTCTTTGAGAATGATGTTTTCAATGTCCTGGGCCGTGCGGATTAGACCGACACCCCGAATCAAGTATTGCTCTGCGGATGAGCGCAGGGTACCGCCGCCCGAATTGGCATTGTTTCGCTCGATCGAATCCTGAACATTTCGTAGCGTCAAGCGGTAATGACGGAGCCGGTCCGGGTTCACGAGCACCTGGAACTGCTTTTCAAGACCGCCCATCGAATTGATTTCAGCGACGCCGGGAATGGACCGCAACAATGGGCGTACGACCCAATCCTGCACCATCCGCCGTTCCATCAACTCCTCTGAGGACAAGGTACGGTTTCCATCATGAGGATGCACCAGGGTGTACTGGTACACCTCCCCCAGGCCTGTGGTCACCGGCCCCAGCACAGGAACCACCCCTGTGGGCATTTTTGGTCCGACCTCCAGCAAGCGCTCCATGACCAGTTGGCGGGCGAAATAAACATCGGTCTTTTCCGTGAAAACCAGCGTAATCAACGACAGTCCCGCACGGTTGATGGCACGCATTTCACTCAGGCCAGGCAATCCCGTCATTGCCACTTCCAAAGGAACGGTCACAAACCGTTCGACCTCCTCGGGGGAGCGTCCTGGTACCTCCGTGGCCACCTGAACCTGTGTGTTGGTGACATCCGGGAACGCATCGACTGACAAGCGCAGCGCAGCGCGCGCACCAAACCCCAGCAAGACAAACGCCAGCACCAGCACCAGCATACGCTGGGTCAACGCTGCATGGATCATGGACTTGAGCATGGTCTTCGCCCTTTACTGCACTTCTGCGCGTTTGCGCTCATGATGAAGATGAAATGCACCGTGCGTGACCACCTGGTCGTTCTCCTGAAGTCCTTTGACGACCGGGCGCACATCGTTGAGCGCGTGGCCAAGCTGAACCTGGATCAGGCGGAATGTCCCCTGGTCGACCCGCACATACACGTGGTCCTGATCGTTCTCTCTGATCACGCTTTCTTGTGGAACGACCAACTGGCGACGTACCTCACCCCGAATACGCATGTTCGCCAGCATCTGTGGCTTCATGTCCCGTCGCGAGTTGTCCACCTGGGTTCGAATGGTCACGGTACGTGTCTCGGGTGACACCGTATCACCCACATAAACGATTTTTCCCGTGATCTTGCGTCCATCCAGCGCCGGAACCTCGATATCAACACCCTGACCGACCTGGACAGCCCGGGCTGTTTGCTCGGGCAATGCGCCCACCACCCAGACATTGCTCAGATCGGCAACGGTGAAGAGCGGGTCCCCTGGCTGCGCAACTTGACCGCTGCTGATTTTCCGCTCAATGACAATACCCGACTGCGACGCCATCACTTGGCCGACGGGTTGCAGAGTGCCCTGCTCTTTCAGGCGTGTGAGGCCCTGCGCAGACAGTCCCATCAGACGCAGTTGATCGCTCAAGGCTCTTGACTCGGCCCGCGCCACCGCCAGCTCTGATTCGCGGCGCTGCAGTTCAGCGGCTCCGATGACGTCGGCCTGAAACAGCAGCTTGGCCCTTTCCAGCGCGCGTTCAGCCAACGATGCGCTGGAGTAGGCTAGCAAATAAGCCATCTGCGTCTGAGAAAGTTCCGGACTGGCGATGGAAGCCAAAGGCTGACCGGCCACAATGCGATCCCCGACGTCCACCATCACCTCCGTCACGCGACCGGTCACGGCTGCACCGATCCTGTTCACCATGCGGTCGTTGGCCTCAATACGACCCGGCACATTTTGATACTCCACGATATCGGTCATCATCACGGGCTCCCACTGGAAGCGCTGGGCCATCTCGGGGCCGACCTGCACGAGCGAGGGATCCGCTGGAGGCAGCGACGCACTGGGCAAAGGGGTCGATGAAGGCGGGTTGCAAGCACTCACCAGCAGCGCCAAGGCCACAACGGTCAGGGCAGGGCCAATACCAGCCGATGAAGACAGATGGGGAAGCATGCGATTTCCTTGCTGACAGCGATTCATGATGTGTGTGCGTACCGACCGGCCAGATGGTCCAGGGCGATCCGGGCTGCATGGAGTTGGTATCGGGCCTGTAGCAGATCAGACCGAACACCCCTGAGCACGCGTTGCGCGTCCAGCACGTCCAGAATGCCGCGCTCGCCAAACCGGTAGGCCGCTTGCGCCACTCGCAATGCCGCCTCAGCCTCCCGAACGACTCCCTGACCCAAGGCCTCGACACGCAACCGGGCGATGTCGAGCGATCGCCAGGCCAGGACGACTTGTTGCTGCAATTCGTTGCGTCGCCCATCGAGTCTTGCCTGGATTCGGCCCACTTCAGCCTGCGCCTCTGAGACTGGTCCCCTGCGTTGATCCAGCAAGGGAAGTTGCATCACCACCCCCCAGGCACTCTGACGAACGTCCGGCTCCTGGTTCTCGCTGTAGCGCAGCTCCAGTCCGGGCCAGCGACCTGCCTGGGCAAAACGCAAATGGGCCTGCGCGCGTTCCAGCTCGTGTTTCAGACTGATCAATTCAGGATTGTTCTGCTCCGCCTGCGATTGCAAGTGAAGGAGATCCGCCGATTCCACATCCTCATGGAAATTGGCTGCCAATCTCCAGCGCTCGGGCAACTGCCCTGCGGCGAGCCGGTTGATTTCCAGAAGTGATTGTTGGGCCTGGAGCTGAGACGATTGTTGCCGCTCGCGCGCATGAATCACTTCCGCGTCAGCCTTGATCAGTTCGTATCGGGGAGCCTCTCCCGTTTCCACACGGACACGAATCCGATCACGGACTTGCTGCAACAGGGCCAGGGTCTCCGCAGCCATTTCTGCCTCGGATTGGTGCAGAAGGGCCTCATAGGCCCGGGTTCTGACTTGTGCAGCCAGATCATTTTTTGCGATAGCCAGTTGTTGGCCGCTGACCATCACACCCGATTCAGCCGCCTGAATCCGTGCGCTGCGACTGACCGGGTTCTCAAGCGGTTGCGACAGTGTCCATCCGCGCACGGACTGTCGGCTCACCCCCCCGGGTTGCCACTGACCTTGCTGCAACTCGACTTTGGGATTCACCCACGCCGATGCCGTCCTGACCCCGGCCCTGGCGCCATCCAGGCCAAACTGGGCCGAACGGAGCACATGGTTGTGTTTCAACACCACCTGGGTGAGTTGCTCCAGCGTGACGTCGGCAGCCCCTTCCTGAGCCACGGGCACCACACTGCCCATGCCATGGGACTGCACGGCACACAGCGGTGTTGCAGCACTGGCCATCACCAGCCACATGACAGTTGCTTTTTTCATGGGTCCTGACTCCAAGACGAGACATCGTCTGTTGATTGAATGTCGTCATGTCCAGCCAACCTGGACGACTTCGGAGAAAGTTTAGAGACGCACAGAATATATAAAAAGCAGATTTAAATTGAGTTTGAATTCGGTTTTTTCTGATTATCTAGGGGGCGATCGATTCCGCTCATGCCCCTATCGACTGATGCAGATGACGTTTGAATGCACTCGCCACGGGCGAGAGTTTCTGGCCCGCATGATGAACAACATGCCAGGCCGACGGCAGCGGGAACCCCTGTACCTCCACCACCTTCACACCGTGCTCCTTGTTCATCCCATGCAAGGCGTGACGCGAAATAACACCAATTCCCAGGCCACCCGCCACAGACTCCTTGACGGCCTCATTGCTGCCCAATTCCAGCCTCACATCGGGCGAAAATTTGCGTTGCTGAAAATATTGATCGGCCACCATTCGCGTGCCTGAACCTGGCTCCCGCAGAATGAAGCGGCAAGCGGTCAGGTCCTTGAGCCGGATGTCACGCCGTTTGGTCAGTGGATCGTTCAGGGGAGCAATCAACACGATGGGGTTGGGCATCAGGATGTCGTCCACCAGATCCATGTCAACGGGAGGTTGTGACATGATGTAGAGATCGTCACGCCGCTCGCGCAGACGGTGCACGACACCGTCTCGGTTCAGGATTTCAAGGGACACGTCAATGGATGCGTGCTTTTTGCAAAAGCTGCCAATCAGACGCGGCATGAAATACTTGGCGGTACTGACCACGGCAATGCGCAGCTTGCCTCGGGACAATCCCTTGATGGCATCGACGTTTTGCTCAAACGCCTCCCACGACAACGTCAGGGCCCGCGCCGTCGAGGCCAGTTCCTGTCCAACCTCCGTCAGATAGATTTTCTTGCCAATCACCTCATAAAGAGGCAGACCGACTGCCAAGGCCATCTCCTTGAGTTGCATGGAGGCTGTCGGTTGCGTCACATGCAAGGCCCGAGCGGCCCCACTCACACTGCCGGTGTCTGCCAGTGCCAGGAAAAGGCGCAATTGACGAAACGTCACATTCATAGACTTTACCCTATGGTGATTGATTGAAAAATCGATTTTACAAATACATATAGAAATCCTAGACTGCGGGCCAGGAGTTCCCCATGCACAACATGCTTGATCCCGCCATCCTGTTTTTTGTCTTTGGCGTGCTGGCCGGCACCGTCAAATCCAACCTCGAGATTCCACCTGCCATTTCCCGTTTTCTGTCCTTGTACCTGCTGATGGCATTGGGCCTCAAAGGCGGATTCGCCCTGGCTCAGTCGGGCTTGACGCTGGAGGTTGGGACGGGGTTGGCAGCGGCGGTGGGGCTTGCCTTGTCTGTCCCGCTGCTGGGTTACGCGATACTGAGACACCTGCTGTCCGGTTTTGACGCCGCTGCCGTGGCGGCCACCTACGGGTCGGTCAGTGCGGTGACCTTTGTCACGGCCGTTCAGTTCCTGGAAAACCAGGAGATTGCCTATGGTGGCCACATGGCCGCGGCGATGGCGCTGATGGAATCACCGGCCATCATCATGGCCGTGATCCTGGCCAACTCGCTGAGACAGCGTGCAGCGAATGCCCCGTTGGCCGTGCCAACCGCAGGCCCGTTGACCCCCGTTGCGGGACCTCACCCGACCCGTTTTCCGCTGGGTAAGGTCTTGCACGAATCCTTCACGGACGGGGCCCAACTGCTGCTGTTGGGGGCCATGGTCATCGGCTTGATGACGGGGGAAGCCGGACAGTCGGCCATGCAACCGTTTTCGGGTGACCTCTTCAAAGGCATGCTGTCGTTCTTCCTGCTGGACATGGGATTGATGGCATCGCGCAATTTGTCACAGATCAAAGGGGCATCGCCGTGGCTGATCGCCTACGCCATCGGTGGCCCATTGACACACGCCAGTCTGGCACTGGGGCTGGCCTGGGTGCTGGGGCTTCCCCTGGGAGACGCCACCCTGCTGATGGTGCTGGCGGCGAGTGCCTCCTACATCGCTGTTCCGGCGGTGCTGCGTTACGCCATTCCCGAAGCCAATCCATCCTTGTACTTTGGATTGTCGCTGGGCATCACCTTTCCCTTGAACCTGTTGCTGGGCATTCCGTTGTACTTGCGTGTGGCTCAGACATTGCTGGGCTGAGCCATGAGCCAGCGCTATCAAGGCAAGACGGTGGCGTGCCTGACGCAGCACGGCAAAGTGCCCTTGATCGCACCCATTCTGGAGCCGGCGCTGGGATGTCGGATTGCTCAGGCCAGCGGGTATGACACCGACTTGCTGGGCACTTTCACGCCAGAGGTGAATCGGATCGACGGGCAAATTGACACCGCACGCAGAAAAGCCCGCCTGGGTATGGAACTCAGCGGCGTTTCGTTGGGTATCGCCAGCGAAGGGGCATTCGTCGCAGATCCGTTTGGCGGCATCATGCCCTGGAATATCGAAGTGCTGATCTGGCTGGATGATGAGTATCAACTGGAGGTGGTGGGCATCGCCCAGGGACCGGCTCGACAGTTGCAACGGGTCGTCCACAGCGTCGAAGAACTGGACATATTCGCGCGTGAAGCCGGTTTCCCTGATCACCACCTCGTCCTCAGACCTGACCCTCCCCGTGATTCGAGAGTTCACAAGGGACTGCATCAATGGTCAGCCCTGACACAAGCCTTCCAGACCTGCCTGGATGCATCCAGCCACCAACGGGTCTACGTCGAGCATGATCTGCGTGCATTTTGCAACCCCACCCGGCAACAGATGATTCGACAGGCCGCCAACGACCTGCTCAGAAAAATTCAGTCCTATTGCCCGCGTTGCGCTCAGCCCGGATTTTCCATATCAGGGCATACCCCGGGACTGCCGTGCCTCTGGTGTGGTCATCCGACCCGACTCGCCCAATCCGTCCGGTGGTCCTGTGCATCGTGCGGCTACAGCCAGGAAGAGGCAACCGAGGCCAAACATGCCAAGCCCGAACGATGTGACCGCTGCAACCCCTGACACGCAGTCTCAAGGACTGCGAAACAGTCGATAGTCCAGCAGTTGACCTTGCGGGTTGACCCGGGCCAGCACCATGTCCCCCGATCCGATGTTTTGCCCCATGAACGCCTGGATGTTGACATGGTGGGTGACCAGAATCAACGCGCGATCACCTTTGACTTTCAGCATCTGGGCAATGAACGATTGCAGGCTGGTATTGCGGGCAGCACCCAATTGAGGCTCGTCAAAGAATGAAGCCAGTGCGGGCTCGATGGTCACAGGCCCGAAGTTCAGCAACTCAGCGGTTTGCTTGCATCGACACCACGGGCTCGTGAAAACCTGGACCTTCTCCACGCCTTGGGTGCGTAACCAACGGCCAATCCTCGTCGCCTGGTTTTTACCTTCCTGGTTGAGGATGCGCTGCGTATCGCACCGCTCCAGCACATAGCCCGGCGGATCGCCAACACCGGGCGCAAGCGCATGGCGCATCAGCAGGACGTGGTTGCTGCTTTGGAGTTGCTCCGATAGGCCATCGGCATGCGCACCGCAGACCAGGAAAGAAAAAAACCACACCACCCAGGCCTTACACAGCTTCATGCGTCACCTCTCCCATCGGCTCTATTCGTATCGACCCCATCAAAATGGGTTTGACCAGTATCTTGTAAGTGTCCAGGTCAAACCCCTGCGTTCCGTGCGGACTGAACTTGCTGGTGCGCGAACACCAGGTGCCCTGATAGCGCCAGTCCTGAATGCGGTGCCGCTGGATCCAGTCGTCCCGTTGCTCAACCAGATCGACCGCCCCCGTGTAGGGCCAAGCGTGGACCTTGAGATCCGCCAACGCACTGAACAGCCTCTGATCATGCACTCGCCTGTCCTCCCGGCCCACACAAGCGCCCAGGCAGGACTTCACCTGCAGGCCAAAGCACCCACGTTGGCCCATCTTCTCGATACCCAACAGCCCCAGGCACAGGCCATGCAGGTCTGACAGTTCGCGCAGCTTGGTCCGGGCTGCGTGGACGGAACTGAACAATCCGTACAGATCGTCGGCTTGCCCCACCGCGACATGCTTGCCCGACACGACCTCGGGGGTGATGAACCCGTCCTGCTCGGCCAGGCGAATCGAGCACAGGGACCGCTGGCGACGCAGGCGGATGTTGAAGAGCGGGTTTTTCTGCTTGATGAGTTGTGCCTCAAGCAGCAAAGCACCCACCTCGCCCGCCGTCTCGATGAACTCCACCCGTCGGGATTGGGCCATCATCGTGGCTTCATCCTCGGCACGCAGATGCGCCAGCACCCGACTTCGGATATCCACGCTCTTGCCAATGTACACAGGCAAGGCCCCCTCTCCCATGAACAGATAGACACCGGGGGTCCTGGGCAGCGCTGCCAGGGACGCCGGATCGATCGCATGCGCTACCTGTCGGGTATCGGTGAGGGTCATGGGTCTGGTTGAATCGTCTGTCCGCACAGGGGCTCTCACCACTCAAGTCCTGGGAGCAGGCGTTGCACGAAGTGCCGGCATGTCTGTCCAGCTCATCATCGCACGGGCCTGGTCTGATTGGGCACTGAGCCAGGTATCGAACAAGGGTGGCGGGATGATCAGGGGGCTTCGCTTTTCGTCTGCCGGCCGATGGAACTGACGCATCACCGGGTGCTCGTCTGCATTCACGGTCAGCATGGAAAAGCTGACCACGTTTTCGCCGGAGGCCGGATCCGTCCAGCGGTCCCACAGGCAGGCAATCCCGAATGGGTCACCCGAGACCAGTTCGATCTTCCAACGGACCGCCTTGCCCGTCTCATAGCCGGGTTCAAAGAAGTTGTCAGCGAGCACCAGACCGAAGTGCCGCTGACGCCAGGACGCCCGGAAACTTGGCTTCTCAGCGGCCGTCTCGCTGCGTGCGTTGTAGGTATGGCGTGCAATCTTGTCATCCTTGGCCCACGAAGGGATCAGTCCGAACCTGGCCAGGCCACACGCCACGCGATCGGTCTGGTGACTTTTCACGACTATCGGCGCCGGGAACCCCGGGTAAGACTCTGGCGGGTACTCGGCTGGCAGACTCACGCCAAGCACCTCCCGGGCCCACTGGCCCTGCTTGGTTGGCGTGAAATTGGTACACACGAAAATCTGACGAAGTGTGGCGACACCGACAAGCCGTTCGCTTCAGTAAAAAAACAGGTGCTCGAGCATATAAACCCCGGCACCCGCCGCGTAACCGGCCAATGCCAGCAGACCGAATTTTCTGGCGTACCACACAAAATCTATTTTCTCGAGGCCCATCGCGGCCACGCCTGCCGCCGATCCAATGATCAGAATGGAGCCACCCGTACCCGCGCAGTAGGCCATGAATTCCCACAGGAAACTGTCGGTCGGATAGTGCGCCAGGTCGTACATGCCCATCGATGCAGCCACCAGCGGTACGTTGTCCACCACAGCGCTTGCCAATCCGATGAGCAGCACGATGACATCCTGCCGCCCCACAGCCTGATCCAGCCAGGCGGCCAGAGATGACAGAACGTGCGTGTGCTCCAGCGTGGCCACTGACAACAAAATACCGACAAAAAACAGGATCGAGCTCAGATCAATGCGACTCAAGGCGCTGACCAGGGTGAGGTGTTCCTTGGTGTCGTCCGGTTTTTGTCGATGCAGCATTTCACCCACGAACCACAGAATGCCCAGCCCGAACAGAATCCCCATGAAGGGGGGCAAGTGCGTGACCGTCTTGAACACCGGCACCAGCACCAGGATGCCCAGTCCCATGAAAAACATCACATTGCGCTCGACAGGCGTGGTGCTGCCCGCGTCGTCGATCTGGCGGGAGGGGGCGATCACAGGACGCTGGCCCAACAGTCGACTGACGATCAGGAGCGGGATCACCAGATTGACCAGGGAGGGCACAAAGAGACCCTTCATGATTTCCACCGTCGTGATCTGCCCCCCAATCCACAGCATGGTGGTGGTGACATCGCCGATGGGCGTCCATGCACCGCCCGCGTTGGCGGCAATGATGATGATGCCCGCAAAGAAGAGGCGATCCTCTCTTGGGTCGAGCAATTTTTTCATGAGAGACACCATGACGATGGTGGTCGTCAGGTTATCCAGAATGGCACTCAAGAAAAACGTCGTGAAACCCACCATCCACATGAGTGAAGAAAGCCGGGCGGTCTTGATCCGGGAGGTGATGACGTCGAAGCCATCGTGCGCGTCCACCACCTCGACAATCGTCATGGCGCCCATCAGAAAGAAAACGATTTGCGCGGTGCCCGTCAGGGACTCGCCCAAATGGTCGCTGAGCACGTCCGGTTCAATACCAGACAGGGCGTACAGGGTCCACAGCAAACCTGCCCCCATCAGCGCAGAAGCTGACTTGTTCACCTTGAGCGGGTGCTCCAGTGCAATTGCCACATAGGCCAGAACAAATACAACCACCAACAGCGTGCTCATGGTGAACATCCTTTGACTCGAAAATTATCGCGATGCGTAGCAGCCCATGGGACAGAACGGCTGACAAGGAGCGACCCGTGCCTGCTACCCGATAAGTATGACTGAATGCCCCCCTGAACGTCCGCACAGGGGGTTTTGGCAGAAACCCGACACTCGGGGCGGTCAAAAACTGACTTGCGCCCCCACCTTCAAACTCCGACCGGCGATCGGTGGTGCATCGCTGCGCAGGGTTTGGGTCAGCACGGATGTCGACGAGTAAGCCAGTTTGTTGGTGATGTTGTCCATTTTGGCAAACAACATCCAGTGCGAGGGTCCGAAGTGGGCGTGATAGTTCAGACCGGCATTCCACAAGGTGTGCGCCCCGGTGACCAGGCCGCCTTCTGGCACTCTGTTTTGCGCGGCGGCATGCATGAACCCGAACTTGGCCCCCCATGCGCCACGCGTCCACATCGAATCCGCACCCAAGCGCACAGGGGCTATTCGAGGCATCGGCTGGTTGTTCGTCAGGTCTGTTGCATGGGTCAGGTCAGCACGCAGTTCCAGATCCATGGCGCCGTGGGTGGCGTTGGGCGAGAGCCATGCAGACGGCCCACCGACCATGCGCAACTTGGCGGTGGACTCCAGCCCCTGGAAGCGTGCACGAACGCCTTCAAACCGGTAGGTGGGCAAATCGGTTGCCACACCCGTCACCGCGCCGCTGCTGTCACGAAATTCGCCCGTGGGTTGCAGGGAGATGTAATTGGAAAAATTCGACACAAAGCCGGTGATCTCCACTTTGTGGGGGCCGCGCTTCCACGCTCCGCCCAGATCCAGCAGCGTGCCACTTTCCAGGCCATTACCGGGCTGACCGATCTGATAGGCGGCCGTGGCAACGTGCCGGCCAAAGGCAAACAGTTCGTAATCTTTGGGCGCTCGTTGGCTCACGCTCAAATGGGTGGTCCATTGCCACCCGTCCTGGGCATCTCCCTGACGCAGGTTGCGCATCGCGCCAACCGCCATGCTGAAAGGCTTGAACGTTCGGGTCTGTGCCGTATTTTCAAGGTGCGGGCCAATGCCTTCCAGCGACGTCACCGCTGCCGTCTCCGTTCTGGCGCCAGCACTCAGTTGTCCCCATGACGTTGTCCAGGCCTGATACGTGAACAGACTGGTGGTCGACGTCCGGCTGGAGGGCAAAAACCGGTCATCCCCAGTCGCCTGCAACTGGTTGCCCTCTCGCTGCAGACCCGACACCCCTTCCCATTGCCAATCATTGCCCATGGTCAGGGCCCGCTGACGTGCCTCCAGGCGCCAGTCATGGCCCTTGTTGTCAAACCGGGTGCCTGCCGCTGAACCCTCGAATTCCGTGTGGCTGTAATCAGTGTGTCCCCACTGGAACTTCAGGGCCTGAAACGCCCCGACATCACGCACCAAGCCTTCCAGCGCATGGTGCCGTCTGAGCATCCCGATGGTGACATCCGGCTCTGCGACCGTTCCATAGGTGTTGCGGTATTCACTGGTCGACAGGCCCAGATAGCCCCGGTCAAACAACAGCGTTCCCCCGGCCGCCACGCCCTTGCTGTTGCTGGCCGAGTTACACACGTGACGGCCATTGGGAGATCCCCCCACACCGCACGTCATCTCCTTGGGCACCTTCAGGTTGTGTGTGGTCCGGTCAAAGGCGTCGGCATGCAGCACGAATTTGTCGTTACCGGCTTCGACCAGTGCGCCGGTGCTTCGTTCACTGGCCGCACCGCCTGCTCGCATCTCAGCCTTGCCGATCACGCCGCCCTGCGCATCAAAGGTGGCCTCTCTGGCAATGCGGTTGTCGATCACATTCACCACACCGCCTGACGCATTGCCCCCGTACAGCAGAGAGGCCGGCCCTCTCAACACCTCGATTCGCTCGATCGTCAGCGGATCGATGGGCACCGCATGGTCATTGCTCAGACTCGACACATCCATGTTGGCGCCACCATTTTGCAGGATGCGGATGCGGTCACTGTCCATGCCCCGAATGACAGGCCGCCCCACATTGGGGCCAAAGGAGCTGTTGGCAATGCCAGGCAAACTGTCCAGGGTCTCACCCAATGTGCTGCCTTGTCGCTGGCTCAAGGCGGGCCCGGACAACTGATAAACCGGAACCAGCACACTGCTTTGCTCCAGGGTTCGCGCGGTGATGGTCACCTCTTCCAGCGCGTGAACCGTATCGCTCCCCGATGACTGCGACCATGCTGCACTCTGGGTCAAAACCAAGAATGCGCCAATCAGCGTGGTGCGGGTGTTGACCCTGACATGAGCTTTCATCTCTCGGTCCTGTTGGGCCTGCATGCCCCCTGTGTTCAATGAAATCAGATCGACAAGCTTGACGGCTTGCAGACCGAACAGAAATCAATGGAATGCAGCAGGTGGCCCATGGGCCAGGTAGAAACGCTCAAACAGGGCGAATCGCACGTGTCGTGAGACGACGATCCAGAAAGCGGGGGACAGGAAAAGCGGTATCTGCCAACCCGAAACATCAAACAGATCGGGACAGCTTTGGTCAAATACGCGGCAGTCGGAGGCGTTGCTGTGATCCCCCCAGAGTGCATGGAGGGGGCTCGAGTTTTCAGTGACCACCGCAGGGTAAGCACCTTCCATGGGCTTGAAATGGGCGGCCCGGTGCATGACCCCCACCGTCTGCGCGAGCAACAGCACCGCCAGCAGCAGGGTCAACATGCTGCTGAGGATTTTCTGGCGACGCAGGGCTTGCATGGTGTGATTATGACAATGACTGGATGCTTTGCATGAAAGAGGCCTGCGATACGTCGGGTTGGAGCGAGCCCCCAGCACCCAGAGGGAGCATCAACCAGCAGGACGCCGTCATGGGTTATCCGGCTCCAATGGCAAAAGCCCCGCATGGGCGGGGCTTTTATCTGGAGTTGCGCCTGCCGAACAGGCGAAGGGCTTGGGTTTGGCGGAAAGAGAGGGATTCGAACCCTCGATACGCCAAAAAGCGTATACCGGATTTCGAGTCCGGCGCATTCGACCACTCTGCCATCTTTCCTGGTGTCGATGCCCCTATTCTAACCGAACCCCTTGCCCCATCCAGGGCCGGCACGTCAGGCCTGCAGCACGTCCAGGCCACCCATGTACGGCTTGAGTGCATCAGGAATGCGCACACTGCCATCGGCCTGCTGGTAATTCTCCAGAACCGCCACCAGCGTGCGGCCCACCGCCAGGCCTGACCCATTGAGCGTGTGCACAAACTCGTTCTTGCCCTGGGCGTTCTTGAAACGCGCTTGCAAGCGTCGGGCCTGGAAGGCCTCGCAATTGGAGACTGAGCTGATTTCGCGGTAGGTGTTTTGCCCGGGCAACCACACCTCCAGGTCATGGGTGCGGGTGGCTCCAAAACCCATGTCGCCGGTGCACAGCAGCATGACGCGGTACGGCAGGCCCAGCAGTTGCAGGATGGCTTCAGCGTGAGCGGTCATGTCCTCGAGTGCTTGCTCGCTGTGCTCAGGGTGAACGATTTGCACCATCTCGACTTTGTCGAATTGATGCTGACGGATCATGCCGCGGGTGTCACGCCCGTGGCTGCCCGCCTCCGAGCGAAAGCAGGGTGTATGAGCGGTGAGTTTGAGCGGCAGTTCCGCTTCCGTCAGCACAGTATCACGGACAAAGTTGGTGAGTGAGACCTCGCTGGTGGGAATGAGGTACAGGGGCGTGGGGTCAGGCTCGGCACCTTGCCCGCCCTTGTTGACGGCGAACAAGTCCTCTTCAAACTTGGGCAACTGGCCGGTGCCACGCAAGGAGTCGGCATTCACGATGTAGGGCGTGTAGCACTCGGTGTAGCCGTGTCGCTCGGTTTGCGTGTCCAGCATGAACTGGGCCAAGGCGCGGTGCAAACGCGCCATGCCGCCCTTCATGACCGTGAAACGTGCGCCTGAGAGCTTGGTGCCGGTTTCAAAGTCCAGGCCCATGGGTTCACCCAATGCCACGTGGTCGCGGGGCTCGAAGCCCAGGGCAGCCGGCTCACGCCCCTGCGGGCTCCAACGGCGCAACTCCACATTGCCGTGTTCATCCGAGCCCTGGGGCACTTGCTCATGCGGCAAGTTGGGCACCGCCAGCAACAGGGTTTGCAACTCCGATTGCAGCGCATCGAGCCGCAGTGCCGATTGCTCCAGGTCGGTTTTGATGCTGGCCACTTCGGCCATCACGGCGTCCGCGTTTTCGCCCTTGGCCTTGAGTTGGCCCACCTGCTTGGACAAGGTGTTGCGCCGGGCCTGAAGGCTCTCGGTGTGTGACTGCAGTGTTTTGCGCTCATTCTCCAGCGCCTGAAAGGCGGCCACATCCAGGTAGGGCTGGGGCGACTTGCGGGCTTGCAGTCGGGAGACGACCTGGTCCAGATCGCGGCGAAGGAGGTTGATATCAAGCATGGCGTTATTCTAATTTCAGCCCTTTGGGCAGCGGGAATTTCACCGTTTCACGGATGCCATCGAGGGTTCGCACACTGGTGGCGCCATAGGCACGCAACTGGGCAATCACCTGCTGAACCAGCACATCCGGGGCCGACGCACCCGCTGTGAGCCCCACGCGGGACTTGCCCGCAAACCATTCGGGGCGCAACTCGCCGGCATGGTCGACCATGTAGGCAGGTGTGCCGAATTTGGACGCCACATCCCGCAGCCGGTTGCTGTTGGAGCTGGTGGGGCTGCCCACCACCACCACCACATCCACCTGCGGACTCAGCAGCTTGACCGCGTCCTGCCGGTTCTGTGTGGCATAGCAAATGTCCTGCTGCTTGGGCGCGCGCACATTGGGAAATCGCGCCCGAATGGCAGCCAGGATACCGGCGGCATCGTCCACGCTGAGGGTCGTCTGGGTGACCACGGCGATCTTGTCGGTTTGTGGCAGGTGCAGGGCCAGGACGTCCGCCTCATCTTCCACCAGGTAAATGCCCGTGCTCAACTGCCCCATGGTGCCTTCCACCTCGGGATGGCCTTTGTGCCCCACCATGATGAAGTCGTAGCCTTCGCGGTGGAGTTTGGCCACTTCCACATGCACCTTGGTCACCAGCGGGCAGGTGGCATCGAAAACACGAAAGCCACGGACTTGCGCCTCATGCTCGACAGACTTGGGCACACCGTGCGCGCTGAACACCAGCGTGCCGCCTTGCGGCACTTCCTCGAGTGCCTCGATGAAGATGGCTCCCCGTTGCCGCAAATCTTCCACCACGTGTGTGTTGTGCACGATTTCATGGCGCACATAGATGGGCGCACCAAACTTTTGCAAGGCATGCTCGACAATGTCGATGGCGCGATCGACCCCGGCGCAAAAACCACGCGGCTCAGCCAGCAACACCTCTTGCACAGCGGGGGTCGTCATCAGAGCACCCCGATCACGAGCACCTCGAACGTCACCGGGTGTCCCGCCAGGGGATGGTTGAAATCAAACAACACGGCATCCTCACGCACTTGCTGCACGGACCCGGCAAATGAACCCTGGCCTTCGGGTGCCGGGAACTGCACCACATCGCCCACGTCGTAGCGCTCGTCCGGATCGCCGAACTCGCGCAGCAATTGCAGGCTGACCCATTGCTGCATGTCCGGGTTGCGCTGCCCAAAAGCCTCCCCAGCTGCCAACTCGAACGACTGTCGCGCCCCTTCAGCCAACCCCACCAGGCACTGCTCCATGGCAGGCGAGAGTTCGCTGCCCCCCAGGGTGATGGTGGCGGGTTGTCCGCCAAAGGTGTTGATGACTTCGCCCTGCGGACCGGCAAGTCGGTAGTGCAGGGTCAGAAAGGACCCTGGCTGGACAGTGGGCAAAGAAGTGGCAGGGGAATCGGTCATGGGGGTCTTTGTAAACTGGTTCCTATTGTAGAAACTCCTCTGGCCCCGGGGTCAACCCGGCACCGTATATCCGCATTGTGAGTGCTGGACAATCCCAGGAATGATCATGCTGCTCCAAGAACTGCCCAGTGGACTTCGCCCGCGAGAAAAAATGCTGGCCATGGGACCCCAGGCCCTGACCGACGCCGAACTGCTGGCACTGGTGCTGCGCACAGGCTTGCGTGGCTGCAGTGTGCTGGAGTTGGCCCACCAACTGCTGGCGCGGTTTCGGGGGCTCTCCGGGCTGCTGGGGACCAGCCTGGCTGACTTGCAAACAGTGCGGGGCCTGGGGGGCTCCGCCAAGCGCAGCCAGCTCTGCGCCATCATGGAGCTGGCCCGCCGGGCCATGGCCGAGCAACTGCAACGACGTCAGGTTTTCGAGTCCCCGCAAGCGGTCACCCATTTCCTGCAAATGCATCTCGCTCACTGTCCGCGTGAGGTGTTTGCTGTCATGTTTCTGGACGCGCAACACCGCTTGTTGCATTTTGAGGCAATGTTCCAGGGGACCTTGTCGCAAGCCAGTGTGTATCCCCGTGAAGTGGTCAAACTGGCGCTGGACCTGGGTGCTGCAGCGGTGGTGCTCGCCCACAACCACCCCAGTGGTTCGGTCGAGCCCTCCCGCGCCGATGAACGACTCACCCTGAGCCTCAAAAGCGCCTTGCAACTCATCGATGTCCGGGTGCTGGACCACATCATTGTGGCGCCGGGGCAATCGTGCTCGTTGGCCGAGCGAGGCATCCTGTGAAGTCACGCTCCCTCCAGGACTTGGCTGGCATGCGGGAAGCCTTGCGCCAGCGCGAGGCCGAGGAGCAAGCGAAACGCGAACGCGAGCGTGAGGCTCGACGCCAGGCCCAGGCGGAGCAAGAGTTGTTCACCCGCGCGGTGGGCAAGGTGCAGGCGCTGGACCATGCGCCACGCGTGACACTCAAATCCCCCCCTGCCCCACCACGGGCATTCCAGCAGCAGCGTGACGATGTGGAGGTCCTCAAGGCCAGCCTGAGCGACGAGTTCGACATTGCCACCTTGCTAGATGTCGACGACCAGCTGAGCTTCAGACGTCCTGGCATCGGCACCGACATCACCCGCAAACTGCGCCGGGGAGACTGGAGCATCCAGGGCCAGGTGGATTTGCATGGCTACCGCAGCGAGGAGGCCCGCGACACCCTCGCACAGTTTGTGCGTGATGCCGTGCGCATGGGGTGGCGCTGCGTGCGCGTGGTGCACGGCAAGGGGCTGGGATCACCGGGCAAACAACCGGTCCTCAAGGCCAAGGTACAGCGCTGGTTGGTGCAAAAAAACGAGGTACAGGCTTTTGTGCAGGCCCCCCCGGTACAAGGGGGCGCGGGCGCTTTGCTGGTGCTGCTCAAGGGCGGGTGAGCCCGGCTCACGCCCCGATGTTTCGCATCCAGTCGGCGGTCTGAAAAAAGCTGGCCTTGAGCCGCTCACGCAGTTCTGTCTCGATACCCGTCTCGCGCATGGCCTGATCCATGCAGGACAACCACTGGTCACGCTCCCGGATGCCGATGGCAAAGGGCATGTGGCGCATGCGCAGGCGCGGATGACCGTATCGGTCGGTGTAATGCGACGGCCCGCCCAACCAGCCGCACAAGAACCAGAACAATTTCTCGCGCGCCTGCGTCAAGTCAGGGCCATGCACCGAACGCAGCGCGGCGTAGTCGGGCTCAAGGTCCATCAGGTCGTAAAAACGGTCGCACAAGGCCTGCACAACCGTCTCACCGCCAATCCACTCGAAGGGTGTGCGGGCGCCCGTCGGCTGCGTGTCGTCATCGGTATCCATGTTCACATTGTGCCTCGTCGGTACCGCGCGTCGCATCAGACACCCGGCCAGCAACTGCGCGTTCAGTTCACCGATTCGCGCAGTGTCTGCACCACCGGGCGGCGCAGCACACCCCGCAAGCCCCACCAACCCGCGGCCCAGGCCAGCAAGGCCCCGCCCGCAATCGCCCCCAGCGGGACCCAGGGGGAAGCGGTCCAGTCAAATTCAAAGACCCAGTGTGCCAACCCCCAGCCCAACGCCAACGCCACCCCGGACGACAGGGCCCCCGCCAGCGCACCCACCCCCAGCAACTCGGCCCGTTGCATGCGCGCCAGCAGGGGTTGTGTCGCGCCCAAGGCGCGCAACACCGCGTAGTCGCGCGAGCGGGATTCCCGGCTGCCCGTCACGGTGGCAAATACCACCACCAGCCCCGCCGCCAGCGTGAAGGCGAACAGAAACTCCACGGCACGGGCCACCTGATCCAGCACGCGTTGCAACTGGTTCAGCGTCGCACCCATGTCCACCACCGTCACGTTGGGGAAGCGGTTGACCAGCTCATTGTCAAAGCCGCGCCGCTCCGGCGCTCGAAACGCCGTGATGTAGGTCATTGGCAAATCCGGCATCTGGCTGAGCGGGAACAGCACAAAGAAATTGGCTCGCATGGACGACCAGTCGACACGCCGCAGGGAGGTGATGCGCGCCTCATGCAACTGACCCGCCATGTCGAACGTGAGCCGATCGCCCAGTTGGAGGCGCAGGGTTTTGGCCAGTCCCTCCTCCACGCTCAAGCCCTCGGCGTCCTGCGCGGTCCACTGTCCGGCCACCACCTGGTTGTGTCCGGGCAACTCAGCCGAGTGAGACAAGTTGAACTCGCGGTCGACCAGTCGCTGCGCCCGTTCGTCCTGGTAGGACTGCGGGGTGATCGTCTGGCCGTTGATCGACACCAAGCGACCTCGGATCATGGGAAACCAGTCGCGCTCAGCCACACCATTGGCTTGCAATACCCCCTGAAACGCACTCGCCTGGTCCGGCTGGATGTTGATGACAAAGCGGTTGGGCGCGTGCTGAGGCGTGGCGGCACGCCAGCTGCTGATGAGGTCGGTGCGCAACAACACCAACAGCATGAGCGCCAGCAACCCCAGGGCCAACGAACTGATTTGCACCACCGCCAGCCCCGGTCGCGCGGCCAGCTGACGCGTGGCCATCAGCAACCATGCCGGCGCCTGCCCTTCACGCACGCCCCAGCGCAACAAGCGCACGGCGCCCCACCCCAGCAAGGCAAACACGGCACTGGCCGCCAGAAATCCACCGGCCACCATCGCACCCAGTCTGAGGTCACGGCTGAATCCGATCAGCAAGGCCGCAAACCCCGTCAATCCCACCCCCAACACCAGCAGCGATGCCGGTCGAGGCGTTCCCACCTCGCGTCGAATCACGCGCAACGGCGGCACCTGCACCAGCTGCAGGATGGGCGGCAGACCAAACGCCATCAACAGGGTGAGCCCGGTTCCCAGCCCTTGTAACAGCGGCCAGCCACGGGCGGGGGGCAACTGGGTGTCCACCAGCCCGCTGAGCAGCCAGGTAAATGCGTGGTGCACACCATAGCCCAAGGCCAATCCCACCCCGCTTGCAGCCAGACCCGCCAGGGCAAACTCAAGCCCATACATCCAGGCCATGCTGCGTTGGCTCATGCCCAGCACCCGATAGACCGCGCAATCGTCCAGGCGCCGCAGCGCAAAAGCCCGCGCGGCCTGTGCCACAGCCACCGCACTCAGCAACGTGGCCAGCAAAGCCACCAGATGCAGAAACTTGCTCGCCCGATCCAGGGTCTGCCGCATCTCGGGCCGCCCGGCCTCCAGCGTTTCCAGCCGCACACCACGTACCGCCGGATCCTTCAATCGAGACTCCACCCACTCGATATACCCCTGCGCCTGAGCCGGCGACCCCGACACCGCGTGACGCCAGACCACCCGGCTCGCAGGCTGCACCAGTCCGGTTGCGGGCAAGTCGCGGGCCTGCACCATGACGCGGGGGGCAAAATTCATAAAGCCTGCGCCACGGTCGGGCTCATGCAGCAACACGCGGCCGATGGTCAAACGCGCTTGTCCCAACAGCAGGGCATCGCCCACCTGCAGGTTCAAGGCCTCGAGCAAAGCGGGCTCCACCCAGGCTTGTCCCGGCAAAGGGATCTCCCGCGTGTCCACACCAACGCTGTCCGTCGCATCATCGCCCTGCACGCGCAGTCGGCCCCGCAAGGGATAGCCAGGCTCCACGGCTTTGAGTGCCACGAGACGACTCAACCCGCCTTGCTCGTCCAGCGAGCGCGCCATGGTGGGAAAGCTGAGCGTGGTGACGCCCTGCATGCCTCGCAACCGGGCTTGTTCGATCCACTCCGGGGCCGGGGGTTGATCGGTCACCACCACGGCGTCGCCGCCCAGCAGTTGCGCGGCGTCGCGTTGCAAACCCGCTTGCAGGCGATCGGCCAAAAAAGCCACGGAAGACAATGCAGTCACGCCCAGTGTTATCGCCACCAGCAGCAAGCGCATCTCCGCAGAACGGGCGTCGCGCCAAAAAGCGCGCCAAGACAGGTTCCACAGTGGCAGCCGGGTTGAAGCATTCATGGGCATCGCCTGAGCCTACCACCGGCGGGATGTCCCCAGGTTGCGCCGGACAACAGTCATCCGGCGTGCAAATCTTGCACAATAAGAAACATGGAGACGATGCGAATCGACAAGTGGTTGTGGGCCGCCCGGTTTTTCAAAACCCGTGCGCTCGCGGTGGAACAACTGGACCGCGGCCGTGTCCGCGTGAATGGTCAGGAAGCCAAACCCTCGCGCGATGTGCGTGCTGGCGATACGGTGGAGATGCTGCAAAGCGGCGTGCCACGCACCGTGGTTGTTCAGGGGCTGAGCCTGCAGCGGGGGCCGGCAACGGTCGCGCAAGCCCTGTACGCTGAAACACCCGACAGCCTGGCCCTGCGCGCGCGGCTCGCCGATGAGCGCCGCTTGTCACACGAACCGGCGATGAGCATTGAGCACGGCCGCCCCACCAAGCGCGATCGTCGTCACCTGGACCAGGCGCAGCACCAGTGGGATAACCGCTGGAGCGCGTCGATCGACCCGACTTGATTCATCCGCTTTTTCTTTTTTCACGATCAACATGACCTTCACTCACCCCCTCACCCGTCGTCTGCTGTGCTGTGCCGCCCTGGCAGGATTGGCTCTCTCCTCTGGCCTGGCCACGGCGCAAAGCGCCTACCCGAACAAGCCGCTGCGTTTGGTGGTGACCTTCCCGACCGGCGGTGCGCCCGACATCCTCGCCCGGCTGTTCAGCGAGAAAGCCCAACTCGGCCAGCCCATCGTGGTGGACAACAAACCGGGGGCCGGGGGCAATATCGGTGCGGACATCGTGGCACGCTCGCCCGGTGATGGCTACACCCTGGTGCTGGGCACCGTGGGCACGCACGCCATCAATGGTTCGTTGTACGAAAAAATTCCGTATGACATGGTCAAGCAGTTCAGCCCCATCTCCCTCATCGCCTCGGCGCCCAACCTGCTGGTGGTGAACAACGACTTGCCGGTCAAAACAGTGGCCGAGCTCGTCACCTACATGAAGGCCAATCCCAACAAGCTGTCCTTCGGCTCCCCGGGCATTGGCACCTCGGTGCATGTGTCGGGCGAGTTGTTCAAGTCCATGACGGGCACACAGATGACGCATGCGCCCTACAAGGGCCGCCAATACGCCATTCCCGACCTCATGGGGGGCAGCATTCAGCTGATGTTTGACAACATGCCCTCGGCCTTGCCCATGGCACGCGATGGCAAGATCCGGGCGATCGCCGTGACCACGGCCAAGCGCTCCAACGCGGCCCCCGACATTCCCACCGTGGCCGAGACCATCCCGGGTTTTGAAGCCACCACCTGGTTCGCGTTGTTTGCACCCGCCAATACACCGCGTCCGGTGATCGACCGGCTCAGCGCCGAAGTGCAGCGCGTGTATCGCCTGCCCGAAGTGCAGGAACGACTGAAGACGCTGGGCCTAGAGGCGGTGCTGTCCAGCCCCGAGGAATTGACCCGTTACCAGGCCAGCGAAATCGCCAAGTGGGCCAAAGTGGTCAAAGACTCCGGCGCTCGCGCCGAGTGAGCTGACCGGGTTCTGGCGTGCCATCTGCCGTCGAGGCAGGACAGCCGCAGCGCCCCGCCTCGATCAGACGATCGATATCAGCAAACTGCATGGCGCTTCCTCGATGAGCGACTTGGAAATCGAGCCGCTCCACCACCGCTCGACCCACCCATTCTTGTGCTTGTGGCCCACCACAATCAGATCGGCCTGGGTGCGGCGGGCGCAGTTGCATATCTCGGTGATGGCGTCCCCCGACAGCAACTCACCGGTGGCCTGGTAGCTATGCTGGGCCAGGACGCCCAAGCCCTCGTCCAGAATGCGTTCATACGCCTGACGCTGCAAGGCCTCTTCCTGAACAGAGTAGACGATGCCTTCGGCCACCACCGAGTTGAGATTCAGCGGCATGACAGCCACCAGGTGCAAGGAGGCCTGACCCCAGGCCGCCAATTCGGCTGAGTCCAATAACGCCTTCTGACCAGCAGCTGAGCCGTTGTAGGCAAGCAGAATTTTCTTGTACATCAGGACCTCCTGGATGACGCCGGTCATTTGACCGGCTTGGCGCGAGCATGATGGAAATTCTGATGTCTGCGAATGGGGTTTTCACGATGGGGATACCACGTAGACGCAGGGACGACCGCAGGTTTACCCAAGTGCATGCCCGCCGAAATCCTGCTATCGTGCCGCTAGCCAACCTCAAGGGAGTTCTCCTGCATGCTCGACCGCCTGAACCAGATTTATCCGGTGCGCTACACCGCTTTTTTTGTGGCCCTGGGCCTGACCTCCCTGAGCCTGCTGGTCTTTGTCGCCTCCGGCCAGGGGGGATGGGTGTTGCTGATCTTTGCAGCGCTGACTGCTGTCGGCATCTACGACTTGCAGCAATCCCACCACGCCATCCTGCGCAATTACCCCATCATCGGGCATTTGCGTTTCATGCTGGAAACCATCCGCCCCGAGATCCGTCAGTATTTTCTGGAAAGCGAAACCGAAGCTGCCCCGTTCTCACGCGCGCAACGCAGCTTGGTGTATGCCCGGGCCAAGGGCCAGTCGGACAAGCGTCCGTTTGGCACCCAGCTGGATGTGTCGGCCGCGGGCTATGAATGGATCACCCACTCCCTGGCCCCCACGCACCTGCATGACCACAATTTCCGCATCACCATTGGCGGGGCCACGTGCAAGCAGCCTTATGACATCAGTCTCTTCAATGTATCTGCGATGAGCTTTGGCGCGCTGAGTGCCAACGCCATCATGGCGCTCAACAAAGGCGCCTACATGGGTGGCTTTGCCCACGACACCGGCGAAGGCTCCATCTCACGACACCACCGGGTGCACGGGGGCGATCTGATTTGGGAAATTGGCTCGGGTTATTTTGGCTGCCGCGATGCCGAGGGGCGTTTCAGCCCCGAACGCTTCGTTGAAAACGCCTTGAGCCCCCAGGTCAAGATGATTGAAATCAAACTCAGCCAGGGTGCCAAGCCCGGACACGGCGGTGTGCTGCTCGGGCCCAAGGTCACCCTTGAAATTGCCGAGGCACGCGGTGTGCAAGTGGGTGAGGACTGCGTGTCGCCGTCCAGCCACAGCAGCTTTTCCACGCCCCTGGAACTGCTGCAATTTGTGCAACAGTTGCGCACGCTCTCGGAAGGGAAACCCGTCGGGTTCAAGCTCTGTATCGGCCACCCCTGGGAGTGGTTTGGCATTGCCAAAGCGATGCAGGAAAGCCAGATCCTGCCGGACTTCATCGTGGTGGACGGCTCCGAAGGCGGTACAGGTGCCGCTCCGCTGGAGTTTTCCGACCACATCGGAACGCCCTTGCAGGAAGGACTGCGTCTGGTTCACAACACCCTGGTGGGCCTGAATCTGCGCGACAAGATCCGTGTTGGCGCCAGCGGAAAAATCATCAGCGGGTTTGACATGGCGCGGACCATTGCAATGGGCGCAGACTGGTGCAACAGTGCCCGAGGCTTCATGTTCGCGCTGGGCTGTATCCAGGCGCAAACGTGCCACAGCGGCAATTGCCCCACCGGGGTCACGACGCAAGACCCCAAGCGCCAAATGGCGCTGGTCGTGCCCGACAAGGCCCAGCGTGTGCGAAACTTCCACCGCCTGACCCTGGAGTCGCTTCAGGAGCTGCTGGAAGCGGCCGGCTTGCAGCGGCCCTCGGACCTTCGCTTGCACCACTTCATGCGTCGCATCAACGCCTACGAGACACGCTCACTGGCGAGCCTCTTTCATCGCGTACCGGCCGGGGCATTGACCACCGCCGGCTCAGTGGCGGCCACCAACTCCGCCTTGCCCGATGTGTTCCAGACGTATTGGGATCAGGCCAGCGCCCAGCGCTTCATTCCGGAAACAGCCAGCTGAAGCCACCTTGACGCGGGACCGCTGTTCCGGTCAGATCAATCTGCTGAATTGGGTCGCGGGTAGATCAGCATGCGGTCGCGGTTGGGCGGGACCTGCGGTGCGGCCGGTTTGACTTCAGCCACAGGCTTGGGCTCGGGCTTGGGTTCTGGCTTCGGCTCCGGCTTGGGTTTGGGCGCCTCGGCCGGTTTCGGAGGTTCCACGGGTCGAGCTGCAACCCGGGCCTGCATGCCGTTGACCTCTTTTTGCAATTTTTGCAATTCGTTCACCACGGCCTGGCTGTTGTCCTTGATTTGCGGTGGAGGACGGGAGGCCAGGGTCTGCACCTTGCCCTCCAGGGTCTGCAACTGTTTTTGCAGGGTTTGCAACTTGGCATCCAGTGACTTGTCGGTTTGCGCGGCAACCTGAGACGTCACCTGGCCCGGAACCGCCTGCACGGATTTGTTGAACTCCTCGAAGCGCTGGTCCATTTTGGCCGGCAAGCTGCTGACCGCTTCCATTTTCTCGGCCAGTTCAAACAACGACTGCGAAGATTCGGTAAAAGCGCCCACCGTGCTGTCGAGTTCCACGACGCGCTTGCCCACAGCCAGTGCCAGCGCATCGAGCTGGCGGATGTTTTGTTGCATGCGCGTGGCGATGGCAAAGAAGGTGCCCACCGCGATGATGATGAACAACAACAAGGCGCCCAGAATGATTTTGGAATGCTGAACACTGCGCGTGTGCGACTCGGCCATCTTGTCCATCACCGACTGCATGTCGGAGCTGACGTCAGCCGCCACCGAGGCGGATCGGGTAGACACCTCAGCCGAATTGAGCACCACGCTGGTCAAGTCCTCCAGCTGGCGCGAGAGTTCAGCCGGGTCCAGGGCTTGGTTCTGCAGTTCGGCAATTCCCTCGGCCGCTTCCTCGAGGATCTCGACGCGCTCGGCCATGGGCGCCTCGGCGCCTGCCGTGGCGTGGTCGTCCGCCGTGGTGTGCTCTTCAGCCATCTGAATTCCTTGGTATTACTTTTTAAACTCGTCTAAGCGGCGATTCAGCTGGTCAACCTCGTCACGCAGTTTGACAACGCGGCCGCGAAACTCCTCGGCCTTTTTATCGACCAGGTGAGCGGTAACTTGAGCCACGGCGGGGTGTTCCGGGGCTGACACGGGGGCCAGCGGCAGGTCTTCGGCAACCGGCAGGTGCTCCTCTTCATCCGCAGGCAACGGGTTGGGTGCCTCAGGCTCGTCGTGCGGCACCGGGACGTGGACCCGCGCTCCAGGCGAGTTCTCCACGATCACGCTGTCTGGGTCGGTGATGCCGTGGCCGTCCACCTTGACGGGAGTAGATTCGGAATGCGTCATGTGGGGAGTGGTTACAAAACTGTCTTGGATGGAGTCTGAGGGAATCTTCACCGGTTGGGATGAAGTGGCACCCTCTGTTGCAGGTGAGCGCGAATCCATCTGCGCATCCTGGAGGGTGGCACGATCGGTCGCGTGGTGCTGAACGTCAACCGCCACATGCGAGCCGGCCAACCCTTCGGCATCGAATTCGGCCCGGTGATCCACCAGGGCTTCGGACGGCAGGCTCGCGCGCTGATCGGTCAGCGACTCATCCGGCAGAACAGCCCGGTTGTCATGGTGGGTATCCGCGGCGATGGGCACGCGGTTGTCACCTCGGCCATCCTCTTGCGGGAGCAAGGCGCGGGCGTCGTCGACACCGGAGGTCGGCAACTTCACCCGATTGGGCGCCTCGTCAGCCTGTGTTTCCACCATGACCCGGTGGTTCGCGTCCTCTGACGGGTCCAAGGTAACCCGGTTGTCGGTCGAGGTGTCCCGATCATCCAGCCGGACGCGGCCGGACGCATGGCTGGCCTCGTGCTCCAGGGTGACCCGGTCCGATTCAGTGTCTGCAGCCTGCTCGACCTGCACGAGGTGTTCGGTGATCTCGTCCGAGCCGGCGCTCAAGGTGCGGTCGGCGTAATGCTTGTCGACCGTGACCTTGTCGTCCTGTTCCTGTTCGATGTCACGCTGGCCCACCTTGTTGCGGATGGAACGGGCGTTGTTCGACCCCTCGGGTATCGTGACCTCGTGGGGTTTGCTGCTGCGAATGATCTGGTCGTTGCTCATAAGTCCAGCCTGGTTAATCGACCCGAAAGACAAAAAATTGATTCGGTATCATCACATTGGTGCTCAGCCCGCCCGGCTCTGGGCGACCCATATGTTGCGCCAGATCAACAATTGGGCGGGTCGAACTCATGGATTTTTACTGACTTCCGATACGCTGTGCATGCTTCAATTCCCCTGCTGGGTATTCCGATATGAACGACCTCTCGACGCTGCAAATGAATCGTTTTGATGTACCGACCAACCTGCCGGTTTTCTGGTGCAGCATTTCACACCACACCGAAGCGTTGCGGCTGGCCCGCGAAGCCATTGACGACGTGCGCATCACCCACCCGGACTCGACGCCGTCGAACGTTCAGGCGGTCTATATGAGCCCCTGGAAGAGCCACCGCCTGACCGACAAGTTCCAGCCCCTGATTCAAATTGCCATCGATGCGGCCAAGGAGGCCGGCAAGCAGCATTTGAATACGGACATCACGGCGCTGAACCTGGACTACTTTGCCACCGACTGCTGGGGCGTGATCTATGAAAACTCCGATCACACCATCCCGCACTCGCACTTTCCGTCGGATTTTGCGGTGGTCGCCTACCTGGAGGCCAACGAGAATTGCGCCCCCATCATCTTTGAAAACACCATCCAGGTGCAACCCGTGCCCGGATCCCTGGTGATTTTCCCGGGCATCATGAATCACCATGTGCCGCAAAACAACGACAAGCGGGTCATCGTGGCGATGAACTTGCAGAAATTTCCAAGTTTTCTGGTCAGCAACGACAACCCGCCAGCCTGAGTCAGGGGCTGGGCCCATCCAACCCGGTTGCTCGCGCGGCCTGCAGGCTCAGTCTTCAAACTGCAGTTGCATGGACTTGGGTCCGCGCAACCAGGCCTTGGCCCAGGACGGGTTCTTCTTCATCTGCTCTTGTGCCGCGGCACGGTTGGCATAGGGGCCTGTCACCACGATGAAGTAATACCCTTTGGCCTTGCGCTGGGTCATCAGAATGCGTGCCTCGTCCAGACTGGCGGATGAGGCCTTCAACGCCTTGGCTTCAATCAGTGTGTCGAGCGCCGCGTGCTGCAAGATCCATCCAGTGGCAGGTAAGTCGCGAACCCATTGCCGGCTTTCGGCCAGCATCGGATTGGCCGCAGGCGCAGGGGGGGGTGCTGTGGCAGCCGCAACAGGGGGAGCCGCCGCGACGGCAGGCGCAGCAGCGGGGGCCGTCGGCGCCGTCGACGCAGGTGGTGACGTTGTGGCAGGTGTGGCGGGTGCAGCGGTCGCAGGGGCAGCCTCCCCCGCCGCGGGCGTCACGATGGACTCCTTATCCGGAATCAACGAGTCGTCCGGCTTGACAGGCAACTGCGTGGAGCTGGACATGCCCACCCGCGCGGGGGCGTCTGAGGCCTCCTGGGCGTCGGTATTCGCTGGCACAGTCCGCTTGCCCGACACATACCGCTCCAACTGCTCCAGTTCTTGCACGATACGGTCCTGGTTCATCACCCCCAAGGCCGCGATGGCAACCAGCAAGGCCAGCAACAAACCCCACCCCAGACGTCCTGAGCGTGCGGGCGGTGCTTGCACGGGCGGGGCGGCGTCCGGCTGAGCCGATTCAACGGGTGCATTGAGCTCCGGCATGGCCGAGACATCCAGACCTGGGGCTTTGCTCCACGGGTCTGTTGCCGTTGCACTGGCCCCGGTGGCGGGAGTGGCCGCGGCGGCCATGACGGGCGCGGACGCCGGGCGCGACACTTGTCTCGCGCCCAACACACTGGCCGTGCTGGCCATGGGCTCGGCAGGCGCAACAGGGGGCTCGGCATCACGGGTTTCAATGCGCTGCATGCGTGGTGGCGAGGGCTTGTCAGACTCCAATTCCCAGCGCAACAGACTCTTGCCAAACACTTCCAGTTTCTTTTGGTAGGGTTCGCTGCTTTGCACCAGCAAGACGGCATGCACATGGCTGGCCGGAAACCCCTGAATCAACCGGGACAGCAACTGCAACTCCAACGTTTGCACGGCATGCGCATCGGTGATGATGAAGCAGCGCCGGATGGGGGCTTTTTGCGCCTTGTCCTGCGCCTGTTCCAGAGTCAGTTCGGACAGGATGTCATTGAACCGGCTGACCAGTTGCTCGGAGTCGACCGCCCCCCACATGTCCACCTGGGCATTGGGCAACTGACTCAGGCGTTGGTGGATAGCACGACCATAGTGCGCGAGGGCCACCTCGTCATCGCCGATGATGGCGAGGTTCGGGGCCTCCTCACTGAGCACTTTCAGCAGGACGTCAAAGCGGGCCTTGTCACTCGGGCTTTGGTAGAAGTTGGTCATGGCAGGAACCCGTTCTCATCGAAACGCATATTCTCCGGGATATCAGGCTTGGGTTTTTCATACCGCTGCCGGCCCGCAAAGGCATCATTGAGGCTGAACACGTAGGCGATGACTTGCGCCACCGCGTGGTAGAGCGCTTCCGGGATGGTCTCGTCGAGCTTGGTGGTGAAAAACAAGGCACGCGCGAGTTGCGGCGACTCGAACAACTGCACCCCCTCTTCGCGGGCAATTTCACGGATGCGGCGCGCCACCTCATCCGTCCCCTTGGCGATCAGGGTGGGCGCGCCGTCCGAGGTCGGGTCATAGGCCAGTGCCACCGCGAAGTGTTGCGGGTTGGTGATCACCACGTCCGCATCCTTGACCTGCCCCATCATCTTCTGGGTGGCCATCTCGCGCTGGCGGCGGCGAATCTGCGCTTTCACCTCGGGACGACCTTCCGAGTCCTTCATCTCGTCGCGCACTTCCTGTTTGGTCATCTTCAGGCGTTGGTGCACCTGATGGCGTTGAATGGGGACATCAATGACCGCGATCAGCACCAACCCCAGGCTCATCCAGAAACAGGCGTCCAGAATCATGTTGCCCGCCTGCCGGGTCGCCTCTTCCACGGTGAGTCGGTTGATGACCAGCAAAGTGTCCAGGTTGTGCATCACGGTGAACAGCATGATCACACCGATCAACAGGAATTTGCCCACGGACTTGGCCAATTCAATCAGAGCGCGGGTTCCGAACATGCGCGCCAGACCACTCATGGGATTGAGTTTGCTGAATTTGGGCAGTATCAGGTGCGGGGAAAAAATGAAGCCCCCTGGCAGCCCGCCTGCCAGCAAAGCGATCACCATCAGCGTCACCATGATCGGGAAAGCCAGCAACATCCCGTCCAGGACGGACTGGCCGAACAAGGCGGGCAGGAGTTCGGCCTTGTCGACGATCTTCCGGTCAAACTGGAACTGGTTGACAAACAGCTTCCCCATCTGATGGAAGAACCATTCACCCAGCACGGAGAAAAACAAGGTAGCCGTCAGCAGCATGGCGGCAGTGGTCAGGTCGACGGAGCGCGCCACCTGACCGTCCTCACGCGCCTTGGACAGTCGCCTGCCTGTGGGTTCTTCTGACCGTTCTGCTGATCCGTCTTCTGCCATGTCAGTTCAGCATCATGCTGCGCAGTTGATCGAAGCTGCGCACCCAGGTCCAGTTGATGCGCTCCACAATGGAGGGAATCGCCAGCCACAACACGGCAAATCCCGACAACACCATGGCAGGGAAACCCACGGAAAAGATGTTCAGGCTGGGCGCCGAGCGGGACACAAACCCCAGGCCGATGTTCACAAACAGCAAGGTGATCACCACCGGCAATGCAATCAGCAAACCGGCCAGGTACATCAACGCGCTCCAGTTGATCATCTTGCCCATCAGTTCCTGCGACCAGAACGACGCCCCGATGGGGAACTGGCGAAACGACTCCAGCAATATGCCAAACACAATCAGATGCCCGCCGGTGGTCATGAAAATCAGGGTGGACAAAATGGTGAACAGGCCGGCAATCACTGGCACGTTGCCCAGGGTGGGGTCAATCATGTTGGCCATGGTCAGTCCCATCGAACCCGACACCAGTTGACCCGCAATCACGGTGGAGGCCGTGGCAATCTGCATGATCATGCCCATGGTGAACCCGATGAAAATCTGCTGGAACACCACCTCCAGGCCCTTGACCGTGATGGGGTCGATGCGCGGGATGTCGATCTGCATGGCGATGAACACGGTCAGCACCAAAGCGATCACGATACGAATGCGCAGATTGATGGCCCGTATCGAAAACAGCGAGGAAAACACCATGAACGCGGTCACCCGCAGCAACGGCCAGATCAGCGAATAGAACTGATCCAGCAACGAAGCCAGGGACAGGTTCAGCATGACTCAGCCAAACAGGGTGGGAATGCGTCCAAACAACACGCGGGTGTAGTCCACCATGGTGTTGATCATCCAGCCCCCGGCCGCTGACAAGGTCAAACCCAGGGCAATGAACTTCGGGATGAAGCTCAGGGTCTGTTCGTTGATGGAGGTGGCAGCCTGGAAGATACCAATCAGCAAACCCACGGCCAACCCCACCACCAGCAAGGGGGCCGAGACCAGCATCGTGATCCACAAGGCCTGCCGCCCCAAATCCACCACCATGGCTGTATCCATCAGAACCTCACTTGAAGATGAAACTTGAAGCCAGCGACCCCATGAGGAGTGTCCAGCCATCCACCAGCACAAACAACATCAGCTTGAACGGCATGGAGATGATCATGGGCGAGAGCATCATCATGCCCATGGACATCAGCACGCTGGCCACAATCATGTCGATCACCACGAACGGGATGTAAATCATGAAACCGATGGTGAATGCGCTCTTGAGTTCAGAGGTCAGGAACGCCGGCATGAGCGTGGTGAAGGGCACATCGTCCGCGCTGGCCACGTCTTTTTTCTGCGCAATCTGCATGAACATGGCAATGTCATCTTCCCGCGTCTGGTTCAACATGAACGAGCGGATGGGGCCTTCGGCCTGGGCCACGGCTTTTTCAAACGCCAGGGTTCCGTTCATGTAGGGTGCTACCGCGTTGCGGTAGATGTCATCAAACACCGGAGACATGATGAACAGGGTGAGAAAGAGCGCCAACCCCACCAGCACCGTGTTGGGGGGCGTCTGCGCCGTGCCCAGCGCCTGACGCAACAACGACAGCACGATGATGATGCGGACAAACGAAGTCATCATCAGCAGCAGCGAAGGCAGCAGGGTGAGCGTTGTCATCAACGCCAGCAGCTGCAGGGTCAGGCTGTACTGCTGGCCGCCCTTGCCATTCGAGACATTGACCATGGGCAAGCCCTGGGCCCAGGACATCTCGGGCACAAGCAGCCACACCAGGGCCAGGGCCAGGCCCAGCCAGCGCAGATGACGCGTCATGAACGCACTCCGGTGAAAAAATCGGTAAAAGAGGCTTTGGGCGTGTCCACCGCGGGGGTGGCTAGCCCATCCGGGCCGTCGGCAGAGCAAGGCCAGGAGTGTAGGGTTCGGATGTCGTTGGCGTTGATCGCCACCAGCACCATCTGTTGATCCACTTGCACAAGCATCATTTTATGCTTAAGACCCAGCGGCTGGGTTTCCAGCAAGCGGATGCGCCGGCCCTGACCTTGCAGGGCCCACGGGGTCTGACGCCGCTTGAGCCACCATAACAGGGCAGCCATCAATCCCAGCACGAATACCGAACTGAGCAAGAACCGGGGCCAATCTATTGCTGTCATCTGTTACCTCGCGACCAGTTGCGTCCAATCTTGTGGACAATGCGGGTATTGCACTTACACGTCCAGAGCCTGACTCCATGAAATTATCGACCATGCGCTTGACTGCCCTTGGGCTGGCCTGGGCCCTGCTGGGCCTGGCCTCCCCGCCCGCCCTGGCCGCCGACTGGGCCTCCGTGGGCCTGTTTGATCAGGGCACGTTCTACATCGACCGGGACTCCATCGCCCGTGAGGGCGAGACACGCAAAGTCTGGACCATGTTGGACTATCGACAGCCCCAACACAACAGCCATGGGAAGACCTACCGCTCCACCCGTTCGCTGCAGCACATTCAGTGCAAGTCCCATCAGGTCAAAACCCTGTCGCTGGCCTTTTACAGCGGCACCCGGGGTTCGGGCGATGTGCTCTCCAGCGAAGGCGTGATTCAGGAGTGGCAACCCATTCCGTCCGATTCGGTCTTGGCCAAAATGGCGTGGACAGTCTGTGGCGCCTGAGCGCAACCCATTGCTGCGCCTGAACGCCTGGCTGCAGGATGCCTGGCGTGCCGGCGGCACCGGCGGATTGAACTGGCACCTGCATGCGGCCAGCTCGCAAACGCGCTGGCAGGGCACCCAGCAGCAGATCGACCGTTGCCTGGCCCGGGTCCAGCCCGCCCAGCGCCAGTTGTTGCTGATTGGGGGCAGTGCCGGGTGGATGATGTCCACCGCCTGGCTCACCTGTTTCAAGCGCATTGATGTCATCGACATTGACCCCCTTGCCCCCTGGTTGTTTGGTCGACGCCACGGGCGAGCACTCCGGCAAGCCGGTTGCGTCTGGCAGTTTCACCGACAGGACGGGATTGCCGGCTTGCCGGCCTTGCTCAAGCAGTTTCCCGAATCCTTCGTGTGGTTTGACAACGTGCTGGGGCAGTTACGGTACCGGCTGGATGATGAAGCAGCGCTGGAGCGGCAACTCGGCCAGATCCAGCGATGGCTACAGGGACGGTCCTGGGGCAGCGTGCATGACCTGTATTCCGGCCCCACCAGCAGCGACCTGCCCCCTGAGTTGGGTGACTTGTGCCAATCCGCGGAACATGGCGACGTGACCGATGGAATGCCGCAGTACCGTGTCGACCGGCAAGTCGTGCCGCTGGAAGCGCTGGGGCAGCGTCTGCTGCAACGCGTCGATGCCGAAGGCATCTGGCAGGATCATTGCACCGGCGTGGTGATGCCTGCAGGCACTCCGGTGCACTGGATTCCGTGGGCTTTCAAGCCACGGTACTGTCACTGGCTGGAGCTGGGCTGGATTCGTTCTTGAGGTTGTGCAGCGTGATGCCCAGGGCATCCATCTGCCGCTGCTCCTGCTTCTTGTGGTAGAGGGCCACCGCCTTTTCATCCTTCTCGACCATGGCCTCCATCTTGAAGAGGTCCATCTCGGCTTCGGTCAGGCGTTGCTTGGCATGTTGCTGAGCAGCACGGGCGATTTTCAGGTCATCTTCCACCCGCTCGACCAGGCGCAGCAACTGCGACATGAATTCACGGAAGTTGGTGGTGTCGGCAATGGTCAGGGGTTGCTGCTGGCGCTGCGAGAGTTTGGCCTTGTAGGCCTCGAACATGTCCAGCAAGCGCTGGCGGCTGGACTCCAGCTTTTGCACCGTCTCGGTGGCGGCCTGGTGCTCCTTGCGTCGCTTGCTCAAGGTGTCTTCGGCTTTTTTGACCAGCAGCGGCCAGGTGGTACGGGGCTTCATGGGAATGGTTCAGGTCCGGATTCAATGCGCCATCAATTGGCGTAGCTCGTGTCGGGTGGCGTCGTAGTCTTGGCCCTTGTCCATGTCCTGACGCAAGAAATTCACAATGCGGTCATGCAGGGCAATCGCCTCATCCAGTTCGGGGTTGGAACCGCGTTCATAGGCACCCACCTGAATCAAATCCAGGTTTTGCTGGTAAAGCGTCCACATCCGGCGCAGGCGGTTGGACATTTTGAGGTCATCCGGCCCCAGCAACGATTGCATCAGCCGGGAAATCGATCCGGTCAAATCGATGGCCGGGTAATGTGCCGCATCCGCCAGCTTTCGCGACAGCATGACCTGGCCATCCAGTGAGGCCCGGGCGATGTCCACGATCGGGTCGTTGGCATCGTCGCCCTCGGCCAACACGGTGTAGATGGCCGTGATGGATCCATGGCCGTGGCGTCCGACGCCGCCGCGCTCAATCAGGTTGGGCAACAGCGCAAACACCGACGGGGGATACCCTTTGGCGGTGGGGGGCTCCCCAATGGCCAGTCCAATTTCGCGCTGGGCGTGCGCCACGCGGGTCAAGCTATCACAGAGCATGAGCACATTCATGCCCTGGTCGCGGAAGTATTCGGCAATCACATGGGTCATGTGCGTGGCTTTGAGGCGCATCACGGGCGACACGTTGGCTGGCGCGGCAATCACAACGGATTTGGCCAATCCTTCCTCACCCAGTGATTCGCTGATGAAGGCCTGCACCTCACGTCCCCGCTCACCAATCAATCCAATCACGACGATGTCCGCCTTGGTGAAACGCGTCAGCATACCGAGCAACACACTCTTGCCCACGCCAGACCCGGCCACCAGGCCAATGCGCTGTCCCTGCCCCACCGTCAGCACACCATTGATGGCCTTGACGCCCACGTCCAGCACGTGTTCGATCGGACCGCGCTCCATGGGGTTGAGCGGCTTGCCCATCAACGCAAGGGTCTCCTCGCAAACGGGCGCGGGCTTGCCATCGAGGGGTTGGCCTCGTCCATCGATCACACGCCCCAGCAAGGCGGGACCCAGGGACACTTGGGAGGATCGATGCAGAATGCGCACCATATCGCCCGGACCCACCCCCACCGGATCGGTGAAAGGCATCAGGAACAGGGTCTTGTCGTTGAAGCCCACGACTTCGGCTTCAATGCGGTGGCCGTGCTGACCCACCACCTCGCAGCAGGCACCCACCGGCGCCATGATGCCGCGCGTTTCAAGCGTGAGGCCCACCAGGCGCACCAGTGTGCCGGTTCGCTCAGGCGGCGGCACCCGCAAATGCGGCAGGCGTTGTTCGACTTCTTGTCCAAAATCTAGCATGTTCACTCCACCTGGATCATGCGCTTGAGGGTCACCGCGACACGGTCACGCTCCTGGTCCACGATCATGCGCACCACCATCAGCTTGTCTTCGTAGCTGTTGGCGTTGTTCAACAATTCCGCCGGAATGGTGGGCTTGGCTTTCTTCTGCTCTTTCTTGATGCGGTCACGCATCTGTTGCAATTGCTCATCCGGATCGACATCTTCCTCGACCGGCACTGAGGCTTCGGCGGATGTGGGGGCCTCGCCCGCGCCTGCCGACCCGCCTTCAACGGGTGTTGTCGCGGACTCGCCAGCGGGCGCGCCAGTATCAGCGGCCTGGGCAACTGGCGTTTTGTCGGGACTCACAGCCGTGGCTGTATCGACCGGTTCGACCGGCGGCGCCTCTTGCGGCGCGGGTTTCTCGGCAACCGTGAGCACGTCGGGATGGCTGAGGGCCAGCAACGCCAGTTCAGGGTTGTTGTAATAAGCCGGTGTGTCGGCATTTTGTCGCCAGGCCTTGAAGGCGGAGTTGACGGCCGAGTTGGCCAGCTCCTCCAGGGCTTCATGGTCAGGCTCGCGACGCACCAGTGCCAGCATCATCGGACGCAGCACCAGCACCAGGAAAGCCAGGCACATCAGGGTTCGCAAGACAATGTTGACCCAGTCAATCATGTGGGTCCTCCTGGGGATTCAGGGGTGTGGTGGCGTCGCTGGGATGGAGGCTCGATGCCTCACTCGATCCATCGCTCGTGTGATCACTGGCGTGGTCGCTGGTGTCGTCGCTGGCCGGCTCAGCTGCGTGAGCATCCTCACGATGTTGGGCAGCCGCCGCTGTTGCGGATTCGCGTGGGGCCACCACCCGTGCCGCTGCATCCTGCACCTCGGATTCCCGCTGTGCCAGAGGCTGCCGGAAAAAGGGCGATTGCTCGCGCCAGGCCTCGGGTTGCACCAGCAGGCTGCGCGCCAGCGCCTCCAGCCGGTTACCGACCAGGTCTTCCACCAACGTATCGTTGATGATCACCCGCACGCTACCCGGTTGCAACGAGGGGACCGCCTGCACCGACAGTGCATGCGACATCTCGCCAGCGCGCTCCTGCAAGCGGGCCTTGTCCTGCGGATTGAGTTCCACCGTCACCACAGAATTGCCGTGTAAATTCAGTTCATCCAGACAACGCTGGATCAGCCGTTCGATGGCTGCAGACGACATGTTGAGTTCACCCAGCACCAGCTGTTCGGCCAGGTGCAGGCTCAGGCGCTTGATGTGCTCATACAGCTTGTGAGGTTGTCCCACCAGGGACTGGACTTGCTCAGCCGCCTTGTTCAATTGACGCTTCAGGGGCTCGATCTCGCCCTCCAGCTCTTCACGCAGTTGTTGCAAGGCCTGCGCCTTGTCAGCGGCCGCCTTCTCCAGCGCCGCTTCGTGGTCCTGGCGGGCCTCTTCCAGGGCTTGCTCGCGGCCTTGGGTCAGACCTTCTTCACGCCCCTGCTCCAGGCCTTCTTGCCTGGCTGCGTCACAAGCGGCTTGCACCGCTGCGGAATCCAGGGTGGACTCAGCGCCGTCAGGGGTTGCGTCTGCAGAATCGGTCTGGTCCGTGGCAGCGGCATCCTGTTTGTCTGTGTCATCCGAGTTCTGACCGGCGTGTGACGAAACCTCTGCGCTGTCAGCCCCGGCCTCTTCATCCGATGCAGCGTCCGCGCTCAACTCGGCAGCGGAATCTGCGGAATGGACAGCATCATTGGCATCCGTCGCCTCCGAACCTGCCTGGATCCCCGGCAAATCATGGGTCTCTGCAGCTGCGGAATGGCGATACCCGATTGAGGCATCTTCCGCGGGACCCGGCGCAGCATCGGCGCCCTGCCCCGGCAGGTGATCCTCGCCTGTCCCGGTTCCACGGCTGCCCGCCTTGACCGACGAAGACTTCGTCGTGGGTCCGTCGGTGTTTGTGGAAGCGTGTCCCAGCTGCCTGGGCTGCCAGGGTTCAAAATCACTGGAGTCGTCCAGCACGCGCGCCGGATCAGGTACCGCCAGTTGCCGGAACTGTTCCGTCCGGTAATCCAGTCGGGGCACCTGATCCCAATCCGTGTTGGCAAACCCGGCCTCGCCTGGACGCACGGGTTGGAGCACGGTATCGGGCGCCCACGCTTGCGGGGCGGCGCGCTGTGGAGCAGGATTAAACAAAATCCGCGCCTCCCAGCATCAGCTCACCGGAGTCGGAGAGCTTGCGAGCCATGCGCATGATTTTCTTCTGGGTTTCCTCGACGTCGGCCAGGCGCACGGGGCCCTTGGCTTCCATGTCGTCGCGGAACATGCCCCGGGCACGCTCGGACATGTTGTCCATGAAGCGGGCCATGACTTCTTCGCTGGCACCTTTGAGCGCCACCATGAGCATGTCGGGTTCGACGTTGCGCATGAGCACCTGAATGCCCTTGTTGTCCACGGACACCAGGTTCTCAAAGGTGAACATGTTGTCCTGGATCTTTTGCATCAGGTCCGGATCGATTTCATTCAGGCCGGTCATGATGGAGTTTTCCAGCTCGGTCTTGGTCGAGTTCATGATCTTGGCTGCTGCCTGAATGCCACCAAAGCTCGACGACTTGGCCGATGAGCTCTTGGAAAACTGCATGCGCATGATGGCTTCCAGTTCGGCCATGGCCGACGGCTGCACCGTGTCCAGACTGGCCACGCGCTGCATGACTTCCGGGCGCGTGTCTGAAGGCAAATACAGCAGCACGTCCGCGGCCACCTGCGACTCCAGCAGCGACAGGATGATGGCCACCACCTGCGGGTGCTCACCACGGATCATCTCGGCAATGGAGCGGGCATCCATCCAGCTCAGAATTTCGAGTCCTTTGGTGCCCTGACCAGGCATGATGCGACCCAGCACCGAGGCAGCCTTGTCGTCACCCAGGGCACGGCGCAGGACTTTTTCCACGTAGTCAGAGTTGCCCAGGCTGAGCGAGGTCTGCTTTTTGAGCAAATCGACAAACTGGTCAAGCACCACGTTCACGGCTTCCTGCGACAGATCTGCGGCTGCCACCATGGCGGCGCCCAGCGCCTGCACTTCCTTGGGGCTTAAAAACTTGATGATGTCGGCGGCTTGCTCTTCACCCAGGAGCAGCATCAGCACGGCTGCGCGTTGGGTCGTGGTCATTGCCGCCATCTCGGCCTGGAGCTCGGGGCTCCAGTTCTGTCCATCGGGCATTTGCATGAGGTTGGTATCAGCCATGGTGAATCCTTAAGTGCGCGCTCATCACGACAATTGAATCATGTTTTTCAGCACACCAGCAACCCGGGCACGGGCGGCCTCCTCCGAGACGATCATGCGGATCAGGGCCACCTTGTCGTCGTAGGTGTTGGCGGTGTCCAGCATGTCAGCCGAGATGGTGGGCTTCTTGGGCTTGAGGCTGGACATGCGGGCCTTGATCTCTTCCAGGGTTTCGCCTTCCTGGATTTCAATTTCTTCTTCCGCCTCGGCACCTTCTCCGCCAGCGGCAACGGCATGGGCCTCGGCTTGCTCTGCGGCAGCCGCTTCCTCGACCGCTTTCGCAGCGGCGGCCTCTGCTGCCGCTTTTTCGCCAGCCATCTTGGCAGCGGCCTCGGCCACGGCCTGTGCAATGCGCTCGGTCTTGATGCGTTCGGCAGCGGCGGCTTCCCGGGCTGCGGCGTCGGCAGCGGCGGCAGCAATGGCGGCCGGATCCACCTCAGGGCGAACCATCTTGTGAATCATGGGACGCACCACCATCAACAGGAACATCAGGAACAGCAAGGCCACCACACCACTGTTGGCAATGGAAGACAGGGTTTCATCCTTGTACCAGGGAATGGCATCCGGATCGATCTGGGGCTCAAAGCGGGTGGCCACCACGGTGACCACGTCGCCGCGGTCTTCGCTGAACCCCACGGCGCCGCGCACCAGTTGGTTCAGGCGGTCCAGCTCTTCCTGGGTGTAGGGAATGGTCGTCGGGACCGGGCCGCCATCGGCGGGTTTTTCCATCTTGGTGCCAGGCGGAATGGGACGCTCGTTGATCAGCACACCCACGCCAATTTTCTGGATCGTGCCCATGGCCGACTTGGTGTGGCGCACGGAGCGGTCGAGTTCGAAGTTCTTGGTGCTGCGGGCAGACACCTGAACGCCCTTCTCGGACAAGCCCTTGGTCGGATCAGCCCCGGTGGCCGGCGTGGCTGCCGGGTTGGCCGGTGTGGGCGGCGTGTTGGACAGCGAGCCAGGAATGCCAATGGCATCCTTGAAGGTGTTGCGGTCTTCGACAAACAGTTCGGAACGGGTCTTGGGGCCCTTGTCGCGGGCATCAAAGTCTTCGGTGGTGATTTCCTGCTGGTTGAAGTCCAGCGACATGCTCACCTGCGCACTCACGTTCGCCTCGCCGACGATCGGCGCCAGCAATTGGATCAGACGCGTGCGGTACAGGTCTTCCATCTGCTGCTTTTGCTGCAGTTGGGCCGAGGTCATGCCCAGCGGCTGCTCACCCAGCATGTCGTTCATCAACGTGCCAAAGTTGTCCACGACCGAAACATTCTCGGGGGCCAGGTAAGGCACACTCGCAGACACCAGTTGCACGATCGCCGTGATGTTGGCGGCGGAAATGGCACGGCCCGGCGCACGGGTGATCACCACCGACGCCTTGGTGGGGACACGGTCGCGCACAAACACGCTTTGCTTGGGGGCCGCCAGGTGGACACGGGCGCTTTTGATGCCGGCAATTTGCGTGATGCTGCGCGCGAGCTCCTGCTCCATCGCGTTGTTGTAACGGACCTGCTCCATGAACTGGCTGGTGGTCATGGCGGGCATGTCCTTCAGCCCATCCATTCCCTGTGCCTCGGTTCGCGGCAGGCCCTTGGACGACACCAGCATGCGGGCCTCGTGGTATTTGTTGGAGGGCACGGTGATCTGGCCCGTGACCGAATCAATTTCAGGCTTGAAATCTGCACTGCGCAGGGCCTCCAGGGCCACCTGCTTGTCCGGGTCGGACAGCATCATGGACAACGGCCGGTAGCTGGGCGTCTTCATCGAGAGGGAAGCCAGCGCGAACGCCGCCACCACCATGAGAATGATGATGATGGGCAGCATTTTTTTGACCGTGGGCTGACGCACCAGATCACGCACAAAGCCCATCGGGTCACTCAACAGCAGGCTGCTCGGGGATTTGACCAGATCGGAGGCCTTGACGGCCGTGGACGAACTGCCGGTACTGACTACGCCGCCAGGCGCTTTGTCAGCGCCACCGGCTGTCATGGAAGGATTTGCGATTGCGGTTGCCATGGTTCAGACTCCGTTACACCGGCATGTTCAAAATTTCTTCATACGCCTTCAACACCTTGTTGCGCACCTGCAAGGTGGCCTCAAAGGCGAGGGAGGATTTCTGCATGCCCAGCACCACGTCGGTGAGCGGGATGTCTTCACCCCGCTGATAGGCTTCCTGCAGTTCGCTCGACTTGACTTGCACCTCGTTGACCTTGCTCAGCACATTCTTCACCGAGTCGGTGAAGTTGGGCACTTCGGTGCGATTCGTGGCCGGGGCTTCAATGCCTTGCGACTGTCCACTGGCCTGGGCCTGATAGGCCCGGATGGTTTCCAGCATGGACTGGATGTTGGCGGCAGAGGTCTTGTCGATCATGGTGATCTCCCGTTCAGGCAGCGTTGAGCATCAGGCCGCGCTCACGCAGCTGTGCCAGCTTGTAACGCAAGGTTCGAGGGCTGATGCCCAGCAGACGGGCCGCTTCCTCGCGGCTGTCGGTGTTCTGGATGGCGGTCATGATGACCGCGTGCTCGCTGGACTTGATGACGTCCTGCAGATTGACCGGGGCGGCATCGATGTCGGGGGTCTGGGGGAGTGCTGCAGTCACGCTGAACGCAGCGGGCGGCTCGGTTGCGGAGACTTCGCGCTCCATCACCGGCTGGTGGGGTTCCCACACCGGTGCGGCATCGCCTTGGAAGGGTTGCACGGGTTGGACGGCGCTTTGTTCCTCGCGGACCATCGGGGTCACGGGTGCCAGCGTCTGTTCGTGGCGCACCAGCGAGCTCATCTCGTCAAACAACAAGTGGGCAGGCGTGATGGTCTGGCCGGTACAGAGCACCACGGCGCGTTGCACCACGTTTTCCAGTTCACGCACATTGCCGGGCCAGGGATAGGCCTGCAGCAACTGTTGTGCTTCAGCCGTCACGCTGTAGGGCACGCCGCTGTCGTTATGACGGGCCAGCGATTGCATCACCAGGGGCATGATGTCGAGCGGGCGCTCGCGCAGCGGTTGGATGCGCAGGCGGAAGGTGCTGATGCGGAAATAGAGATCCTCGCGGAATTCGCGTTCATCAATGGCCTGGCGCAAATCCTTGTTGGTGGCAGCCACCACGCGGATATCCACAGACACGGCGGTTTCGCCACCCAGGCGGGTGATCTTGCGCTCTTGCAACACGCGCAGCAACTTGGCTTGCAGGTGCATCGGCATCTCGCCAATTTCATCCAGGAACACCGTCCCGCCCTGAGCTTGTTCAAAAATGCCCTTGTAATCCTTGACGGCACCCGTGAACGCACCCTTCTCGTGACCAAACAACATGTCCTCGATCAGGTGCTCGGGCATGGCCGCGCAGTTCATCGCAATGAAGGGGCCTTTGGCGCGGCCTGACGATTCGTGCAGCACGCGTGCAATGACTTCCTTGCCAGCGCCCGTGGGGCCCACCAGCAAGGTGCTCACGTTGGCTTGCGCCACGCGCTGGGCCAGGGCCAGCAAATGCTGACTCACCGGGTCCACAAACACATAACTCTTGTTTTTGCTGGAGGGCGCAACGGTACGCAGCATGCCCACCACTTGCTGCCAGGACGACACATTCCACTCATCGCAGGGCACCACATGCAAGGCACCACTGCGCATGGCGTCCACCACCACATCCATGTCATCACGGTCGACACGGCACACCACGGGAACCAGTGAGCCGAGCTGGGTGATCAGGGTCTGCACCTCGTGCATCAACTCGGCGCTTTGAGCCAGACGAACCACGACCACGTGAGCACGCGACAGCGCGAGATTCAATTCACCCAGCGTGTTGACACAGAACGCATCGATGCCCGCCAGACGCAACTGCGCCTTGTCGCTCTCGTCGAGAGGACTGAACGGATCCAGCCAGATGGCACGCATAACATTGACGGTAGAAGCCATTGCAATTCAACCCAATAAACAGGTACGGGTTAAAAGCAATCTTTATGCCAATGCCATTTTTATTTTTTAAGTATTAGTTTTTTGACCGAAATTCAGAGAATATGAACACTTTAGTGAAGTTCGTCGAAAACTCGACAACCTATTCTCAGGCCTCCCAGAGGAAGCGTGTCAACTTCTTGCGCCGCGGGATGACCACGGGCGTTTGTGTGACCGGGGTGGCCGGCACGGGAGCAATCGGAATGACCTTGGGCATGAAGCCCATGCAGAACATTCCGTCGGCACGCAACACCTCCAGGGAGGGGATCATGCGACTGCGAAACCCCATGAGCTTGCAGCTGTAAGGCATCCTGGGATTCCAGGTGATGCCCAGGAAGCGGCAATCCCAACAATTGGGGCCCTTATCCATCGAGGGAAGTTTTCCCTCGGGCTCGTCAGCCGGTGGCGATGTCTTGCGTGTCGTCATGGCAGGTCAGAACCCGAGGATAGCGCCCTCTTAGCCGCCGAGCAACTTCAGCACCGACTGCTGGCTGGTGTTGGCTTGCGCCAGCACTGCCGTGGCCGCCTGCTGCATGATCTGCGTCTTGGCCAGTTCGGTACTGGCCGCGGCGTAGTCCGCGTCCTCGATCTGGCTGCGTGAAGCCGACATGTTCATGGACACGTTGGTCAGGTTGGTCACCACCTGGTCCAGACGGTTCATGATCGAGCCCATGGTGGCGCGCTGGGCGTTCACCTTGTCCATGGTCGCGTCAAGCTTGCCCAGCACTTCCAGGGCGCCGTCCTTGGAGCCGATGAAGCTGCGGGTGAGCTTCTGGCCATTGAAGATCGGGTTGTCCTGGCCGGGTGTCGGGATCGACTCGCCCGGGTTGAGGTTGGGCAGGTCCACGTCCCAGGTGATGAGCTGGGTGATGGGGCCATTCTTGCCAAAGTCGGCGAGATCGAAGCTGATGTCGTTGCCAGCGCTGGGGCCCACCTGGAAGGTCATGCGGCCGACGCGCGGGGGGGACATGGCGACATCGGAAGCACCACCAAAGGTGCCCGCGACGAAGCCCAGCGCCGTGAAGCTGGAATCCGAGCCCAACCCACTCGCGCCGGGGGCCAGCGTGTAGGGCTTGTCGGAGGTCAGGGTCACCGTGCCGTAGAGGGTCTTGGCGTTGACACGGATGCCACTGGCCGCCAAGGTGTCGGCATTTTCGATGGCCATCACATCGCTGGCCACAGGGTTCACGAACACCGCGTTGGCGGTGGTGTCCCAGTCGGCCGGCCTGGTCGCCTGCGAGGCCGTGGTGGCGACGAATTGGCTGTCAGGCGTAGTCAGCACCTTGACCTCGAAGGAGCTCTGCGGTGCAGGGTTGGTCAGGCTGGGCGACGCGTTGTAGTTGGTGAACTGGATGTAGCTGTTGCCGGTGTTGGGAGTCACAACAGAGGCCTGCAACCCGAGCAGGTTGGAGTTGCCCGACTTGATCGCCGTCTGGATGGCGTCATTCAGGGCACTGGCCACGGTGGTGGAGGTGCTATTCGCTGCCAGTTTGGCATTGATGGTCGTGTTGTTGATCTTGATGGAGACGTTGCCGGCCGTCACATTCCCACCCAGCGTGAGGCGGGTTGTCTGCGGCGCATTGGACGGCGTGCCGGTTGCGAGACCGAACATGGAGGCGCGCATGTATTGCACCGAGCCATCGGTGGCTTGCTGCGTAGGGTCGAACCAGACCGACAGGTTGCGGCCGTCCACGGTTTTCAGGTCCAGGCCACCGGCCTTGTTGATGGAGCCCTCGACGCCGGTCTGACCTTCGTGCTTTTTCAGCTCGGCAATGATGCGGTTCATGCGGACATCGGGCGAATCGTCCGGGTTCAGCTGGACCACCACCTGGGTGCCGTTCACGTAGATGGAGTAGTAGCCCGACTGGGGGAGATTGCTCTCGACCGCACTGGTGGCACTCATGGCAGCACCGTTGGCGACGGCCTTGACACCGGTCTCACCCGACTTGGTGTTGATGGCCGCCGCGATGGCAATCGCGCTGCCACTGCCGTCGCTGCTGCGAGCCGCCTCGTTGGTCAGGATGTCGGTGGTGTCCACCCCACCCGGGATGGCGACGCCATTGATCACCAGGTCGCCCTGGTGCAGGGAGCGGTTGTTGCCCACCGTGCTCTCGACCACGGTGGTGGCGGTCAGGTTGCTGGTGGTGGGGGCAATCGTGAACTCGATGCCGGGGTCCTTGGCCGTGATGAGCACCTCGCCCGCCACGTTGGTGGTCTTGGCCACCAGCTTGGAGGACAGGGTGGCGTTGGCATTGATGGCATTGGCCAGGGCCAGGGCAGTACCGGCAACGGTGCCGGTGCCTGAAGCGCCGTCAACTGGAGCCGGATTGGTAACTATGTTGGCCGTAACGGCACCTACACCCGAAGTACTAAACGCCAGGGAGGCAACGTTGGTATTGGTGGAGGTGCTGGTGAATTTGACGGTTGAGTCATTACCAGAAGCCACTACGGCCCCGGTGCTGTACCCACTCAGCGTGCCAGACCAAACGCCATTGGCCACGGGATTGGTCGTCGAAGCATCAACAGACGACGTTCCAGATGCCAGGTTGGAGAAGGCAGTCGCAATAGCACTTGCACTCAGCGTACCGCCACTGGCCGTCAAGGTCAGCCCACCGATCGTGACTGACTGACCGTCGGTGAGGCCACCAGTGTTGAGGAAAGTTAATGTGTTGTACTCGACATCCGAGCTTGGCACACTGAGGTTGATGCCGTTGATCGTCATGGTCGACGTACCAGCCGAGCTGACTGTTACCTTAGACACCTTGGACACCGGCGAGTCCGCCGAGCTGCGGTCGGAGGTGATCTCACGCGAGATGTTCTGGGTGTAGTCGCCAATGCGAAGACCGCTGCGGCTCACGTCGCCGGCGGCGGCCGTGGACACGAGCACCTTCTGCTCCACCTTGGACTCAAGTGCGTAGGAGCCCACATTCAGACCCTGCTTCACCCCGGTCAGGGTCGAGAAGTCGGAGGCGGTGTTGGCCGTGTTGAAGGCGACCTCGATGTTGCGTCCGTCAGCGGCCGTGAGGGTGATGCCCTGCGAATCCACACCCGTGTCAACCGCTACCACACCCGTCAGGTGGGAGATCTTGTTGATCTGGCGGACGGCCTCCTCACGCGAGGCGCGGACGTTGTTCTGGGTCGTGGTGATCACGCCGGTGACATAACCATTGATGGTGACCGTGCCGGTCGCCGTCTTGACGCCGTTCAGGCCCGGGTCCATGGCCACGCCGGTCATGACGTTCTTTTGCACCACCGCGGTGACGCCGGTGCGGCCAGAAATTTCGTTGATGGCCGCAGCCCGTGCAATGGCACTGCTGAGGTTGTTGAGTTTGCTGCCGTCGGTCGGGGACACGGTGTCCACACCGGTCGCCGAGGGAACTGCCTCGCCATTGATCACCAGGTCGCCGGTGCGCATGGCGTCCAGCTGCGCAAACTCGCGTCCGATCTTGGTGGACACGGTGTCGTACTGCGCGTAGTTGGAGCTTGAGGCGATGTCGAACGTGCCCTTGCCGTCTGTCAGGGCGCTGTCGGTGAATCGGATCGTTTTACCGTCGGACAGGATCTGGGCGTTGGCCGTCAGGTCGATGACCGTGCCGTCGTCCAGCGTCAGCTTGGCGCTGGTGACCTGCTTGGGCAATCCACTCCCCACATCAGGCACCTGAACACTCAGGCTGCCGCTCTTGGCCAGCGTGCCCGTGCCGGTGGTGCTGAGCGTTCCCACGCCCGAGGAGTTCTTCACCTCGGTCACGGAGTTCTTCAGTGAGGGGTTGTACTCACCATCGGACGTGACCTTCAGCACGGGCATCTCGCCCACGGGCGTGCCGGCCTGGCCGTTCAGCAACGGGAAGCCGTTCCACTCCACCTTCTGGGAGACGGACACGATTTCCTTCTTCAGCTGCTGGAACTCGAGGTCCAGGTAGCTGCGCTGATCGTTCGAGTTGGTGTCGTTGGAGGCCTGGATCGCCAGCTCACGCATGCGGGTGAGCATGTCGTTGATGGTGGTCGTGGCCGACTCGGCGGTCTGGATCATGGACAGCGCGTCGTTGGCGTTGCGGATCGCCTGGTTCATGCTGCGGATCTGGTGCGTCATGCGGGTCGCGATGGCCATGCCAGCCGCGTCGTCGCGTGAGGTGTTGATCCGCTTGCCAGTCGACAGCTGCTGCATGGCGACTGTCTGGGCCCGCTGGGTCGTAGAAAGCGCAGCCTGCGAGAACAGTGCCTTGACGTTGGTATTGATAACTGCCATTTTGATAACTCCTGACCGTCGTGGTCAAACGTTTAGTTGAGCTTGCTGAGCAAACAGCGTGCCAGCGTTGATTGATGCCTTGGGATGTATTCCATTACTGGGGGATAGGGCCTAAGGGCGAGGCAATCGGTTGCCGCTTGCCGCTGCAGGCAAAGCCTTGCCGCTCAGTGAGCCTGCTCCGGCGCCTGCATGGCGTCGACGTAGTCGTTGAGCACCAGGCTCTCGGCCACCAGCTCAACCTGATTGGGATAGGCCTGCAAGCCCTGCTTCACGACCTCGAGGGCACGGGCCGGCTCGAGGTTGCAACGCAGTGCGCGGACCAGCATGACGTAGGTGAAGGGCTGGGTCTGGTCGCCCTGCACTTGGGTGAGTTCGGTCAGGAGCTCAACGGCCTGGGCCCACTCCTGACGGATGATGGAGAGCAGGCCATTGATGGCCAGCATGTCCTCGGTACCGGGGTAGAGGCTGATACCAGCATCGCCCAGCGCGTAGGCCAGTTCCAGCTGCTCGGTGGCCACCAGTTGCTGGATGGCCTCGCGGATGTCTTTCGGGGTGAAGCGGCTGAAAATAGCGGGTTGGATCAACTCGCCACGTGCGGCCTGGTTCATCAGCTCTTGTAACAACGACATGGTCACTCCTAGGTTGTCGATTTGTTGACTGTGGCCGCCTTGACGGCCTGGGTGCAGGGGGTTAAGCAATCGGTGTGCCAAGCTTTCCCGCTGGGCGCTTGCCTCTTAGAATGCCGATAAATCAACACTTGGCAGAGGGCACGACTTTTGCAGAGAACTGGGCAACCCATCAACGGACCCAGGCAAAATGGATACCAAGGTGAAACAACTCACGACCCAGCAGCTGATTGACCAGGGCGTGGCCCTGCAGGCCGCAGGCGCCGTCGACAGCGCCCGTGACATCTTCCAGCGCGTGCTCGAACGCGAGCCGCGCAACGCGGCCGCGCACTACTCGCTGGGCGCGATCGAATCCGGGGCCGGCAATTACCTGCAGGCCTTGAAGCACATCAAGCAGGTGATGGCCGTCCATCCCAAGTTCGCCCTGGCGCACCTGGCCCTGTCCATCGTGATGTTCCACCTGGGCGAGCTGGAGAAGGCGCAACTGGCCGGAGAATCCGCCCTCGCCCTCGAGCCCGAACTCACCAACGCACGTGAGCACCTGCAAACCGTGCAGCTGGCGCTGCAGGGGCGGCAACAGGCTGCCGCCGGCAATCCGGCGCCGGCGCAAGCCGGACAGGCCGGCGTCCTGGCCAGCCAGGGCCTGAGCGCGCAGGTGCAGGGCCAGCACGAGCAGGCCATCGCCCTCTTCCAACAGGCGCTCTCCCACGAGCCCGACAACTTCACCGCCCTGTACTCCATGGGGCTGTCACTGTCCAGCATTGGCCGCTCTCACGAGGCCCTGGAGAGCTTCAACCGTGCCGTGGCAGGCTCCCCCCAGATGGCCATTGGTCACTTTGCGGTCGGCAAGGCCCTGCAGGACCTGGGACTGGCCGAGGCCTCGGTCGCCGCCTACGATAAGGCCATCGAGACTGACCCGCAGTACATGGAGGCCTACACCAACAAGGCCGCCCTGCTCCAGGCCGTGAACCGCCACCACGACGCGCTGATGGCCCTGGTGAAGGCCACCGAGGTCAACCCGCACCACGTGCGCTCGCTCGAAGGCCAGGGCCTGTTGCTCACGCAGTTCAAGCAGTACGAGTGGGCCACCAACGCGTTCAAGCATGCCTACGCGGTCGACCCCGAGTACCCGTACATCGAGGGCAACCTCATGAGCGCTCGCCTGCACAACTGCGACTGGACCGACTTCGAATCCGCGCGCGAGCACATTTTTGAAGGCGTGCGCGCCGGCCGGCGCGTGTGCAGCCCGCACACCATCATGTCGCTCACCGATGACGCCGCGCTGGCCCAGCAGTGCATCGAGATCTACGCCGCCGACAAGCACGGCCCCTCCATGTACACCCTGTGGAACGGCGAGACCTACCGCCACCGCAGGAAGCGCGTGGCGTTCATCTCCGGCGACTTCCGTACCCACCCCGTGGGGTACCTGCTGATCGGCATGATCGAGCGCATGGACAAGCGCCGCTTCGAGATCACCGGCATCTCCACCGGCGCGCCCGACGGCAGCGACCTGTGGAAGCGCTACCGCTGCGCCTTTGACCACTACCTGGACGTGCAGGGCAAGCCCAGCCTGGAAATTGCCCAGCTCATGCGGGCCATGGAGATCGACATCGCGATCGACCTCTCCGGCCACACCGAGGGCTCACGCCTGGACGTGCTCTCGCACCGCCCGGCCCCCGTGCAGATGACCTACCTGGGCTTCCCCGGTACCTCGGGACTGCCGTTCATCGACTACCTGATCGCGGACCAGGTGACCGTGCCCCCCGAGTACCAGCAGTTCTACCGGGAGAAGGTGCTGTACCTGCCGCACTGCTACCTGCCGCGCGACACCTCGGTCATGCCCTCCCCTGTCACCCCCCGTCGGGCAGACTTTGGGCTACCGGACGAGGGCACCGTGTTCTGCAGCTTCAACCACGACTACAAGATCAACCCGACGATGTTCAAGGTGTGGATGGACCTCCTGAAGGCCGTCCCGGACAGCGTGCTGTGGCTGATGAAGCTGAACGAGACGGCGCACGCGAACGTGTCGAAGTCGGCGCTGGAGCACGGCGTGGACCCGTCGAGGATTCACTTTGCCACGCGGGTTCCGGCGGTGGAGGATCACCTGGCCCGGTACCGGCTGGCCGATATTTTCCTGGACACCTACCCGTACACCGGGCACACCACGGCTGGCGATGCGTTGCTGGCGGGGACACCCACGGTGACGATGGCCGGGTCGAGCTTTGCCTCGCGGGTGGCCTTGAGCCTCTTCCATGACCTGGGACTGACGACGGGCATCGCCTCCTCCTATGAGGACTACTTCGAGAAGGCCCTGGCCTTCGCGAAGGACAGCTTCCTGCGCGAAAATGTAAGGGAGTACTTACGTTATAACGTGCAGGCCGAGAACTGGCCGGTGAAGGCGGAGAGGCAGGCGGAAGGGTTGATGGCGGTGTTGGAGGTTTAAGGGCGAGTGTGCAGATATCTGTCGAGCCAACAATCCAGGGGGCTTGGCGCGTCAACTTTACTGAGAACAATACAGGGCCGCCCAGCAGATAAAATTAATTCCCAACATGCGACGGATGTTTATCCTTCAAAGTCTCGACATATAAAAATCGGTGCGGCTTTGCCCCTGATCCCTATTGATTCCGAGAGTACAAATTGTGTCGTCAATTCGTTAGCCGACTGGCGTGGTTTGTGCTTAGTCGCTGCAAAAACGCCAAACACCATAAATATCGGCCAAGGGTATCATGCGCATCGGCATCATCCAGACAAGAGGAATGGGAGACATCATCATCGCAGCACCCATTGCGATGTATTGGGTCAATCAAGGGCATGAAGTGTTCTGGCCAATTGACTCAGAATTTGTGGATGCATTCTCATATGCACTGCCCAATATTCAGTTCCTTCCCATTGACAAGGCCGTAACTGGGCCTAATACCGCGGAGTACTTTGTAGATATGCCGCGACGAATCCTGACACACCTCGGCTGCGAGCAGGTCCACACCCTCTACTCCTTCCTGACTGGTTTCGACTTTGGGCATAACGATTTATCCGAAGCAGTCTCGTTCGACGCCTACAAGTATGCTGTGGCAGGAGTCCCCTTCTCTCAAAAGTGGAATCTCAAAATCCGTCGCAATATTCTTCGTGAGGCCGAACTATTCCGACAATTAAAGCTTTCACCGACCGAAGACTATGTTGTATGCCACGAACAAGGGACTGTCTACAGTCATAACTTCACTGAGGGATGCGAAAAATTTGCACCCAATAAGAGAGTAGTGCGCATCAGTCCTTTGACTTCGAACTTTTTCGATTGGCTAGGTGTAATAGAAAACTGCGGGGGATTTTTTACTGTTAACAGCGTTTACTCAAACCTAGTAGACCAAATGAACCCGCCATGTGAAAAATATATAAAAGTACAGACAACTGCCAGATGGACGCCAGTCCTTGCGTCCGGTTGGATTTACTTATGACTTTCCGGTGGAATAAAGTCTCCGATCACATCTGTTTGATGATCACTCAAACACCATCAGACTTGAATGTATATCTAACAAATCATGGGAAACCGCAATGGCAATAAAAAATATTTATTTGGTATGGCCACAATACATATTGAACCAATATCAAAATGAAATTTTTGCGCTCAATTTGCAATAAACATGTAAATAATCTATTTATTTAAAATTATTGCAAAAACTCAACACAATCAACCTCAGGGTGGAAAAATGAAAGATAAATTTTGGACATATTTCGATACAGAAGCAGCGCCAAGGCTTGGAAAAAGGGAAGAAACTTTTAGAAAAATTTTTGAGCACTTAGATGGAATAATCGGAACAATCAGAATTGTTGAGACAGGATGCGCGAGGGTAAAAGATAATTGGGCAGGAGATGGCCAAAGCACAGTGTTATTCGATAAATACATAAGCAATCGCGATAACACCTCTATATGTTTGACTGTTGATATCAGTGAGAATTCGGTAAGAGAATGTAGCCTCATGGTCAGTCAACGAGTAAAGATTTATCAACAAGACAGTGTTAGTTTTCTAGCCACGCTTTCAAAACAATTGGAATCAACTAAAGATACAATAGATTTTTTATACCTTGACTCGTTTGATCTCGATATGAAATATTGGCAACCTTCAGCAATACATCATCTCAAGGAACTTACGGCAGCCTCTAGAGTACTCCGCAGCGACACTTTAGTGGTTGTTGATGATTGCCCGTCGAATGCAGATTTCATATATCAAAATAACAGTACTATTGGATTTGTCACGCCGCCAACCGTAGGGGGCAAAGGGAGACTGGTTTCAGAATACGCCGACTCCGTCGGAGCGACTTGTATATTTGCCAAATATCAAGCAGGGTGGACTAATATGGCATGATATTGTCAGAAGAATATTATTAATTATTCCGAATTTAAAAAATTGTCAACGCATTAATTTCAATAATTTGATTTTGATAGGCATAATTTAGTTAGAAAAATATCATTCAAAAAAAACAATTTAATTTTATGACCCTATTAAATATCATCGGCAATATGGAAGGCAACTATACAGGCTACGGCATACATATCCGAGGGCTATGGAACGCCTTGCAGAGAATAAAATCTGATCAAATAAAATACAACTTCACAGAAACAAGTTCAATCGAATCAATTGCTGCCTCGATTGAAATTTCAAGATCATTCCCAGGACAGGTAATAAATATAGCGATATCAGTAGGACCATCCAATCAAATTCTATCAAAATTTAACGGATTGAAAATATCATATACAGTATTTGAAACTGATAAATTACCGGACGATTGGACTTATGGGCTAAACCACTCCGATTATGTTATCACTGCGTCAGACTGGGGGCGTCAAATAATGATTAACTGCGGGGTGCAAAGCGATAAGGTGTTCGTTATACCCGAGGGCGTAGACACTAATGTGTTTCATAGGTACGGCGGCACCGTATCTGAATTGAATAGTTCAGCCTTTAAATTTCTCATGATCGGAAAATATGAATCTAGAAAGGGTTATGACGTACTCATTGAATCTTTTTGCGAAGCCTTTAAAGAAGGTGCCAATGTTGAACTTTGGTTAAAAGCAGATTCCTTTGGAGACCCAAATTCCCTTGCTGAATTCAAGTCCGATATCGCTCGCCGAAATCTTAATAATATCAAATTAATAAATGGCCATTATGACGATATGACAATGGCCGCAGTTTACAGAAGCTGTGATGCATTCGTCTTTCCGAGCAAAGGTGAGGGCTGGGGATTACCATTAATTGAGGCTATTGCCTGTGGGATACCCGTGATCACCACATATATCTCTGGACATTCCGAATATCTTAATCATATTAAGGGTCTTTTCTTAGAAATAGATTCTAAGTTAACCCCTCTTCCAGTCGGGGTTTATGAAAAATATTTCAACTACAGGGATGGCGCCGGCAATTGGTATATGCCCGACTCAAAAAGTCTAGCCAGAAAATTAGTTGAATGCATGGAATTTCCGAGAGATAATGCAATAAAAGCGTCAGACATAATATCCAGGAATTTTTCATGGGACTCATCTGCCAGAAAATTACTAGATCTCTTATGCTTGATTAAATAGTATTGATATTTCAAGAGATCAAAAATTAGTAAGAAAAAGTCACTTCTTTCTAGCGAAAAATAATTTGACCACGAATATCCTGAAGAAGAAAATAATTTTTATCAACCAAAATAACCTCTCCAAATTTTTATTTACAACCACTCATTTTATTACCTGGGAAGCTGACAACTTACTGCAAAATCAACAATACTCTTTTTGGCGAGAGAGATAGAAGTAACCGCCTCAAGTGGATATGGACAACCACTGTACAGGCGTGATCTCCCCTTCGGCTATGTATAGGCTCTAAACGCTGAATCGGCGCATCCCTTTGGTTGCCAAGTTCCGAACCCATCTAAATCTCCCTAACAGCCCTGCGAAATCCATGGATATTGCTCAGCCCTGTTGAAACGCTCTAATTATGCATTCTGCTGAGGCTTGTTTGGTTCAATAAATTACAGCCTGATTTCACACTCATATGCTCAGCCTTGCGCCACTGCACTAAAGTCATAAGAACTATTGTCGCAACGTATCACCTGCTCCGTTGCTCAACAACTGTTGATCTGTTTCAGCGTCTTTATTACCTTTTCTGATGGCAGCGAGAAGTTCACCTCAATCCCGAATGCATCACGATTGAAGTCATCGATGACGTTATGCAGCGTAAATATTCTGCCATCCGACAGTTGATCGAGTATGAAATCCATGGACCGAACTTGATTCATAGCCTGGTGTACCGTCAACGCCTCTGATATATCACGTCCAGACGTTTAGGGGACCGATGCGTAGATTGAGATTCAGCCTCTTGTAGGCCCTGTAACTGCGCCGATAGTTCCATTCGAAGCGTTTGTCGGCCCAAAGATCCAGGTAGAACAGGCAAAATCTCCAGTTTCAGGGGTTATCTGTCAGGCGTAGTAACCAGTTAACGATCTCTTTATTCTCAGAACTCGTCTTGAATTCATCCTGGTAACAAGACTCGCTAATCCGAAATGCCAAGAAGACAAACAGGATGGACTGCCTACGTTCTTGCCTACTTTGATGGCAATCTCCCGTATACGAGATGACCTCACTAATTTTTTAATATTCTCCGCCGTGATCTCAACATTAAAAATATCTAAAAGATACATCTTCTTGAGATGCCAATACTTTTACTTTAGCTCCCTCGGACGAAATAACATGGAGATTTAATTCACTCAGCAATTGACTGATCACTGATAAAACGTTGTGGTGTAGATCCCCAACTCTCGGAAATTATGTAACGCCAGTCTCATATCAACCCTTTTAGGTGTATCAATGATTTGGTTGTCGCAATATCTGCTCCTCTTCTTATGCAACCCTTTCCATTGGGAAAAATTCTATTTTTCGCTAATTACCTTTAAATTGGAGATCAATTTTTAGAATGCCGAGATTATAAATTTTCTCAAATAGAAAAATTCTATTAAATAAATTCATTACCGACCCTAAGCACATCAGGGCCGATTAGCTGGCAAGTTCAAATAATTTGAAATACTTTCATCAGTGATCATTGCAATTTGAGCTGCCGTAATTTCCTTTAGTTGATTGGTTGTCAAACTTGAAACTTTCGAATAACCCAGTGCGTCAAATTGAACACCAGTCATTTGTCGTACATCCTCCATCTCTATTGCGCGCAACTGTGTCGAAGTCATGACGCTCAATTGATCCGCAATCAAATTGCTGATTTGAGCCGTCGTAAACGCAGCTATTTGTCCCGTGGTCAAAACCTTCACCTGCTTTTGACTCAACATGCCAATCTGATCCGTGGTGAGTTCCTGGATCCGGTCGGTTGTCAGGTTTGCCACCACTGATGTGGTCAGATATTGCAACTGATCCACATTCAGCAGTGTGAAATCAGCGCTGCTGAGTGCACCCACTTGTGCGGCAGACATGGCCCCCACTTGGGTGGCGTCCAGTACCGTGATCTGCGCCGTCGTGATGGCCCCGACCTGATCCGTCGTCAAGCTCTTGATCTGATTGAGCGTCAACAGCGGCAACTGGGTCACGGTCATCACGGCCAGATCGCCAGTTTCGATGGCTTGAACCTGTGTGGTCGTCAGGACAGCCAGTTGCGTATCCACCAGCTGCTGGATCTGCGACGTGGTCAACGCTGCAATCTGCTGCGTGGTCAGCGCCTTCACCTGGTTCTGGCTCAGCAGGCTCACCTGCGCATCCGAGATTGTCTGGATGGCTGAGCTGCTCAGGCCGGCCAGGGCCGAAGTGGTGATGGCCTGCAGTTGGGTCATGTCCCAGGTCCTCAAGTCGCTACTGGTCACCGCCTGCATCTGGGTCGGCGACAGGGCCGTGATCTGCGAGGGCAACAAGTAAGACGCCTGGTCGCTCGTCAGCGAAGCCACTTGGTCGGTGGTCAGCGCCTGAATGCTGGTGGTCGGCAGTGACTGGATTTGATCCAGGCTCAGTACCCGCACATCCGTCGTTTCAATGGCCTGCACCTGGCTCGTGCCCAAGGCCTTGAGTTGCAGTCCGGAGAGCTGACCGTACTCCGAATCGGTCAGCCAGACCACCTGGTCAGTGGTCAAAGCGGCAAGCTGAGCGTTGGTCAATGCGCCCAGTTGCGCATTGGTTAGCGACTGAACCTGGGTCGATGTCAAGCTGGCCACCTGGCCAGTCAGCAAACCACTCCAGCTGTCAGCACCAATGGCGCGCAGATTGGCCGTGGACAAGGCACTGAGCACATCCGTCGTGATCGCCTTCAACTGGGCCAATGACAAGACTGTCACCAACTGAGAGCTGAGCGAGTTCAGCTGGTCAGAGGTGATGGATTGAATCTGCGTACTCGACAAAACGCTGACCTGGTTGGCCGTCAACTGCTTGAACTGTGTCGTTGTCACGGTCGACACTTGTGTCGTGCTGAGGCTCAGCAACTGCTGATCCGTCAAGGATGACAACGAGTCCGTGGTCAAGGCTCGAACAGCGTCAGTCGACATCGCTCGCAGATCACGGGTCTCGATGGATGTGACCTGCGAACTCGTGATGGCACTGGCCAGCGCTGTAGACAGCGAGGCGAATTGCGTTGAGCTCAGGCCTGTCACCTGTGCCAGGCTCAGGCTTGCGAACTGCGCGCTGGTTAGCTGGTTCAGGCTGTCGGTAGACAGTGCAGACAATGCCGCCGTGGTAATCGCCTGCAAGGCCACGGTGTTCATCTTGGACAAATCCGTCACTTCCATGGCATTGAGTTGCGTGGCAGTCAATGCGCCGGCTTGTACATCACCCAGCGCAGCCATTTGGACTGTGCTCATGGCCACCACCTGGTCCGTGCTCAGTGCCGCAAACTGTCGGGTCGTCAGGCTGTTCACCTGCGTCGTGGAGAGTTTGTCGAAGACGGTCAGCGCATTGAGGACTGAACTGGTCAAGCTGGTCACGTCACTCGTATTCAGCGACACCACCTGGGCTGAGCTGAGAACAGCCGCCTGCTGTGCCACGAGGCTGGCCGCTTGCGTGGTTGTCAGCGACGCCATCTGGCTCGAGGTAATGCTCGAAATCTGAGCAGAATCGATGCTGCGCACAGCGCTGGTCGTCAAACTGGCAAATGCAACGGTGTTCATCTTGCCGAGGTCAGAACCTTCCATCGCCACCACCTGCGTGCTGGTCATTGAGGCTGCCTGCAGTGTGCCCAAATTGGCCGCTTGTGCTGTGGACAAGGCAACGATCTGATCCGTGCTGAGTGCAACCACCTGGCCAGACGTGAGGCTGTTGATCTGCGTGCTGGTCAACCGGGGAACCGCCAGCAGGTCAATGGCTGCCAATGCACTGGTGCTGAGGCTGACCAGATCGCTGGTGCTGACCACTGCCACCTGGTTGCCGGACAAGGCTGCTGCCTGCACCGTGCCCAGTGCCGCAGCTTGTGCCGTCGTCAGCGCCACCACTTGCGCGGTCGACAGACCCGCCACCTGGCTGGCATCCAGGCGACTGATCACAGACGTCGTCAAGCTTGCGAATGCGGCCGTGTTCAGCTTGGCCAGATCCGTCACTTCCATGGCCGCGACCTGTGTGGTCGTGAGCACTGAGGCCTGCAACGTGGCGAGGTTGGCGGTCTGTGCAGTGACCAACTCGACAATTTGCGATGTGGTCAGTGCCACCACTTGTGATGTGGTCAGGCTGTTGAGTTGCGTGCTTGTGAGCTTAGGCACGGAGGCCAGCGCAATGGATGCCACCGCAGCGGTGCTGAACTTGGCAAGGTCTTGCGTTGTAACTACCGCCAATTGCGTGCCGGTCAAGGCACCTGCCTGGTCAGTGCCCAGTGCCGCCGCCTGCGAAGTAGTCAACGCAGCGATCTGCGAGGTCGTCAGGGCGTTCACCTGCGTGACATCCAGGCGGCCCATCGCACTGGTCGTCAGGGTCGACACGGCAGACGTGTTCATCTTCGCCAGGTCAGACGCTTCCAGCGCCACCACTTGCGTACTCGTCAAGGCGCCCGCTTGCACCGTGGCGAGGTTGGCCACCTGGCCAGAGACCAGCGCCACCACCTGGTCGGTCGTGAGCGAAGCGATCTGCGCCGTGGTCAGGCTGTTGACTTGGGTACTCGTGAGCTTGGGTACTGCCAGCAAGTCGATAGCTGCCACTGCCGTCGTGCGGAGCTGGGCCAGATTGCTGGTGGTTACTGCGGCCACCTGGGTGCCGGTGAAGGCGGCTGACTGGGCGGCGCCCAGTGCGGCTGCTTGACCCGTCGTGAGTGCCACCACCTGCGCGGTAGAGAGACCTGCCACCTGGCTGGCATCCAGATTGCCCACCACGCTGGTGGACAAGCTGGCAAAGGCGCTGGTGTTGAGCTTGCTGAGGTCGGTCACCTCCATGGCAGCGACCTGGGTGCTCGTGAGCGCTGAGGCTTGCAACGTGCCCAGATTGGCCGTTTGGGCGGTGACCAGTTCCACGATTTGGGCGGTCGTCAGCGCCACCACCTGTGATGTGGTCAGGCTGTTCAATTGCGAACTGGTCATTCTCGGGAACGAGGCCAGGGCAATCGCTGCCATCGCTGCCGTACTGAGCTTGGCGATGTCCTGAGTCGTCACCGCGGCCAACTGCGTCCCGGTCAGGGCGGCAGCCTGGTCTGTGCCCAGGGTAGCGGCCTGGGCCGTTGTCAAGGCGGCGATCTGAGCGGTCGTCACAGCGTTCACCTGCGTCACGTCCAGACGCGACATGGCGTTCGTGGTCAGGTTGGCGAATGCCGACGTATTCATCTTCGCCAGATCCGTGGCCTCCAGGGCCACCACCTGCGTACTGGTCAAAGCAGCCGCTTGCAAAGTTCCCAGGTTCACCACCTGGCCAGAGACGAGGGCCACCACTTGATCTGTCGTCAACGAGGCCACCTGGGCCGAGGTCAAACTGTTGATCTGGGTGCTCGTCAGGCTGGCCGATGCTGTCAGGGACAAGGCGTCCAGCGCGGCGGTGGCGAACTTCGACAGGTCAGCCGCTTCCAGGGCCACCGTCTGGCTCGTACTGAAGCCAGCCGATTGGGTCGAGGTCAAGGCTGCGGCCTGTGCCGTGGTCAGCGCCACCACCTGTGCCGTGGTCAGGGCTGCCGCTTGTGTCGAACTCAAGGCTGCCACAACACCCGTGGACAAGGACGCAAACGATGCCGTGGAGAGCTTATTGAGGTTGGCAGTTGTCAGCACGGTGGTCTGACCCGTGGTGATGCCCATGGCCTGCATCGACGTCAAGCTCGCGGCCTGGGCCGTGGTCATGGCTGCCACCTGATCTGAGCTCAGTGAGCCGAATTGTGTCGAACTCAGCACAGCCACCACTTCGGGTGCCAGCGAGGCGAATCCGTCCGTGGTCAGTGCCGTGATCTGTTCACCACGCAACGCACCCATCTGGGTTGTGCTGATGGTGGTCAACGCAGAGGTTGACAAGGCCCGGAAAGTGCTGCTGGTCAATCCACCAATTGCAGACGTGCTCAGCACGGCAAAGTCCTGGCTCTCGATCGCCGTGGTCTGCGTGCTGCTCAGACCCACCGTCTGCGTCGTCGTCAGCGCTGCCGCCTGAGACGTCGTGAGCGCACTCACCTGATCCGTCGTCAATGCACCCACTTGCGTGCTGTTCAAGCCCGCAATCACACCTGTCGCCAGCGCCGCAAACGCAGCCGTCGACAGCTTGTTCAAGTCCCCAGACTCCAACGCCGCCGTCTGCGACGTCGTGATCCCGCCAGCCTGCGTCGCCGTCAACGCAGCCGCCTGAGACGTCGTGAGCGCCGTGATCTGACCACTCGTCAACGATCCCACCTGGCTGTTGCTCAACCCAGCAACCACCGCCGTGTCAATCGCCTCAAACGCAGCCGTCGACAGCTTCGCCAGCGCAGCGTTTTGCAACGCACTCGTCTGCACCGTCGTGATCCCACCAGCCTGCGTGCTCGTCAACGCCGCCGCCTGCGACGTCGTCAATGCCGTCACCTGCGCATTCGTCAACGACCCCACCTGCACACCGCTCAACGTCGCCACCGCACTCGGCGTCACCGCCGCAAACGCAGCCGTCGTCATCGCAGCCAAGTCAGCCGTCTCGAGCGCCGCCGTCTGCACCGTCGTGATACCCACCGCCTGCGTGCTCGTCAACGCCCCAGCCTGCGCCGTCGTCAACGCCGTCACCTGATCGCTCGTCAACGCAGCCACTTGGCTTGAGCTCAACTTCGCCGTCACAGCCGGCGCAATCGCCGCAAACGCATCCGTCGACACCTTGTTCAGGTCACCAGACTCCAGACCCGCAGCCTGGCTCGTCGTCAGACCCTGCGTCTGCGTGCTCGTCAACGCCGCCGCCTGCGCCGTCGTGAGCGCCGTGATCTGCGCGCTCGTCAGAGCGCCCACCTGCGTCGCGCTCAGGCCAGACACCACACCCGTCGTCAACGCCGCAAACGCAGCCGTCGTCACCTTGTTCAAGTCACCCGACTCCAACGCCGCCGTCTGCGACGTCGTGATCCCAGCCGCCTGCGTCGCCGTCAACGCAGCCGCCTGCGCCGTCGTCAACGCCGTCACCTGATCGCTCGTCAACGCACCCATCTGCGTGCCGCTCAGACTCGCCACCACACCCGTGGTCAACGCCGCCGACGCACTCGTCGTCAGCGCCGCCAGGTCAGCCGTCTCCAGCGAACTCGTCTGGCTCGCCGTCAATCCAGGCGTCTGCGTGGCCGTCAGCACCGCCGCCTGAGACGTCGTCAGCGCACTCACCTGACCACCCTGCAGCGCGCTCACCTGCGTGCTGCTCAGGCTCGTGATCTCGCCCGTCGCAATCGCACCAAACGCCGCGTTCGTCATCGAACTCAACGCCGTCGTGCTCAGCTTGGCCAGGTCCGCACCCGTCATCACCGCCGCTTGCGCCGTCGTCATCCCCACCGTCTGCGTGCTCGTCAACGCCGCCGCCTGCGATGTCGTCAACGACACCACCTGCTCCGTCGTCAACGCACCAAACTGCGTCGAACTCAACGTCGCCATCGCCGCAGGCGTCAGCGCCACCAGCGCGCTCGTCGTCAGCTTCGCCAGATCCGTCGACTCAATCGCAGCCGTCTGACTCGTCGTGATGCCCGCCGTCTGCTGTGCCGTCAAGGCCGCAGCCTGAGACGTCGTCAGCGCCGTCACCTCATTCGTGTTCAGCGCACTCATCTGCGTGCTCGTCAGTGTCGCCACCGCAGCATCGCTGATCGCCGCAAACCCAGCCGTCGTCATCGCCGCCAGGTCCACGCCTTCCAGCGTCGGCGCCTGCGTCGTATTGATGCCAGACGACTGCGTGCTCGTCAGCGCATTGCTCTGCGCCGTCGTCAACGCCACCACCTGTGACGTCGTCAGCGCATTCACCTGCTCACTGCTCAGACCCACGATCGAGCCCGTGCCAATCGCCGCAAACGCCGCCGTCGTCACCTTCTGCAGATCCGTCGTGCTCAACGCTCCCACCTGGCTCGAGCTCAAGCCCACCGTCTGGGTCGTCGTCAACGCAGCCGCCTGAGACGTCGTCAGCGCCGCCACTTGTTCCGTCGTCAGAGCACCCACCTGCGTGCTGCTCAGCCCAGACACCACACCCGTGCCCAGCGCCGCAAACGCCGCCGTGCTCAGCTTGTTCAAGTCCCCAGACTCCAGCGCCGCCGTCTGCGACGTCGTGATCCCGCCAGCCTGCGTCGCCGTCAACGCAGCC
>CALBSC010000097.1 GCA_937927685.1 uncultured Burkholderiales bacterium | reverse complement strand
CCGCAAGTTCTATGACGAGTACAACGCCGTGCTCGACATGGACGCTGACTACTACCTGGAAACCATCCGCACCGTGTTCCAGGACTTCAAACTCGTGAATGGCACCTGGGATGTCCGCTCGGAAAGCGGCCAGCTCGAGCGCGTGCGACCGCAAGACATCACCACCACCGCGCTGCTGACGGTGGAAGGCGAGCTCGACGACATCTCCGGCTCGGGTCAGACCGAAGCCGCGCACAAGCTGTGCAACCACATCGTCCGCGAAAGCTCGGATCATCTCGAGGTGAAGGGGGCTGGCCATTACGGCATCTTCAGCGGTCGTCGCTGGCGCGAGGTGGTGTACCCGCACGTGTGTGAGTTCATTCTCAGGCACCCCAACGGTGCCGTGTCGGCCAAAGGAACCGCCAAGCAGCGCAGCACCCCCGTGGCGGCCAGCAAGAAAGCCCGGCCCGCGGTCAAGGTCGCGGTCAAATCCGCAGCACGTCAGGCGGGCACCCCCAAGCGCGCCACAGCCGCCCGTCAAACCACGGGGGCCGCCAAGCCCCGCTCGGCTCGTCGCGCCTGAGTCTGGGTGGTAGCAGGCCAGAGTCACGCTTGAGCCTCGAGCAAGACCTGCTCCATGCCCTGCCGCAAACGCAATGCACGCGTTGCGGCTACCCGGACTGCGCCGGCTACGCCCGTGCGCTGGTCCAGGGGGAAGCGCGGATCAATCAATGCCCGCCCGGTGGACAGGCGGGTATCGAGCGGCTGGCCGCCCTGACCGGGCAACCCGCGCTGCCACTGAATGTGGAACATGGTGTGGAAGCGCCGCGTACCGTGGTCTGGATCGACGAAAACTGGTGCATCGGTTGCACCCTGTGCATCGAGGCCTGCCCCACCGATGCCATCGTGGGCACACACAAGCGCATGCACACCGTCATGGAGCCGTATTGCACCGGCTGCGAGCTGTGCCTGCCGGTCTGTCCGGTGGATTGCATCCACATCGAGAATGCCAGCGGCGAAGCCACCGGATGGGAGGCCTGGTCCGTCGAACAAGCCGATCTGGCGCGTTCCCGGTATGCGGCGCGACAGCAACGGCAGGTTCGCGCGCAGACCGAGCATGCGGCTCGACAGGAAGCCAAGGCGCGTGACAAGTTGGCGCACCTAAATGAACGCACGCACACAGACCCTCAGGATCAGGTCGCCATCGACCGCAAGCGGGCCATCATTGAAGCGGCCTTGGCCCGGGCCAAGGCCCGACAAACAGGCTGACGTCCAGCCTCCGTCCGTCCGCGTGTCAGCGCCTGGCCGAGATGCCCTGGCTGTCAGGGGCTTGCCGCCTTACTCCAACCGGGCGCCCGAGGCCTTCACGATCTGACCTGCAGTGTCCCAGTCTGCACGCAGGATTTTCTGAAACTCTTCCGATGAGACGCTGGCGCTGTTTTGCTCAACGCCCAGGCGCGACAGGCGCTCTTGCACCGCCGGGTCGGCGATGGCCTTTTGAATGGCCGCGTTCAGGCGCTGCACTTCTGCAGCGGGCGTGGCGGATGGCGCCAGCACGCCAAGCCATGAGTCGAAACGGTAACCAGACACGCCTGCTTCCGTCACCGTGGGCACGTCCGGCAAATACTTGGATCGCTGGGGACCGGTGTAGGCCAGCAACTTGATGCGCGGATCCTGCCGGTAGCCCACCACGCCAATCGTGGCCGAGGTCACCCCTTGCACGCGCCCGGCCAGCACCTCGTTGACGGCATCGCCCGTGGACTTCATGGGAATGTGCTGCATCTCGACGCCAGCTTTGGCCAGGAAGGACGCCATCCCCAGGTGGGTGGCACTGCCGTTGCCTGCCGAAGCGTAATTTGTCTGCCCGGGTTTGGATTTGAGCAGGCGGACGTACTCGGCCAGGTTGTTCACGCCGAGGTTGCTGGGCGCGGCAATCACATAGCCGGAGTACCCAATCAAGCTGACACCGACAAAATCCTTGATCGGGTCATAGGCCAGCTTGGGGTAGAGGTGGCCCGCCAGCGTGTGGCTGGCCGCGGACAGCACCAGCGTGTTGCCATCGGGCGCCGCCTTGGCCACCTGACCCGTGCCCACCGTGCCCCCTGCCCCGGCCCGGTTTTCCACCACCACGGTGGCGCCGAGTTCACGGCCGAGTTCGGCGCTGAAGGTACGTGCAATCACGTCTTGCACCGCGCCAGGCCCAAAGGGCACCACCATGTGGATGATGCGCTGCGCCTGAGCCGACGAGACGGCCGTGGCGCTCAGCACCAGCACCCCCAGTGAACGACGAAAACTGGAAAACATGGACATGCAACTCTCCTAAGGACGGGCCAACCAGCGTTGCACCAGACGCACGAAATACGTGGCGCCGATGGGAATGATGGCATCATTGAAATCGAATGAGGTATTGTGAATCACGCACGGGCCAGGGCCGTGATCGGGGAGGCGGTGTCCGCCGTCCCCGTTGCCAATGAAGGCGTAGCAGCCCGGCTTGACCTTGAGCATGTGCGCAAAGTCTTCAGCGGCCATCACCGGTGTGAAGTGATCGTCGACCAGGTCATCGCCCACAATCTCCCGCATCACCTCGGCGGCAAAACGCGCCTCCTGCGGGTGGTTGATCACCGGCGGTGAAGCACGTCGGAAGAACACCTCGGCGCTGCATCCATGGGCTGAGGCCGTGTGTTCAGCCGCCTGACGCAGGCCAGCCTCCAGGGTGTCGAGCGTCTCCTCGGAGAACGTGCGAAGCGTGCCACCCACCCAGGCCCGATCCGGGATCACGTTGGGCGCATCAGAGCCTTGAATCTGGGTCACAGCCAGCAGCACTTGCTCGGCCGGGTTGATGAGGCGTGTGGCCAGGGTTTGCAACTGCTGAGCCAGGTTGATCGTGGCTGCCACCGGATCCACCCCGGTATGGGGCAAGGACGCATGGGTGCCTCGCCCGGTGATCACCACGCGCCAGGTGTTGCTCGAGGCCATGAGCGCACCGGGGTTGAGGGCGAACTTGCCCACCTGCCCGGTGGAAAAATTGTGCAGGGCAAACACGGCTTCACAGGGGAAGCGTTCAAACAAGCCCTCATCCACCATCTTCTTGGCACCCGCCTTGCCCATTTCCTCGGCGGGCTGGAAGATGAAATTCACCGTGCCCTGGAAGTCGCGGCTGCGCGAGAGATGCCAGGCCGCCGCCAGCAGCATGGTGGTGTGACCATCATGGCCACAGGCATGCATGCGCCCGTCATGCCGGGACCGGTGGGGGAAATGGTTGTCTTCCTGCAAGGGCAAGGCATCCAGGTCGGCACGCAAGCCAATGGTGTGGGGCCCCTCGCCGCAGCGCAGCACCCCCACCACGCCCGTGCCCGCGATGCCGGTGTGCACCTCGAGGCCCCACTCGCGCAGGCGATCGGCGACGAGTTGCGAGGTACGGTGTTCTTCAAAGCCCAGTTCGGGATGGGCGTGGATGTCCCGGCGCAGGGTGACAAACGCCGAGGTGTCTTGCAAACTGTCCAGCAGGTTCATGGTGTGTCCAATTCAGGGCGCGACACCCGGCATCGCGCCGGGGGTCGGGCACACACCCGCAGGGGGAGGTCTCGTCAGGGATGGCTGGCAGCGAGTGCCGTGAATGCCTTGACCACCTCGGGCGGTGCCTGTACCAACTCTATCAGGACTCCTTCGCCCCCGATGGGTAACTCCTCATTGCCCTTCGGATGAACGAAGCAGATGTCAAACCCTGCCGCGCCCTGGCGGATGCCTCCCGGGGCAAACCGCACCCCTTGCTCACCCAGCCAGGCAACAGCCGTGGGCAGGTCATCGATCCACAGGCCAATGTGGTTGAGCGGCGTGGTGTGCACGGCGGGTTTCTTCTCGGGGTCCAGCGGTTGCATGAGATCCACCTCGACCTTGAACGGTCCCACCCCGATGGCGCAGATGTCCTCGTCGACGTTTTCTCGCTCGCTCCTGAAGGTGCCCGTGACCTCCAGCCCGAACAGATCGACCCAGAGTTTTTGCAACCGGTGCTTGTCCGGTCCGCCAATGGCAATCTGCTGGACACCAAGCACTTTGAAGGGACGGTTCATCGGTGACCTCACTCGAACTCGACGATGACCTGGTCCACGGCCAGAGACTCACCCTTGGCAGCGACCACCTTTTTGACCACACCATCCTGCGCGGCAAAGAGGGCATTTTCCATTTTCATGGCTTCGATCACGGCCACGCGCTCACCGGCCTGCACCTTCTGACCCACTTGCACAGACACCTCCGCCAGCAAGCCCGGCATGGGTGACAGGATAAAGCGGCTCAGGTCCGGGGGCGCCTTGTAGGGCATCAGGCGGTGCAGTTCGGCCAGACGCGGGGACATCACCAGCGCTTCGACGCGGGTGCCGTTGTGTTGCACTTGCAGTGCCAAGGGGTTCTTGGCAGTGCCACGCTCCACTTGCGCCGTGAACGGTCGACCGTTCACGGTGCCATGAATGCGGATGTCATTCAGGCGTGAATGGCTTTCCAGGGCGTAAGTGTTACCGTTGACCTTGACCACCGCCACACCCGGCTTGGCCGTGGATTCATCCACATGCACGGGCACATAGTGGTGCTGGCCTTCAGCCCCCAACTCCACCACCACGGCCTCGGTGGCCACCTTCACGTCGTAGCCAGGCAACTGGCCACTCATGCCCGCCGCACGCTCGCGGGACTTGCGGCGCACAAAGGCCGCCAGCGCCAACAGGAAGTCGGGGTCATCGTGCGGCACGTCCTCGGCACGAAAGCCTTGACTGTAGTGCTCGGCGATGAAGCCGGTGTTGAATTGGCCATCCACAAACCGGGGATGCGCCAGCAGCGCGGCCTGGAACGGGATGTTGGAGCTGATGCCACGGATCACGAAGCCGTTGAGGGCTTCGCGCATCTTGGCGATGGCCTCGTTGCGGTCCTTGCCGTGCACGATGAGCTTGGCGATCATCGAGTCATAGAACATCGGGATTTCGCCCCCCTCTTGCACGCCCGTATCCACCCGCACCCCCAGCAGGTTGCCGGTGTCACCCTGGGTCATGGAGGTGGCCGGTGTCTGGAAGCGCACCAGACGGCCCGTGGACGGCAGGAAGTTGCGGAACGGATCTTCCGCGTTGATGCGGCACTCGATGGCCCAGCCGTTGCGCTTCACATCGGCTTGCGTGAATGCCAGCTTCTCGCCCGCAGCCACACGGATCATCTGCTCCACCAGGTCCAGCCCGGTGATGCACTCGGTCACCGGGTGCTCCACCTGCAGGCGGGTGTTCATTTCCAGGAAATAGAAGTCCTGGTCCTTGCCCACCACAAACTCCACCGTGCCGGCGGACTGATACTTGACCGCCTTGGCCAGGGCCACGGCCTGTTCGCCCATGGCCTTGCGGGTGTCGTCGCTGATGAAGGGGGACGGCGCCTCTTCGATCACTTTCTGGTGGCGACGCTGAATCGAGCACTCACGCTCATTGAGGTAGAGCACGTTGCCGTGGCTGTCACCCAGGATCTGGATCTCGATGTGGCGCGGCTCCAGCACATATTTCTCAATGAACACGCGGTCGTCACCAAAGCTGTTGCGCGCTTCGTTGCGGCACGAGGTAAAGCCTTCAAACGCCTCCTTGTCGTTGAAGGCCACGCGCAGGCCTTTGCCGCCCCCCCCGGCTGAGGCCTTGATCATCACGGGGTAGCCAATGCCCTTGGCAATCTCGACCGCTTTCTCCGCGGTGTCGATGGCGTCGTTGTAGCCGGGGATGGTGTTGACCTGGGCCTGGTTGGCCAGCTTCTTGGAGGCGATCTTGTCGCCCATAGCGGCGATGGAGTGCGCCTTGGGGCCGATGAAGGCAATGCCTTCTTTTTCGCAGCGGGCCGCGAACTCCTCGTTCTCGGACAGGAAGCCGTAGCCGGGGTGCACCGCTTCGGCGCCGGTGGCCTTGCAGGCCGCAATGATCTTGTCGGCCACCAGGTAGGACTCGCGTGACGGAGCGGGGCCGAGCAGCACAGCTTCGTCAGCCAGTTGCACGTGACGGGCTTCTTTGTCGGCCTCGGAATACACCGCCACGGTGGCGATGCCCATCTTGCGGGCGGTGGCAATGACACGGCAGGCGATCTCGCCGCGGTTGGCAATCAGGATTTTCTTGAACATGGTGTTGTCCTTTCGGCTCACAGCGGGATGTTCCCGTGCTTGCGCCAGGGGTTCTCGATCTTTTTATCTTTCAGCATCATCAGCGAGCGGCAGATGCGCTTGCGGGTTTCATGCGGCTGAATCACGTCGTCGATGTAGCCACGTGCGCCGGCCACAAACGGATTGGCAAAGCGGGCCTTGTATTCCGCTTCGCGGGCCGCGAGTTTTTCGGGGTCGTTCTTGTCTTCGCGGAAGATGATCTCCACCGCGCCCTTGGCCCCCATCACCGCAATCTCGGCATTGGGCCAGGCGAAGTTGACGTCACCGCGCAAGTGCTTGGAAGCCATCACGTCATACGCGCCGCCGTAGGCCTTGCGGGTGATGACGGTGATCTTGGGAACGGTGCACTCGGCATAGGCATACAGCAGCTTGGCACCGTGCTTGATGATGCCGCCATACTCCTGCGAGGTACCGGGCATGAAACCCGGCACGTCCACAAAGGTCACCACCGGGATGTTGAAGGCATCGCAAAAGCGCACGAAACGTGCGGCCTTGATGGAGCTCTTGATGTCCAGGCAACCGGCCAGCACCAGCGGCTGGTTGGCCACGATGCCCACGGTCTGCCCCCCCATGCGCGCAAAGCCGATCAGGATGTTCTTGGCGTATTCGGGCTGCAGTTCGAAGAAGTCGCCGTCGTCCACCGTCTTGGCGATCAGCTCCTTCATGTCGTAAGGCTTGTTGGGGTTCTCGGGCACCAGGGTGTCCAGGCTCAGGTCGGCACGGTCGGTCGGGTCACCACTGGGGCGTGCCGGTGCTTTTTCGCGGTTGTTGAGCGGGAGGTAGTTGTAGAGACGACGCAGCATCAGCAGCGCCTCGACGTCATTTTCAAACGACATGTCGGCCACCCCGCTCTTGGTGGTGTGGGTGAGCGCACCCCCGAGTTCCTCGGCGGTCACTTCCTCGTGCGTCACCGTCTTGACCACGTCGGGGCCGGTCACAAACATGTAGGAGCTGTCTTTCACCATGAAGATGAAGTCGGTCATGGCGGGCGAGTACACCGCACCACCGGCCGACGGCCCCATGATCATGCTGATTTGCGGGATCACACCACTGGCCATGACGTTGCGCTGGAACACCTCGGCATAGCCGCCGAGTGAAGCGACACCCTCCTGGATTCGGGCGCCGCCCGAATCGTTCAGACCGATGACGGGCGCGCCGACCTTCATGGCCTGGTCCATGATCTTGCAGATTTTTTCGGCATGGGCTTCGGACAAGGCACCGCCAAACACGGTGAAGTCCTGGCTGAAGACAAACACCAGGCGGCCATTGATCATGCCGTAGCCGGTCACCACCCCATCACCGGGAATCTTGTTGTCCTCCATGCCGAAGTCGGTGCAACGGTGTTCGACGAACATGTCCCACTCTTCGAAAGTGCCCTCATCGAGCAGCACCTCGATGCGCTCGCGCGCGGTGAGTTTGCCTTTGGCGTGTTGCGCGGCGATGCGCTTCTCGCCGCCGCCCATGCGCGCCGCGGCCCGCTTCTTGTCCAGTTGTTCGTTGATGTCTTGCATGGTGATGCTCTCTGTTCTCCAGAAAAAATAGGATCAACCCGCCGCCCGGTAGGCGTCGAGCAGTTGTCTTGCGGCGGTGGAAGCGGCCAACTGACCCTGTCGCACGCGCTCACTCAATTCAGGCAGCAGGGTTTGTACGCGCGTTTGGGTTCGAAACGACTGCCTGAGGCCGGCTTCAATGCGCTCCCACATCCAGGACAGGGCCTGGCGCTCGCGCCGTTGCACGAGTTTGCCGCTGCCCGCTTGCCGCCGTTTGAATTCATTCACGGCAGCCCAGAAGGCGTCGACGCCCTGCCCCAGCAAGGCACTGATCTTCACCACCTGGGGGTGCCAGAGGGTCTCATCATGGTGGGCGTGATCGGGATTGCCGTGCAGGCCCAGCAATCGCAGGGCGCTGGTGATCTGCGCCTCGGCGCGCGTCGCGGCGTTGGGGTCGATGTCCGCCTTGTTGATCACCACCAGATCGGCCAGTTCCATCACGCCCTTCTTGATGGCCTGCAAATCGTCCCCCGCGTTGGGCAGTTGCAGCAGGCAGAACATGTCGGTCATGTTGGCCACGGCCGTTTCGCTTTGTCCCACACCCACGGTCTCGACGATCACCACGTCGTAGCCAGCCGCTTCACACACCAGCATGGCCTCACGGGTTTTCTCGGCCACACCGCCGAGCGTGCCACTGGACGGGCTCGGACGGATATACGCCTGCGGGTGCACCGACAAATGCTCCATGCGCGTCTTGTCTCCCAGGATGGAACCGCCCGACACGGTGGACGAGGGATCAACGGCCAGCACCGCCACGCGGTGCCCCTGCCCAATCAGAAACAGACCCAGGGCTTCGATGAAGGTGGACTTGCCCACGCCCGGCACCCCGCTGATACCCAGCCGGAACGAGCGCCCCGTGTGCGGCAACACACCCGTCAACAGTTCATCGGCCGACAGACGATGATCGGCCCGGGTGGACTCCAGCAAGGTGATGGACTTGGCCATGGCACGCCGCTGCGCGGGCGCCTCGCCATGCAGCAAGCCTTGCAGGAGTTGGTCAGGTGTCACGCGTCACCAAGGGTTCGGTATCGCGGGTTCAGCCCACGGCCTTCCTGATCTGCTCCAGCACATCCTTGGCGCTGGCAGGGATCGGGGTGCCCGGGCCGTAGATGCCCTTGACACCCGACTCATACAGAAACTCGTAGTCCTGGCGCGGAATCACCCCGCCCACAAACACAATGATGTCGTCCGCGCCTTGCTTTTTCAGTTCGGCGATGATGGCCGGTACCAGCGTCTTGTGGCCAGCCGCCAGGGTCGACACACCGACTGCATGGACATCGTTCTCGATGGCCTGACGGGCGCACTCTTCCGGTGTCTGGAAGAGCGGCCCCATGTCCACATCAAAGCCGAGGTCGGCATAGGCGGTGGCCACCACCTTGGCGCCCCGGTCGTGGCCGTCCTGGCCCAGTTTGGCGACCATCACGCGCGGACGCCGACCTTGTTGTTCGGCGAACTGGGCAATCTCGCCTTTGAGTTTGTCCCAGCCTTCGGCGGAGTCATAGGCCGCCGCATACACACCGGTCACCTTCTGCGTGTCGGCGCGGTGGCGCCCGAACACCTGTTCCAGCGCGTCGGACACCTCGCCCACGGTGGCGCGCAGGCGGATGGCCTGGATCGACAGGTCCAGCAAATTGCCCTGCCCGCTCTCGGCGGCGGCGGTCAGCGCCTGGAGCGCCGACTGCACGGACGCGTTGTCGCGCTGGGCCTTGATCGCTTTGAGGCGGGCGATCTGCCCATCGCGCACCTTGACGTTATCCACCTCCAGGATATCCACCGGGTCTTCCTTGGCCAGTTTGTACTTGTTGACGCCAACAATCACATCCTTGCCCGAGTCGATGCGGGCCTGCTTTTCGGCCGCTGCCGCTTCAATCTTGAGTTTGGCCCAGCCACTGTCCACCGCCTTGGTCATGCCACCCATGGCGTCGACTTCCTCGATGATGGCCCAGGCCTTGTCGACCATCTCCTGCGTCAGGCTCTCCATCATGTAGGAACCGGCCCAGGGGTCGATCACGTTGGTGATGTGGGTTTCTTCCTGGATGATCAACTGCGTGTTGCGGGCGATGCGGGCACTGAATTCGGTGGGCAGCGCAATGGCCTCATCCAGCGAGTTGGTGTGCAGCGACTGGGTGCCCCCAAACACGGCGGCCATCGCCTCGATGGTGGTGCGCACCACGTTGTTGTAGGGGTCCTGCTCGGTGAGCGACCAGCCCGAGGTCTGGCAGTGGGTGCGCAGCATCAGGCTCTTGGGATTTTGGGCATTGAAGCCCTTCATGATGCGGCACCACAAGAGACGCGCCGCGCGCATCTTGGCGACTTCCAGATAGAAGTTCATGCCGACAGCCCAGAAGAACGACAGGCGACCGGCAAAATCGTCGACGTCCATGCCCTTGGCAATCGCGGTCTTCACATATTCCTTGCCATCGGCGAGGGTGAAGGCCATCTCGAGGGCCTGGTTGGCGCCCGCTTCCTGCATGTGGTAGCCCGAGATCGAGATCGAGTTGAACTTGGGCATGTGCTTGGCCGTGTACTCGATGATGTCGCCAATGATCTTCATCGAGGGTTCGGGCGGGTAGATGTAGGTGTTGCGCACCATGAACTCTTTCAGGATGTCGTTCTGAATGGTTCCGGACAACTTGTCCTGGCTCACGCCCTGCTCTTCCGCGGCCACCACGTAGCCGGCGAGCACGGGCAGCACCGCGCCGTTCATGGTCATCGAAACGGACACCTTGTCCAGCGGGATCTCGTTGAACAGGATCTTCATGTCCTCGACCGAGTCGATGGCCACGCCCGCCTTGCCCACATCACCCGTCACGCGCGGATGGTCGGAGTCGTAACCACGGTGCGTGGCCAGGTCGAAAGCCACCGAGACCCCCTGGCCACCGGCGGCCAGCGCCTTGCGGTAGAAGGCGTTGGACTCTTCGGCGGTCGAGAAACCAGCGTATTGGCGGATGGTCCACGGGCGCACCGCGTACATGGTGGCTTGCGGGCCGCGCAGGAAGGGCTCAAAGCCGGGCAGTGTGTCGGCGTGGGGCAAGCCCTGGGTGTCGGCGGCGGTGTAGAGCGGTTTGACGCGAATGCCATCGGGGGTGATCCAGTCGAGTTGGCTGACGTCCCCGCCCGGGGCCGACTTGGTGGCGGCCTTGTGCCAGGCTTCCAGGGTGGCGGGGGTGAATTCAGGCTTCTTGGCGGTCATATCGATGGCCTTTGGTCAATAAAGTGTCGGAAGTTGAGGGGCTGCCCCCTCGATCGTCGCGGGTGAAGGGCCAGCCCAGGACGCGCTCACAAACCGGGATTCTAGGCCAAATCCCCGCTCGTTATTCATAATTATTGATGCATAATATTGACACAAACTGACAAAACTCCATGGCCGCCATCACCCTCACCCCTCGCGCACTCTATGAAGAAGTCGCGGAATTGCTGCGCCAGCGCATCTTCGCGCGCGAACTTGAGCCTGGCAGCTGGATTGACGAGGTGAAGATTGCCGAGGCCTACGGCATCAGCCGCACCCCCCTGCGTGAAGCACTGAAAGTGTTGGCGGCCGAGGGTCTGGTCACCATGAAGATGCGGCGCGGCGCCTATGTGACCGAGGTCAACGAGAAAGACCTGACCGACGTGTACCACCTGCTGGCGTTGCTGGAATCGGATGCGGCCGGCGTCGTGGCCGAACGCGCCAGCGAGGCGGAATTGCAGTCGCTGGCCGAGTTGCACCAATCATTGGAGCGGGCCCAGGGCGACCGCGAGGCCTTCTTTCGCATCAACGAGGAGTTCCACCAGCGTCTGCTGCAACTGGCTGACAACCGCTGGCGCGAACAGATGGTGGCGGACCTGCGCAAGGTGATGAAGCTCAACCGCCACCAGTCCCTGCTCAAGTCAGGGCGTATCAGTGAATCCCTGCAGGAGCACCGGCTGCTGCTGCAGGCCTTGCAGTCGAGGGATGCGGTGTCCAGTGCACAGCGCATGCGCGAGCACTTTCTGAGCGGGTTGGAAGCGGCGAACTGACGCGCCACTGGCCACCGCCGCCACGGACCCGGCCGCCGGCATCGACAGGACGTCACCCAGGCTCCTTGAGCCTGTCACCCCTCAGACCAGGCCGATGCGCGCCGACTTCGCGCGCGCGCTCACCTCGCGCGGCGAGCGCTCCTTCAGGTGGTGATCGCTCCACACCTGACGCCAGCGTCGTGCGCCTGGCTGCCCATGCCACAGACCCAGCATGTGCCGGGCGATGGAGTACCACCCCACGCCGTGTTCGCGCGCCTCACGCTCCATGTAGTCCACCATCGCGAGTTCCACGGCTTCCCGATCGGGCGCACGTGAGGCCTGGCGGTAAAAGCGCGCATCCCACTCGGCCATGAGCCACGGGTTGTGATACGCCTCGCGCCCCACCATGACGCCGTCGACCAGCGACAACTGTGTCGCGATCTGCTCATTGGTCTGGAGACCGCCGTTGAGTATCAGCGTCAACTGGGGGAACATGCGCTTGAGTTGGGTGACCACCTCGTATCGCAGTGGCGGTATCTCCCGGTTTTCCTTGGGCGACAAGCCTTTGAGCCAGGCATTGCGGGCATGCACGATGAAGTGCTGGCAACCCGCCTCGCTCACCCGTGTGATGAACTCCACCACCATGTCCAGACTCTCCACCTGGTCCAGACCAATGCGGTGCTTGACGGTGACGGGCAAGGAGGTGGCGTCGCGCATGGCCTTCACGCCATCCGCCACGAGTTGGGGTTCAGCCATCAGGCAGGCGCCGAAGGCACCGCGTTGCACGCGCTCGGACGGGCAGCCGCAATTGAGGTTGACCTCGTCGTAGCCCCATTCCTGGGCCAACCGTGCACAACGGGCCAGGTCCTCGGGCTCGCTGCCCCCGAGTTGCAAGGCCACCGGGTGCTCGCTCACATCAAAACGCAAATGCCTGGGCACATCGCCATGCAGCAGCGCACCGGTGGTGACCATCTCGGTGTAGAGCAATGTGTGCTGGGTGATCTGGCGATGGAAGTACCGGCAATGCCTGTCGGTCCAGTCCATCATGGGAGCCACCGAAAGTCGCCAGGCGGGAATGTTCATGGAGGCGTGAATTTTAAGGGTCGCTCAACCTGAAACCCGCGTTACAGCACAAGCGCGTCGACTCCCGCATAATTTGCACGACAGTCAAACCGGTGCACCTGGCCTTGCTGGTGGGCACCCTTCCACACCCCTTACCCAGGACGTTCGCCATGACCACACTCACCCTCGACCAGGCCCAACGCATCATCGCGGCCGCCTTGCAGGCTTCCAACCAGGCCGGTTACCAGCCCATGGGGGTGGCGGTGCTGGATGCCGCTGGCCAACTGATCAGCTATGCGCGCGAGGATGGTGCCAGCATGTTCCGCTTTGATGTCGCCCGTGCCAAGGCCTGGGGCGCCGCCGGGATGGGCGTCTCCAGCCGCACCCTGGCCGAGCGTGCCAAGGACAACCCCAATTTCTTCGTCTCCCTCTCGGCCACGTCAGACGGCAAGTTCCTGCCTCAGCCCGGTGCCGTGGTCATCAAGGACGCGGCCGGCAAGATCATCGGCGCGGTGGGGGCCAGCGGTGGCACCGGTGACCAGGACGAGGAAATCTGCATCGCCGGCGTCAAGTCGGTGGGCTTGCAGCACGGTTGATCACACAGGAGTTCTCTATGGCCTACCGCCCGAAACGCAAAGTCATCATTACCTGCGCCGTGACGGGCGCTATCCACACGCCGACGATGTCGCCGCATTTGCCGATCACCCCGCAGGAAATCGCCGATGCGGCGGTAGGCGCGGCAGAGGCCGGTGCGGCCATCGTGCACCTGCACGCTCGCGACCCCAAGACCGGGCAGCCCACCCAGGACCCGGCCTACTTCCGCGAGTTTGCCAATGACATCAAGTCGCGCTCCGACGTGGTCATCAACTTCACCACCGGCGGTGCGCCCACCATGGACGTGGAAGAGCGACTGCAACCGGCACTTCAACTCAAACCGGAAGTCGCCTCGCTCAACATGGGTTCGATGAACTTCGGCCTGTACCCCATGCTCAGCCGCTACAAGAACTGGCAACACCCGTGGGAAGAGCCCTACCTGGCCGGCTCGGACAGCCGCATCTTCAAGAACACCTTTGCGGATATCCAGTACATCCTGGAGTCGTGTCGCGCCAACCAGACGCGCTTCGAGATCGAGTGCTACGACCTCGGCCATCTGTACACAGCCGCGCACTTTCTGGAGCGCCAGATCGTTGAGCCGCCGCTGTTCATCCAGTCGGTGTTCGGTATTCTGGGCGGCATTGGCCCGCACCCTGAGCACGTGATGCAAATGAAGCAAACCGCCGACCGTCTGTTTGGCAACGACTATGTGTGGTCGGTCCTGGGCGCGGGTCGTCACCAGATGCCCACGGCCAACATGTCGGTTGTCCTGGGCGGCAATGTGCGCGTGGGGCTGGAAGATTCTCTGTGGGATTCACCCGGCACGCTGGCGCAGACCAACGCCCAGCAGGTGCGGCGCATTCGCTCGATCATCGAGGCGCTGTCGCTCGAAATCGCCACACCCGACGAAGCGCGTGAGATCCTCAAGCTCAAGGGCGGGGCAAACGTCGGCTTCTGACGCCAACCCGGGCGGGTGCGTGGTTGCTCGCGCCGTCAATGCCCGGGTTTATTCAGATGAACTCCCCGGCTGCCCTGCATCAACAGTGCAGCCGGTTGTCTGGCTTACTGGGCCACCCAGCCGCCGTCCACGTTCCAGGCCGCACCGCACACGTTGTCGCCGGCGGGAGAACACATGAACACCGCGAGCCCGCCCAACTGCTCGGGGGTGGTGAAGCGCAGCGACGGCTGTTTTTCGCCCAGCAACTCGCGCTCGGCCTGCTCGCGGCTGATGCCGGCGGCCTGGGCCCTGGCCAGAATCTGTTTTTCGACCAGCGGGGTCAGCACCCAGCCGGGGCAGATAGCGTTGACCGTCACCCCGGACGTGGCCGCTTCCAGGGCCACTGCTTTGGTGAGGCCCACAATGCCGTGCTTGGCCGCCACATAGGCCGACTTGTTGGCTGACGCCACCAGGCCGTGGGTGGATGCAACGTTGATGATGCGTCCCCACTTGGCTTCGCGCATCGCGGGCAAGGCCAGGCGGGTGGTGTGAAAGGCGCTGGAGAGGTTGATGGCGATCACCGCATCCCAGCGATCGACAGGAAAGTCATCGACCGGTGACACATGCTGGATGCCGGCGTTGTTGACCAGCACATCCACACGGCCCAGCTCTGCGGCAGCGAAAGCCATCATGTCAGCGATCTGTTCGGGCTTGGACATGTCGGCACCGTGGTAACGCACGTCCACACCAAGGGCCTTGACCGCGTCGATGGCGGGCTGGCTGTCACCAAACCCGTTCAGGATGATGCGGGCGCCTTCTTTGGCCAATGACAGGGCGATGCCCAGACCAATGCCGCTGGTGGAGCCGGTGACCAGTGCGGTTTTTCCCTTCAGCATGATTTCCCCTTCAAAAGGGAAAATTGTAGAGGGAATCCCGTCCAGCGCCGACCGACGCCGGCTGAGGGTCTCAGGCGGTGGCCGCGGCGTTGGCGTTGATCTTCCAGCCCTGGCGGATGGCTTCGTTGACCCGCGGCATCACCTCCTGTGCCATCAGCTCCATCGAGCGGCGCGCCAGACGGGGATCGACCTGGTCCATGCCGGCATAGACCAGCTCGCCAAAGTCCCCCACCTCCTCGCGCAGCGCGAGGATCTGGTCCACCACCTGGTTCACGGTGCCGCAGATGACCAGGTCGTCCAGCACGCGCTCGAGGGTGAGCAGGCTGTCGTCCTCATCGGCGTGGCGCTTGAAGATGACATGGCGCTTGGACATCTTCATCTTGGTGAGCATCTGCCGGTAGTAGTAACGGTAGGGGCTGTTGGCGTCGGCCTTGCCGTAGGCCTGTGCAGTGGCCTCATCGTCAGCCACAAAGATGGTTCGGGCCACGCGCCAATCGCTGGCTTGCGCCACCTGCCCCACGGCCTGCTTGCCCTGGGCGTAGTTGGCCCAGTGGCTGGGCAACCATTGCGACAACAGAAAGTTGGCCGACATGGGGTGGAAGTCACGCTGGCCCATGGCAATGACGCCCTTGGAATGCGGCGCCACCACCGTGCCCACGATCTCGGGCCGTCGGTTCTGATAGGGCTTCATCAACTCGCCACGACCAATGGCCGGCACGCTGGTGATGCGCGTGCTGACCTTGAAGCGGTTGTCGGGAAAGTCAATGTCGTAGGGGGGGTGACGTTCCCAGATTGCCAGGATGACGTCAATCGCCTCGGCAAAAATCTTGTTGCGGTCCTGGTCCAGGATGCCCAGCGCCTCGGCGTCGGAAGCCAGTGCGCCCGGGCTGATACCAAAGATGAAACGTCCCTTGGCCAGATGATCAAACATTGCACACTGCGAGGCGATCAGGGTCGGGTGCGAGTGCGACAGGTTGGACGTCCCCGTGCCCAGCATGATCTGCTTGGTGTCGTTGATCAGCGTGGCCTGGAACACCAGGCTGTTGGTGACGTTCTCGGCTTTGTCGGTCAGGTGCTCGCCCACGAAGGCGTCGTAAAAGCCCAGCTGGTCCGCCAGGATGATGATCTCGCGGTCTTCCTGCAGGGTTTGGGTGGTGTCCCGCTCCAGCGGGTGAAGGGGCATGGTGAAGTAACCGAGGCGCATGGCATCCATCCAGACAGTGGCCGAAAGTGACTCGGATTCTGGGCCAGCCCGACCCGGGCTTCCTGTCGCCTGCACGATAGCCTATGGAAATGCAGGGACACTCCACGCGAAAGACTGTCCGGCTGCGCTACATTTCGCTCATCGCCCCGCTCCCAGGAGCGGCATGGCCGGCCCCGCTCACCGGGGGCGGATTCACCGGAACAGGCGCTGCGGCGCCCCCAGACAAGTCGAGGTCCATCATGCGTCGTGTGTTTCGTCAACTCTCCCGCTGGGTCACGCCGGCCCTGCTGGCAGCCGGTCTGTGCAGCAGCCTGGTGGGGACGGCACAAGCGCAACCTTACCCCAACAAACCCATTCGTATCATCGTACCGGCGGGCAGTGGCGACAGTTGCGACATCCTTTCGCGTCTGGTGGCCCCCAAACTCACCGAGCGACTGGGCCAGGCCGTCGTGATCGACAACCGCGCCGGCTCGGCAGGTCAACTGGGCCTGACCTTGATCAAACAAGCGGCCCCGGACGGCTACACCCTGGGTTGCGGTCAGGGCGGCAATATGGTGATCGTGCCGCTGGCCTATTCCAAAGTGGCGTATGACGCACGCAAGGACTTCACGCCCGTGGCCATGATGGCTTCCAATTTCCTGGGACTGGTCGTGAGCCCCAAGACGCCTTTCAAGACCGTGCAGGAATTGATCGACTACGGCAAAGCCAACCCGGGCAAGCTCACCTTTGGCACCAACGGGGAAGGCGCCTTCCTGCATTTCGCCACCGAGCAGTTCCGCCTGATGGCGGGCTTCGAGTACATGCACGTGCCTTATCGCGCGATGAGCGATGTGTTCACCCAGATGCTGGGCGGCGAAATCCAGGCGTCCATGGGTTCGTTCATTTCAGTACAACCCCTGGTGGACTCGGGCAAGCTGCGTTTGCTGGGCATTGCCCGCGCCACCCGCTCGCCCGACTATCCCAACGTGCCCACCATCTCGGAAACACTGCCGGGCTTCACCTCGGGCGGGTGGTTTGGGATGATCGCACCGACCGGCGTGCCCAAGGACATCGTGGCCTTGCTCAACAAGGAAATCAACTGGGCCCTGCAGCAACCCGATGTGCGCGAGCGCATGAAAAAACTGGGTCTGGATATCCACACCGAGCCGCCTGAGTTCTTCACCGAATTGCTCACACGCGATGTCGCGAACTGGGGCAAGGTGGTCAAGGCCATGAACTTCAAGCCGTTGTAACCCACCCCCCTCGAGTCACCCGGCATCAGCGCTCGGGCACAATGCCCCACAGCCGTGCTCGGACTGTCGCGTTGGCGAATCTCCACGGCGGCAGTCCGTGTTCAACTGCCACACGTTTTTCTCGCAGACCCAGGGAGTGTGATGACCCAAGCCGCCGTCGATGATGCCAAAGCCTTTCGCAATGCGTTGGGGCTCTTCCCCACCGGGGTGACCGTGATCACCTCGCGTGACACTGAGACCGGACGCGCAGTAGGACTGACGGTGAGCAGCTTCAACTCGGTGTCCCTGCAACCCCGTCTGGTGCTCTGGTCGATTGCCCGCACATCGCCCAATCTGGCCCAGTTCGCCGTGGGCAAGCGACACGTGATCCACGTGCTGTCCCAAGACCAGGGCGAGTTGGCCCGTCGCTTTGCCAACCCCAAGCTCGACAAGTTCGAGGGCGTGGCGCTCGCGCTCAACCCCCAGGACGCACCGCCTGTGCTGGAGGGGGTGGCCGCACATTTCGACTGCGAGACCGAGTCACTGCTGGAGGGCGGTGACCACTGGATCGTGCTCTCCCGCGTGCACGACTACCAGACGCATGACCTGCGCCCCTTGCTGTTCTGGTCCGGCCAGCTCACTGCCGTCGGATCCGCCTGATTTCCACTCACCGAGGTAACTCCATGACACGTGACCGCATGCCGCCGATCCCCGAGGATCGCATGACCCCCGAACAACGCGCCGCCATGGTTGAACTCACCAGTGGCCCGCGCGGCAAGATCGGGGGTCCCTTTGTGCCGCTGGTGCGCAGCCCCGAGTTGATGAGTCGTCTGCAAAAGGTGGGCGAGTACCTGCGCTTTCACCACACCGCCGGCTTGCGCAACTCGGAGTTCGCCGTGCTGGTCGTGGCGCGTCACTGGTCGCAGCCGGTGGAGTGGGCCATCCACCGCCCCATCGCCGAGCGCGAAGGTGTGCTGCCGGCCACGTGTGATGCGATTCTGGAAGGCCGCCGTCCCGACACCATGTCGAGCGATGAAGCCATCATTTATGACCTGCTGGAAGAGTTGCGCAGCAACCGTTGCGTGAGCGACCCCACCTACGCCCGAGCCCTCGAGCGATTCGGCGAAAAAGGGGTCATCGACCTGGTGGCGCACTATGGCTACTACAGCACGCTGGCCATCGTGATGAACACCTGTCGCACGGCGCTGCCCGAAGGCGCACCGGCGCAGATGCAGCCGATGCCCCAGCGCTGATCAGCCGGCTGCGTGCAGCACCTGCCCGCCGGCCTCAACCGGCTTGGCATGGATCAGAATCACTGCGATCACGCAGGTCTCGGTTCCGCGGTTGACCCAGTTGTGGATGGTGCCACGCTGCACCATCACATCGCCCGCCTTGAGGTGGACCTCAACGCCATCGTCTAGCTCCATGTCGATTTCGCCCTTCATCACCACCAGGTAGTCGATGGAGTCGGTGCGGTGCATGCGGTGCTCCACACCGGGACGGAAGTCGAGAATGCGAAACACGCTGCCGTTCTCGATCATGGTGAACTTGCCTTCACGCATGCCACCGTCCTTGAAGCCATCGTTGTTGGCCGGTACGGTGTCGGTGGTCCAGATGTTGCAGATGAAGGCGTTCTGGCGGCCTGGCTTGAAATGGCTGCACACCTCGTCAATCTCGACGATGGCTTTGCCATTTTCATCATGGCCCGTCACAACGCGGCGAATCTTGGGAACATCTTGCATGGTGGTCTCCTGTGGGTAATGGGTTATCTGGCGTGTGGTTTGAATTCACCGGCTGACGCAGTGCCAGCCAGCTCGGGGCCTCATGAAGGGTGCAAGGCCGACCACACCTTGGCAGCGGTGAAAGGCATATCCATCCCCTTCACACCAAAGGGTCGCAGCGCACTCATCACGGCATTGGCCAAGGCTGGCATGGAGCCGGTACAGCCTGACTCCCCCACCCCTTTGGCGCCCAGCAGGTTCAACTGCGTATCCACCTGCACCGTTTCGTTGAGGATGGTGGGCATGCAGCCCAGGCGCGGCATGGCGTAGTCGGAGAACGAGCCGGACAAGAGCTGGCCCTGCTCGTCATAGACCACCTGCTCGCAAAACGCCTGGCCCCAGCCCTGCACCACACCGCCGTGCACCTGACCTCGCACCAGGTGCGGTGAAATCACGCGACCCAGATCGTCGACCGCCCAGTAGCTCACCACCTCGGTGATGCCCGTGGCCGGGTCAATTTCCACCTCGGCCACGTGGCAGCCGTTGGGGAAAGTGGAGCCCGATTGCGCCTCGCCCATGAGGTTGAACGCACGGCGTTGTGCGGCCGAGAGCTGAGGCCACAAACCCGCGAAATCGAGGCGTTGCCCGCTGGCCCCGGCACGGTGCCAGGCGCCCTGCTCGAACACCACATCCGCTTCTTCACATTGCCACAGTTGCGCAATGGCTTGTGCAGCGGGCTGGCGGATGTTCTGGCACAGGTTCTTGATGGCACTGCCCGCACCATACAAGGTGCGCGAGCCGCCCGTGCCATTGCCAATCAGGCTGCGCGCCGGATCGCCCGCGTGATAACGCACATGGTCAGCCTGCAAGCCCAGTTCGGATTCGATGATGCTGGCAAAGGAAGTCTCATGCCCCTGGCCGGAGGCACCGGTCACGCCATACACATGCAGCACGCCTTGCTCGTCAAACTCGCCTTGCACCTGGTCCTTGGGTGCGCCGCCGGCACCCGAGGCCTCCAGGTAGGTGGCCAGGCCGATACCGCGCAACTTGCCACGTGCTGCAGCCGCCTGTTGGCGCTGGGCAAATCCGGCGTAGTCCGAAAGCACCAGCGCACGGTCCATGACCCGTTCGCATTCACAGGTGTCGTACACCGTGCCATTGGCGGTGGTGAACGGGAACTCGGCGGGTGGGATGAAGTTGAGGCGGCGCAGCGCCACCGGGTCAAATCCGTGCTCGTGGGCCGCGTAATCCATCAGGCGCTCGATGGCATACGCAATGTCGGGACGGCCTGCCCCGCGGTACGCCGACACCGGGGTGGCGTTGGTGTAGACCAGGTCCGAGCGCATGTACAGCGCCGGCACCTTGTACACACCGCCCATGGTGACCGACAGGTTGCGCGTCCCGATGAAGGTACTCATGTAGGCGTTGTAGGCCCCCAGGTCCACCTGGTCGTGGAAACGGATGGCCAGTATCTTGCCTTGCGCGTCCAGCGCCACCGAGCCCTCCAACACCAAGCCGCGACCATGCCAGTCGCTCACGAACACCTCGGAACGTGAGCCCACCCAACGCACGGGGCGCTTGAGCACGCGCGAGGCAATCACCACACCCACATGCTCGGAGAACGCGCCGCCGCGAATCCCGAACGAGCCGCCCACATCGAGGGTGAGAATTTCAAATTTCTCGGCCGGCATGCCAGTGGCTTGCGACAAAAAACCCAGCATACCCAGAATGCCCTGGGTCGGGGTGTGCACACGGGTGCGGTCCTGGGCCTCGTCATAGACCGCCACGACAGCACGCGGCTCCATGGGCGCGGGGATCAATCGCTGGCTGACGACCCGCAAGGTGCTGGTGTGGGTCGCCTGGGCAAAAGCGGCCTCCACCGCGGCGCGGTCACCCGCCTCAAACTCCGCAGAGAAGTTGCGAGGGGAGGCTTCGTGCAGCACGGGAGCTCCCGCAGCCAGGGCCGCCTCGGGGGAAGCCGCGGCCGGGAGAATATCGAATTCGAGATCGGCCAGTTCGGCGGCGTCCTGCGCCTGGTACGCCGAGTCGGCAATCACGAAGGCAATGGGCTGTCCAACAAAACGCACCGTATCACGCGCCAGCACGGGCATGCGGGCCACCCGCTGCGGCTCGCCATGACGGTCCTTGACCGAGACGGCGTTGGGCAGGTCCTGGCCACCGTGCGTGTCGATGTCCTGTGCCGTCATGACCCAGCGCACCCCTGGAGCCGCCGCCACGGCACTGAGGTCCAGTCGCAAGATACGCGCATTGGCGTGCATGGAGCGGATCACGTGGAGATGCAGCATGCCGGGGTACTGCACGTCGGCGGTGTATTGCCCCTGACCGGTGATGAGCCGATGGTCTTCGGTGCGTGCATACGCCACACCGGACTGGGTGGGGGTGTTGGCACTCATGCGGCATCTCCCTGGATGTGCCGGGCGGCCTGCTTGACCGCGGCAGCGATGTTCACATAGCCGGTGCAACGGCACAGGTTGCCGGCCAGGCCTTCAGCAATGTCCTGGTCGGACGGCACCGGGCAACGGCGCAACAGGTCCACGGTGGCCATCACCATGCCCGGTGTGCAAAAGCCGCATTGCAGCGCATGGCATTCGGTGAACGCCTGCTGGACCGGATGCAATCCCTTCGTCCCCAAGCCCTCGATGGTGGTGACCTGGGTGCCATCGGCCTGCGCTGCGAGCATGGTGCAGGACTTGACCGCCTGGCCATCGACATGCACGGTGCAGCAACCGCATTGGCTCGTGTCACAGCCGACATGCGTGCCGGTGAGACGCAGGGTGTCGCGCAACAGGTCGACCAGCAGGGTGCGGTCCTCGACATCAGCACTGTGCGGCTGACCATTGACGGTGAGTTGAATCTTCATGGCGGGGCAATAGCTCAATGAACAGGGGCGTGGGTGGGGCGAATCGTGACAGCCGGGGGCGGCTCAGCGCAACTGATTCACAGCCTGCGCGAACATCAGATCGGTCAGGTGCGCACGGTAGCGGGCGGGCGCATGGATATCGTCCAGCAATCCGTCATGGGCAAAGGCAGCCGGGGTTTGTCCGGCCTGCCAGGCAGCCTCGGCCTGCGGCCATCGGCACACGGCATCGGTGGCGCCGGTCACCGCCACACGGCGGCCCCGGTCACCGAAGTCAGCCAGGAAAACGCCCGACATGGCATAGCCCGAGGCAGGATGCCGGAACTTGGCGTAGGCACTCCGAACAGGCCGGGGGAACCGCACACCGCGAATCACCTCACCCGGTTCCAACGCCGTGGTGAACATGCCCAGAAAGAAATCATCGGCGGCGATCTCGCGTTGGCTGGTGATCACGGCAGCGCCCAGACCCAGCACGGCCGCCGGGTAGTCGGCAGCGGGGTCGTTGTTGGCAATCGAGCCACCGAGTGTGCCGCGCGCACGCACTTGCGGATCGCCGATCAGGCCGGCCAGTTCGGCCAAGGCGGGCAGCGCCTGAGCGAGTTCCGCATGGGAGGCCACCTGGTGGTGGCGGACAGCCGCCCCGACCCACACAGCATCCGTCTCGACACGGATCTCCTGCAAGTCTGGCAAGCGGGTAATGTCGATCAGTTCACCCACCGCCAGCAAGCGGTGTTTGAGGGAGGGAATCAGCGTCATGCCGCCAGCCAGCAACCTGGCCTGGTCGTTGCCACTCAGGCGTTGGGCCGCCTCGCTCAAGGAACTGGCCCGGTGGTAGTGAAAAGAATTCATGCAGAAGTTGTCCTTGCAAAGCGCCCACGGCGCAAGAGGGCTTTGGTGGACTGTACCCAAGGATACAAACCCGAGAAGTCCGCCGGGAGACTCGGCTCACAGGCGGCTTGATCGGTATGTCGATCACGGTCCGGGGACAGCCCTTGCACGCCAGGGTCGTGCTGCATCACGGCTTGGGCCATCACGCGGTGGAACTGAAAATCCGGAGCGAGCCGGACTGCCTCTGCGCCCACACGCCATGGACCCATCAACGTCCGGGGATGGTGGTCAATCCAGGCCCAGATGGATACGCCGCGCCACGGCGCCCCATTTGACCGAATCCCGCGCAAGCTGCGCAGCGGCCAACTCGGAGGTACTCACCACCGGGGTTTGATCCGTCTGTTTCAGACGCTCCACCACCTCGGGGGTCAGCAGGGCCTCGGCCCAGGCCTGGCGGAATTTGGCCACGATGTCATCGGGCACGCCGCGCGGAGCCCAGAGCACCAGGGTGAACATGGCGTCATAACCCTTCACGCCCGCTTCGGCCACGGTGGGCACGTCGGGCAAGGTGGGCGAGCGGGTGGTGCCGGAAACCGCCAGCGGCACCAGCTTGCCAGCACGCACATGGGGCAACACGGTGGGTCCCGCCAGCAAGCCACACGGCACCTGTCCTGACAACACATCCTGGGTCGCCGGCGCCGGCCCCTTGTACGGCACATGGGACATGTCAAAGTTGGCCATGTACTGCAGCAACTCCATCGACAGATGCCCCGGGACGCCCGGCCCACCCGAGGCGTAGGCCATGGACTGGGCCTTGGCCTTGGCGATCAACTCCTGCAGCGTCCTGACCCCCACCGATGGATGGCAGACCAGGGTTTGTCCAAACTGGGAGAGGATGGCCACCGGTTTGAAGTCTTCCGGTTTGAAGGGCATGTTGCGGTACACATGCGGATTGACCGTGACGATGGTGTCTGTGCCCAACATCCAGGTATAGCCATCGGGGGCGGAGCGAGCCGCCTCTTGTGCCCCGATGTTGCCCCCCGCGCCTGCGCGGTTGTCGAGGATCAGCGGTTGCCTGAGCGAGGCGTTCAATCGCTCGAGCACACTGCGTGCGATGAGGTCACTGGGTCCCCCGGGGGGATGCGGTATGACGATGCGGATGGGTCGCTGCGGCCAGTTGGCAGCCGGTTGCGCCATCGCGAGGCCCGTTGCACCAGCCAGGGTCAGGCCCGCCACCAGGCGGATCATCCATCCCCATCGTGTGAGTTGCGTCATGGTATTTCTCGCTGGTTGTGGCGTCTCGAGCCCGGTCTCGGCGCGAGTGCTGTCCGCTCGAGCCGCCCGCTGTCAATGGTCTATTTTCACGTTGGCGGCCTTGGCCACCTGCGCCCATTTCTGTTGCTCGTTCTTGATGAAGCTGGCAAATTTCTCGATCGAGCCGCCGCCGTCCTCTGCCCCGTATTGCTCCATTTTTTCCTGCACGTCGGGCATGGCGAGCACTTTGTTGACGTCTTCGTTCATGCGCTGTGTCATGCCGGCCGGCACGCGCGAAGGGGCCATGAGGCCATACCACACGGTGGCCTCATAGCCGGCAAACCCGGACTCGGCCATGGTGGGCACCCCGGGAAAGCCCTTGGCGCGCTTGAGTCGCGTTTGCGCCAGCGCGATCGCCTTGCCCGACTTGATGTGCGGCGTGGCCGAGGTCATGGTTTCAAAACAGTAATTCACCTGCCCGCCAATGAGGTCGGTGAGCGCCGGGCCCGACCCCTTGTAGGGCACATGGAGTGCATCAATGCCGGCTTGCAGCTTGAACATCTCGAGCGCAAAGTGTTGCGCCGAACCGCCCCCGGCCGACGCAAAACTGATCTTGCCGGGTTGGCGCTTGCACAACTCGACCAGGTCGGCCACTGTCTTGGCTGGCTGATCGGTGTTGCAGATCAGGATGTTGGGCGTCACCCCCACCATGGAGATGGGCGCGAAGTCGCGCTCGGCGTCGTAGTTGAGCCGGGTGCCCATGGCAGGCGCCAGCGCATGGCTGTTGATGTGCGCCATCAGCAGGGTGTTGCCATCGGGGGCCTGTTTGCTGACATAGTCGGCGGCAATGACGCCCGCTGCGCCGGCCTTGTTTTCAATGACGATGGAGACCCCCCACATGCCCTGCAGCTTTTGCGCCACCACGCGCGCCAGGGCGTCGGTGCCCCCGCCGGGCGGAAACCCCACGATGATGCGCACCGGCCCCTTGGGCAGGCTTTGCGCGCGAACCAGGGGCACTGCCAGGGTGGCTGCCGTGGCTGCAATCAGGGTACGTCGTTTCATGCGGGACTCCTGTGGAGCAACTGGGAAAACTGTCCGTGTCGTCGGTGCCCGGCGTGCCCGTCAATCTAGGGCGCCTTGGGGGCTGCAGCGGGGTGGTCCGCAAAGACCTGCATGGCAGCTTGCACGCCCGAGCCTTGGAGCTTCACGCCGGAGAGCTTGAGGCCCATCTCGCAAGCCGCCACCGTGGCCACCACGGTGAGGTCATTGCAATCGCCCAGGTGGCCAATGCGGAACATGCGGCCCTTGACCTTGCCCAGCCCGGTCCCGAGCGAACAGTCGAAGCGTTCGTAAATACACTGGCGCACAGCGTCGGCATCCACGCCCGGGGGCATCATCACGCCGGTGAGCACCGGCGAGTACACCGCGGCGTCCGCACACTGGATCGCCAGGCCCCATGTGTTAACCGCTGCACGGGCCGCTGCGGCCCAGCGCTGGTGGCGCGCGAGCACCCCCGGCAAGCCACCGTGGTGCGGGTTGAGCAGCATGTCACACGCTTCCGACAAGCCATACAGCAGGTTGGTGCTGGGGGTGTAGGGCCAGTAGCCCTTGGTGTTCATCTCGACAATTTCGTCCCAGGCCCAGAACGCCTTGGGCATGCGCGCTGTGCGGCTCACCGCCAGCGCTTTGGGCGAAATGGCGTTGAAACTGATGCCCGGCGGCAGCATCAAGCCCTTTTGCGACCCGCTGACCGAGACGTCCACGCCCCACTCGTCGTGGCGGTAGTCGGCACAGGCCAGGCCGGAGATGGTGTCGACCATCAAGAGCGCCGGGTGCTTGGCGGCATCGATGGCGCGGCGCACAGACGCAATGTCGCTGGTGACGCCGGTGGAGGTTTCGTTGTGGACCACGCACACGGCCTTGATGGCGTGCTGGGTATCCGCCTTCAGACGTGCCTCGATCAGGTCGGCCTGCACACCGTGCCGCCAACTGGTGGGCACGCCGCCCTCTTCACCGGGCAACGCAATGACTTCCGGGTTCAGGCCCAGGCGCTTGGCCATCTTGATCCACAGCGAGGCAAAGTGGCCCGTTTCGTACATCAACAACTGGTCACCCGGGCTGGTGACATTACACAGCGCGGCTTCCCACGCGCCCGTGCCCGAAGCGGGGTAGATGATGACGGGATGCTGGGTCTGGAAGATTTGCCGAACCTGGGACAACACCTTGAGACCGAGCACACCAAACTCCGGACCCCGGTGGTCGATGGTGGGCAGGCTCATGGCCCGCAGGATGCGATCGGGGACCGGGGAAGGCCCGGGAATTTGAAGGAAATGGCGTCCGGACGCATGAAAATCGAGCGACTGCATCAACAATGTCTCCTGTTGTCGCTTGATTATGCATGCAAGAATCTCCTCCATGAATGCTCCGCATCCCTACACCAGCCAAGTGGGCGACTTCGATTCGCTGGCCCGACGCAGCACAGAACTGCTTGCGCAACTGACCCAGCGCCTGCAACGCCACACCCAAGGCGAAGTCCTGGTGAGCCTGGCCGATCGCGGCCGCTACGCCACCGATGCCTCCATCTACCAGTGCCTGCCGCTGGCCGTGCTGGTGCCGCGCAGCGACGACGACGTGGTCTCGGCCCTGGGTATCTGCCGCGAACTGAACGTACCCATCGTGCCGCGCGGGGGCGGCACCAGTCAGTGCGGCCAGACGGTGGGGGCCGGTCTGGTGATCGATTTCAGCAAATACCTGCGCCGCGTCATCGACCTGAACGTCGAACAACGCACCGTGACCGTCGAGCCCGGCATGGTGCTGGACCACCTCAATGCGCAACTCAAGTCGCACGGACTGTGGTACCCGGTGGATGTCTCCACCAGCGGACAAGCTACCCTGGGGGGCATGGCCGGCAACAACTCGTGCGGCAGCCGCAGCATTGCCTACGGCAACATGGTGCACAACGTCCTGGGCGCCGAGGCCTGGCTGTCTGACGGTTCGCCGCTGTCGCTGGGGCGCTTCGACCAGAGCCAGGGAGCAGCACGACACTTGGGTGAGCGCGTGCAACAACTGGCGCTGCAACTGCAACCCGAGATCGAGCAGCACTGGCCCAAGGTGCTGCGCCGCGTCGCGGGCTACAACCTCGACATCTTCTGCAACCAGAACGTACGTCCCTACACCCCCGACGGCTCGGTCAATCTGGCGCACCTGCTGATCGGCAGCGAGGGCACGCTCGCGCTCACGCGATCGCTCACCTTGCAGCTCTCGCCGCTGCCGCGTGCCAAGGTCCTGGGCGTGGTGAATTTCCCGGACTTTCACAGCGCCATGGACGCCACCCAGCACATCGTGCGAATTGGTGGCGGGCATCTCTCGGCGGTAGAACTCGTCGATCGCACCATGATCGACCTGAGCCTGCAAAACCCGGCCTTCGCGCCCACCATCCGCACCGCGCTCTCACCCCAGATCAACAACGGCCAACCAGCCGCCATCCTGCTGGTGGAGTTCAGCGGTGAATCCAAGGACCCCCTGCTGCCGCACTTGCGCGATCTGGTCACGCTCATGGGCGACCTGGGCTTGCCCGGCAGCGTGGTCGAAATGGTGGACGACAGCGCGCAAAAGAATCTGTGGGAGGTGCGCAAGGCGGGCCTGAACATCATGATGAGCTTGCGCGGCGACGGCAAGCCGGTGAGTTTCATCGAGGACTGTGCGGTGCCGCTCGAGCACCTGGCCGAGTACACCGATGCCCTCACCGAGGTGTTTGCGCGCCACGACACCAAGGGCACCTGGTATGCGCACGCATCGGTGGGCACGCTACACGTGCGCCCCATCCTGGACATGCGCCGCGATGGCGCCGGCAAGATGCGGGCCATTGCCAACGAAGCGTCCGAGCTGGTGCGCAAATTCAAGGGCGCCTACAGCGGCGAGCATGGCGACGGCCTGTGCCGCGGCGAATGGATCCGCTGGCAGTTTGGCGACAAGATCCATGAGGCGTTTGGTCAGATCAAGCAATGGATGGACCCGATCGGCTTGTACAGCCCGTCGCGCATGATCGATCCGCCGAAAATGGACGACGAGCGCCTGTTCCGCTTCCCGTCCACTTACCGTGTGATTCCCATCGAGACAGCACTCGACTGGAGCGCCTGGAATGTCAGCGCAGACCCTGTCACGGAAACCGTGAGTGCCCCCGGCACCGGCGGCGATCCGGCACAAGGCTTTGCCAAGGCCGTGGAGATGTGCAACAACAACGGCCACTGCCGCAAGTTCGACGCCGGCACCATGTGCCCCAGCTACCGTGTCACGCGTGACGAGCAGCATCTCACCCGCGGACGCGCCAACACCTTGCGACTGGCGCTCTCGGGTCAACTCGGCACACAGGCGCTGACCGACCCTGCGCTGTGGGACACCATGGACCTGTGTGTCAGCTGCAAGGGCTGCAAGCGCGAGTGCCCCACGGGGGTGGACATGGCCAAGATGAAGATCGAGTTCACGCACCAGTACAAGCGTCATCACGGGCACACCCTGAAGGATCAGCTGATTGCTCACCTGCCCCGCTACGCAGGATGGGCCAGCCGGTTGGCGCCGCTGCTCAATCTTCGCAACCGCTGGTCGTGGCTGGCGCGCCTGACCGAGCGCGTGACCGGCTTGAGTGCGCAACGTGCGCTCCCGGCCTGGCAATCCACGCACGTGTTCAACACGCCGATTCCCGGGGCGGACATCGCCACGGTGATGCGTGCCGAACGCGGTGTGGTGTTGTTCGTGGACACCTTCAACGGATACTTCGAATCCGACAACGCCCGGGCCGCCTATCGCGTGCTGGAGGCCGCCGGGTACACGGTGCATGTGGCCCAGCGCCCGGATCAGCATTTGTGCTGCGGCCGCACCTATCTCGCCAGTGGCATGGTGGCCCAGGCGCGTGCGCAGGTGCGGCAACTGATCGACTATCTGCTGCCCTTGGCACAGCAGGGGATACCCATCGTGGGGCTGGAACCCAGTTGCCTGCTGACGCTGCGCGATGAGGCCTTGCAGTTGGGCCTGGGCGAAGCGGCGCACACGGTGGCGAAGCAAGCCTGGCTCTGGGAAGAGTTTCTCGACCGCGAGCACCAGGCAGGTCGACTGGACACGCTGCGGGCGCAACTCACCCCTGCTCAGGCACCTTTCCTGTTGCACGGGCATTGCCATCAGAAGGCCTTTGATCTGGTGTCTCCCATTCAACGGGTGCTGGCCCTGATTCCACAGTCATCCACCACCTTGATCGAGACGAGTTGCTGCGGGATGGCGGGCAGCTTTGGTTACGAGGCCAAGCACCAGGCGGTGTCGATGGCCATGGCCAATGTGTCACTGCTGCCCACCATTGAGAAGCATCCCGATGCCTGGGTGGTGGCCGATGGCACCAGCTGCCGTCATCAAATCGACCACGGGTCGAAACGGCAGGCGCTGCATGTGGCGCAGGTGTTGGCGCGTCACCTGGGCTGAGCGTTCGGCAAAAAAATACCCGCTCCAGGCGGGTATCGGCTCATCCCGTTCAGGGAATCAGCCCATGTGAAGACCGCCGTTGACCGAGAAGTCGGCGCCCGTGGCGTAACCGCCCTCTTCGCTCGCCAGCCAGGCCACGATGGAGCCGATCTCGCTGGGCTCGCCCAGGCGCTTGACCGGTACTGTGCCGACGATTTTCTCGAGCACATCGGGACGGATGGCGCGAACCATGTCGGTGCCAATGTAGCCCGGGCTCACGGTGTTGACCGTCACCCCCTTGTTGGCCATTTCTTGTGCCAGTGCCATGGTGAAGCCGTGCATACCCGCCTTGGCGGCCGAGTAGTTGGTCTGACCGGCCTGGCCCTTCTCGCCGTTGACCGAGGAGATTTGCACGATGCGGCCCCAGCCTTTTTCAACCATGTCAGGCACCACCTGCTTGGTCACGTTGAACATGGAGTTCAGGTTGGTGTCGATCACCGCATCCCAATCCTCACGGGTCATCTTGAGGAACATGCGGTCACGCGTGATGCCGGCGTTGTTCACCAGCACGTCGATGGAACCATGCTCGGCTTTGGCTTTGCTGAAGGCGTCCACCGTGGAGTTCCAGTCCGCCACATTGCCCACGGAGGCATAGAAAGTGAATCCCAGGGCTTTTTGCTCGTCGAGCCACTTGGTGAAGTCACGGGTGGGGCCGCAACCGGCAATGACTTTGTAGCCATCACGGTGCAGGCGCTGGCAGATCGCGGTCCCGATGCCGCCCATGCCCCCGGTCACGTAAGCAATTCTTTGACTCATCGTTGTCTCCTTGTGGTTGTATGAAAAATGGAAATCGAAAAGGGGTTCAGCGCTCGAGGGCCAGTGACACCCCCATGCCACCGCCGATGCACAGGGCCGCCAGACCTTTCTTGGCGTCGCGACGCTGCATTTCGTGCAGCAACGTGACCAGGATACGGCACCCCGAGGCCCCGATGGGGTGACCAATGGCGATGGCGCCACCGTTGACGTTGACCCTGGCCGGGTCGATGCCCAGTTCCTGGTTGACCGCGCAGGCTTGGGCAGCGAAGGCTTCGTTCAATTCAAACAGATCGACATCTCCGACGTTCCAGCCAGCGCGTTGCAGGGCCTTGCGCGAAGCCGGCACTGGGCCCATGCCCATGGTGGCCGGGTCGAGGCCGCTCGTGCCGAAGGCGGCAATGCGGGCCAGGGGCTTCAGGCCCAGGGCGGCGGCCTTCTTGGCGGTCATCACCACCACGGCAGCCGCACCGTCATTGATGCCTGAGGCGTTACCCGCTGTGACGGTGCCCGCCTTGTCAAAGGCCGGGCGCAAACCCGCCAGCGCGTCGGCGTTGGTTTTCTTGTTGATGAATTCGTCGGTGTCGAACACGATGGGATCGCCCTTGCGCTGGGGGATCGACACGCCCACGATTTCGTCCTTGAATTTGCCCGCGTCTTGTGCTGCGGAGGCTTTTTGCTGGCTGGACAGCGCCAGCCTATCCTGCATGTCGCGGGTGATGTGGTGCGCCTTGGCCACGTTCTCGGCGGTGATGCCCATGTGGTACTGGTTGTAGACGTCCCACAGGCCATCGACGATCATGGTGTCAGCCATTTTCCAGTCGCCCATGCGCTGACCGTCCCGTGAATTGAGCAGCACGTGCGGCGAGGCACTCATGTTCTCCTGGCCACCCGCCACGACGATCTCGCTGTCGCCCCAGGCCACCGCCTGCGCGGCCAGCATCACGGCCTTGAGGCCCGAGCCACACACGGCATTGATGGTGAGTGCCGGCACTTCCTTGGGTACACCGGCTTTCATGAGGGCCTGACGCGCCGGGTTCTGCCCCACGCCAGCGGCCAGCACCTGGCCCATGATGATTTCACCCACTTGCGCCGCATCCACCTGCGCGCGCGCCAGGGCTTCGCGAATCACGACCGCGCCCAGATCCGTGGCAGCCACCTTGGCCAGTGAACCGCCGAACTTGCCCACCGCGGTACGGGCTGCCGATACGATGACGATGTCTTCCATATGCTTTATCTCTCTGGTGTGAATTGAAATTTCAGGCCTTGGCCTTGACATACCGCCCCGGCGCGGCTTCGATGGGTTTGTGACGGGCGTTGCCGTAGCGTTTGGGTGCGGCCACCAGCTTGCCCGCGTGGCCCTTCAGCCAGCTAGACCAGTCTTCCCACCAACTGCCTGGCACTTCCTGGGCGCCGGCCAACCAGTCATCGGGCTTGGGCGGAAACTTGCCATCGTTGCGAACCCAGTGGCTGCGTTTCTTCGCTGCGGGTGGGTTGATCACGCCAGCGATGTGGCCAGAGGCTCCCATCATGAAACGCTTCTTGCCCGGAAAGACCTGGGTCGAGGCATACGACCCCCCAATGGGCACGATGTGGTCTTCCCGCGAGCCGTAGATGTAGATCGGCATGTCGACCTTGCGCAGGTCGAGTGGCACGCCGCACACGGTGGCCTTGCCCGGCTTGACCAGCCGATTTTCAAGGTAGGTATTGCGCAGGTACCAGGCGTAGAGCGGGCCGGGCAAGTTGGTGGAGTCGCTGTTCCAGTACAGCAGATCGAATGGCGGGGGCGTCTCGCCCTTGAGGTAGTTGCCCACCACGTAGTTCCACACCAGGTCATTGGGGCGCAGAAAACTGAAGGTGGAGGCCATGTCGCGCCCCGCCATCAGTCCACCCTGGGCAAACTGCATCTCGCGAAAGCGGACAAAGTTTTCATCGATGAAGACGTCGAGGACGCCGGTGTCGGTGAAGTCGATGAGCGTGGTCAGCAGCGTGGTACTGGCCACCGGTTTCTGTCCGCGAGCAGCCAGCACCCCCAGCGCGTTGGCAAGGATGGTGCCGCCTACGCAGAAACCCAGCGCGTTGATCTGGTCCGTCCCGCCGATGTCACGCGTGACCTCGATGGCCTTGATCGCCGCGTTTTCGATGTAGTCGTCCCAGGTGGCGTTGGCCAGGCTCTGGTCCGGATTGCGCCAACTCACCACGAAGGTGCGATGCCCTTTGGAGACCGCATAGCGGATGAAGGAGTTCTCGGGCTGCAAGTCGAGGATATAGAACTTGTTGATGCTGGGCGGCATCAGCAGGAAAGGACGCTCGTGCACTTTCGCGGTGAGCGGCTTGTATTCGATGAGCTGGAAATATTCGTTTTCAAACACCACCTGGCCTTCGGTGGTGGCAACGTTGCGCCCCACTTCAAACAGGCTCTCGTCGGTCATGGACACGTGCCCTTGCTGCACGTCATGCAGAAGGTTCTGCACCCCCTTGGAGATGCTCTCGCCCTGGGTTTCCATGGCTTTCTTTTGCGCCTCGGCATTGAAGGCCAGGAAGTTGCTGGGGGCGGATGCGGCCACCCACTGTTCGACCGCAAAGCGGATCCGCGAGCGGGTTTTGTCGTCAGCCTCCAGGGCCTCGGCCAGCGACATCAGCGTGCGGCTGTTGAGGAGGTACGTGGCGGCGGTGAAGGCGGCGACCGGATTCTGAGCCCAGGCATCGCCCGAGAAGCGCCGATCCTTGAGGGGCGAGGAAGCGGTCAGTCCCTGGTTCCAGAGACTGGTGGCCTCCTTGAGGTAGTTGGCTTGCAACTCGCGAAGTTTGTCGGGCGCGAAACTCAGTTGGCCGGCCGAGTCGTTGCCCAGATCGATCTGCTTGAAGGAGTCCAGGGCTCGCTGCCAGCTGTCGGCCATGGATTTGCCCCACTGCTGTGCTGATGCTTCCCAACCGGGCAGGCCATTGGATGTCATGTCTTGTCTCCTCAGTGACATGAAGGGAGTATCGCAGAGGAATGCCTTCGTTTTGCTGACGGATCTCAATTTGATCGTTGAGCATCCTGCCTCGTCAGGTCCGCCAGATCAGGGCCGCCAATCGTCCGCTGACCCGATCGCGCCGGTGGGAAAACCAGCGCGTATCGTCCGAGACGGTGCACCAGTCGGCGCTCCCGTCGTTGCCCTCGATCGAGGTCACGCCCAGTTGCTGCAACCGTTGCCGCGCCAGCCCGGCCAGGTTCAGCAGCCATTTGCCCGTGCGCTCAGGGTGGGGATGGCTCAGGCCTTGCGGGTCGAAGCCGTTGGCCCTGAAGGCGTCCACCACCTCGGGGCCGACTTCAAAGGCCTGCGGACCGATGCAAGGACCCAGCCAGGCCCGAAGCTCCAGTCTGGGGGAGACCCTCTCACGCAGGGCCCGTACCGTGTTGTCCAGAATGCCTCGACCGGCTTGTCCGGCCAGGCCTCGCCAGCCCGCATGCGCGGCGGCAACCCCCCGGCCATGCGCATCACACAGCAGCACCGGCAGGCAATCCGCCACCAGGATGGTGCAGGCCACACCCCGTTCAAGGGTGCAGACCCCGTCCGCGGTCGTTCCATCAGCGCTGGAGCCATCCAGCCACGCCACCTCCGTGCCGTGGACCTGGTTCAGCCACACGGGCCGGGTGGACAAGCCCTGCGCCACCCGCTCGCGGTTGGCCTGCACCGCCACGGCATCGTCGCCCACATGATTGCCCAGGTTCAGGCCGTCATAGGGCGCACGCGACACCCCGCCCACACGGGTGGTGAGGGCCGCTTGAACGCCCGGCGCCCCCCATGACAAGGACCAGACGCCTGGCCCGCCCGGGGGGTTGCCCGGGGTCTCAGGGCTCGTTGTCGGGGCAGGCTGAGGGCTGGGCACGCTGAAAAGCCTCGAGCTTCATGCAGGCATCGAACGCGGCCATCGTGAGCGGCAGTCCGTCCAGATTCACCTTGAAGCGCTGTCCGTTGAAGATTTGCGGCACGAGGCAGCAATCCGCCAGGGTGGGCGTGTGGCCATAACAGTAGGTGGACACCGGCCCCTGCGCCAGTTGCCGCTCAAAGGCCTCCAGCCCCTCACGCACCCAGTGCCGGTACCAGGTGTTCTTGGCCTCATCCTCCACCTTCAGGTCACGCACCAGGTATTTGAGGACGCGCAGGTTGTTGAGCGGGTGGATCTCGCAGGCGATGGACTGCGCCAGCGCACGCACGCGGGCCCGTCCCAAGGCATCGGCGGGCAACAAGGCCGGCTGGGGATGGGTCTCGTCCAGATACTCGATGATGGCCAACGACTGGCTCAGGATCTGCCCGTCGATGTCCAGCGCCGGCACCAACCGGTCGGCCGACACGTCGGCGTACGCCGCCAGTTTGTGGTCACCGCGGGCCAGGTGCACCGGCACATAGTCATAAGCCAGCCCCTTGAGGTTCAAGGCGATACGGACCCGAAACGAGGCTGACGAGCGGAAATAGTTGTAGAGCTTCATGGCGGCAAGGATACCGCGATCGACGCTGCCCGGGCAGTGTTTACCCAGCCTCCTGCGCGGGACGGGTTCCGGTAGACTGATGGGCTGAAGTCCCGCTCAGGCGGGTTGTACGTTCCCTCGAGGTCAACCATGAGCTTTGTTTTTCCGCCCGCACCTGCTGTATCCGTTCCCGTGGCAGGTGGTAGCCAGCAGTTCCCCGTTCACCGCATCTATTGCGTGGGCCGCAACTATGTCGAACACGCCCAGGAAATGGGCTTTACCGGCCGTGAACCCCCCTTCTTCTTCCTCAAGCCGGCCGATGCCATCGTGGTGGTGCCCACGGGGGAGACGGGCTCCATGCCCTACCCCAGCCTGACCAAAGACCTGCACCACGAGATCGAACTGGTGGTCGCCATTGGCAAAGGTGGCCGCAACATCAAGGCGGCTGACGCCATGGGCCACATCTTCGGTTACGCCGTGGGCCTGGACATGACCCGCCGCGACCTGCAAGGGGAAATGAAAAAGCAGGGCCGCCCCTGGTGCATTGGCAAGGCCTTCGACCACAGCGCGCCCATCGGCCCCATCGTGCCAGCCGCTCAGGCGGGTGACGTCACCCAGGCCGAGATTTCGCTGCAGGTCAATGGCAAGGACCGTCAACGCAGCAATGTCAGCAAGCTGATCTGGAACATTGCCGAAACCATCGAGCACCTGTCCGCCGCCTGGGAACTGCAACCCGGCGACCTGATTTACAGCGGCACCCCCGAGGGTGTGGCCGCCGTGGTCGCAGGCGACCTGCTGGTCGGCCAGGTGGCTGGCGTGGGCGAGTTGCGCATCAAGGTCGCCTGAGCGTCCTCCTTCACACGGTCACCCCACGCCCCCTTCATTTCTCGTTCATTAGGAGACCCTCATGATTCAACGTCGTTCTGTTCTCAAAGCAGGCGCTGCCGTCGCAGTGGCCGCCCCCACCCTCAGCGGTCTGGCCCAGCAAAGCGTCACCCTCAAGTTCCACACCTTCATGGCGCCGCAGTCCAACGTGTGGCTGACCATGCACAAGCCCTGGATGGAAAAAGTGGAAAAGGAGTCCGGCGGCCGCATCAAGTTTGAGGGCTACCCCGCCATGCAACTCGGCGGCACCCCGGTGCAGCTGTACGACCAGGCCAAGGACGGCGTGGTGGATGTGGTCTGGACCCTGCCCGGCAACACCGCCGGCCGCTTCCCGCGGATCGAGGTGTTCGAGTTGCCGTTCATGATGAACAATGCCGAGGCCACCTCCAAGGCCTTCTGGGAATACGTCCAGACCGCCGCCCCCGACGAATTCAAGGACACCCAGGTCCTGGCCCTGCATGTGCACGGCCCCGGCATGTTCCACACCATCGACAAGCAGGTGAAAACCGCGGCCGATCTGCGTGGCCTCAAGATGCGCGGCCCCACCCGTCAGTCCACCAAGCTGCTGGCCTCGCTGGGTGCCACGCCCGTCGGCATGCCCTTGCCGGCCATTCCCGATGCCCTGTCCAAGGGCACCATCGTGGGTTGCGCCATTCCCTGGGAGGTGGTGCCGTCAGTCAAAGTGCATGAACTGACCAAGTTCCACAGCGAATTCCCCGCCAATGCACCGGCCCTGTACACCACCACCTTTGTGATGGCCATGAACAAGGCCCGTTATGAGGGCCTGGCACCGGACCTGAAGAAAATCATCGACAACAACTCCGGCCTGGCCACCTCGGCCTGGCTCGGCAAGGTGCAGCAGGGCAACGATGCCGTGGGCCGCAAATCGGCGGCGGATCGTGGCAACACGATCTACCAGATCACCACGGCCGATGCGGCCGATTTCGTCAAGCGCTCCAGCATGATCGATGACGAGTGGGTGGCGGACATGAACAAACGCGGCTTTGACGGCAACAAGTTGCTCGAAACCGCCAAAAGCCTGATTGCCAAGCACGGCAAGTAATTCGGTCGCGGTGTCTGACATGTTGCACCGCGGATCCATCCGGCACTGCAAGGCCTGTGGGACTGCGGTGCAGTACCGTCTGCCGGACGACGGTGACACGCGCGAGCGTGCCGTCTGTCCGTCCTGCCATGTCATCCACTACGAGAATCCGCTCAATGTGGTGGGCACGGTGCCCTTCATCGATGACCGGGTGTTGCTTTGCCTGCGCAACATCGAGCCCCGAAAAGGCAAGTGGACATTGCCCGCTGGCTTCATGGAGCTGGGCGAAACCGTGGCCGAGGGAGCCCTTCGCGAAACCGCCGAGGAGGCCGGCGCGGAGATTGAACTGCTGGACCTGTTCACCCTCATGAATGTGGTGCGCGTGGGGCAGGTGCATTTTTTCTTTCGCGCCCGCCTGCTCAGCGACAGGTTCGATCCCGGACACGAGACCCAGGAAGCACGACTCTTTCGCGAAGACGAAATCCCCTGGGACGAGATTGCATTCCGCACCGTGCGCGAAACCTTGCGCTGCTTCTTTGCCGACCGCGCGCGGGGTCAGTTCGACCTGCACCAGATCGACATTGCCTGACCCGCCACCAGGTCGTTGGCATGGTCATGGTTACCCGGTCATCGGGTAACACATCACCCCCTCTTTTGTTCTCACGGCGATAAGCTGATTGCACAGCCGATTCCTCGGTTGTCGAACACCCAGACGGGTGTCGTGTTGCAACTCCCCTTTCCAGAGGTGATCATGAATCTTGCCGTCATCATTTCCGTCTCCGAGTACCAGAACGCTGGCGCACTGCCCGGCTGCAAGCTCGACGCCCAGCACATGCAGCAGATGCTGCAACTCACCGGACGATTCGACGACATCCTGGTCCTGAACCAGAGTCCCACGATTCCCGACATGCGCGCCAACCTCAGGGCCTGGGTGCGACGCTTCAAGGGGCAACTGGTGGACGAAGTGTTCTGGTATTTCACCGGCCACGGCATCTACTATGGGGACGCACGCTTTTGCGGACGCGACTACAGCCCGCAGTTGCTCGAGGCCACCTCACTCGGCAACCAGGAAGTCGACGACCTGTTGCGGCAACTGCAACCCCGTGTGGTGGTGAAGGTGATCGATGCCTGCCAATCTGGCGCGCCCTACATCAAGGGCCATCCGCCGGCGTTTAGGCGTGCCCTGGAGCACAGTCGTCTGGAGTCGTTCATCAGCATGTGCTCGTGCACGCGCGATCAATCGTCCTATTCGCACTTGTTTGGCAGCGACTTCACGCTCACCTGGCTGGAAGCCGTGCTGCAGCGACGCTCAGGCGTGGTGACCTACCGACAGATCGAGCAGTACCTGATCCAGCAGTTTCAGCACCAGGTGGCCCAGACCCCGTTTTTCGTCAAGCAGGGCACCGGGCACGAAATATTCTGTCGCATCACCCCGTCCATGCAGGCACTGGCCCGTGCCATCGAAGCCGCTCGCCTGGGCAAACGTGCCTTGCTCAATCGATCTGAGCGCCCGAGGCCTTCACCACCTCGCTCCACTTGGCCAGATCGGACTTCAGGATGGCCGCGAACTCAGCCGGCTGGGTGATGAAGGGGTCCGCTCCCTGGCCCTGGAACTTCTCCACCACCTCACGGTTTTTCAGGATGTCCTGGATGTCCTGGTTCATGCGCCGCACAACGGCGGGGGGTGTCTTGGCCGGGGCAAACAAACCGAACCACGGGGAGACATCAAAATCCTTGTAACCGGCTTCTGCGATGGTGGGAATTTGCGGGAAGGATTGCGAGCGCTGGGCACTGGTCACCGCAATACCGCGCAAGGTCCCACTGCGTATGGCGCTGGCCACGGACGGCAGGCTGGTGAACACCATCGAGATCTGCCCGCTCATCAGGTCCTGCATGGCCGGTGCAGCGCCCCGGTAAGGAATGTGGTCGAGTTTGCTGCCGGTGGCGGCATTGAACATCACCCCGAGCAGGTGGTTGACCGAGCCGTTGCCCGCCGAGCCGAACGTGAGCGGCTGACGTCGCCCCAGGTCGGCGAGTTCGCGCACGGTCTTGAACGGTGCGTCAGGCCGGGCCACCAGCACAAAGGGCAAGGTCGCCAGCGTGGCCACCGGGGCGAAATCGCGCTCGGGATCAAACGGCAATTTTTTATACAACGCGGCATTGATGGCATGCGAGCCCACATAGCTCATCAACAGCGTGTAGCCATCGGCAGGGGCCTGAGCCACAAACTCCATGCCCACGTTGCCGCCTGCACCCGGACGGTTTTCCACCACCACAGGCTGCTGCCACTTCTCGCTGAGTTTTTGTCCCACGATGCGGGCCAGTGCATCCGATGCCCCGCCCGGGGTTTGTGGCACGACGATCTTGACAGGACGCGCGGGAAACTCCTGCGCAGACACACCCACAGCGAAAGCCATCACCGCGCCGGAGATCACCGCGCGCAACAAGTGTTTGATCATGATCAACCCAAGGACAAAGAAGCAGGCTAGGTTACACCAAGTGGAGCGCGATCCGGCCAGCAATGTCACCTGATCAACAGGGACATCCGCCCCGCACCACGTGCCTGTGCCAGAATGGAAAAATGAAGATTCAGAAAGTTGCTGGCGCGCTAGGCGCTGAAATTCACGGCGTGGATTTGCGCCAGCCACTGTCGTCCTCGCTGGCCCAGGAAATCCGCCATGCCCTGCTGGACAACCTGGTGATTTTTTTCCGCGACCAGGATCTCGCGCCCGCACAGTTCATGCAATTTGCCAAGGCGATGGGGCAACCCGTCGAGTACCCTTTCGTCAAAGGCCTCGAAGGCTTTCCCCACATCATTGAAGTCAAAAAACTCGAGCATGAGCGCTCCAACTTCGGCGGCGTGTGGCACTCGGACACCACCTACCTCGAAGAACCGCCCATGGGCTCCATGCTCTTGGCCCGTGAAATCCCACCTTATGGCGGCGATACCCTGTTTGCCAACCAGTACCTGGCCTGGGACAGCTTGTCAGACACCATGAAGAACGTGCTGCGCCCGCTCAAGGGCATCAGCAGTTCGGCCAAGGCCGACGTGAGCAAGACGCGCGAAGACCGGCTCAAGTCAGATGCCAAGGACGGCGCGCCCACCCAATTCCAGGCCGTTCACCCCGTGATGCGCACCCACCCCGAAACCCGGCGTCCTGCGCTGTATGTCAACACCGCGCACACGGCAGGCTTCGAGGGCATGACAGACGAAGAAAGCGCCCCGCTGTTGCGCTTTCTGTTTGAACATCAGGTCAAGCCCGAGTTCACCTGCCGCTTCAACTGGCAGCCCAACTCGCTGGCTTTCTGGGACAACCGCTGTGCGATGCACAACCCCGTCAACGACTACCATGGGTTCCGTCGCCTCATGCACCGCATCACGCTCAGGGGCGATCGTCCTGCCTGAAACGACAAGGGCGCCAACCGCTCAACGGATGGCGCCCTCTGGTGTCGCCCTCAGGGCCCTGACGGCCCGAGGACGAGTGGGGTAAACAGCAGCTTCAGGGTGCGTTTTTCACGTGGTTTCGCAGCACACCAATGCCTTCCACTTCGATTTCGATCACATCGCCGTCGCGCATCCACACCGGGGGCTTGCGGGCATAGCCCACGCCGGCGGGGGTGCCCATGACGATCACGTCACCGGGTTCGAGTGTCATGCAGGCAGACATCATGGCAATGGTCGGGGCCACATGGAACACCATGTCGGTGGTGGAGGCGCTTTGCATCACCTGACCGTTCAGGCGCGACTCGATGTGCAGCCCCACGCAGCCCGCGGGCAATTCATCCGCCGGCACCAGCCAGGGGCCAAAGCCGCCCGTGGAATCAAAATTCTTGCCAACGGTCCATTGCGTGGTCTTGCGCTGATAGTCGCGGAAGCTGCCATCGTTGAAACAGGCGTAGGCAAACACGTGTTGGAGTGCATCCGCCTCGCTCACGTTGCGTGCAGTCCGTCCAATCACCAGGGCCAGTTCCGCCTCGTAGTCGAGGGCCGTGGAAATGGGAGGAATGGGAATGATGCCTTCATGCGCCACCAGCGAGGACGGGCCGCGGTAGAAGATGGTGGGGTAATCGGCCACCTTGTTGCCTCCCTCGGCCGCATGGTCGTGGTAGTTGACGCCCAGACACAAAATTTTGCTGGGGCGCGGCACGCATGGCAGGAGGGTCACCTGGCCGAGGGGTGTCGCCGTCTGAGTGGCCGCATTTTTTTGCAGCGTGGACTTCCAGTCGGGATGGTCAGCCACCCAGGCGGCAAAGTCGTTGATCGACGCCGGCGCACCAGGCAAGCAGGCCTGCGCATCCACCACACCTGCGTCGAGCAGGATGCCATAGCGCAGGGCGTTCTGATGTTGATAGCTGATGAGTTTCATGGAAGTGTGCTGAATAAATCGGTTCGAAAAAGCCGACGGCAGTGCGTGGCCGTCAATCCACCTTGGCGCCTGTTTGCTGCACCACAGCCGACCATTTTCGGGCCTCGGCGGCCAGGTAACTGTCCAGCGCGGGACGATCCATGCGGACCATCTCGAGCGACTGGGCGGCAAAGCCCTCCACCAACCCCCGGTTTTGCAAGATGCGGTTGATCTCGGTGTTGAGACGATCCAGCACCTCGGGGGGGGTGCCCTGGGGAGCCATCATGGCAAACCAGGTATTGGCCTCAAACCCGGGATACCCCAACTCCGCCACCGTGGGGACTTGAGGCAAGGCGCCGCTGCGCTTGAGGCTGGTGACCGCAATCGGCCTGACTTTCCCGGCCTTGGCCAGTTGCACCACCGGGGGAATGGACGTAGACCCCACGGGCACCTGACCGCTCACCACCGCCGTGGCGGCGGAAGCCGGTGCGTATGGCGCGTGGGTGATGTCCACCTTGGCGAGGGCGCGGAACAACAGTTCAGCGCCCAGGTGCGTGGTGGTGCCATTGCCCGAGGAGGCGTAGGCGAGTTTCTCGGTCCGGGCCAGGGCCAGCAGTTCGGGCAGGTCGTTGGCCTTGACGGAGGGATGAACATACAGGATGTTGGGCGACACGGCCGCCATGACCACCCCGACCAGTTCCCGGCCCACTTCGTACCCCGCCTTGCTGTAGAGCGAGGGATTGACCGAGTAAGCCACGCTGTGCATCAGCAGGGTATAGCCATCCGGCGTTGAGCGGGCCACGGCCACCGTGCCGATGTTGCCGCCGGCGCCCGGCCTGTTTTCAATCACCACGGGTTGCCCGAGTGCTTCTGACAAAGGCTGGGATAACGCCCGTGCCACGATGTCGGTGGAGCTGCCCGGCGGGAACGCCACCACAATTTTGACGGGCCGATCGGGGTAGCCCGCTTGCACCTGCACAGAGGCACACACCCCCATCAACAACAGTGTCAGCCCGCCAACGCGGCGCAATAGAGTAAGCAACATGGTGAGGACTTTGACAGTAAGATGAGGGAGCGCCGATCCTAATCCATGCCTGTCAAGCCGGCATGTCTGGCCGGGTTAGCGTATTCCCTGAATTCCCTCCCCCTGTTGCCCGACTGCCCATGGCCAAAACCGAGACAAAGACCCAGCCACCGAGGTCTCAGCGCGTCAAACTCGATCCGTTCCACGGCATCCTGGGTGTCTTCTTTGTCGTGGTGGCCTGCATCCTGCCGGTGGCCATGCCTGCGTCGGATGGCCGACCCAACGTGCTGCATTTCATCGGTATCGGGCTGTCCTGTCTGCTGGCCGCATTTTTCTTTTGGTGCTGGCTGCGCGCCCAGCTTGCACTCGCCCTGCGCAACGAAACCGAAGAAGAGGTGTCGCGAATCCGCGCCACGACTTTCGCGGAGGACGAACAGGCCAGCCAGGCCAAGGCCCGTCAGGAAAAGCCTTCCCAGGAAGCCCCCAGCCAGGAACCGGCTAAGACTTGACGTTGCGATTGATGTCGAGCTGATAGAACTTCGGCATCAATCGCTGCACCAGCGGACCCCGGGTGTCCCAGGCCATGCACTGCCCCACATAGGCGGGAGGCTTGTCAAACTTCAGCACCGCCTCACCCGGATGGACCGTCTGAAAGGTCACCGTGGCCATGTTGAACAGCAACTCACGCAGGTGGGTGCAACCCTGAACCCCGCCCACGCGTTGCTCGATGTTCTTGCGCCACCCGCCCCCCACCTGAACCCCCACCATGGCCTGCAGGGAGGTTTGCGCCTGGCTGCAGGGCTCATGCGGTGTGCCGTCCATCGCCACCACGATGTCCCGTACCACCAAGGCTTCGTCCAGCGTCATGCGAATGGCCAGGTGGTGAATGGGCTGTCCCGTGGGTCGAACTTGCTCGCCGACCACCCGGATGTCGTAGGTCTTGGTGTCACGCATCTCACCTTCGATGTCCCACCCTCCGTCGTCCCGACGGTAGCCACGGAAGGCCACATCACGGTTATGCAGGTGTTGGCGGGCGGCGGGTGGAGGTAACGGCAAGGAAGGCTCCGGATGGCAATCTGACGTGGATTATGGCGCGCCCTCCCCCCTCAGTCGGTCCCGGGATGATTCGCCGGTGACAGCGGTCCCCGGATGGATCACGACATTGACCCGGCATTGACGTCGATCAAGAACCCGCCCCCGCCCTCGTGACACAGTGGCTTCTCCACAAGAAACCCTTCCGGAGCCATGACATGAAACACCCGAGCATGCAGATCATCCTTGAAGAGCACTCCGCCCTGGGTGCCATGTTGCGCTCCCTGTCGCTCATGCTCCAACGTGGCCCCGAGCCGGAACGGGGCAAATTCTTTGAAGTGCTGCGCGCCATGCTGTTTTACATTGACGAATTTCCGGAGCGTCTGCACCATCCCAAGGAATCGCAGTTGCTCTTCCCGCCCATCCTGCACCACTGTCCCGAGCTGGCCGGCACGGTCTCGCAACTCGAGAAAGACCATGTTCGCGGGGAACATCGGGTGCGAGAGTTGCAACACATGTTGCTGGCCTGGGAACTGTTGGGGGACAGCCGGCGTAACGCCTTTGCAAACGCTGCGCAGGAATTCCTGCGGTTCTACCTCGACCACATGCGACTGGAAGAAAGCGTGATCCTGCCGAAGGCTCAACAATGCCTGAGCGCCGACGAATGGAAGGCACTGGATGACGCGTTTGCCACCAACTGCGACCCTTTGACCGGCAAATACCCGCCGGGCCAGGATTACCAGGGCCTGTTTTCGCGCATCACCATCAACGCACCGTCGCCGATTGGACTGGGGGGCGACTGAACGGCGGGGGTAACCGCGGCGACACTCCCACCGGCGAGGGCTTGCTGATCCAGATCGATTTGCAATAATGCGTCTCGACTGATCCTTGGAGACCACATGACACAAGCCAGCACCGACCGAATTCCTTACCAAAAGCCCCAGCCCTGGGGCATGACGCCGGACATGGTGATCCCCGACCTCATGGGTGACGACCCCCAGTTGTGGGCCCCCGTGGGCGATGGCGTGTGGTCGCGCCCGATTCACCTGAATGTGACCTCGGGGTTTTATGTGCACTTGTTGCGCGTCAAGCGCTCGGGTCTGCTGCAGCGGCATCGCCACTCTGGCCAGGTGCACGCCTATGTCATTCGCGGCCAGTGGTATTACCTGGAACACGACTGGGTGGCGGAAGAAGGCGGCTATGTCTTTGAACCCCCGGGCGAAACCCATACCCTGATCGTGCCGGATGACTGCGTGGACATGGTCACCTTGTTCACCGTGCATGGCTCACTGATGTATGTGGATCCTCAAGGCAACGCCACGGGCTATGACGATGTGTTCACCCGCATTGAAAAATACCGCGCTCACTTCGAGCAGGTCGGTCTGGGTGCCGACTATGTCAAGAAATTCATGCGCTGACGGGGGGCGCCACGGCTGATGGACGTGGTGACTGCGTAGGGCTGTAGCGCTCTTGAGCGGGCGCCCCTAGACGCCCACCCGTTTCGGCCCGCTCACTTCAATTCAGCCAGCGGCAAAGCACCGCCATTGGGAATGGGCGTACGGTCCACGTTCAAGGTCATGGACACCAGGGTGTAGTAGCCATTGACCGCAATCAGGTCCATCACGCCGCGCTCGCCAAATTGTTGCAAGGCACGCGCATAGGTGGCATCACTGACCCGGCGCGTCTGGTGCAATTCACGCGAAAAGTCATAGACGATTTCTTCATCCGGTTGCATCCCGGTGGGGCGCTTGCCTTCGGCCACCGCTTGTGCCACTTGCGGACTGAGGCCCGCCAGCAGGGCCAGTCGGTGATGGGCGTACCACTCGTATTGCGAGGTCCACTCGCGGGCCGTGATCAAAATGGCAAACTCATTGAGCCGGGGCCCCAATGAACTCTTGAACCGGATATACGACCCCACCTGCTGAATCGGGTCGGCCGACTCGGGACTGCGCAACCACACGTTGAACGGACTGCCGACGCTGTTGCCGCTGTTGGCGGCACTGCCGCTCACGGCGGCGCGCGGCCCGGAGCGGATCTTGTCGGCCACTTCGCGCTGGGCGGGCGTCATCTCGTCCAGGGTCAACACTTTGAAACGTCGACCCGACTCTTGCGCTTGACCAGGCATACCAACCGCCGTCAAGGCCAGCGCCACGGCGCAAGCCGTCACAGACACTTTGATATTGTCAAACTTGGGCATGTTGGTCTCCTGGTTCACGCGGGGATTTTGGGGTGAATATAAAGCAAAAAACCCGCGAAGGTCATTCGCGGGTTGGATATTCTCAGGCCGGGATTATTCAGCCAGCCGAAAGGATATTTATTTGATGAGTGCGGAATCCAGTGTGCCGGCGGCTTTCAGGGCCTGGACCCAGATCGGGGCCTTGCCACGACCCGTCCAGGTCTGCTCGCTGTGGGCCGGGTTGCGGTACTTGGGCGCCACCTTGCCACGGGGGCCTGAAGATTTACCCGCTGCACGGGTTGCCTTGGCCTTGGCAGGCTTGCCACCGCCCAGTGCCTTGGCAATATCGTTGGCCGTCAGCCCTGCATCACGGGCCAGTTGCACGATTTTGGCCAACGCCTTGTCATGGGTACGGGCCATCAGCGCTTTTTCACGCTTCTCAATTGCCTCACGCTCTTTACGGAGTTTGGCCAATTGGTTTGCAACGGAAGTCACCATATTCATACTCATAATAAATTAAAAAAACATTATATATCAATGAATATCCCGGATATTTAAATTTGAATATCCAGGATATTCAGACATTTAAATCCGATTGAATCAATCAAATTGATACGGAATATCGCTGACCTCATGACGTACCGGCGGCACAAGACCTTCGTCCCAATCGGTTTATATTCCCTGCACGTCCACTTTCCATTTCCCGTATGTCCTCCACCGCTCTCGACACCGGCACACCTGACCTGCTCGCCACCCTGGATGAGGGCGTGCTCACGCTCACCTTCAACCGCCCTGACGCCCGCAATGCCCTGTCACGCGCCTTGAACGAGGCTTTGCAAGTGCAGTTGGCCCAGGCCGAATCCAACCCGGCGGTCAAATGCATCGTCCTGACCGGCAATGGCCGCGCTTTCTGCGCAGGTGGGGATGTCAAGAGCATGCTCACGCGCAATTACAACGAGCCGGGCTCACACACGCTCGATGAATACATCCACCGTCAGCGTCAGGATCAGCGCGGCATCTCCGGGCGTTTGTTCACCATGCCCAAACCCACGCTGGCGGCCATTCCCGGGGCGGCCGCAGGCGCCGGATTCTCCATTGCGCTGGCTTGCGATTTACGCATCATGGCCGATTCGGCCTTCATGACGACAGCCTTTGCCCGGGTGGGCTTTTCAGGTGATTACGGCGGCTCGTATTTCCTCACGCGCCTGGTTGGCGCCGCCAAGGCACGCGAAATGTATTTGCTGCCTGAACGCATTGACGCGGCACAGGCCCTGGCGCTGGGCCTCACCAACTGGGTCTGCCCAGCAGCCGAGTTGACGCAGCGCGCCCAGGCCCTGGCCAAACGCCTGGCCAGTGGCCCCACCGTGGCCTACCGTTACATGAAGGAAAACCTCAACCGCGCCATCAACGGCGAGTTGATGGAGTGCATGGACCTGGAAGCCACGCACCACGTCCACTGCGCACAAACGGAGGACCACAAGGAAGCCACGCGAGCCTTCGTGGACAAGCGAGAGCCGGTGTTCAAGGGGCGTTGACGAGCAACAGGCGGAGCGTTTGAGCGTCCAAAAAACAATCGGGCTAGCTCCTTGTGAGAGCTAGCCCGTTGGTGTTGATGGTCGGCGTGGCGGGATTCGAACTCGCGACCCCTTGCACCCCATGCAAGTGCGCTACCAGGCTGCGCTACACGCCGAAGCGTCAAATTATAACGTGCTTCTGCGGCCTTGCACCGGGTCAGGCCAGCAACTCTCGAATTTCCCGCAACTCGCGGCGCAGACTCTGCAGTTTGGGGGCGTCGGTGATGAGTCCGCTAAGGTTCCAGGTATCCACCAGCGAGGACTCATCAATGCGGCGATCTTCCTCCAGCACCTCGATACCTTCCAGCATGACTTCGCCGGCGCGGCGCTTGTCGCGCTCATGCTGCACCAATTCTTGCAGCTTGTTGCGCGCACCACTGATGGTGAACCCCTGCTCGTAGAGCAAGTCCCGGATGCGACGAATCATGAGCACCTCGTGGTGCTGGTAGTAGCGTCGATTGCCACGGCGCTTCATGGGCCGCAGTTGCGTGAATTCCTGCTCCCAATAGCGCAGCACGTGCGGCTTGACACCGCACAGGTCGCTGACTTCACCGATGGTGAAGTAGCGCTTGGCTGGGATGGGAGGAAGGGTGGACTCCATGCTGAAAAACTCGTGACTTTCTCGACGGAGGGCAGAGGTTACACGAAGTCGACAGCAAAGGTAAGTGCCCGCGAAAAATATTTCTCAAAAACAAGCACGTCAGGACCCCGTCAGACCCGACTCACCCTCTTGACAAGCGGTTGGGTTTTCCAGTTGATCAGTCGGCGTGGTTACCCGACTGAATCACTTCCTTGAGCTTGTGGCTGGCATGAAACGTCACCACACGACGAGCCTCGATCGGAATGGTCTCGCCGGTGCGGGGATTGCGACCCGGGCGCGGGGCCTTGGTGCGAATCTGGAAATTGCCAAAGCCCGAGATCTTCACATCCTCACCCTCGACCAACCGCTGGGCGATGAGATCGAAGAAAGCGTCAATCATGTCTTTCGATTCACGCTTGTTCAAACCGATCTGTTCAAACAGCATGTCAGACAGTTGCGCCTTGGTGAGTGCCGGCGTTTCAAGAGATTCCAGAACCAGTTCCATCGCGACTTCCTCAGCCACGCAAACGGGCTTGCAGGCTCGTTTGCAGTTGTTGTACCACGGCGTCAACGGCCGCATCGATCTGCGCTTCCGTCAGGGTGGCCTCGTCACTGTTGAGCGTGAGGCGAACGGCCAGGCTCTTTTCGCGCACAGGCGGTTCGCCCGCTTTGGCGGTGGGGCGGTACACATCAAACAGCAGCGCATCACGCAAGAGGCCCTGCGTCGGAGCAGTCCGGATGGCCTGCATGAGGGCGGCATGGGTCACCTGCTCGTCGACCCACAAGGCCAGGTCACGCTCCACCGCCTGGTGACGCGCCACACCGGCAAAGGACGGCACAGCGCGCTGCAACACGGCTGACATTTCCAACTCGAACATCACCGGTGCGTGCGGCAGATCCCAGGCCTGGCGCCAGCGGGGATGCAACTCACCCACAAAACCCACAACCTCATCGCCCAGGCAGACACGGGCACAACGACCGGGGTGCAGGGCCGGGTGTTCGGCGGGTTCATAGCGCAACTCCGCCGGTGCCATCAAGGCCTCGACGTCCGCCTTGACATCGTAAAAATCCACCATGCGCTCCGACACACCCCATTGCGCCGGTTGCGCCGGACCATACGCCATGCCGGCCACGCGCAAGGGTTGATGGAATCCCGCCACGGTGGTGTCGCTGGCCGGCACCTGCGTGTCCTTGAGGAACACACGGCCCACTTCAAACACGCGCACCCGGCTGGCCTTGCGGTCGGTGTTGAACTTGACCACTTGCAACAGATTGCCCAGCAGGGAGGAGCGCATCACACTCATCTGGCTGGCAATCGGGTTGAGCAACCGGATGGGGTCGGCGTTACCAGCCAGATCGCGCTCCCAGCTTTCTTCCACGAAGCTGTAATTGATGGTTTCCTGGTATCCCAACGCGGCGATCTGACGGCGCACCGCGTAAGGGCCTCGTCGCGACTCCAGGCGCACGCGGGGCTCGATGGGAGCCTGCGGTGGCGTGGTGGGCAGGTGGTCGTAGCCCACCATGCGCGCCACTTCCTCGATCAGGTCTTCCTCGATCTGCAAATCGAAACGGTACGAGGGCGGGGTCACCGTGAGTGTCCCCTGCCCTTCGCTCACCGGCAGCCCCAGACCACGCAGGGCATCGGCCATGCGCTGCTGGGTGAGGGGCATGCCGATCACCTTGACTGCGCGCGCCACACGAAGGGTCACGGGCTGACGCTCAGGCATCTTGATCTGCTGATCATCGATGGGGCCCATGGCCGTGGCGGGCGTACCGCAGATATCCAGCACCAGTTGTGTGATGCGCTCGATGTGCTCCACGGTGAGCTGCGGATCGACGCCGCGCTCAAAGCGGTGTCCCGCGTCGGTGGAGAAATTGAAGCGGCGCGAACGGCCGGCGACCGACTCGGGCCACCAGAAGGCGGCCTCGATGTAGATGTTGCGCGTGGCATCGGACACTGCAGTGGCCTGACCGCCCATGATGCCGGCGAGCGACTCTACCTGGCGGTCGTCGGCAATCACCCCCACTTTGTCGTCGACCGTGATGGTGTTGCCGTTGAGCAATTCCAGCGTTTCACCCGACTTGCCCCAGCGCACTTGCAGTGCACCATGAATGGCGTCGAGATCGAAGATGTGCGAGGGGCGTCCCAACTCGAACATGACATAGTTGGAAATATCCACCAACGGGCTCACGCTGCGCTGACCGCAACGGGCCAGGCGCTCCACCATCCAGGCCGGCGTTTGCGCAGCCGTGTTCACGCCTCGCACAATGCGGCCACTGAAGCGACCACACAAATCAGGGGCCATCACCTTCACCGGTAATACATCGGTCAGCGTGGGTTTGAGCGATGCGATGGCCGGTGTGTGCAGCGGTGTGCCGGTGAGCGCAGACACTTCGCGGGCAATCCCCAGCACACTCAGGCAGTGCGCCAGGTTGGGGGTGAGCTTCAAGGTGAACAGCGTGTCGTCCAGACGCAGGTGCTCTCGAATGTCCTGCCCCACCATGGCATCGGCAGCCAGTTCGAGCAGACCACCGTGGTCCTCATCCAGTTGCAACTCGCGCGAGGAGCACAGCATGCCCTGGCTTTCCACCCCGCGCAGTTTGCCCAGTTTGATGCTGAACGGCTTGCCGTCCTCCCCGGGTGGCAACACGGCCCCGACCAGGGCGCAGGGCACCTTGATGCCGGGACGCGCATTGGGCGCACCGCATACGATGTTGAGCGGCGTTGCCTGCCCCACATTCACCTGGCACACACGCAGGCGATCGGCGTTGGGGTGCTGCACCGCCTCGATGATTTCGCCCACGACCACCTGGCTGAAGGGTGGCGCCACCGGGCGCAGTTCCTCCACTTCCAGACCAGCCATGGTCAGGGTGTCGGCGAGTTGCTGGGTACTCAGCGGCGGGTTGCAGAATTCGCGCAGCCAGGATTCAGGAAATTGCATGGAAATTCTCGTGGCTTACTGGAACTGGCCGAGGAAGCGGATGTCGCCGTCAAAGAACAGGCGCAGGTCGTTCACGCCGTAGCGCAGCATGGT
>CALBSC010000096.1 GCA_937927685.1 uncultured Burkholderiales bacterium | reverse complement strand
ATTACGAGCGCTTCATCACGACGCGCATGAAAAAGGCCAACAACTTCACCACCGGTCAGATCTACCAGAGCGTGCTGGAAAAGGAGCGTCGGGGCGACTACCTGGGCAAAACCGTGCAGGTCATCCCGCACATCACCAATGAAATCCAGGAGTTCGTGCGGCGTGGTGCCGGCATGGACACGCCGGACGCGGTCGATGTCGCCATCGTGGAAATCGGCGGCACGGTCGGTGACATCGAGTCGCTGCCCTTCCTGGAAGCCGCCCGCCAGATGAACCTCCGGCTCGGGCCCAACAACACGGCCTTTGTGCACCTGAGCTATGTGCCCTGGATCGCAGCAGCGGGCGAACTCAAGACCAAACCGACCCAGCACACCGCGCAAAAACTGCGTGAGATCGGCATCCAGGCGGACGCCCTGCTGTGCCGGGCCGACCGCCCCATCCCCGAGGACGAGCGTGCCAAGATCTCGCTGTTCTCCAACGTCCCCGAGTGGGGCGTGATCTCGATGTGGGATGTGGACACCATCTACAAGGTGCCGCGCATGCTGCACGAGCAGGGCCTGGACGGCTTGATTTGCGACAAGCTGCGGCTGAACACCCAACCGGCCAGCCTGGCCCGTTGGGACGCCCTGGTGCACGAGGTCGAGCACCCGCAGGGCGAAGTCAGCATCGCCATGGTCGGCAAATACGTGGACCTGTCGGACAGCTACAAATCGCTCAACGAAGCACTGCGCCACGCCGGCATGAAAAACCATGCGCGCGTGAAGATCGAATACATCGACTCCGAGACCCTGGAGCCAAACAATGTCTCGCAACTCGCGCGCTTTGACGGCATCCTGGTGCCGGGCGGGTTTGGCAAGCGCGGCATCGAAGGCAAAATCTGCGCGGCCCGTTACGCCCGTGAACACAAAATTCCGTATCTCGGCATTTGTCTGGGCATGCAGGTGGCCACCATCGAATACGCCCGTCATGTCGCCGGCCTGAAAGACGCCAACAGCACCGAGTTCGAGCCTGAGGGCCCCAACCCGGTCATCGCCCTCATCACCGAGTGGAAAGACGCCGACGGCAGTATCCAGACCCGCAGCGCCAACTCGAACCTGGGGGGCACCATGCGGCTGGGCGCGCAAAGCTCGGACGTGGCCCAGGGCACCCTCGCCCACCAGATCTATGGTGACGTGGTGACCGAGCGTCACCGCCATCGCTACGAGGCCAATGTGAACTACCTGGATCAGTTGCGCGCCGCCGGCCTGGTGATTTCGGCGCTCACCCAGCGCGAACAGCTCACCGAGATCGTCGAGTTGCCGCAAGCGGTGCACCCCTGGTACATGGGCGTGCAGTTCCACCCCGAGTTCAAATCGACGCCCTGGGATGGCCACCCGCTGTTCAACGCTTACATCCATGCCACGCTCGATCACCAGGGCAACCGCCCCAAACTGAAGGCCGTGGCATGAAGCTGTGCGGCTTCGATGTCGGCATTGCGCATCGTTTCTTTCTGATCGCCGGTCCCTGCGTGGTGGAGTCCGAGCAACTGCAGATGGACACCGCCGGTACGCTCCAGGAAATCACCTCGGCGCTGGGCATCCCCTTCATCTTCAAGTCGAGCTACGACAAGGCCAACCGCTCCAGCGGCACCAGCTTTCGCGGCCCGGGCATGGAGCGCGGTCTGGAGATCCTGGCCAAGGTGCGCAGCACCCTCAACGTCCCCCTCCTCACCGATGTGCACAACGAGGGGGACATTCCTGCCGTCGCCTCGGTGGTGGATGTGCTGCAAACCCCGGCCTTCCTGTGCCGCCAGACCGATTTCATCCGCGCCGTGGCGCAATGCGGCAAGCCGGTGAACATCAAGAAGGGCCAGTTCCTGGCCCCGCTGGACATGATCCAGGTGATCACCAAGGCGCGCGACGCCGCGCGTGAAGCCGGCCTCAGCGAGGACCGCTTCATGGCCTGCGAGCGGGGCGCGAGTTTTGGCTACAACAACCTGGTGAGCGACATGCGCTCCCTGGCCCTGATGCGCCAGACCGGCGCCCCGGTGGTGTTTGACGCCACCCACTCGGTGCAACTGCCCGGCGGCCTGGGCACCAGCTCGGGCGGTCAGCGCGAGATGGTGCCGGTGCTGGCCCGTGCGGCCGTGGGTGTCGGTATCGCCGGTCTCTTCATGGAGACGCACCCCAACCCCGCGCAGGCCCTGAGCGACGGCCCCAACGCGGTGCCCCTGCGCCACATGAAGGCGCTGCTCGAGACCCTGGTGGCGCTGGACAGTGTCACCAAGCAACACCCATTGCTCGAAAACGATTTCAACTGAGTCCCCCATGTCCAGCTGCTACATCTTCGCCAACGTCAAGGTCACCGATCCCGTGCAATACGAGGAATACCGCAAGTGGTCCTCCTTGGCCATGAAGAACCACGGGGCCGAGGTGTGCGTGCGCGGTGGCGCCGTGGACGTCATCGAAGGCGACTGGACCCCGGATCGCGTGGTCATCCTGAAATTTCCCAGCAAGGCCGCGGCCCAGACTTTTTACAACTCCTCCGAATACGCCGAAGCGCGCAAAGCGCGCGCCCAAGCCTGCATCATGCGCATGGTGATGATCGAAGGCGTCTGATTTTTTTAATTGAAGAAAGTGAACCATGAGTGCAATCGTTGACATCGTCGGCCGCGAGATACTGGACAGCCGAGGCAACCCCACCGTCGAGTGCGACGTGCTGCTGGAAAGCGGCACCATGGGCCGCGCGGCCGTGCCCTCCGGCGCCTCCACGGGCAGCCGCGAAGCGATTGAACTGCGTGATGGCGACAAGGCCCGCTACCTGGGCAAGGGCGTGCTGAAGGCCGTCGAGCACATCAACACCGAAATTTCCGAAGCCGTGCTGGGCCTGGACGCCAGCGAGCAAGCCTTTCTGGACAAGACCCTGATCGACCTCGATGGCACCGAGAACAAGAGCCGCCTGGGCGCCAACGCCATGCTGGCCGTATCCATGGCCGTGGCCCGCGCAGCCGCCGAAGAGTCCGGCCTGCCCCTGTACCGCTATTTCGGCGGAATGGGCCGCATGCAAATGCCTGTGCCCATGATGAACGTCATCAATGGTGGCGCCCACGCCAACAACAACCTCGACCTGCAGGAGTTCATGATCATCCCCGTGGGAGCGCCCAGCTTTCGCGAAGCCATCCGCTATGGCGCCGAGGTGTTCCATGCGCTCAAAAAAATCATCCATGACAAGGGCATGAGCGTGGCCGTTGGCGACGAAGGCGGCTTTGCCCCCAGCGTGCCGGGTCACGAAGCCGCCATCCAGATGATTCTGGAAGCCATTGACCAGGCGGGCTACACCGCGGGCGAGCAGATTGCCCTCGGCCTGGATTGCGCCGCCAGCGAGTTCTACAAGGACGGTGAATACCACCTGGACGGCGAAGGCCTGAAGCTCAGCGCTGCCGCCTGGACCGACATGCTGGCCACCTGGGTCGACAAGTACCCCATCATCAGCATCGAGGACGGCATGGCCGAAGGCGACTGGGACGGCTGGA
>CALBSC010000095.1 GCA_937927685.1 uncultured Burkholderiales bacterium | reverse complement strand
TCCACCAGGTGGCATAGGTCGAGAACTTGTAGCCGCGGCGGTATTCGAACTTGTCCACCGCCTTCATCAGGCCGATGTTGCCCTCCTGGATCAGGTCCAGGAACTGCAGGCCGCGGTTGGTGTACTTCTTGGCAATCGAGATGACCAGACGCAAGTTGGCCTCGATCATCTCTTTCTTGGCGTCACGGGAGGCGGCTTCGCCTTCGTTCATGCGCTTGTTGATGTCTTTGAGTTCGGACAGCGGTACCACCACACGGGACTGCAGGTCGATCAGTTTTTGCTGAAGCTCCTGCACCGGCGGCACATTACGGCTCATGGTGGACGACCACGGCTTGCCCGCTGCGGCCTGCTTGGTCACCCATTGCAGGTTCAGCAGGTTGGGAGGGAAGTCCTTGATGAAGACTTCCTGCGGCATGCCGCACTTGTCCACGATGATGCGGCGCAGTTCGCGCTCTTTCTTGCGCACATCGTCCACCTGGGCGCGCACCATGTCGCACAGTTTTTCGATGGTGCGGGCGGTGAAGCGGATGGTCATGAGCTCGTCGCTCAGGGCCCGCTGCGCCTTTTGGTAGGTGGGGGTGCCGTAGCCTTCCTTGTCGTACACCTTGTGCACTTTTTCGAACAGGGACGCAATCCGGCCGAAGCGCTCGAGCGCCTCGCCCTTGAGTTCCTCCAGCTTCTTGGTCAGCGCCTTGGAGCCGCCCTTGCCGTCGTCGTCGTCGGAATCGTCGAATTCATCGAAGTCTTCTTCGGCCACGTAGTCGTCGGCCTCATCGGTATTGCTGAAGCCGTCCACCACGGTGGAGATGACGACCTTGCCCTCGCGGATTTCCTCGGCCATGCGCAGGATTTCGGCGATGGTGGCGGGAGACGCGCTGATGGCCTCCATCATGTCCATCAAGCCGCCTTCGATGCGCTTGGCGATTTCAATTTCGCCTTCGCGGGTCAGCAGCTCCACCGTGCCCATTTCGCGCATGTACATGCGCACCGGGTCGGTGGTGCGGCCGAATTCGCTGTCCACGGTTGAGAGGGCCGCCTCGGCTTCTTCCTCGGCCTCTTCTTCGGTGGAGGCGGTGGGGGCGTTGTTGTTCAGCAGCAGGGTTTCAGCGTCTGGCGTTTGCTCATAGACGGCCACGCCCATGTCGTTCAACATGGAGATCACGACTTCCAGCGTTTCGGCGTCCACCAGCTTGTCGGGAAGGTGATCGGAGATTTCGCCGTGCGTCAGGTAGCCGCGCGTCTTGCCCAGTTTGATCAGGGTTTTCAGGCGCTGGCGACGCTTGAGCAGGTCTTCCTCGGAGAGCACGGTCTCGTCGAGGCCGAATTCCTTCATCAGCGCGCGCTCTTTGGCCTTGCTGATCTTCATGCGCAAGGGCTTGACCTTCTCGGTGGCGGCCTCTTCCACCACCTCGGGTTCGTCCAGTTCCAGCAGATCCTCTTCTTCGCTCGGGGCGGGTGCGCCCTTGGCGTTGGCCTTGCCTTTGGCGGCGTTCTTGCCGGCCTTGGGGGGAGGGCTGTGCTCAGCGGCCGCGCTCTTGGCGGGGGAGGCCTTGGCGACAGGCGCCTTGGCCACCGGGGCTTTGGCGGTGGCCTTGGGGTCCGCTTTGACCGGCGCTGCGGCTTTGGGGGTGTTGGCCTTGGCGCTCGATGCTGCCTTGGCCGTGGTGACGGGTTGCGTCACCGGTTTGGGCGAAGCCGTCTTGATGGGCGCCTTTGCAGCAGCTTTCACCGCCGGTTTGGCCGCCGACTTTGCAACGGGTTTGACGGCGGGTTTGGCAACGGGCTTGGCCGCCACTTTGGTGGCGGCGACAGCGGGTTTATTAGCGGGAGATGCAGCAGGCTTTTTCACAGAGGGAGATTTCTTGGCAGGGGTGGCACCACCTTTGGAGGTGGCGGTCACGGTTTTCGATGCTGACTTGGCTGTCGTGGCGCCTTTGCTGGCAGCGGCTTTCGCCATGGGCTTGGCCACCGCTTTGGACGCTGTCACCGGTTTGGCCGCTCCCTTGGTCGCAGCAACAGTTTTTGCAATGGGCTTGGCAGCCGTCTTGGCTGCGGATTTGGCAGCGGTAGGCTTGGACTTACGGTCAGGCATCTTGTTCCTCGACAGCAAACGACAAAACCAGCGACCCGATGCGGGACGCCACGAAGTTCAGCAGGGGAGGCAAGCGAGGAGGGCGAACATTTGGTGTGCAGTCCTTGCGGGTATGGGCGGGTCGTGCATCTGTGTCACGGTTGGCCACTCCGGAGGTGCTGCTGTCGCACTTGCCTAGGTCGGTTGGATTATACCTGAGGGTGTGGACTTGAGCTGAGCGTAGCGGGCACTCAGGGTCTTGAACCGCTCGTACAGCGCTGGGTCGGTGGCCACGTGGGGGGCCATTTCGCTCAATTGGGCCGAAATGTGGGCTTTTTCCATCTCGTGCAGGATGCTGGTGAGCTCGCCCTGGTCATGCTCGAGTTCGGTCGGGGCCTGCTCCACCAGGGCACACAACCAGGCCTCGTTGGGGTGACCGCGCAGCGCCTCGCGCAGGGCCGCCCAGGGTTGCACCCCATGCTCGTGCAACTGGTGGTCCAGCCAGGCCAGGACGTCGCCGTGGGGGGCGGGCAGTTCGCACAGCAGGGTCTGCTGGGTGGGGGACAGCTCCTCCCAGGCGGCCATGGCACTGAACAGCAGTTGCACGGCACGGTCCTGGCGGGGGGCGGCTTGGCGCCGCAGTCCGGGTGAGGGCGGCGGGCCTGCGCGCCGCTTGAACGGGGTGTTGGATCCGCTCCAACGTGGCTTGGCGTTGCCCTGAACGGTCTGGCCTGCACTGCGATCCCCCCCCGCGGCACCAGAGTAGCCGCGGGCGTTGCCGCCAGGGTCGGGTGACCACAGGCGTTGCAGTTCGTGCGACCCGATTTGCACCAGATCGGCCAACTCATTGAGCAACTGGGTTTTCAACACACCCTCAGGCAACGGTGTCCACAGGGGGCGGGCCTGGCTGGCGAGCAAGGCGCGACCTTCGGCCGTGGCCAGGTCGCAGCCCTCACGGGCGGTGTCGATCAGGAAGCGGCTGAGGGGGGTGGCGTCATGCACGCTGCGGGCAAAGGCGTCGGCGCCAAACTCACGCACAAAGCTGTCGGGATCGTGCGGGTCCGGCAGGAAGAGGAAGCGGATGCTGCGCACATCGGTGGCATAGGGCAGGGCGCCGTCCAGGGCTTTGCGCGCCGCCCGCCGCCCGGCCGCATCGCCATCGAAGCTGAACACCACCGAGTCGGTCACGCGAAACAGCTTTTGCACATGCTCGGTGGTGCAGGCGGTGCCCAGCGTGGCCACGGCTTGTGCAAATCCCAGCTGCGCCAGGGCCACCACATCCATGTAGCCCTCGGTGACCAGCACATAGCCGGCATCGCGGATGGCCTGTCGCGCCTCAAACAGCCCGTACAACTCGCGGCCCTTGCTGAACACCGGGGTTTCAGGCGAGTTGAGGTATTTGGGCGTGCCCTGGCCCATCACGCGTCCGCCAAATCCGATGCATTCGCCGCGGATATTGCGGATGGGGAACATGATGCGGTCGCGGAAACGGTCGTAGCGTTTCTCGTCGGCCCCTTCTTCGTGTTGGTGAATGACGAGGCCGCTGTCCACCAGCACGGCGGCCTGGTAATCGGGGAATACGCTGGCCAGGCTGCGCCAGCCGTCCGGTGCGTAGCCGAGACCGAAGCGTTTGGCGATGTCACCGGTCAGCCCGCGCCCCTTGAGGTAGTCGATGGCCAAGGGGGAATGCTTGAGGTGTTGCTTGTAGGCGGTGGCCGCTTGCTCGAGTACATCGGTGATGGTGGTCTGGTGTTCGCGACGCTCGGCCGCACGCTGTCGCTCGGCCGGGTCCACCTCTTCCTCGGGTACCTGCATCCCGACGGATTGGGCCAGGTCCTTGACGGCCTCCACGAAGTTCATGCCCGCGTGCTCCATCAGGAAGCCGATGGCGTTGCCGTTCTTGCCGCATCCAAAGCAGTGGAAGAACTGCTTGGTGGGACTGACCGTGAAGGAGGGTGACTTCTCGGCATGGAAGGGGCACAGCCCCATGTAATTGGCGCCGCCCTTTTTCAGTTGCACGTGGCGACCCACCACCTCGACCACGTCGGCGCGGGCGATGAGTTCCTGGATGAAGTGCTGGGGAATGGCCACGGACAGATTGTCGGCGATCTGGGGCGGCGCAGTCGAATCCGATGGCGCGCGCACAGCGACAGGCCGCGGCCCGCCTAGTCGCCCGCGGCCGTGCCCTCGCGCCGCGGGTCGATGCCAGCCGCCCAGCGCGGTTGCCCCGGTGTGCCCAGGTTGACCAGCACATGCAACCCGCTGGCCATGGGCAGGGCTTGCACAGGGGCGCCCAGCCCTTGCAATTGCGCCAGCCAGGGCGGGCTGAAGCGCCCCGCTTCCACCAGGGTGGGGCCGTTGAGCGAGGCCACGTGGGGCAAGGCCACGGCCAGTTCAGGGGGCAGCTGGTCATGAAAGAGGGCCAGCAGGGTCTGGGCCACATAGGGAATGATCAGGCTGCCGCCAGGACTGCCCAACACGGCTAGCAACCGGTTGTCGCGGCCGTCAAACACCAGGGTGGGGGACATCGAGGAGCGCGGACGTTTGCCCGGCTGTACGCGGTTGGCCACGGGGCGGCCGTTGGCATCGCGCGGGGTGAAGCTGAAGTCGGTGAGCTGGTTGTTGAGCAGGAACCCCCCCACCATCATGCGCGCCCCCATGCTGCTCTCGATGCTGCTGGTGAAACTCACCGCCTGGCCCCGGCCATCAACAATGCTCAGATGCGTGGTGCCCCGTTCCGGTTGGTCGGGCATGGGGGCCCAGGCCAGGGGGCGACCACCGGGTTGCCCCGCCGGGGCGGTGCGCACAGAGGGGTCCGTGGGCAAGGTGGGCAACAGGCGTACCCGCTCGTCCAGATAGTCAGAGGCCAACAGCGAGCGCCAGTCACCGCCGGGCGCCGGCACGAAGGCCGGATCGCCCACATAGGCGGCACGGTCGGCATACGCCAGACGGCTGGCCTCGGTGAAGAGGTGCGCCCAGAGGACGTCCGGAACCTCAGACAGCACGGGCAACGGCGGCAGCGTCTGGAACAAAGTCGAGCGCTCCAGCAGCCCCAGGATTTGCGCGACCGCGATGCCCCCCGAGCTGGGGGGCGGCATGCCACAGATGCGCAACGACCGAGCTGCCAGCACATGGGGCTGGCACAGGGCAGGTCGCACCACAGCGGCGTAGCGTTGCAGGTCGTCCACCCGCAGGCGCCCCGGATTCACCGGGTGCTGACGCACCCGCTGCACCAGTTCATGGGCCAGTGGGCCCTGGGTCAGCGCATCCGCTCCGCGTTGGGCAATCAACCTCAGGGTGCCCGCCAAGGCCGGGTTGCGTAATCGATGCCCGACGGGCCAGGCCTGGCCCTGGGGGTTGAGAAAGTAAGCTGCCGCCGTCGGGTCTTGCTGCAAGGAGGCGGCCTGATCCTGAATCGCCTGGTGCAACCGGGCACTGACCGGGAAGCCTCGCATCGCCAGACGAAGCGCTGGCTCAACCAGGCGCGGCCAGGGCAGGCGGCCGTACTGTTGATGCGCCAACTCGAGCATGCGCAGCACGCCGGGCGTGCCCACCGAGCGTCCGCCGGTCACGGCGCGTGCCCACGGCATGGGCGTGCCATCGGGTTGCAGAAACAGCGACTCGTCCGCTTCTTGCGGGGCAGTTTCACGACCATCCAGCGCCACCACCTCGGCCCCTTGGGACAGGAGCAGGAATCCACCCCCACCCAGGCCGCTGGATTGGGGCTCGACCAGCGTCAGCACCAGTTGGGCGGTAATGGCCGCGTCCACGGCACTGCCGCCCTGGCGCAAGATGCGCCATCCGGCGTCGGTGGCCAGCGGGTGGGCGGTGACGATGGCCCGGTGGGAGAAGCGCGGGGCCGGTTTGTCCTGCCAGGACCCGGCGGGCTCGGGGGCGGCCCGGGGGTCGACCTGAGCCCAGGCCAGGGCTCCGCCCAGGGCCCAGGCCAGCAAGCCTGCCATGACCAGGCCGGGGCGCCGTCCACGAACGGGGCACGCCATCAACCGGCCTCGCCCCGCCGGGCGCTCAGCGCGGAGCCAGTCGGATGGCGCCATCGAGGCGAATCACCTCGCCGTTGAGCATGTCGTTTTCGAAGATGTGGCGCGCCAGGCGGGCGTAGTCTTCGGGCGTGCCCAGACGGGATGGAAAGGGAACACCCGCGGCCAGTGAATCCTGCACTTCCTTGGGCATGGAGAACAGCATGGGGGTGCCAAAGATGCCGGGGGCGATGGTCATGTTGCGGATGCCGTTGCGCGCCAGGTCGCGTGCAATCGGCAGGGTCATGCCCACCACACCGCCCTTGGAGGCGCTGTAGGCGGCCTGACCGATCTGTCCGTCATAGGCCGCAACCGAGGCGGTGGAGATGATGACGCCGCGCTCACCGGTGGCCTCGGGCTCGTTGTGGCTCATGGCGGTGGCGGCCAGGCGGATCATGTTGAACGTGCCCACCAGGTTGACCATGATGGTCTTGGTGTAGGTGGACAGGGTGTGGGGTCCGTTCTTGCCAATGGTTTTTTCGGCGGGGGCGATGCCGGCGCAATTGACCAGGCCCATCAGCTTGCCCCGTGCCACAGCGGTGTCCACCACCAGCTGGCCATCGGCTTCGCTGGAGACGTCGCAACGCACAAACTGGCCGCCAATCTCATGCGCCACGGCCTCGCCCTTGTCGGTCTGCATGTCGGCGATCACCACATGCCCCCCCTGCGCGGCGAGCATGCGCGCGGTCCCTTCACCCAGCCCGGAGGCGCCACCCGTGACGATAAAAACCTTGCCTGCAATTTCCACGACATTCTCCGTTGGGTTGTTGAAAAGAGCCCATCAATTATCTCAGAGCCCCTGTGCCACGCCCGAAGCGGCGACAATCCAGAAACCATGAGATGTGCAAGATTGTTTTTTCCGCTGGTGTGGGTGGTCCTGGTGACGCTCACGGGCTGCAGCACGGCACCGACCACGCCGGTGTCGGCCAGCGCGGCTGGCGTGTCATCCGCGTCAGGGCCTGCCGCTCCAACCGGGCCGGTGGGGTCATCCGCCAGTGCTGGAGGCACGGATGAGCCGCCTGCCGCACCCAAAAAGCCGCTGCGGCTGGGACTGGCGCTGGGCGGAGGGGCCGCCCGCGGCTTCGCCCATGTGGGGGTGATCCAGGTGCTCGAGGAGGCGGGAATTCATCCCCACCTGGTGGTGGGCACCTCGGCCGGCAGCCTGGTGGCAGCGCTGTACGCCAGCGGCAAAAACGGGGCGCAGCTGCAGCGCGTCGCGGAAACGATGGAGGAGGCGACCCTGACCGACTGGACCATTCCCTGGTTGTCGCGGGGCATGATGCGGGGCGACGCGCTGGCGCGCTACGTGTCAGTCCAGACAGGCGGTCGGCGCATCGAGGAAGTGCGCGTTCCGTTGGGCATCGTGGCGACCGACTTGCACAGTGGACAAGGCATGCTCTTTCAGCGGGGTGACATCGCCACGGCCGTTCGTGCCTCCAGCGCGGTGCCCTCCGTGTTCGAACCGGTCCGCATCGGTGGGCGCGACTATGTGGACGGCGGGCTGGTTTCCCCCGTGCCGGTTCGGTATGCCCGACAGATGGGGGCAGACCTGGTCCTGGCGGTGGACATCTCCAGCGCCCCGGAGGGCAACAAGGCCGCCGACATGCTGCAAATCCTCCTGCAAACCTTCACCATCATGAGCAAGAGCATCAATGGATTCGAGTTGAAGGAGGCGGATGTGGTGGTGCGCCCGGCCCTGAACAACGTGGGCAGTGCGGCCTTCAGCGAACGGCGGCGCTCCATTGAGGCCGGGCGGCAGGCCATGCTGCAGGCGCTCCCGCAGTTGCGAGACATCCTGGCCATGCGCTGAGTCAAAAAAAGGGGCCCGTCAACAGACGGGCCCTGAAGGATCCCTGAACCCGAAGGTGTCGAAAGGATCCGAGGAGACAACCGGTTCCGTGGCTGACGTATTCGGCTTCACAAAGCCGGGTCGTCAGACCCCGTCAAAACCTCAACGCTTGCGCGAAGCCGTCTTGGCGGCACCCGCGGCGGAGCTCACGGCCGAGCTGGTCACGGCTTGCAGATTGGCTTGCGCGGCTTCGGTGGCTTGCTTGATCATTTTGTTCACGCTGTCCAGGGCGTTGTTGCTGGCAGCCAGCGAGCTTTTGAACAGGGCCATCACGGGCTCGGAGCCGGCCGGGGCGCTCTTGGAAGCGGAATCCACATAGCCCACCACAGCGTGCTGGGCCTGGCTGGCTTGCTGCTCAAACGCTTTGGTGAATTCAGCGCTGGTGGCAGAGGCGATGTCGTAGACGTGGCGGCTGTAAGCGGCGGCTTTCTCGGCCAGGGGCTGCACCGCGGCGGTTTGCAGGGCAACCAGTTCTTGCGCGTCCTTGACGGACAGCAGGGCGTGGGCGTGTTGGGCCGACTCGTTCAGAGCGGCTTTGCCGGCGGCGAGGTTCAGCTCGACCATTTTTTCAACACCCTGGAAGGCTTTTTCGGTCAGACCGAACAGCACGTCGAAATTGGCTTTCTGGGAAGAGGCGATCTGGTCAACGGTCAACATGGGGAACTCCTGGTTAGTGGTGAAAGGCCGCACCGGGTATCCAGTGTCAACTGAATATGTTGCAGTGCAGCATTTAGGCGAGTATAGGGTTGACACGGGGATTTGACCGGCGGTTTTGTTGCTTTGCAACATGTTTAGAGGGCGCATCCTAAAACGGCTGGGCATGCGTCTGTTGTCACAATCACCCCCCTGTGAAAGCCTTTTACGCCACCCCCAACGCCCAGCAATTACCGCCCGGCCACCGTTTCCCGATGGGGAAATACGAGTTGTTGCGCGCCCGACTGGCCGCCGAGCTGCCGTCCTTGCACACGCAACTGGCGCAACCGGTCAGCGATGGCGAGCTGGCCCTGGTGCACACGCCGGCATACATCGAGGCGATTCAGAACGGCACGTTGCCAGCCGCGGCCATGCGCGAAATCGGATTTCCCTGGAGTCCCGGCATGGTGGAGCGTGCCCGCGGTTCCAGTGGGGCCACCATCATGGCCTCCCGGGCGGCGATGCGGGAGGGGGTGTCGGCGAATCTGGCCGGCGGCACGCACCATGCCTACCGGGACAAGGGCAGCGGGTTTTGTGTCTTCAACGATGTGGCGGTGGCCACCCGGTTGATGCAGGCTGAATGGGCCCGCGGGCGGACTCGCTCCTCGCAAGATCGGACCCTGCGGGTGGCCGTGATCGATCTGGATGTGCACCAGGGCAACGGCACGGCAAGCATCTTCCAGGGAGATGACTCGGTCTTCACGCTGTCCCTGCACGGCGCCCGCAATTTTCCGTTTCGCAAGGAGGCTGGCGATCTGGACGTGGACTTGCCCGATGGGTGTGGCGACGATGAGTATCTGCACGCGCTGGAGCAGGCGCTGGATGAATTGGCGCGGCGATTCGAGCCGCATCGGGTGTTCTATCTGGCTGGCGCGGACCCGCACGAGGGTGATCGGCTGGGCCGACTGAAACTGAGCTTCGATGGGCTGGAGGCGCGGGATCGGCGGGTGTTTGACTGGGCCTGGCAGCGGCGGTTGCCCCTAACCCTGGTGATGGCGGGGGGCTACGGCCACCGCATGGAGGACACCGTGCAGGTGCAGATGAACACCTTCTCGGTCGCCTTGAGTTACTGGCAGACCTGGCAACACTGGCAGAATCGCACCTCATGACTTCGCCGACTGCCACCCCTCGTCCTGCGCCCGAACCGCGCAGTGCCTACAAGGTCTTTCGTGACATCACCACCCGCTGGATGGACAACGACGTCTACGGCCACGTTAACAACGTGGTGTACTACGCGTGGTTCGACGCAGCGGTCAACGCCCATCTGATCGAACACGGCGCGCTGGACATCCACACCGGCCAGACCATTGGCCTGGTGGTCGAGACGCACTGCAACTATTTCGCGCCGCTGGCCTTTCCGCAAACGGTGCAGGCCGGCATCCGGGTGGCTTCGATTGGCTCGTCCAGCGTGCGCTATGAAATCGGCCTCTTTGCGCAAGGGGACGACCTCTGTGCTGCCAAAGGTCATTTCATCCATGTCTATGTGGACCGCCAGACGCGCCGTCCGGTGTCCTTGCCGGACAACTTCCTGTCTGTGTTGAAAGCCCTTGCATGACCCTTGATCCCCGCGCCTTCGATGACCTGGTCCGCTCTCGCAACTCGGTGCGTGCTTTTACGTCCCAAGCGGTATCCCGCGAGCTGATCGCCGAGATCCTCGCGATCGCCAGCCGCGCGCCCTCAGGCACCAACACGCAACCCTGGCAGGTGTATGTGTTGCAGGGAGCGTCTCGCAACGCACTGGCAGACAAGGTGTGTGCGGCACACGATGCGATCGCGGCAGATCCGTCGCTGGCCTCCCAGTACCAGGACTCCTACGACTACTACCCCACCCAGTGGTTCGATCCCTACCTGGCCCGCCGGCGCGAAAACGGCTGGGGCCTCTACGGTGTGCTGGGGATTCAGCGTGGCGAAAAAGAAAAGATGCACGCCCAGCATCAACGCAATTTCCGCTTCTTTGATGCCCCGGTGGGCCTGATGTTCACCGTGGACCGAGGACTCGGGCGCGGCTCGCTGCTGGACTACGGCATGTTCATCCAAAACGTGATGCTGGCGGCACGCTCGCGCGGGCTGGATACCTGCCCGCAAGCGGCCTGGACCAATTACGCGTCCATCGTCATGCCGCACATCGGGGCCGGTGATCACGAAATGCTGATCTGTGGCATGTCCCTGGGATGGTCCGATCACAGCGACAAGGTCAACACCTTCATCACTCCACGCGAGCCGGTGGAGCGCTTCACCCATTGGTGCGAGTGACGGAGACGCCATGATCATCACGAGCCTGCTCGACACCGACCTGTACAAATTCACCATGATGCAGGCGGTGCTGCATCAGTTCCCGGGGGCGCAGGTCGAGTACAAGTTCCGCTGCCGCCAGCCCGGCGTTCAACTCGCCCCGTTTGCCGACGAGATTCGAAGTGAAATACGCTCCCTGTGCAGCCTCACGTTCCAGGAAGGTGAACTGGCCTGGTTGCGCGGTTTGCGTTTCATTAAGAGCGATTTCGTCGACTTTCTCAGCCTGTTCCGGCTGAATGAAAAGTGCATTCAGGTGCGACCCCTACCCAGCGGGGAGATCGACATCACGATCCAGGGCCCCTGGTTGCACACCATCCTGTTCGAGATTCCGGTGCTGGCGATCGTCAACGAGGTGTACTTCCGCAACACCCAGCCGGTGCCGGATTTCATTGAGGGACGCCGTCGCCTGGATGAAAAAATCCGCTCGCTGCAGACCGATGAATTGCGGGAACTCAAGATTGCCGACTACGGCACCCGTCGACGCTTCTCTCGCGCCTGGCAGGAAGAGGTGCTGCGCGTGCTCAGCAATCGGCTGGGCACCGGGATCAACGGTCAGCTGGCGGGCAGCAGCAATGCCTTGCTGGCCATGAAATTGGGTCTCACGCCGCTGGGCACCATGGCGCACGAATACCTGCAGGCCTGTCAGGCCCTGGGGCCGCGCTTGCGCGACAGCCAGGTGTTCGGATTCGAGTCGTGGGCGCGCGAGTACCGGGGTGACCTGGGCATTGCGCTCAGCGATGTGTATGGCATTGAGCCCTTCCTGCGCGACTTCGACCTGTATTTCTGCAAGCTCTTTGATGGCGCCCGACATGACAGTGGTGATCCGTTTGCCTGGGGCGAGCGCATGATTGCGCACTATCGCCATCACCGGGTGGATCCGCGCACCAAGACGCTGATTTTCAGCGACAGCCTGACCGTGCCGCGAACCATCGAGCTGTATCAGCAGTTTCGTGGCCGTTGCCAGCTGGCGTTCGGCATCGGCACCAACCTGACCAACGACCTGGGCTACGACCCCCTGCAGATCGTGATCAAGATGGTGAGGTGCAATGGCCAGCCCGTGGCCAAGCTGTCAGACACACCCGCCAAGAACATGTGTGAAGACGAAAAATACCTGGCGTATCTGCGCCAGGTCTTCGATATTGAGCAACCGAACTGAAGACATCGCCATGACAAAACCTGCCCTGCTGGTGGCTCGCGCCATTTTTCCTGACACCTTGCACGCACTGCAACAGGTGTTCGACGTCGACTACAACGCCTCGGACGAGGTGTTCACGCCGGCGCAGTTGCTGCAACGCCTGCAGGGCAAGCAGGCGGCGTTCACCACCGGCAGCGAGCGCATTGACGCCGACGTGGTGAAAGCCTGTCCCCAATTGCGCATCGTGGCCAACATGGCGGTCGGGTTCAACAATTTCGACACCGCTGCGCTGACACAGGCCGGCGTGGTGGCCACCAACACGCCGGATGTCCTCACTGAAACCACCGCCGATTTTGGTTTTGCCTTGCTCATGGCCACGGCCCGCCGTGTGTGCGAGAGTGAACATTTCCTGCGCGCCGGGCAGTGGAACAAGTGGAGCTTTGATTTGTTTGCAGGTGCTGAGGTGCACGGCAGCACCCTGGGCATCATCGGCATGGGGCGCATCGGGCAAGGCATTGCGCGTCGGGCCGCCAAAGGCTTTGGGATGCAGGTGCTGTATCACAACCGCTCCCGCCTCACGGCAGCGTTGGAGGCTGACTGCGGCGCGCGCTGGGTCGACAAGGACACGCTGTTGCGCGAGGCCGATCACGTGCTGTTGGTGGTGCCGTATTCGCCGGCCACGCACCACACCATCGGGGCCGCCGAGTTGTCGATGATGAAGTCCACGGCCACCTTGATCAACCTGGCACGCGGCGGCATTGTGGACGATGCGGCGTTGGCAAAAGCGCTCCAGGAGCGGCGCATCGCAGCGGCCGGGCTGGATGTGTTCGAGGGTGAGCCCGTGGTGCACCCGGGCTTGCTCCAGGTGCCCAACGTCGTGCTGACCCCTCACATTGCGAGTTCCACCGTCAAGACACGGTTGGCCATGGCCAACCTCGCGGCAGACAACCTGATCAGCTATGTCCAGCAGGGCCGTGTGCTGACGCCAGTGAACCCCGAGGTGCTGACGGCACCGCAGCGTCGCGTCTGACGGTCAGGGTGTGAGGGCTGGTCAGGGTCGGCATGTTCGGTGATTTGTTCCGTCTGATACTGGGCCAGATCTGCCTGCACGCCTGCATGACAGGTTTTCGCATGGCAGCGCCGCTGCTGGCGTTGCGCAACGGCCAAACGGAAGCGGCGGTGGGCGTGCTGTTGTCGTGTTTTGCGCTGACGCAAATCTTTTTATCCATTCCGGCAGGGCGTTTTGCAGACCGACATGGCTTCAAGCGGCCCATGATGCTGGGCGTGCTGGTGGCCAGCCTGGGTACGGCCGCTGCCGTGGTCTGGCCCATCTTCCCGGTGCTGTGCCTGAGCGCGTTGTGCTGCGGCGGTGCCGCGGGTGTGGCCATTCTGGCCTTGCAGCGCCATGTGGGACAGGCGGCCAGCGACCACGAAGAACTCAAACGCGCTTTCAGCTGGTTGGCCATTGGTCCCGCCGTGTCCAACTTCATGGGACCGCTGGCAGCCGGACTGATGATCGACCATGTCGGGTTCCGTTCGGCCTTTGCCTTGCTGGCGGTGTTGCCCCTGTTGTCGTGGTTTTGCGTCCGTCACGTACAGGAAATCCCGGTGCCTGCGGCACTCGATGTACCGCAGCAGCAGCGGGTGTGGGATCTGCTCAATGCCCCGATGTTTCGCCGCTTGCTCATCGTCAACTGGTTTCTCTCGTCCTGCTGGGATGTGCACACCTTCATGGTGCCGGTGATCGGCCATGAGCGTGGCATCAGCGCATCGGCGATCGGGGCGGTGTTGGGTGTGTTTGCCTTGTCGGCGGCGTTGATCCGATTGCTGTTGCCCCGCATCGCGGCTCGATTCCCCGAATGGAAAATTCTCGGTGTCGCCATGTTGATGACCGGCCTGTTGCTGGGAATCTACCCCTTCATGGATCAAGCCTGGACCATGGGCGCACTCTCGGCGTGCCTGGGTCTTTTTCTGGGGGCGGTGCAACCCATGGTGATGAGCACCATGCACCAGATCACCCCGCAGCAACGCCAGGGAGAGGCCCTGGGCCTGCGCCTGATGACGATCAACGCCTCCAGCGTGGTGATGCCGATGATGTTCGGTGCATTGGGAGCGAGCGTGGGCGTCAGCGGTGTCTTCTGGCTGGTGTCGTTCAGTGTGGCAACGGCGTCACGGCTGGCGTTGCAACTCAAAGTCCATAAGCCTGACGGATGATTTCCCAGGCCTCGTCCACCTCGTCGACGTAACGGAACAATTGGAGATCGGCCTCTTCAATGGCGCCTTCTTCGACCAGCACCTCCAGGTTCATCAGGCGCTTCCAGTAGTCGCTGCCAAAGAGCACGATAGGAATGGGTCGGGCCTTGCGGCACTGCACCAGGGTGAGCGTTTCAAACAGTTCGTCCAGGGTGCCAAAGCCGCCGGGAAAGGCCACCAAGGCCTTGGCACGCATCACGAAGTGCATCTTGCGCAGCGCGAAGTAGTGAAACTTGAAGCTCAGACCCGGGGTGATGTAGGGGTTGGGCACTTGCTCGTGCGGCAAGGCAATGTTGAGCCCCACGCTGATCCCGCCCGCTTCGTGGGCTCCCCGGTTGGCGGCTTCCATGATGCCGGGGCCTCCGCCGGTACACACATACACCCGTTTTTCGGGCGGCAGGCCGACACTGTAGTTGGTGATGAGGGCGCCGAGTTCGCGGGCACGCTCGTAATAGCGGGCATTGCGCAACCGGGCCTGCGCGCGGCGCTTGACCGTTTCATCGGACTGGGCCTGGGCGCGTTTCCATTCCTCCATCGCGTCGGCTTCGCTACGGAAGCGCGCGCTGCCAAAGATCACGATGGTGTGGTCAATGCCTTTTTCCTGCTGCGCCAGATCGGGCTTGAGCAGTTCCAACTGAAAGCGAATGCCACGCGTCTCACGCCGCAACAAAAATTCGGTGTCAGCAAAGGCCAGGCGGTTGGAGTCGGGGGAGAGGGGTTCGACCAGGTCGTGCTGTGCACGAAGAATCTCCCAGGCTTGCGGGAGTCGGGGATCGTGGGGGTCTAGCGTGCCATCCATGACGGCATGTTAACGGCAGTTGTGCGGATCCGGCCTGATCCCCCAGACCGGATCTTGCCAGCCAACTCAGACGCGGCGGCGGTATTCGCCGGTGCGGGTGTCGATTTCGATGCGGTCACCCTGTGCCACGAAGATGGGCACCGGCACGTCAAAGCCGGTGGAGATCTTGGCGGGCTTGAGCACCTTGCCAGAGGTGTCGCCTTTGACGGCGGGCTCTGTCCAGGTGATTTCGCGCTCCACCGAGGTGGGCAGTTCGACCGATATGGCCTTGCCGTCGTAGAACACCACTTCCACCGGCATGCCGTCCTCGAGGTAGTTCAGGGCGTCACCCATGTTCTCGGCTTCGACTTCGTACTGGTTGAACTCAGCGTCCATGCACACGTACATGGGGTCGGCAAAGTAGGAGTAGGTGCATTCCTTCTTGTCCAGGATGATCTGGTCCATCTTGTCGTCGGCCTTGAACACGACTTCGGTGCCGAAGTTGTTGAGCAGGCTTTTCAGCTTCATGCGCACCGTGGCGGCGTTGCGGCCACCGCGGGCGTATTCGGTGCGCAGCACCACCATCGGGTCTTTGCCGTGCATGATGACGTTGCCGGCGCGGATTTCTTGAGCGATTTTCATAGGACTTGCAGGGATGGAGGCGGTCAGACCACCTGGCAGGCCGCGGGGCGCGGCGGGGCGTCAGGGGACGCAAAGCCTTGGATTTTAACGCTTTTTCAGCGTTTACCCGCCACAAAGTCCACCAACTGGGTGGTCAGGTCGGCTTGTCCCACCAGGCGATCGCGCAAAGCCAGGGCCCAGTTCTGCCACGCCGCCAGCAAATTCCACGTCAAGTCGGGCAGGGGGAGGGCCTGATCGGCATTCCAGCGCCGGTGGTAGTCGGCCAGTGTGGCCGGCGCCTGGCTCATGGCCAGAAAGGCTTCCAGCTTGTCGTGGTGGGCGCCATCCGCTTGCGGGTAAATGTGCCAGATCAGCGGTCTGCCGGCCCAGATCGCGCGGACCAGCGAATCCTCTCCCCGAACCACGTTGAGGTCACAGTGGCGCAGCAAGTCGTCGTAGCGGACCTGGGTGAGGAAGGGCAGGGCCCGCAGGTTCAGGCGGGAGCCGTGCCGATGGCCGTCGGGCAGGCATCGGCGCACTGCGGCCTGGGGCCGGCCCGCGGCCACCCACAGGTGGATGGGAATGGGCCCCTGCCCAAGACCCTGCAACCAGCCTTCCAGGCCTGGTGGCTCGTAGCAAAACAGGCTGACACGCAGGGCGCGGTGTCGCCGGCTGGTGGGCGGCTCCGTGGCGGATTCCTGACTGGACGGCGAGGCAGGGGCAGGGGCAGGGGCAGGGGCAGGGGGCGGCCTCTGCGCCTGATCAGCCCACAGTCGCGGCGGCCACCGGTGCGGTTCCCGAATCAGCCCCCCGGTTCGCGCGGTGAAGCCTGGATAAAAAAACCATTTGGTCAGCCCCCGGGCCGGTCCGGACATGACCGGCGAGGGCAACCCATGCGAACGGTCAACAAAGGCCTCGGCGCTGAGGTACTCCAGGTTGATCCAGACGGCGGGGCGGTGTGCAGGTCCGGGTGTCAGGGGGCTGGCGGTGGTGGGAGCCGTCGGGTCAGGTTGAGCCTGGTGTGCCAGGGCGGCCTGATAACTCAACGGCAACTCGCAGCCAAACGCTTCAATCGCCACATCGCCGGGCGCATCCAGACCGGTCAGTGGCGATTCGGACCACGGCAGCACGTGCACGCCAGCATGCCCGCCCGGCGCCATCCAGGCCAGGGCCCTCGCGTCGTCCACCCACAGCCGAACCTGATGACCGCGTTCGGCCAGGTCCACGGACAAACGCCAGCACACGCCGAGGTCGCCGTGGTTGTCGATGACCCGGCAGAAGATGTCCCAACGCAATGCCGCCACCTGGCCCGTGTCAGGTGCAGGTGCAGGTGCAGAGACGGCGCCAGGGACGGCGACAGTCCCTGATTCAGCGGCCGGGGCCATGGCAGCAGGCGTGGGGTGCTCGGGCATGCGCAGGTTATACCCGCATGCGCCGTTGTCTCGCGATGAGCGCCAGACTGTCCCGAGACCCCGCCAGTCAGGGGGGCGTGGAACTGCCCCGTGCCGGTTCAGGCAAGTTGGCACAATAGCGGCCATGTGTCCTGACGCGCCCCATGAATCCCGGCCGGACCCTGGAGAGCCCCAGGGCAGCGCACCACCCGTGCCGCTCAAACCCGTCGACCGCTTTCCGCCCGCATTGATCGCCGAGGTGGCGGCGTTGCCCGCGCTCCCCGGGGTGTACCGCTATTTTGACGAGCACGATCAGGTCCTGTATGTGGGCAAGGCCAACCAGCTCAAAAAGCGGGTGTCGTCTTACTTCCACCGTGACCACGGGGGCACACGCATCGGCCACATGGTGGGCAAGATCACCCGCATGGAGACCACCGTGGTGCGGTCCGAGGCAGAGGCGCTGCTGCTGGAAAACAACCTCATCAAGACGCTCAAGCCCAAGTACAACATCCTGTTTCGGGACGACAAGAGTTATCCGTACCTGAAAATCACACGGCCCACCAGCAGCAAATCCGGCGCGGGCAATGAATTGGCCCAACAAGTGCCACGGGTGGTGTATTACCGCGGTGCCGTGGACAAAACCCACCAGTACTTCGGCCCTTACCCCAGCGTGTGGGCGGTGCGCGAAGCCATCTGGATGATGCAGAAGGTGTTTCGGCTGCGCACCTGCGAGGACACGGTGTTCAACCACCGCACACGGCCTTGTCTGCTCTTTCAAATCAAGCGCTGTTCGGCCCCGTGCGTGGGCCACATCAGCCCCGAGGACTACACGCGTGATGTGGAAAGCGCCTCCAGCTTTCTGCGCGGTGACACCCAGCAGGTGATGCAGTCGCTCGAGCAGCGCATGATGGCCCACGCCGAGCGGCTGGAGTTCGAGCAGGCGGCCGATGTGCGCAACCAGATCAGTGCCTTGTCCAAGGTCTTGCACCAGCAGTCGGTGGAGTCGGTGGACGACCGCGATGTGGACATCCTGGCGGTGGCCATCCAAGGGGGCAAGGCCTGCGTCAACCTGGCGATGGTGCGCAATGGTCGGCATCTGGGCGATCGACCCTACTTTCCAACGCATGTCGAGGACGCCGAGCCCGCCGACATCCTCGAAGCCTTCATGGCGCAACACTACCTGGAAGTGCCCGCACCAGCAACGCTGATCACCAGTCACAAGGTGGATGCCGATGCGGTCAAGCTGCTGGGCGCCACCAGCGGTCAGCGAATCACCGCGGTGCATCAGCCACGCGAGCAACGCCGCGTCTGGCTGGAAATGGCGCAGCAAAATGCCGGTCTTCAGTTGGCCCGGCTACTGGCAGAAGAGGGCTCCCAGCAGGCACGCACGCGTGCCCTGGTGGAAGCCCTGGATCTGGCGCCGGAAGATCTGGAAGCCTTCCGGGTGGAGTGTTTCGACATTTCGCACACGGCGGGCGAGGCCACGCAAGCCTCCTGCGTGGTCTACCACCACCACAAGATGCAAGGCTCGGATTACCGCCGTTACCGCATCGATGACATCACGCCAGGCGACGACTACGCCGCCATGCGCCAGGTGCTCACGCGACGCTACAGCAAGCTCGCCGAGAGCGTGCGCGCGGGTGAAGGGCGTCTGCCCGATCTGGTGCTGATCGACGGCGGCAAAGGGCAGGTGTCGATGGCGCGCGAGGTGTTCGAGCAACTTGGCCTGGACCTCTCGCGCATTGTCGGGGTGGAAAAGGGCGAGGGTCGCAAGGTGGGGCTGGAAGAACTCGTGTTTGCCGACGGCCGCGAGAAGGTGTACCTGGGCCGTGACTCCGCCGCCTTGATGCTGGTGGCGCAGATTCGCGACGAGGCCCATCGCTTCGCCATCACGGGCATGCGTGCGCAACGTGCGCGTGTGCGCACGGGTGGCAGCAAGCTCGAGGACATTGAAGGCGTGGGGCCGCGCAAGCGCGCGCGCTTGCTGCAGCGATTCGGGGGCGTGCGCGGCGTGGCCGACGCCAGCGTGCAGGACCTGGCCAGTGTCGAAGGCATTTCGCTGGCGTTGGCGCAGACGATCTACCAGGCCCTGCGCTAACCGTGCGGGGCCGTGGTTGAGCGGATCGGCGTCATGACGACCCGCTGTTGAGCCGCTCAGTTCACCTGCGCGTCCTTCAGCCAGACCTGGTATTTTTGCTCCAGTTCGGCCAGCGAGGGCGCAATGCTCTCGTGCAGGTGAACCCCGTGGGCCGCTTGCTCGTGCATCAAACGCAAGCCTTTTTCGCCAGGCATGCGCACCGGACGCTTCGGGTCAATGGGGACGTTGTGGCGACAGCGCTCGGCCACATGGTCCATCTGCCGCAGAAAATCCTTCGTGCCACCAAAGGCATTCAGGTCGTAAACCGTGACGTGGACGGTGGCCCCCCAGCCCTCCTTGGGGTCGGCGCGACCATGCCCCGCCATGCCGGCCGTCAGGGACTCCACCAGCAGTGACAAGCCATAGCCCTTGTGGCCATGGCTCAGGCCGCCCACGGGCAACAGCGTGCCCGGCGGTTGCTGGAACAGCACTGCGGGGTCGTTGGTGGGCACGCCCTTGGCATCGATGAAGACGTCGTGCTCGTATTTTTCCCCCGCCTTGTGCTTGCGGTTGGTCATGCCGTTGGTGGTGATAGAGGCGGAAATGTCCACCATCACGCCCGAGTCACCACTGAGCGGAAACCCCAGCGCCAGCGGGTTGGGGGTGAACACGGCTTGCGTGCCACCGAAAGGAGCCACACTGGCCGAGTTCGCATCCGAGCAGGCGATCAACATGAGCAGGTTGTCTTGCAGTGCACGCCTCAGGTACACCGCCAGGCAGGCGATGTGGTGGCTGCGGCGAATGACCAAGGATGCCGTGCCCAAGTCGCGCGCCCGTGGCGTGAGCGTGTCCAGCGCCTGGTGCATGAGCCAGGGACCCGGCAGGCGTTGACCGTCCCACAGCAGGGCAGCCGGTCGGTCGGACACCACCAGCGGTGCGCCCTGACCCTTCATGCTGCCGGTTTCCAGTTCCTTCATGTACCCCGCCAGCAATTGCAGGCCGTGCGTGTCATGGCCGAGCAGGTCCCCTTGCACCAGCGTGTCGGCCACGCAATCGGCTTGCGAAGCGCCCATGCCGGCACGTTGCAACAGGGTGCTGGCGTAGGTCACCAGGGCATCGGCCCGGTACAGAGGGGATGGGGTGGGCATGCAGGTGTCTCCTGGTTGGGTAGTCCCCCGTGTCGAGGGGCGTGTGAAGCTCGCGCATTCAGCGTTTGAACCCTAAAATCATACCCAAGCCAGACCCGGGCGTGGGGCGGACGTGTCCCCTCGACGCCATCACAGTCGCTACCCTCTTACCCCTTATCAGGATCCGTATGCCTCACGCACTCGTCATTCACGCCGCCCGCGATTTGCGCATCGAAGAGACCCCGAGCGAGCCGTTGGCCCCTCACCAGGTTCGCATTCAGATGCGGGCGGGGGGCATTTGCGGATCAGACCTGCATTACTACCAGCACGGCGGTTTTGGCACGGTGCGCGTCAAGCAACCCATGGTGCTGGGGCACGAGGTGTCGGGGCAGGTGGTGGAAGTGGGCAGTGAGGTGCAGCACCTGAAGGTCGGTACCCGCGCTTCCATCAGTCCCAGCCGTCCCTGTGGTCACTGCAACTACTGCCAGCAAGGCCAGCACAACCATTGCCTGAACATGCGCTTTTACGGCAGCGCCATGCCCTGGCCCCACATTCAGGGGGCCTTCCGTCAGGAGTTGATCGTCGAATCCTGGCAGGTGCATCCGGTGGTGGACACCGTGAGCGACGGCGAGGCCGCGATGGCCGAACCCCTGTCGGTGGCCTTGCATGCCGTGCGTCGCGCCGGTCCCTTGCTGGGCAAGCGTGTGCTGGTGACGGGGTGCGGCCCCATTGGTGCGCTCATTGTGCTGGCGGCGCGCCACGCCGGTGCGAGTGAGATTGTGGTCACCGACATCACTGATCAGACCCTGGCGCGTGCCCGTGCGGTGGGCGCCGATGTCACCATCAACATGGCCACGCAAGCTGAGTTGCTGGACGCCTACAAGGCCGACAAGGGAACGGTGGATGTGCTGTTTGAAGCCAGCGGCAATGCGCAGGCCTTGCGCGCTGCGTTTGACGTGCTCAAGCCGCGCGGCATCATCGCGCAGGTGGGCACGGGCGGCGAGATCAATTTGCCGCTCAATGTGCTGGTGGCCAAGGAATTCGAGTTGCGCGGATGCTTCCGCTTCCATGAGGAATTTGGCTGGGCGGTGGACCTGATGAACCGCGGCATTCTGGATGTGAAGCCGCTCATCAGCCACTCCTTGCCCTACACCGAGTTCGCCCAGGCCTTTGAACTCGCGGCGGATCGCCACCAGTCGATGAAGGTGCAGTTGACGTTTGCGTGAACCGGGTGTGCGGCAACCGCCGGTCAGGGGGTGACCAGTTCCAGCAAACGGTCCAGCCCGCCCTGTTCGATCGAGATGCGCGCCTGCGCTCTTACCGCGGGCTTGGCATGGTAGGCCACTGACAAGCCGCCCGCGTCAGCGCACAGGTGCATCATGGGCAGGTCGTTGGCGCCATCACCCATGGCAATGGCCTGGCGGGGCGTGATGCCCAGTTGATCACAGGTTTGTTGCAGCATGCGACGCTTCTCCTGGCCGTCGCAAATATCGCCCCAGGGCTGATCGACCATGCGGCCAGTCAGATGGCCATCCTCAATCTCAAACACGTTGCTGCGGGTGAAGTCCAGTTGCAAGGTGTCACGCACGCGGTCGGTGAAGTAGGTAAAACCGCCGCTCACGAGCAGCGTGCGCAAGCCCGCCGCCTGGCAGGCCTCGACCAGTTCGCGTGCGCCGGGGTTGAGGCGTAACCGATCCTGATAGACCTCTTCCAGGGCTTGAGCAGGCACCCCCGCCAGCAGTGACACGCGCCGACGCAGGCTCTCCTTGTAATCGGCAATCTCGCCGCGCATGGCCGCCTCGGTGATGGCGGCCACTTCGGCCTTGCGTCCTGCCGCATCGGCCACCTCGTCGATGCACTCGATGTTGATCAGGGTCGAATCCATGTCAAAGGCGATCAGGCGGAAATCGGACAGGCGCTGCGGCACTTCGATGCCCCGGTAGTTGAGGCCAGGCGCGAAGGGGTGTTCGGGAAGTGTGTTCGGGTTCATGGCAGTCTTTCAGTGGCTCAGGGCGGGCATTCAAGAGGGGGTCGCCACCGACGTCGGTTGTCCCAGATGGCGCAGTACATCACGCACCATTTGCACGCGTGCAGCGACTTCGGGCAACTCGCGTTCGATGCGCAGCTTGTCATTGCCCGCCAGGCGGATGTGGCGGTTCTTTTGCACCATCTCCAGGATGCGCGAGGCGTCGATGGGCGGGTTGGGACGAAAGCTGATGATGATCACGCCGGGGGCGGCGTCGATCTTGGCCACGCCGTAGGGGCGCGCCAGCACCCGCAAGCGGTGCACGTCGATCAGCGACTGGGCCTGGGGCGGCAGCTTGCCGAAGCGGTCGACCAGTTCCTCGTGCAACCGGTCGATCTGGTCGTTGTTTTGCGCCGTGGCCAGTTTCTTGTAGAACGACAGGCGCAAGTGGATGTCGCCGCAGTAGTCGTCTGGCAGCAGGGCCGGGTGGTGCAGGTTGATCTCGGTGGTGATGGACAGGGGGCTGAGCAGGTCGGGCTCCTTGCCTTCCTTGAGCGACCTCACCGCCAGCGCCAGCATCTCGTTATAAAGCTGGAAGCCCACTTCCATCATGTTGCCGCTCTGGTTGTCCCCCAGCACCTCGCCGGCACCGCGAATCTCCAGGTCGTGCATGGCCAGGTAAAAGCCCGAACCCAGCTCTTCCATTTGCTGGATGGCGTCCAGCCGTTGCTGGGCCTGCTTGCTCAAGCCTTCCAGCTCGGGCACCAGCAAATACGCGTAGGCCTGGTGGTGGCTGCGACCCACGCGCCCACGCAGCTGGTGCAACTGGGCCAGACCAAACTTGTCGGCCCGGCTCATCAGGATGGTGTTGGCCGTGGGCACGTCAATGCCGGTCTCGATAATGGTCGAGCACAAGAGCACGTTGAACCGCTGGGCCACAAAGTCGCGCATCACGCGCTCGAGGTCACGCTCGGGCATCTGGCCGTGGGCGATGGCAATGCGTGCTTCGGGCAGGAAGGTTTCGAGTTGGGCCTTGCGGTTCTCGATGGTGTCGACCTCGTTGTGGAGGAAATAGCACTGCCCGCCACGCTTGAGTTCGCGCAGGACGGCTTCCCGGATGACGCCGTTGCCCTCGTTGCGCACAAAGGTCTTGATGGCCAGGCGTCGCTGCGGCGCGGTGGCGATCACGCTCAGGTCCCGCAGCCCTTCCAGCGCCATGCCCAGCGTGCGGGGGATGGGGGTGGCGGTGAGGGTCAGCACATCGACCTCGGCGCGCAAGGCCTTCATCGCCTCCTTGTGCTTGACACCAAAGCGGTGCTCCTCATCGATGATGAGCAGACCCAGGTCCTTGAACTGAATGGATGGACTCAGCAGCTTGTGCGTGCCCACCACGATATCCACCTGGCCCTTGGCCAGTCCCTCGGCCGCCACCTGGATTTCCTTGGCGGTTCGAAAACGGCTCATCTCGGCAATCTTCACCGGCCACTTGGCAAAGCGGTCCACCAGCGTCTGGTAGTGCTGCTCGGCCAGCAAGGTGGTGGGGGCCAGAAAGGCCACCTGCTTGCCGGCCGTGACAGCCACGAAGGCGGCACGTAACGCCACCTCGGTCTTGCCAAAGCCCACGTCCCCGCACACCAGCCGGTCCATGGGGCGTGGGCTGACCATGTCCTGGATGACGGCATGAATGGCGGCGTTCTGGTCGGCGGTCTCTTCAAAACCGAAGTCGCGTGCAAAGGTTTCGTAGTCCTGCGCCATGAACCGGAAGGCATGACCTTCGCGCGCGGCACGCCGGGCGTAGATGTTGAGCAACTCCGCCGCGGCGTCGCGTACTTGCTCGGCAGCCTTGCGACGCGCCTTGTCCCATTGGGCTGAACCCAGCTTGTGCAAGGGCGCTTCGTCGGCGCTCACGCCGGTGTAGCGGCTGATCAGGTGCAGCTGGCTCACGGGCACGTAAAGCACCGCCTGGTCGGCGTATTCCAGATGCAGGAATTCCTGCTTTTCCGGCGTACCGTCTTCGGACACCTGGCCCATGTCCAGGTGCACCAGCCCGCGGTAGCGGCCGATGCCATGCGCGGTGTGCACCACCGGGTCGCCGAGTTGCAACTCGGACAAGTCCTTGATCAGCGCCTCGACATCGCTGACCTGTTCCTGCTTCTTGCGCCGGCGCGCGGTGGCCGGTGTGGCAAAGAGTTCGGTCTCGGTGACCAGATCGATGCCAGTCTCCAGCCAGGCAAAGCCTTGCGACAGTGACGAAGTGGCCAGTGCGATGGGCTCCTGATCGTCCAGGAAGGCTTGCAGCGACTCTGCCATGGGCATCGATAGACCGCCCGCCCGCATGAAGTCCAGCAGGCTTTCGCGTCGACCGTCACTCTCGGCCAGCACCAGTACGCGCCGCTTCGACTGCGCGAGATGCTGTTGCAGGCGTTGCAAGGGTTCATCACTGCCACGCTCCACCCGTACATCGGGCAGCGGGCCGATCACGTCGGCGTGGGCGTCTGTGTCGGGCGGCGAGCGCAGGGCCAGTTGTGCATGCTGGTTGGCCAGCCCGTAAAACTGTTCGGCATTCAAAAACAGCAAGGCGGGGGGCAGAGCCGGCCGATCCGGGTCACCTTGCACCAGCCGGTAGCGGTCTTGGGTATCGCTCCAGAATTGCTGGAAGGCCTGCTCCACGTCACCATGCAGGACCACGGTGGCTGACTCACCCAGGTAATCGAAGACCGTGGCCGTGTCGTCGAAGAACAGGGGCAGGTAGTACTCGATGCCCGCCGTGGCCACGCCCAGGCCCATGTCCTTGTACAGGCGGCTGCGTGTCGGGTCGCCCTCGAGCAACTCGCGCCAGCGCTGACGAAAGTGCGCTCGCGCGGTTTCGTCCATCGGGAATTCGCGTCCGGGCAGCAAGCGCACCTCAGGCACCGGGTACAGGCTGCGCTGGGAGTCCGGGTCGAAGGTACGGATGGAGTCGATCTCGTCATCAAACAAATCTACCCGCAACGGAATCGGCGAGCCCATGGGGAACAGATCAATCAGGCCACCGCGCACCGCGTATTCGCCGGGGCTCACCACTTGCGTCACATGCTGGTAGCCCGCCAGGGTGAGCTGGGATTTGAGTTGCGCTTCGTCCAGCTGTTGCCCCACCTTGAATTCGAAGGTGTAGCCCGCCAGGAATGCAGGCGGCGCCAGTCGATACAGCGCTGTGGTGGCCGGGATGAGCACCACGTCGGCCTCTCCTCGCGAGATGCGCCACAGTGTGGCCAGCCGTTCGCTGATGAGGTCCTGGTGCGGCGAGAAGCTGTCGTAGGGCAGGGTTTCCCAATCGGGAAACAGCACGCAGCGCAGCTCGGGCGCAAAGAAGGGCATTTCGTCCAGCAGGCGCTGGGCATCCAGGGCATCGGCCGTGATCATCGCCACGCGCCGGCCCTGCGCGCACTCACGCTGCGCCAGTCGGGCCAGCCACAGGGCGTCGCCCGAACCGGGCGGACGAGGCAGGGCGAAGCGCTTGCCAATGGAGAGGGCAGGGAGTTGCATGCAGCAGGCAGGACGCAATAAAGGCTTTAAGACACAATGAAGCACCCCCGAGGCCGTTGGCCCCGGGGGTGCGAGGGCTTGATTTTAGAATGAGGGGAATAACCCGGGTGATCACTCCACCCCCGCAAGGCCCCGCATGACTGCCCCTGACCATTACTTTGCCCTGCTGCCCTGTGCTGGTACCGGCCAGCGGGCCGGAACGGCGCAGCCCAAGCAATACGAGCCGCTGGCGGGGGTGCCTTTGGTGGTGCACACCCTGCGTGCGCTGGGGGCCGTGCCCGCCCTGACCCGGGGGGTGTTGGTGGTGGCGCCCGACGACACCCACATGGCGCCGCTGCTGTCACAGTTTCCTCAGCCCCGTTTCGAGGCCGTGCCGGTGGGCGGAGCCACCCGCGCCGCCAGTGTGTTGGCGGGTTTGCAACATCTGCTTGCCCACGGGGCACAGCCGACCGACTGGGTGCTGGTGCATGATGCCGCCCGCTGCCTGATCCAGGCCCGGGACATCACGCGCCTGATCGAGGCCTGCCAAGGTGACCCGGTGGGGGGATTGCTGGCCCTGCCCCTGGCCGACACGCTGAAGATGGCTCGCCACGGTCGCGTGCAAGGCACGCTGGACCGCAGCGACAAGTGGTTGGCCCAGACACCGCAAATGTTCCGTTGCGGGCTGTTGCTGGACGCCCTGCTACAAGCGGGCGCTGCCGTGACCGATGAGGCGTCTGCCATCGAGCACCTGGGGCATTCGCCGTTGCTGGTCAGAGGCAGCGCGCACAACCTCAAAGTGACCTACCCCGAAGACTTTGCCCTGGCCGAGGCCTTGCTGCAGGCACGACGTGGCTGTGCTGGAGACGCTGTATGAACCCCATGAATCTGCGCATTGGTGAGGGCTGGGATGTGCACGCCCTGGTGCCGGGTCGCCGGCTGATGCTGGGAGGCCTGGAGATTCCCCACACCCATGGGCTGCTGGGGCATTCAGACGCTGATGTGCTGTTGCATGCCATCACCGATGCCGTGCTGGGCGCAGCGGGACTGGGGGACATTGGCCGGCTGTTCCCCGACGATGACCCCACCCACCGGGGCGCGGATTCGGCGGTGTTGTTGCGCGAGGCCATGAGCCGGGTGCGCGAACAGGGTTGGCAGGTGCTCAATCTGGATTGCACGGTCGTGGCGCAAGCCCCGCGCTTGGCGGGTCACATGCCGGCCATGGTGCAGCGTGTGGCCGACTGTCTGTCGATATCCGCGGCGCAGGTGAACGTGAAAGCCAAGACGGCCGAACGTCTGGGGCCGGTGGGGCAGGGGCACAGCATCGAGTCGCGAGCGGTGGTGTTGCTGATACGCACTTGAAGTCGAGCGGCTTCAGCCGTGTCTGGATCGGGCTGGGTTCACGGGTCTAGGGTCGCGGTTTTCGGTTCTCCGCTCACTTCGGCTGGCTGTCCGGCGTCATGGGCGGTGTGCCTGCCTCGTGTGTACCCTGGGATTGCGCTGCCTGGCTGTCTTGCTGCATGAGCACATAAAGAGCCGCCACCATTTCCTTCACCATGCGCTGATAGTCATGGGAGAGTGCGTGGTATTTCTCCAGCATGTACTCGTCCGCCAGCGTCAAGGCGTTGTGCTCGGGGCGTTCTTCCACCCCCATCATGGCAGGCTTGGCATCCAACCCAAACAGGAGATCCTGCGGTTTGACTTGCAACCACATGGCCAATACGCGCAGTTTGTCGGATTTGGGCAGTGAAATGCCGTTGAGCCAATTGCGCGCCGCATGAACCGTGATGCCGTCACCCCAGTAGCGGAGGTTGAATTCATTCGCCACCAGGGTCGGGGACAGGGGATGACCGGCGGCTCGCATGATCAATCGCAAGCGATGGGCGAAGCGTTGAGACTCAGTTGAAAAATGTTGTGACATGATTCATGTACCTTATCTTTTTGCCGAATGTGAGCGGTCGAGTTTGACTTCAATAATTGATCAGTGTTGCTTGCTGGGTCATCTCACCCGCGTGGCTGTGCCGGGCTCCTTCTGGCGGTTGCCGCTGCGGTGACGGGATGGTCGACAATCTCCCCATGTTCGAATTCAACCCAGTTTTGCACCACGTCATGTGTCCCGCGCAGGACGCGCTCGCCGTGCCCGCGCACCGCATGGCGGTGTGGCAGTGGGGGGCCGAGCCACAGCCTGGTGGCCATGTGGTGGTGTGCGTGCACGGCCTCACGCGGCAGGGTCGTGATTTCGATGTGCTGGTTCGCCGGTTGCTGGCGGCCCATCCAGGCCTGACCGTGTTGTGCCCCGATGTGGTGGGGCGCGGGCAGAGCGATTGGCTCACCCATCCCGGGGGCTACCAGATTCCCGTGTATGCCGCGGTGTTCCTGCAATGGTTGTCCGCCTGGCATGCGCGACTCCCGATCGCGCGGCTGGATTGGGTGGGGACCAGCATGGGCGGGGTGATTGGCCTCATCCTCGCCGCACAAACGGCACCCGCGCGGTGTTTCCCGTTCAGCCGGCTGGTCCTGAACGACGTGGGCCCGAGCCTGCCCTGGGCGTTTGTCGAACGTTTGCGCACCACCGTGGGGCAACCTGTGGTGTTTTCCTCTGTTGAAGAGGGCGCGCGGGCCCTGCGCGAGATCTCCAGCGGATTTGGTCCCCACACTGACGGAGCGTGGCTGGCGCTGAATACCCCCATGTTCAAGACCACCCCGGCAGGGGGCGTGGTGCTGCACTACGACCCCGCCATCGCGGAACCCATTCGTCAACTGACCCCTGAGGCTTTCACACAGGGCGAGGCGGTGCTGTGGGCCCTGTACGACCAGATTGCCTGTCCCACCCTGTTGTTGCGTGGCGCGGACTCCGAGGTGCTGATGCCCGCCACGGCGAAGGCCATGACCGAGCGCGGACCGCGTGCCAGCCTGATCGAATTTGCCGGGGTGGGTCATGCCCCCACATTGGTCGATCCTGTACAAACCCGGCCCTTGATGGACTGGTTGCTGGCCTGAAATCTGCTAGTCACCGCGTACAGTCACAGCGTCATGAAAACCCAGGAATCCTCTTTGTCGTCATCGCCTGCATCACCCAGTGCGTGGTCGGGCCATGACCTGCCGCTGGCGCCGGATGACCTGCAGCGCTCCGTGGCGTTTGCGGAGCCCTTGCTGGCGCATCAGCGGTTGGCGTCGGGAGAGAGCGCGCTCGATCATGCCCGCGCCATGGCGGGCATCGTGGCGGACATTGGCGGATCCACGGCCATGCAGTCGGCCTGCTACCTGGTCTATGCCGCGGAATACCTCAACCAGCCGCGCGACGTGATCACCAAGGCCTTTGGCGAGGTGCATGCCACCCTGGCCCTGGAAACCCTGCAACTGCTGCGCTTGCAGCGCCAGGCCTTGCAGACTCGCCATCAGGAGGGCGCGGAGGCGGCCTTGCCGGTCGCCGGTCGGCATGAGAATGTGCGTCGCATGCTGCTGGCCTTCTCGCGGGACCTGCGGGTGGTGTTGCTGCGTTTGTCCTCGCGCCTGCAAACCTTGCGCTGGTACGCCGCTTCACGCCAACCCGTCCCGCATGCCCTGGCCGATGAGTCGCTGCAGGTACTGGCCCCCCTGGCCAACCGTCTGGGCATCTGGCAGATCAAGTGGGAACTCGAGGATTTGTCGTTCCGTTTTCTGGAGCCGCAGACCTACCGCGAGGTGGCGCGTTTGCTGGACGAAACCCGTGCCGGTCGCGAAGAGTCCATGGTCCGGTTGCGTGAGACGGTCGAGCAGGCCTTGCGCGCCCAGGGCGTGCAGGGACAGGTGCAGGGGCGGCCCAAGCACATCTACAGCATCGTCAAAAAAATGCGGGGCAAGGCGCTGAAGTTCGAGCAGATCTTTGACTTGCGCGCCTTGCGCGTGGTGGTGCCCACCATCGCCGATTGCTACACGGCACTGAGCCTGGTGCACACGCAGTTCCAGCCGGTGGTGGAAGAGTTCGACGACTACATCGCGCGGCCCAAGTCCAACGGCTATCAGTCACTGCACACGGTGGTGCGGGATGCGCAGGGACGGGCCATCGAGATCCAGATCCGCACCCGCGAAATGCATGACCACGCCGAACATGGCGTGGCGGCGCACTGGGCCTACAAGGAGGCGGGTGCCAAGGGCTATGCGGGGGTGTCGGCCAGCGGGAGCTATGACGCCAAGATCGCCGTGCTGCGCCAGCTGCTGGCATGGGAACGCGAGATGTCGGGTCAGGACAACCCCGGAGGGGCGGACGGCCCGGCGGCGACTTCCTCGGCAGGATCCGATGCCGCCTTGAGTGATCGCATTTATGTGCTCACGCCCGATGCGGCGGTGGTGGAATTGCCCCAGGGGGGTACCGCCATCGACTTTGCCTACAGCGTGCACACCAACCTGGGTCATCGCTGCCGGGGGGCGCGTGTCGATGGCGCGATGGTGCCGCTCAACACACCCTTGCGAAACGGCCAGACCGTGGAGATCGTGGCGGCCAAGGACGGCGGGCCCTCGCGTGACTGGCTGAACACGGAGCTGGGGTTTCTGGCCAGCAGCCGCTCTCGCGCCAAGGTGCGGGCCTGGTTCAATGCCCAGGTTCAACAGGAAACCATCGCCCAGGGCCGCGAAGCGGTCGAGCGGCAGTTGCAGCGCGAGGGCAAGACCGCTGTGCGGCTGGACGATCTGGCCGAGCGGTTGGGGTTCAAATCGGCGGAGGCGCTGTTCGAGGCGGTGGGCAAGGACACGGTGTCGCAGCGACAGATCGAACTGGCACTCAACCCGGTCCAGCCCGCCCCCGCTGATGACGATACCGTGCCCTTGCGGCGTGCCCGCGGCGCGGACACCCCTTCACGCTCCGGCGTGCTGGTGGTGGGAGTGGATTCGCTCATGACCCAGCTGGCACGTTGCTGCAAGCCCGCTCCCCCCGAGGACATCAGCGGCTTTGTCACGCGTGGAAAGGGCGTGAGTGTGCACCGCCAGGACTGCCCGAATTTTTTACGCCTGCAACAGCAACACACCGGTCGGGTGATCGAGGTTGACTGGGGACGCCCTCGCCCCGGAGACACGGTGTATTACCCCGTGGACGTGGCCATCGAGGCCATGGACCGGCAAGGCCTGCTGCGAGACATCTCGGATGTGTTTACCAAGGAGAAGATGAATGTCATCGGGGTGCAGACGCAATCGGTCAAAGCGGTGGCCTGGATGACCTTCACGGTCGAGGTCAGCGACACCGAACGCTTGCACAAGGTGCTGTCCCTGGTGCGCGCGGTGTCGGGTGTCCGCAGCGCCCGGCGGCGCTAGCGGGGGCGTGGGCCGCGTCCGGTTCAAGCGGCTTCAAAAGACTGATACAATTGACGGCTTCAACGATAGGCGCGTAGCTCAGCTGGTTAGAGCACCACCTTGACATGGTGGGGGTCGTTGGTTCGAGTCCAATCGCGCCTACCAATCGCATCCCTTGCAAGTCCGTGATTTGCAGGGGTTTTTTGTTTGAGGTTTTCAACTGTGGCCACCAAAAAGCCTGTCGATCGAACGGCGTCCGCCGAAGAGGCGGTGCGCGTCATCAAGAAATACCCCAACCGTCGGCTGTACGACACGCTCACCTCGTCCTACATCACGCTGAACGAAGTCAAGCAACTGGTCCTGCAGGGCGCGAGCATGGTGGTTCGCGACGCCAAGACGCAGGAAGACATCACCCGCAGTATCCTGTTGCAGATCATTCTGGAGGAGGAAACGGGCGGCGTGCCGATGTTCACAGAAGCGGCGTTGGCCAACATCATCCGCTTTTATGGCCATGCCATGCAGGGCTTCATGGGCTCTTATCTCGAGAAGAATGTCCAGTCGCTCATCGATATCCAGAACCAGCTGAGCGAGCAGTCCCGCACGCTCACCCCCGAGATGTGGAAGCAGTTCATGGCCATGCAGTCCCCGTTGCTGCAAGGCGTGATGGGCAACTACGTCGAGCAATCCAAAAACATGTTCGTGCAGATGCAGGACCAGCTCCAGAAACAGACCGCTCAGGTGCTGGGCGCCATGGGCATCCCTCACTGATATTTTTTATCCCGGCACTGTGGTCCGGATCCATTCGCCATGACCGATACCGCTACAACATCCGCCCCCTCAGCGGCGCCCAAGGTGGGTTTTGTCAGCCTGGGCTGCCCCAAGGCCCTGACCGACTCCGAGCTCATCCTGACCCGGCTGAGCGCGGAAGGCTATCAGACCTCCAAGACCTTCGAAGGGGCCGATCTGGTCATCGTCAACACCTGCGGTTTCATCGACGACGCCGTCAAGGAAAGCCTGGACACGATTGGTGAAGCCCTGGCAGACAACGGACGTGTGATCGTGACGGGTTGTCTGGGCGCTCGCGCCGACGACCAGGGCGGCAACCTGGTGCAGTCGGTGCATCCGCGCGTGTTGGCAGTGACCGGGCCGCACGCCACCGATGAGGTGATGCAGGCGGTGCACACGCATCTGCCCAAGCCCCACGACCCGTTTGTGGATCTGGTTCCCCAGCCCATGGGCCCGGCGGGCATCAAACTCACCCCCAAACACTATGCGTACCTGAAGATCAGCGAAGGGTGCAACCACCGGTGCACGTTCTGCATCATTCCCTCCATGCGCGGGGACCTGGTGTCTCGCCCGATCGGCCAGGTGCTGGACGAGGCGCGGGCCTTGTTCGAGAGTGGCGTGAGAGAGTTGCTGGTGGTGAGCCAGGACACCTCGGCCTATGGCGTGGACCTGCGCTACCGAACCGGTTTCTGGGACGGCAAACCCATCAAGACCCGTACCCTTGAACTGGTCCAGGCGTTGGGCGAGTTGGCCAGGCTGCACGGCGCCTGGGTGCGCCTGCATTACGTCTATCCCTATCCCAGTGTGGACGAGATCATTCCCTTGATGGCTGAAGGACTGGTGTTGCCCTACCTGGACGTGCCGTTACAGCACAGCCACCCCGATGTGCTGCGGCGCATGAAGCGCCCGGCCAGCGGTGAGCGCAACCTGGAACGGTTGGCGCACTGGCGCGAGCAGTGCCCTGAACTGGTGGTGCGCAGCACCTTCATCGCTGGCTTTCCCGGTGAGACCGAAGCCGAATTCGAACACCTGTTGGACTTTGTGCGCGAGGCCGGGATTGACCGCGCGGGGTGTTTTGCCTACAGCCCGGTCAACGGGGCGGCGGCCAATGACCTGCCTGGTGCTCTGCCCACGGAGGTCCGCGAGGAACGACGAGCGCGTTTCATGGCGGTGGCCGAGGCGACGTCAACCCAGCGATTGCGCCAACGCATTGGCTCCACCCTGCAGGTGCTGGTGGACGCCGCGCCGGGTGCGGGCCGGCGGGGGGGGCGTGGTCGCAGCTACGCCGATGCGCCGGAGATCGATGGTGTGGTGCATTTGCTGCCCCCTCAACGGGTGAGCCTGCGTCTGCAGGTGGGCGGTTTCACCCGCGCCCGCGTGGTGGACACACAGGGACATGACCTGGTGGCTCAACTGGTGTGAGCGGCGCCAGCAAAATCACCGGGGTTGCGTGACCGCATGGTGACAGTGGGCGCTGTCGCGCAAATAAAAAAAGCCGCCCGGTCAGAGCGGCTATCTTTGATTAAGATTGGTGCCCAGGAAGGGACTCGAACCCCCACGATGTTACTCGCTAGTACCTGAAA
>CALBSC010000094.1 GCA_937927685.1 uncultured Burkholderiales bacterium | reverse complement strand
ACGGGCTCTTGACGCCCGCGTGGCCACCGGCCCCCGCGGCCACGGCGATCAGGCCGTCCGCGCCCTTTTCGATCGCCTTGTGCGCAAAGCGGTTGTTGATGATGTCGTGCAACACCACGCCGCCCCAGGCATGCACCGCCTGGTTCACGTCTTCACGCGCACCCAGCGAGGTGATGACGAGAGGCACCTTGTATTTGGCGCACAACTCGACATCGTGCTCCAGCCGGTCGTTGCTCTTGTGGACGATCTGGTTGATGGCAAAGGGAGCGCTGGGGTTGTCGGGGTGGGCACGGTCATGGGCCGCCAGCGTCTCGGTGATTTCTGCCAGCCATTCATCGAGTTGCGAGGCCGGACGTGCGTTGAGCGCGGGCATGGAGCCCACGATGCCGGCCTTGCACTGCTCGATCACGAGGGTGGGGTTGCTGATGATGAACAGCGGCGAGCCGATCACCGGGAAGCGCACACGGCGCAAAGCTTCGGGCAAACGTGACATGTGGTGCACCTGGGTTTCAATAGGCCTCAAGGGCCATGTCGATCACACTGTCGCCACCGGTCAGGATGCTGTCGCGAAGGCCCGGCACTTTGGTGAGGATATGCTCGGCATACACGTGTGCCGTGCTGATCTTCGCTTTCATGAATTCGGCGTCGCGGCCCTGGGCCAGTTCATCGAGTGCGGCGAGCAGCGAGCGGCCGAGTTGCCAGCCCGACATCAGGTTGCCGCTCAGCATCAGGTAGGGCACGCTGCCCGCAAACGCCACATTCGGGTTGGAGGACGCATTGCCCGCGATGAAGGCCACCACCTGCTCGAACGCCTCGCGTGCCGCCTTGAGGCGCTTGGCCATGGACTGGGCCGCTGCGTGGTCGCGCTGCGCGAGTTGTGCTTCGGTGGCCGCGATTTGCTTCGCAATGGCCAGCGCCGTCTGCCCGCCATCACGACCGGTCTTGCGACCCACCAGGTCGTTGGCCTGGATGGCGGTGGTGCCTTCGTAGATGGTGAGGATCTTGGCGTCGCGGTAGTGTTGTGCCGCACCGGTCTCCTCGATGAAGCCCATGCCGCCGTGGACCTGCACGCCGAGTGACGTGACCTCCAGGCTCATCTCGGTGCTGAAGCCCTTGACCAGTGGCACCAGGAATTCGTAGAAGGCCTGGTTCTGCTTGCGGGTGTCGGCGTCCGGGTGGTTGTGGGCGGCGTCATAGGCCGCAGCAGCCGCGCTGGCCATGGCGCGACAGCCTTCGGTGGTGGCGCGCATGGTCATGAGCATGCGGCGCACATCGGGGTGGTGGATGATGGGCGCAGCACCCTTGACCGAGCCGTCCACCGGGCGGGACTGCACGCGGTCGCGGGCGTATTGCACCGCACGTTGGTAGGCGCGGTCGGCCACCGCAATGCCTTGCACCCCCACGGCATAGCGGGCGGCGTTCATCATGATGAACATGTACTCCAGGCCACGGTTTTCCTGGCCCACCAGATAGCCCACGGCGCCGCCGTGGTCGCCGTACTGCAGCACGGCGGTGGGACTGGCCTTGATGCCCATCTTGTGTTCGATGCTCACGCAATGCACATCGTTACGCGCTCCCAGCGATCCGTCGGCATTGACCAGGAACTTGGGCACCACAAACAGGCTGATGCCCTTCACGCCCTCGGGCGCACCTTGCACACGGGCCAGCACCAGATGGACGATGTTGTCGGCCATGTCGTGCTCACCGTAGGTGATGTAGATCTTGGTGCCGAACACCTTGTAGGTGCCATCGGCCTGCGGCTCGGCGCGCGTGCGCACCGCCGCCAGGTCCGAGCCGGCTTGCGGTTCGGTCAGGTTCATCGTGCCCGTCCACTCGCCGCTGATGAGCTTGTCCAGGTAAGTGGCCTTGAGTTCATCGCTGGCCGCAGTGAGCAAGGCTTCGATGGCACCGTCGGTGAGCAAGGGGCACAGCGCGAAGCTCAGGTTGGCGGCGTTGAGAATTTCCACGCAGGCCGCGCCAATGGCCTTGGGCAGGTTTTGCCCGCCAAAGTCGGACGGGTGCTGCAGCCCCTGCCAGCCCGCTTCACGGTACTGCCGGTACGCTTCCTTGAAACCCGGCGTGGTGGTGACGATGCCGTCCTTCCAGCTGGAGGGCTTGAGGTCACCTTCCCAGTTCAGGGGCGCGGTGACTTCCTGGTTGAAGCGGGCGCATTCCTCGATCACCGCCTGCGCGGTTTCCATGCCCGCATCTTCAAAGCCCGGGATCCGGGCAATCTGCTCGAGACCGGCAATGTGCTGCAGGTTGAAGAGGTAATCCTTGACGGGGGCGGTGTAGCTCATGAAAGTCTCCGGTAAGGCAGGATGCAGGTACAAAAAAGGTCTCCATGGGGAGACCTTGAAGGGAAGCGGCCGGCGCTCAGAGCGCCTGGGTCAGCTCCGGCACAGCGGCAAACAGATCGGCCTCCAGGCCAAAGTCTGCGACGCTGAAGATCGGGGCTTCGGGGTCCTTGTTGATCGCGACGATCACCTTGGAGTCCTTCATGCCGGCCAGGTGCTGGATGGCGCCGCTGATGCCGCAGGCCACGTACAACTGGGGGGCCACGATCTTGCCGGTCTGGCCCACTTGCAGGTCGTTGGCGGCGTAGCCTGCGTCCACGGCGGCACGGCTGGCGCCAATGGCGGCGCCCAGCTTGTCGGCCAGCGGCGTCATGACTTCGCCGAACTTCTCCGAACTGCCCAGGGCACGACCGCCGGACACGATGATCTTGGCGGCGGTGAGTTCAGGGCGGTCGTTCTTGGCGATCTCGCTGCCCTCGAAGTGCGACTTGCCCGCGTCAGCGGCGGCCGAGAGGGTTTCCACAGCCGCGCTGCCACCGGTGGCCGCCGCGGCATCAAAGCCGGTGGTGCGCACGGTGATCACCTTGACCGCGTCGGTGGACTGCACCGTGGCCATGGCGTTGCCGGCGTAGATGGGGCGCTCGAAGGTGTCAGCGCTCTCGACCTTGGTGATGTCGCTGATTTGCGCCACATCGAGTTTGGCCGCCACACGGGGGGCCACGTTTTTGCCACCAGCGGTGGCGGCAAACAGGATGTGGGTGTAGCCGCTGGCCACGGCCAGCACTTGGGCGGCGACGTTTTCGGCCAGGTGGTGGGCCAGGGCGGCGGAATCGGCGTGCAGCACTTTGGCCACACCGGCGACTTGGGCCGCCGCTTGCGCCGCTGCTGCGGCATTGTGGCCCGCCACCAGCACGTGCACCTCACCCCCGCAGGCCAAGGCCGCGGTGACGGTGTTGAGCGTGGCGCCCTTCAGGGACGCGTTGTCGTGTTCTGCAATAACCAGGATGCTCATGACAATGTCTTTCTAAATCGGGTTTGGGACGCTCAGATGACCTTGGCCACGTTCTTGAGTTTGTCCACCAGGGTGGCCACATCGGGCACCTTGATACCGGCACTGCGCTTGGGTGGCTCGGTCACTTTGAGGGTCTTGATGCGGGGCGTCACGTCCACGCCCAGGTCTTCCGGCTTGACCACGTCGAGCTGTTTCTTCTTGGCCTTCATGATGTTGGGCAGCGTCACATAGCGCGGCTCGTTGAGTCGCAAGTCGGTGGTGACGATGGCCGGCAGGCTCATGGAGAGGGTTTCCAGGCCGCCATCCACCTCGCGGGTGACGCGGGCCTTGCCGTCGGCGACTTCCACCTTGGAGGCAAACGTGGCTTGCGGCAGGTCGGCCAGCGCGGCCAGCATCTGACCCGTCTGGTTGCAGTCGTCATCAATGGCCTGCTTGCCCAGGATGACCAGACCCGGTTGCTCCTTGTCCACCAGGGCCTTGAGCAATTTGGCCACGGCCAGGGGCTGGAGTTCTTCGTTGGTCTCCACCAGGATGGCGCGGTCGGCGCCAATGGCCATGGCGGTGCGCAAGGTTTCCTGGCAGGCGGTCACGCCACAGGACACGGCGATCACCTCGGTGGCGGCGCCCTTCTCTTTCAAACGCACAGCCTCTTCCACGGCAATTTCGTCAAAGGGATTCATGCTCATCTTCACGTTGGCGATGTCCACCCCCGTGTTGTCCGACTTCACGCGGACCTTGACGTTGTAGTCCACCACGCGCTTGACAGGTACCAAGACCTTCATGGGTTTGCTCCAGAGTTATCAAAAATTGTCGATTGACGTTTACGTAAACGTCAATTGTAGGGGATTTGCTGTTGCCCCGACTCGGCGAGGCCAACGCAACCCAAACATCGCATCTTAATGTGCTTCGTGCCCGGTCACGCACGCAAAAGCCCTGCTACCAGGCTTCCCTCAGGCGCTTGACTGCCCGCTGGTGTGCCATGGGCTCCAGATTAACAGACCGACCAGTCGGTTAATTCGGGTAACCCATGAGAGACCCCAGGGATCCCGCGGGTTACAGTCTTGTTCTGTCTCAGTTCGGAGTTCCCATGAAACGTTTCGCCTTTGCCCTGGCTACATCTGCCCTCTTGGGCGTTTCTGCCCAAGCCCAAACCATCCTCACCGCCTCCAGCTGGGTCGGCCCCACCCACACCCTGTCGCTGGCCCAGAAGGAGTGGTGCGAAACCGTGGAACAGCGCTCCAATGGCAAGGTCAAGTGCAACATCCTGCCCCGCGCCCCCACCGCCGCGCCGGGTACCTATGACGCCATCAAGAGCGGCGTGCTCGACCTGTCCTTCACCGTGCACGGCTACACCCCCGGTCGCTTTGTGCTGACCCAGATGACCGAACTGCCCTTCCTGGGCAACAGCGCCGAAACGCTGTCGGTGGCCTACAACCGCATTGCCTCCAAGAACCCAGAATTCACCGCCGAGCACCAGGGGGTGAAGGTGCTGTCCTTTTTCACCCACGGGCCCGGCATCATTTTCAACACCAAGCAAGCCATCACCAAGGTGGACGACCTGGCGAGCCTGAAGTTCCGCGTGGGCGGTGGCATGGTGAACGAAATCTCCAAGAGCCTGAACATGAACGTCACGCTCAAGCCCGCGCCCGACTCCTATGAACTGCTCTCTGGCGGCGTGATGGACGGCACGCTGTTCCCCGCCGAATCCACCGAGTCGTTCAAGATCGACAAGATCATCCGCCACGCCACCACCTTCCCCGGCGGCTTGTACAACACCAGTTTCGTCTTCATGATGAACCCGGCCAAGTACGACAAGCTGGGCCCGGAAGAGAAAAAAGTCATCGACTCCGTCTCGGGTGAGTTCGTGGCGCGCCTGTTCGGCCGCGGTTGGGACAACGTGGACCGCCGTGCCTACGCCCTGATGCAGGCCAACAACGTGGTGGTCACCAAGGCCGACGCCAAGTTTGTGGCCGACGTCAAGGCCAAGACCGCCCCCCTGGAAGCCAAGTGGGTCAAAGACGCCGAAGCCAAAGGCCTGAAGAACGCCGCCAAGGTACTGGCCGACTTCCGCGCTGAAATTGCCAAGCTGGAAAAATAAGCGAAGGCGCTTCCCGACACAACGGCCTCTTGAGGCCGTTTTGTTTGCCCCGCACCGGCGTATAGTTCTGCCCCATCGCTGAACCCGTATCGTCCCCTGCCCTCCCTACTCCTCCGGCACCCTCATGGACACAGGATCGAAAGGCCTGCTCTTGAACACCCTGCTTGAAAAACTCTGCAGCCTGCTGTGTGCGGTGGCCTTGTTTGCCATCATGACGCTCACCTTCTTTGATGTAGGCGGTCGCAAGCTGATGTCCCGCTCCATCACGGGCTCCCTGGAACTGACCGAACTGTTGATGGTGGTCGTCATCTTTGCCGCCCTGCCCCTGGTGTCCCGCCGCGGTGAGCACGTGGTGTTTGATTCGCTCGACAGCGTCTGGCCCAACTGGCTTCTGCGCTTGCAAGGTGTGCTGGTGAACCTGCTGTGCGCGGGACTCATGCTGGGCCTGATGGTGCTGATGTGGAAAACCGGCCTGCAGTTCACCGAGTCGGGCGAGACGACGGCGCAGTTGCACATTCCCAAAGCCCCGTTCATCTACGGCATGAGTGTGTTGTGTGGCATCACGGGTCTGGTGCACCTGGCCTTGATGATTCGTCCCCCCCAGGCCCTGCAAGAAGGCGAAGGAGCCGCCCTGTGATTGAAACCCTGTTGGGCTTTGCGGCCATTTTTGTTCTGGCGCTATTGCGTGTGCCTCTGGCGATTTCCATGGGCGTGGTGGGCCTGGCGGGCATCACCTTTGTGCGCGGCTGGGAACCTGCCCTGGCGAGCACCGCCCAGGTGGTGTACGAGACGGGTTTTGCCTACACCTTGTCGGTGGTGCCACTCTTCATCCTGATGGGCAATTTTGTTGCCCGTGCCGGACTTGCGCACGAACTGTTCCAGGCCGCCTATGCCTTCATTGGTCACCTGCGCGGGGGCCTGGCCCACGCCACGGTGGCGGCCTGTGCCGGCTTTGGCGCCATCTGTGGTTCCTCCATTGCCACCGCCGCCACCATGAGCAAGGTGGCCTACCCCTCGATGAAAAAACTGGGCTACAGCGACTCGCTGTCCACCGGCGTGATGGCCGCGGGGGGCACGCTCGGGATCATGATTCCGCCGTCCACCATCATGGTGATTTACGGCATCATCACCGAGACCCACATCGGCAAGCTGTTTGCGGCCGGCGTCATTCCCGGCCTGGCCACTGCCGCCCTGATGATGGTGGGCATCTCGGTGATGACCTCCCTGGATCCCGACCATGCGCCGGCCGGCAAACGCAGCACCTGGCCCGAACGCTGGCAAGCCCTGCGTGGCATCTGGGGCGTGGCCCTGCTGGTGGTGATTGTGCTGGGCGGCATTTACGGTGGCATCTTCACCGCCACCGAAGGGGCCGGCATTGGTGCCGCGGGCGCATTCCTCTTTGCCCTGGCGCGCCGCCGCCTGACCCTGAAGTCGCTCTATGAGGTCCTGGTGGAGTCGGCGCGCACCACAGCCATGCTGTTCACGCTGCTGATTGCCGCCTCGGTGTTTGCCAACTTCGTGAACTTCACCACCATGCCGATGGACCTCAAGGAGTGGATCACCCACCTTGGCCTGTCCCCCACCATGGTGGTGGTGGCCATGATGGTGATCTATATCGTGCTGGGCACGGTGATGGAAGAGCTCACCATGGTGCTGCTGACCATCCCGCTGTTTTTCCCCATCGTGCTGGCGCTGGGCTTTGACCCGGTGTGGTTTGGCGTCCTGATCGTGATGGTGGTGCAGATCGGTCTGATCTCGCCGCCGGTGGGCATGAACCTCTTTGTGCTCAACGCGCTGCTGCCCGGCGTGAGCCTGGGACAGATCTTCCGCGGTTGCTGGCCGTTTGTCGCCATCATGGCCTTCATGCTGATGCTGCTGGTGATGTTTCCCGGCATCAGCCTGTGGCTGCCCTCGCTGATGGATTGAACTGTCGCCGTGAACTGAGGCACCGAACTGAGGGGCCGATCGGTCCGCTGCAGGCCGTCAGTGCTCGGCGTTCAGTCGGCCCGGCTCACGGCACTTGGGGCACCCGATCGAGCGACTGCTTGCTGCTGGGGTAAGGCACTTCGATACCGGCCTGGCGCAAGGCGTGGAGAACAGCGATGTTGACGCTGGAGCGGACATTGGTTTGACCGTTGTCCGGGTCCCGTATCCAGAACGCCAGCGTGAACTCCAGACCGTCCTGACCCAACTGCATCAAGTGTGCAGCCGGCCCGGGCTCTGGCAACACACGGGGGCACGACAAGGCCGCCTCCACCAGCAACTGCTGCACCCGGGGCACCTCGTTGCCATAGGCCACGGTCACCTGGCAGGTCAGCAGGATGCTGGGGTCGGCCAGCGACAAATTCTCGACGCGTTGCGACATGAGCAGTTCGTTGGGCACGATGGACTCGCGTCCGTTGACCGCCCGGATCAGGGTGTAGCGGGTTTTGATGTCGGTCACCTTGCCCTCAAAGCCATCGACCTTCACATGGTCGCCAATGCGCAATGAACGCTCGAGCAAAATCACAAAACCGCTGACATAGTTGGCCGCGAGTTTTTGCAGGCCAAAGCCCAGGCCCACGCCGATGGCCCCCCCCAACACGGACAACGCAGTCAGGTCCACCCCCACCGCTGACAGCGATAGCAACAAGCCCACCAGAAGCAGCACGGCGCGCAAGGCATTGCCAGCCACCTTGCGCATGGAGAGGTCCTGCACCGCTTGCGTGAGCAACCGGTGCTCGATGGTGGAAGACAACCACAAGGTGCCCACCAGCACCAGCAGCGAGGAGACCACGCCTTCCAGCAGGGTGCGCATATCCAGGTGCGATTTGCCGAAATGGAGGTGGATGGACTCCAGTTCGGTGAGCACCATCGGCAGCCAACCCGCGATCCACAGCACGGCCCCCAGCCATGCGACCCAGGACACAAAGCGTTCGATCAGCGTGACCAGCGAGGAGGCCGGGAACGCCACGGTGAGCACGCGAGCCATGAAGCGGATGGCCACCAGCGACACCAGCATGGGCAACGCGAGGCGCAGCACCGCCACGGGCAGGTGCTGCTGCGCCAGCACCACGCGTGACAGGTACACCAGGGACAAGGCGCAGACCGGAAACAGCAGCCCCTGCAACGGCCGCTCACCCAGCCAGACCGATGAGCGGTCAGGAACACGGCGTTGCAGTGCGCGGGCGATCAACCAGGCCAGCAACAGACTGCCCAGCAAGAACGACCATTCCAGCACCACCCCCGGATGTCGAAGGTCGTCCATCAACTGCATCAAGTCATTCAAGGTGGCTCTCCCTCAGGACACAAACAACGCGGCAATCAGCACACGGGCGGTGGCAGGCGTCACAGGTCGGCCAGCACGCGCAGATGCGCCTCGACGCTACGACCCAGGGCGCTGAGCGCGTAGCCCCCCTCGAGGCAGGACACGATGCGCCCCTGCGCGTGACGATCGGCCAGTTCGACCATCCGCTGCGTGATCCAAGCATAGTCGCTCTCGACCAGGCCCAGTTGCCCCATGTCGTCCTCACGGTGCGCGTCGAAACCTGCGCTGATGAAAATCATTTCGGGTCGGTGCGCTTGCAGACGCGGCATCCAGACCTCGTCCACCAACCCGCGGATGTCCATGCCACGGGTGTAGGCAGGTACCGGCATGTTCAGCATGTTGGATGCGGGGTTCTCGGTACCCGAGTAGGGATAGAACGGATGCTGGAAGAAACCCACCATCAAAACACGGTCGTCACCGGCCAGGATGTCCTCCGTGCCGTTGCCATGGTGCACGTCGAAATCCACCACGGCCACCCGTTGCAAGCCATGACGTTCCAACGCATGCTTGACGGCAATTGCCACATTGTTGAAAAAACAAAATCCGGAGGCCGTGGCTCGCGACGCATGATGCCCGGGTGGACGCACCGCGCAAAAGGCATTGCGCAGTTCCCCGGCCATCACCGCGTCGGTGGCCGCCACGGCGGCGCCGGCAGCGTGCAAGGCGGCATCCCAGGTGTGGGCATTGATCAGGGTGTCCGGGTCAATGGCGGCATGTTCGGGGCCGCCCGCTTTCAACTCGTCGCGCAAACGATCGGTCATGCCGCGCAGGGCTGCCACGTGCAGACGGTCATGCGCCAGTTCGACATCGGACAGCGATGCCTCGGGGGCCTCGATCTCGGTGAGCCCCAGGCTCACACCGGACACCAGCAAGCGGTCCCGGATGGCATCCAGGCGCTGCGGACACTCCGGATGGCCATGCCCCATGTCATGACGCCAGCAATCGGGGTGCGTGTAAAAACCGGTCTTGTACATGGTTTTTTTAGCTTACCACGCAGCCGTGGCCCGATGCGCCCGTTGCCTGCATCAGCCTTGATATCATGCAAAGGCCGTGAATTTATCTGACCCCTCTCTTGGCCGCATGGCCGTCGCCCTGGCCCTGCTCACGGGTCTGACCCTGGTCCTCCCCGATGCACATGCCGGCAAGACAGCCCCTCGTCGCGAGGCGTCGCCCAGCGGTCCCGTGTATGGCCAGCGCAGCGATGTGCGGGAACTGGCCGATCAGCTGGCCGCGCAGCACGCGCTGCCCAAAGCCTGGGTGCGACAGCAACTGGCGCAGGCCCATCAGGTCCAAGCCATTCCGCGCTTGATGCTGCCCCCGCCATCAGGACAACGCAAAAACTGGGCAGCCTACCGCGACCGGTTCATCGAACCGCGACGCATTGAGGCCGGTGTGGCATTCTGGCGGGAGCACCGGCAGGCGCTGTCACGCGCAGAGTCGCGCTATGGTGTGCCCGCTGAAATGCTGGTGGGCATCATTGGCGTGGAAACCTACTATGGGCGTCACATGGGCAACTACCGCGTCCTCGATGCCCTGGCCACGCTGAGCCTGGACTTTCCCGCCGAACACCCCCGCGCGAACGAGCGGCGCGACTTTTTCCGCGCCGAGCTGGGGCATTTCCTGGTGCAACTCAAACGGCACCCCAAGCGCTCCTGGCGTGGCAGCTATGCAGGCGCCATGGGCTGGCCACAGTTCATGCCGTCCAGCTGGGCCCGCTTTGCGGTGGATTTTGATGGTGATGGGCAGATCGACCTGATCAACAACCCGGTGGACGCCATCGGCTCGGTGGCCAACTACTTCAAGGCGTTTGGATGGAAGACCGGCTTGCCGACCCACCACGCCATTCAGCTGCAAGCCAGCGAACAGGACCTGGAGACCTTGCTCGCGCCCGACATTCTGCCCAGCTTCAGCCTGGAGGCGATGCAGTCCAAGGGCGTGCAGCTGCCTGAATCGGCGCAACAGCATCCCGGTCCCTATGCCCTGGTGGAATTGCAAAACGGCGACGCACCCAACAGCTACGTGGCCGGCACCGAGAATTTTTATGTGGTGACGCGTTACAACTGGAGCAGTTATTACGCGATGGCGGTGATTGGCTTGGGGCAGGCAGTGAAGGAACAGCTGGGACGCTGAGCCCCCGTCAGTGCTTGTGCTGGCTGTGGTCGTGCGACTCAGCCGATTTTTCAGTGGGCGTCACCCCTTTTGCCGGGCTGTCCTTCACCCTGATCGTGCCACGCATACCGGCTTCATAGTGACCAGGAATCAGGCAGGCCATTTGCAAGGTGCGGGCCTGATCGAACTTCACCACCAGCTCCCCACTCTGACCAGGGGCCAACGCCAGGGCCGCGCCCGCTGCGTGCCCCTGTCCCTCAGCATGCCCGGCCCCTTGCTGCATGGCTTTGGCGTGGGACTGGATGTCGGCTTCATCACCCAGCACCATTTCATGCGCCGCCCGGCCATCGTTGTGGACCGTGAAGCGAACGATGTCGCCTGCTTGCACCTCCACCCGATCCGGTGTGAAGCGCATCTGGTCATCCATGCGGATCACCACGCCTCGGGTGACCACCCATGCGCTCAGTCCAGCCGATGCCTCGGCGTCGGGTTCGTCATGTGAGTGGGCGTGTCCCGCCACGCGGCTGGTCCATTCGGGGTGATGCAACAGCCACTGCCAGGCGCCCAGGCTACCGGCACTCACCAGGACGCCCGCCACCACGATGTAAGCGCGGGTACTGTTGCGCCAGACATGGCGACTGCTGAGCGCCAGCGCCAACACGGAAACAAAAAAGCCCAAGGGAACGACCCATGCACTGCGGGCCGGCGAGTCCGGAAAATGCTGCAACCCCCCGGTGAAAAACCCCAGGCCGATGGACAACAGCGCGCCCATGACCAACGTGCGCACCACACCGGATGATTCAGGCAGGGCATCACGGTCATTCAGTCGGTGCTCCAGCAGCGCACCCGTCAAAAACAACGCCATCCCGAGAGCCGCCGTCCAGAGCGAGCGTTCGCCACTGAAAAAGCCATGGTTCACCGCGCCTGAAATGAAACTGATGCCGCTGTACTTGAGCAGCATGGCAGCATGGTGATGCTGAAAGGCAAAAGTCATGGCAGAGCGCGACATCAATGCTTCTCGCCTTTTTGCCGCCTCGTGATTTCCGCTTCAATGTCTTTCAATATCTTGCCGTTGGGGGTTTTCCAGTTGCCCCCTGACTTGTTCACCATGTAGTTCAGGGCCTCGGAAAAGCCTTGCACCGTCAAATCAGGTTTGCCCCCTTTGGGCGGCATGGCCCGCACCCCCACATAGCCATGGGCGGTGAGGACAACTTGCCCTTCTGCAATCAGGGGCGCCCACTTGGATGAATCTCCCAACTGGGGCGAGTTGGCCACCCCTTTGGAATGGCAGTTGGCACAGACCGTTTGATAGGTCTCTTCGCCGGAGGCCATGGCTGACGATCCGACAACAACCAGGGTGGCGGCGACGATGCATTGGACAAAACTCATGGCAGTCTCTTTTCGGAACTCGGCGGTGTGATAAGGGAAAACTGTGCTTCAGGACAGCGGCTGCTCGCCAGAAAAAGCCCCCGTCTGCAGTCCTCAGAATCCTACCCTAAAGGGAAGTTGTGCAGGGGGGCGCTGCTGATCCCTCATCACGCCAGGATGGTGATGAAGACTTCGGTCAAATCACGGTCAAATCACGCTCAAATCAACCGTGAACACGATGCTCATCCCATGAGGGCATCCGTTGGCGCCAGGCAGCCCGATCACCCTCACCCCGGCATGAACGGAATATCGAGCGTGGTGGTACGCCTCAGTTCCCGGCGGTAGCGTTTGTCATCAAAGGGGCGCGCGCGGTGCATGGTGGTGCGGTTGTCCCAGATCACAAAGTCATGGGGCTGCCACTCGTGCTGATAGACCAGACCAGGTTGGGTGGCGTGCTCGGTCAAGTCCCGCAAGAACAAGCGCCCTTCGGCCAATGGCCAGTCCACGATGCTGGCCGCATGCGAGGCCAGGTACAAGGATCTACGGCCGGTGGTCGGGAAATCGCGCACCAGCGGTTGAATGACCCCCTTGAGTCGTTCCCGCTCCTCGGGCGAAAACTCAAAGCCCAGCACCTCCCGCGAGTACGCTATGGAATGGTGGACCTTCAGTCCCTCGACGACCCGCTTGGTTTCATCGTCGAGCCGGTCATAGGCCGCCCGCATATCGGCAAATTCCGTGTCGGCGCGCACGGGGGGGAGCACCCGAGCCGAGAGCATGGAGTAGCGACCCGCCGGATCCACAAAACTGGCGTCGGTGTGCCACAAGCGGTTGGCCAATGAACTCACGCGGCGGCGGTCATCCGGGGGCAGCACTTCGCCATCCGCCCCCACGTTGGAGATGTCCGACAAGGCTTCGTTGCCGAAACGGTTCTTCACCATCACAGCGGTGGAGGTTTGCGCATGCAACTGACCATCAAACCGGGCGGCGAACGCCAGTTGTTCATCATTGGTGAAGACTTGCTGGCGAAAGACCAGCACCCCGTACTGGTCCATGCCGGCCCGAAGCGCCAGCAATGACTCACGGTCATGCACCTGCCGCAAATCGATCGGGCTGACTTCGGCCGCGAACGTGGCGTGCAGGGGGGTGAAGCGGATGGTCGTCATGGCTCAATTCCTTTGGCGTGATGACTGAAAAACAAGCACTGAAGTCTTGCGCAACCCAGCCGGTCAATCCGGCTTGATGTTGCCCTCTTTGATGACCTTGGCCCATTTGCGCATTTCAGAACGCGTGAACGCGTCGAGTTCCTGCGGTGTGGTGGGACTGGCGATGGCCCCCAGTTCCTCAATGCGCTGACGCACCTCGGGCAAGGCCAGAATCCGGGTGACATCGGCATGGATGCGCGCGATGGCCTCGGCAGGTGTGCCCGCCGGTGCCAGCAAGGCCCCCCAGGTGAAGGCCTCATAGCCTTGCAAACCCGGCAATTCATCCATCGCGGGGGTTTGCGGCCAGGAACTGAGTCGCTGACGGTTTCCGGTTGCCAGCGCTTTCAGCTTGCCATTGCGCACCTGCGGACCCGAGGACAGCACGCTGTCAAAGAGCACACTGCACACACCGCCGATGGCGGCAATGAGGGCCGTGCCACTCCCGCTGTACGGCACATGCGTGAGCGACAGCCCCGTCATGGATTTGAACAATTCAGCAGCCAGGTGCGATGGCGAGCCCGCCCCGATCGAGCAGTAATTGGCTTGGGACGGATTGGCCTTGACCCAGGCGATGTACTCCGCGACGGTATTCACCGGCAACTGGGCTGGCACCACCATCAACAGGGGGTTGACCGACAAGAGAGAGATCGAGCTGAAGTCCTTCAGGGGGTCATAGGGTATTTTGGGAAACAGGCTGATGTTGATTGCGTGCGGGCCCGCGCCGGTGGACAGCAAGGTGTAGCCATCCGCTGGCGCTTTGGCCACGAGGTCGCTGCCGATCATGGCGGCCCCGCCAGGCCGGTTGTCCACCAGCACCGGTTGTTTCCAGGACTCGGACAGCTTTTGCGCCAGCAAGCGGGTCAGGATGTCGGTGGTGCCCCCCGGCGGGTAGGGCACCACCAGTCGGACCGGTTTCTCGGGCCAGGCGGCCATGGCCTGCAGGGCACTGCACAGCGCCCAGGTGATGACCCAACGTGTCCAGCGCATGATGATGTCCTCTCAGGTAAACATGCCTTTGTGCTGATCGCGCAGCAAATTCTTTTGCACCTTGCCCATGGCATTGCGCGGCAACTCTTGCACCACGAAGCACTGCTTGGGAATCTTGAAATTCGCCAGCTTGGACTTGAGTTCGCCAATGATCGCGTCGGCCCTGAGTTGCGCGCCGGGCTTGGGGATCACCACGGCCACCCCCACTTCGCCGAAGTCCGGGTGCGGCACGCCCACCACGGCGCTCTCGGCCACGCCGGCCATCTCATTGATGTAGCCCTCGATCTCGGCCGGGTACACGTTGTAGCCGCCGCTGATGATCAGGTCCTTGCTGCGGCCCACGATGGTGACGTAGTCGCGGCCATCCACCTTGCCCACGTCACCCGTTTTGAAGTAACCATCCGCAGTGAACTCCTCGGCGGTTTTTTCGGGCATGCGCCAGTAGCCGGGAAACACGTTGGGGCCCTTGACCTGGATGCCGCCAATCTCATCCCCGGGCAAGGGCGCACCGGCATCATCCACCACCCGAAGCGACACGCCCGGCAGGGGAAAGCCCACCGTGCCGCCACGGCGCTCTGATTGCCCGCCATGCCGGCCATCGGCGCGGTAGGGGTTGGAGCTGAGCATGATGGTCTCACTCATGCCGTAGCGCTCCAGGATGGTGTGGCCCGTGCGTTCCTGCCAGGCCTGGAAGGTTTCGATCAGGAGTGGCGCGGAACCCGCGATGAACAAGCGCATGTTCCGCGTAGTCGTCTTGTTGAGGGTGGGTTCAGCCAACATGCGCACATACAGCGTGGGCACACCCATGAAGACCGTGGCGCGCTGCAAATCATCGATCACCCGCTTGGGGTCGAACTTGGCGTGCCACAGCATCTTGCTGCCATTGAGCAGGGCTCCGTGAATGGCGACAAACAAACCATGCACGTGGAAGATGGGCAGGGCATGCACCAGCACATCGCCCGGCACCCAGCCCCAGTAATCCTTGAGCATGGCGGCGTTGCTGTGCAGGTTGTCATGGGTGAGCATGGCGCCCTTGCTGCGACCCGTGGTTCCGCTGGTATAGAGGATGGCGGCCAGGTCACTGCCGCGTCGCACGGCAGGCGTGTGGCGGTCGCTGCAGGTGGCGGCACGCTCGAGCAAGCTGCCGGTGCGGTCATCGTTGAGCGTGAACACATGGCGCGTACCGGCCTTGAAGGCAATCGTGCTCACCCAGCCAAAGTTACGACCCGTGCAGACCACCACGGCGGGCTCGGCGTTGCCAATGAAGTATTCAATCTCGGCGCTTTGGTAAGCGGTGTTGAGCGGCAAGAACACATGACCGGCGCGCAAGGTGGCGAGATACAGGATCATCGCTTCGACCGATTTCTCCACCTGCACCGCGATACGCGAGGACGGCGGGATGTCCAGTTGCTCCAGCAGGTTGGCCATCATGGCGCTGGCACGTTCCAGGTCGCGCCAGCTGTAGCACAAGCCGCTGTCGGTCTCGACCGCAATGTCATCCAGGCGGGCCGGGAAAGCGGCACGCAACGCAGCAAACAAATTCTCGTTCTTCATGGGGTAAGAGGGTGGAACAAAATGAAAAAACAACTGCGACCGCGGGGTGCGGTCTATCGTCCGATAGAGACCATGGGACTCAATCCAGCTTGGCGCCTGACTCCTTGACCACCGACGCCCAGCGACGGATCTCGGTGTTCACAAAGCTGCCAAATGCCGCCCCCGTGACGTTGGGGAATTCGGCGCCATTGGACTGCCAGGCGGTCTTGATTTCATCGGTGGCCGCGATTCGCCGAACTTCTTCCAGGATACGTGCCTGCACCTCGGCGGGCGTGCCTTTCGGTGCCCACAGGCCATACCAGGTGGTGACGGTGTAATCCGGCAGCCCCAACTCGGCAGCGCAGGGCACGTCCGGGAATGATGGGTTGCGTTTGGCGCCCGACACCATCAGGGCTTTCACGCGCCCCCCTTTGATGTGTTGCGCCGATGAGCCCAGGCCGTCGAACATCATGTCCACGTTGCCGGCAATCAGGTCTTGCAGGGCCGGGCCCGCGCCGCGGTAGGGAATGTGGGTGATGAATGTCCGGGTCTGGATCTTGAACAGTTCGCCGGCCAGGTGGTGCGACGTGCCCCCGCCAGCCGAGCCGTAGTTGTAACGTCCGGGCGCCTTGCGTACCGCCTCCATGAAGGCCTTGAAGTCTCCCGGCAACTTGCGCGGATTGACCACCAGCACCTGGGGCACCACCGCCATCAGGACCAGGGGCACAAAGTCTTTTTCCAGGTCGTAGTCCAACCGGGGGTACATGGAGGGCGCGATGGAATGGTGGACCGCGCCCATGAACAGGTTGTAGCCATCGGCCGGCGCCTTGGCCGCCACGCCGGCGCCCAGGTTGCCGCCAGCGCCCCCTCGGTTGTCGATCACCAGTTGCTTGCCCGTGAGCTTGGCAAACTGACCCGAAAACGGCCGGGCAAATGCATCCGTGCCCCCGCCTGCGGGAAACGGCACCACCAGCGTGACGGGTTTGGAGGGCCAGTTGGGGTCTGCCCAGGCGGACGGCCAAGCGGACGCGGCCAGCGCGGCCGGACCCAGTTGCAGCAGGGTTCTGCGATTCAGCAAGCTGTCCATCGTCGTCTCCTCTTGTACATGGGGGGCCTGGGGCCGCCCTGGATCACAGGATGATCTTGTCAGCGCTATTGTGCTCGCAAGCGCCGGGCCAAGCAGTCACCCGGGGGAATAGAGGGAATTGGGCAGGCATTATGGCCGCCGGTGGGACCACGCCCACAGACCCAGACCGGCCACCACCATGGGCACACACAGCCACTGCCCCATGCTCATGCCCAGGGCCAACAGGCCCAGGTGCGCATCGGGCTCGCGGAAGACTTCCGCCACAAAGCGGAACACCCCGTAGCCGATGAGAAAGGCCCCGGAAACGGCCCCGACCGGACGCGGCCGGCGTGCGTACCACCACAGCAGGACAAACAGCAACAAGCCTTCCAGGAGGAACTGGTAGATCTGCGACGGGTGCCGGGGCAGTGGCGTGCCGCTGTGCGGAAACACCATGGCCCAGGGCAGCCCCGGATCGGCCAGCCGCCCCCACAACTCGCCATTGATGAAGTTGCCCACCCGCCCGGCCGCCAGGCCCGTGGGCACGCACGGCGCGATGAAGTCGGTGACTTCCAGCCAGAAGCGTCCTTGTCGCCGCGCCCACAGCGCCATGGCCCCGATGACGCCCAGCATGCCCCCATGAAAACTCATGCCGCCCTGCCACAGGAAAAACACCTCCAGCGGGTGCGCGGCGTAGTAGGCGGGCTTGTAGAACAGGCAGTAGCCCACCCGCCCCCCGACGATCACCCCCATCACCCCCCAGAACAGCAGGTCCTCCACGTCGGCGGCTCGCCAGGGGGAGGCCGATGGGGCGTAGGCGGTTTGCCGCAGACGCGCACGGGCCAGCCCCATGAACAGGGCAAAGGCGGCCAGATAGGTCACGCCGTACCAATGGATGGCCAGGGGCCCGACCTGCAGGGCAACCGGATCGAACTGGGGGTGAATCAACATAGCGACTATTGTGCCTCCTGGGCGAGGTTACACTCGTTTTTTCGTCGATTTCTCCCCTCTTTTTCTACCCTCCACCATGGCCACCCAACCCAGCAAGATCAACCGCCGTTCTGCCAACATCACCGAGGGCAAATCGCGCGCGCCCAACCGCTCCATGTACTACGCGATGGGCTACGAGCAAAGCGACTTCGTCAAGCCCATGGTGGGCGTGGCCAATGGCCACAGCACCATCACGCCGTGCAACAGCGGCTTGCAAAAACTGGCCGACGCCGCCGTGCAAGGCATCGAGGAAGCCGGTGGCAACGCCCAGATTTTCGGCACCCCCACCATCTCCGACGGCATGGCCATGGGAACCGAAGGCATGAAGTACAGCCTGGTCAGCCGCGAGGTCATCGCTGACTGTATCGAGACCTGCGTGCAAGGCCAGTGGATGGACGGCGTGCTGGTGGTCGGCGGCTGCGACAAGAACATGCCCGGCGGCATGATGGGCATCCTGCGCGCCAACGTGCCCGCGGTGTATGTCTATGGCGGCACCATCCTGCCCGGCCATTACCAGGGCAAGGAACTCAACATCGTCAGCGTCTTTGAAGCCGTGGGCGAGAACGCCGCCGGCAAACTGAGCGACGCCGACCTGCTGGAAATCGAAAAGCGCGCCATTCCCGGCACCGGCTCATGCGGCGGCATGTACACCGCCAACACCATGTCCAGCGCCTTCGAGGCCATGGGCATGTCGCTGCCCTACTCGTCCACCATGGCCAACCCGCACGACGAAAAGCAGAACTCCGCCAAGGAGTCGGCCCGCGTGCTGATCGAGGCCATCAAGAAAGACCTCAAGCCGCGTGACATCGTCACCCGTCAGGCCATCGAAAACGCTGTCACCGTCATCATGGCCACGGGCGGCTCCACCAACGCGGTGCTGCACTTCCTGGCCATCGCCCACGCAGCCGGCGTGGAGTGGACCATCGACGACTTCGAGCGCGTGCGTCGCAAAGTGCCGGTCATTTGTGACCTCAAGCCCAGCGGCCGCTACCTCGCAGTGGATTTGCACAAGGCTGGCGGCATCCCGCAAGTCATGAAGGTGCTTCTGAACGCCGGTCTGCTGCACGGCGACTGCATGACCGTGACCGGCAAGACCATTGCCGAAACGCTCAAGGACATTCCTGATACGCCCGCGGCCAACCAGGACGTCATCCGCACCATTGACAAGGCGCTGTACGCCGAGGGGCACCTGGCCATCCTCAAGGGCAACCTCTCGCCCGAGGGCGCAGTGGCCAAGATCACCGGCCTCAAGAATCCGGTCATCACCGGGCCGGCGCGCGTGTTTGACGACGAGCAGTCCGCCCTGAAAGCCATTCTGGACGGCAAGATCAAGGCCGGCGACGTCATGGTGCTGCGCTACCTCGGCCCCAAGGGTGGCCCCGGCATGCCGGAAATGCTGGCCCCCACCGGCGCGCTGATCGGTGCCGGCCTGGGCGAAAGTGTGGGCCTCATCACCGATGGCCGCTTCTCCGGTGGCACCTGGGGCATGGTGGTGGGCCACGTGGCGCCCGAGGCCGCTGCGGGCGGCAACATCGCCCTGGTGCATGAAGGCGACTCCATCACCATCGACGCCCACACGCAAGTGCTGCAACTCAATGTGGATGACGCCGAACTGGCCAAGCGCCGTGCGGGCTGGAAGGCTCCGGCGCCGCGCTACCTGCGTGGCGTGCAAGCCAAGTTTGCCTTCAACGCCGCCAGCGCCAGCAAGGGGGCCGTGCTGGACAACTTCCCGTCGGACAGCAGCTACTGATTGGCGACGCGGACATTCCCTCTCGCTTTTGAAAGGTCTGACATGAAACTCAAGCAACACCTGTCCGTCCTGGTGGTGGCCGTGGGCGCCCTGCTGGCCCTGCCCGCCGTGGCCGACCCGGCACTCGCCTCGGCCAAGAACTGCATGGCCTGCCATGCGGTGGACCGCAAACTCGTCGGCCCTGCCTTCAAGGAGGTTGCCAAGAAATACGCCGCCGACAAAGGCGCTGCCGAGACCCTGGCCACCAAGATCCAAAAAGGGGGTTCCGGTGTGTGGGGCGCAGTGCCCATGCCCGCCAACCCGCAAGTGACCGATGCAGACGCGAAGAAACTCGCTGACTGGGTGCTGAGCCAGAAGTAACTCGGCCCGACCCACAAAAAAACCCCGCTGCCGCCTGGCACCGGGGTTTTTTCTTGACCCGGCCGGGAACTGGCCGGTCGGCCGTGCTCAGTTGTTCTCGGACAGCTGATCCAGGATGGCCGGGTTCTCCAGGGTGGAGGTGTCTTGCGTGATGGCCTCGCCCTTGGCGATGGAGCGCAGCAGGCGACGCATGATCTTGCCCGAACGGGTCTTGGGCAGGTTGTCGCCAAAGCGGATGTCCTTGGGCTTGGCAATCGGGCCGATCTCCTTGCCCACGTGGTCGCGCAGGGTCTTGGCGATGGTCTTGGCCTCGTCGCCGGTGGGGCGCGGACGCTTGAGCACCACAAAGGCCACCACGGCCTCGCCGGTGGTGTCGTCAGGACGGCCCACCACGGCGGCCTCGGCCACCAGCTCAGTGCAGCTCACCAGGGCCGATTCGATTTCCATCGTGCCCATGCGGTGGCCGGACACGTTCAGCACATCGTCAATGCGGCCGGTGATGGTGAAGTAGCCGGTCTTGGCGTCACGGATGGCCCCATCGCCGGCCAGGTAGTACTTGCCCTTGAAGTCGTCGGGGTAGTAGCTTTTCTTGAAACGCTCGGGGTCGCCCCAGATGTTGCGGATCATGGACGGCCAGGGGCGTTTGACCACCAGGATACCGCCCTGCCCGTTCGGCACATCCTTGCCGGTCTCGTCGACGATGGCGGCCTGGATGCCCGGGAAGGGCAGCGTGCAGGACCCCGGCACCAGGGTGGTGGCGCCCGGCAGCGGGGTGATCATGTGGCCGCCGGTCTCGGTTTGCCAGAAGGTGTCGACGATGGGGCAACGGCCCCCGCCCACGTGCCGGTGGTACCACTCCCAGGCGGCCGGGTTGATCGGCTCGCCGACCGAGCCCAGCAGGCGCAGGCTCTTGAGGTTGTAGCTCTTGGGGTGCACGGCGTCGTTGGCTTCAGCCGCCTTGATGAGCGATCGGATGGCGGTGGGCGCGGTGTAGAACACCGTGACCTGGTGGTCCTGGATCATCTTCCAGAAGCGACCGGCGTCCGGGTAGGTGGGCACGCCCTCGAACATGATTTCGGTGCCGCCCAGGGCCAGCGGGCCATAGGTGATATAGGTGTGGCCGGTGACCCAGCCGATGTCGGCGGTACACCAAAACACATCGTTGGCTTTCAGGTCGAAGGTCCATTCGGTGGTGAGCGCTGCGTGCAGCAGGTAGCCACCGGTGGAGTGCTGCACGCCCTTGGGCTTGCCGGTGGAGCCGGAGGTGTACAGCAAAAACAGCGGGTGCTCAGCCTCGACCCACTCGGGTTCGCAGGTGGTGGGCTGCTGGTCTGCCACCTCGTGCATCCAGAGGTCACGGCCGGCTTTCATGTCGATCTTGGCATGACCGCGGTTGACCACCAGCACGTTCCTGATGCTGTCGCAGCCGCCCAGGGTGAGGGCTTCGTCGACGATGGCTTTCAGGGGCAGTTGCTTGCCACCGCGCACCTGGCAGTCGGCCGTGATGAGCGCCACAGCGCCGGTGTCTTCAATGCGGTCACGCAGCGACTGGGCCGAGAAGCCGCCGAACACCACCGAGTGGGTGGCGCCGATACGCGCACAGGCCTGCATGGCGGCCACGCCGTCGACCGACATGGCGATGTAGATCATCACGCGGTCGCCTTTCTTGACGCCCAGGCTCTTGAGCGCATTGGCGATCTGGCAGGTCTTGGCCAGCAGCTGGCTGTAGGACACACGGGTCACCTCGCCACCATCGGCTTCAAAAATCAGGGCCGTCTTGTCGCCGAGCCCGCGCTCGATGTTGCGGTCCAGGCAGTTGTAGGAGGCGTTCAATGTGCCGTCCTCGAACCACTTGAAGAAGGGGGCGTTGCTCTCGTTGAGGACCTTGGTGAACGGCTTCTTCCAGCTCAGCAGACGCTTGGCCTGGGCGGCCCAGAAGCCTTCGTAATCCTGCTCCGCTTGCTGGCACAGGGCCTGGTAGGCAGCCATCCCGGACACGGCAGCGTGCTGGGCAAAGTCGGCGGGCGGGGGGTAGAGGGCGTTCTCGGACGTGCTCATGGGGGGTGTCTCCTCGGGAATTGAATATCGCACAACAGCGGGACTGTCGCGCCGGGCTCTTACAGGCTACTGACGAAGGGGGGCTGGCCTAGGCCCTGCGGGCAACCCGGCGGGTTTCTTACCTAGAATCGGCCTGTTTCTGGTTTCATCACTTTTGCGCCCCGGGCGCTCACCGACATGACCTCCATCCGCCAAGACGACCTGATCGAATCCGTAGCTGCTGCCCTGCAATACATCAGCTACTACCACCCCAGCGACTACATCGCCCACCTGGCCCGCGCCTACGAGCGCGAGCAGTCGCCGGCGGCCAAGGACGCCATTGCGCAGATCCTGACCAACAGCAAGATGAGCGCCATGGGCCACCGCCCCATTTGCCAGGACACCGGCATCGTCAACGTGTTCCTGAAGGTGGGCATGGGCGTGCGCTTCGAGGGTTTCAAGGGCACGCTGGAAGACGCCGTCAACGAAGGCGTGCGCCGCGGCTACAACCACCCCGACAACATGCTGCGCGCCTCGGTGGTCGATGACCCCCAGTTTTTGCGCAAGAACACCAAGGACAACACCCCCGCGGTGATCTTCACCGAGATCGTGGCCGGCGACACCCTGGAAGTCACCGTCGCGGCCAAGGGCGGCGGCAGCGAGAACAAGTCCAAGATGGTCATGCTCAACCCCAGCGACAGCGTGGTGGACTGGGTGCTCAAGACCGTGCCCACCATGGGCGCGGGCTGGTGCCCCCCGGGCATGCTGGGCATCGGCATCGGCGGGACGGCTGAAAAGGCCGCCCTGATGGCCAAGGAAAGCCTGATGGACGACATCGACATGTACGAGCTGCAGGCCAAGGCCGGGCGTGGCGAGAAGCTGACCCAGGTGGAAGAACTGCGCCTGGAGCTGCATGACAAGGTCAACGCCCTGGGCATTGGCGCGCAAGGCCTGGGTGGCCTCACCACCGTGCTGGACGTCAAGATCAAGCTCTACCCCACCCACGCCGCCAGCAAACCGGTGGCGATGATTCCCAACTGCGCGGCCACCCGCCATGCCCATTTTGTGATGGACGGTTCGGGCCCGGTGTACCTCGACCCGCCCTCGCTGGACCTGTGGCCCAACGTGAGCTGGACGCCGGACACGCAAAAGAGCAAGCGCGTGGACCTCAACACGCTCACCAAGGCCGAGGTCGCCAGCTGGAAGCCGGGCGACACCCTGCTGCTCAACGGCAAGATGCTCACCGGCCGCGATGCCGCGCACAAGCGCATCCAGGACATGCTGGCCAAGGGCGAGAAGCTGCCGGTGGACTTCACCAACCGCGTGATTTACTACGTCGGTCCGGTGGACCCGGTGCGTGACGAGGCCGTGGGCCCCGCCGGCCCCACCACCGCCACCCGCATGGACAAGTTCACCGAGATGATGCTCAGCTCCACCGGCCTGATCTCCATGATCGGCAAGGCCGAGCGCGGCCCCACCGCCATCGAGGCCATCAAGAAGCACCAGAGCGCCTACCTCATGGCCGTGGGCGGTGCGGCTTACCTGGTGAGCAAGGCCATCAAGACGGCCAAAGTGGTCGGCTTTGCCGACCTGGGCATGGAAGCCATTTACGAATTCGACGTGGTGGACATGCCGGTCACCGTGGCGGTGGACTCGGGCGGCACCAGCGCCCACATCACCGGGCCGGCCCAGTGGCAGCAGCGCATTGCCTCGGGCGAGTTCAAGGGCATTGGCGTCAAGGCGGGTTGAGTTGCACGGCGCCGAGGCACCTCAACGCGTGCCTCGGACGTCACACAGACCGGCCAAGAAAAAGGGCACCACACCGGTGCCCTTTTTCTTGGGTGCTTGAGGCAACAGCCCGGCGACCGTCAACAGGTCAGTGCAAGTGCCGTGGCTTGCGACCGCCGTGGCCGCCCCCGCCGTGTCCGCCGCCATTGCCGCGCGGGGGACGACCGATTTCCAGGGAGTTGACCAGCTGGTCAAACCGCTGGTTGAAGAGCTTGTCGATCTCGCCCACCACACCGGAGAGTTCAGACGCATCGAAGTGGCGCTCCATCATGTGGATGACATCGTCCACCAGCATGTCGCGCTGGATCTGCATGATGGCCGCCGGTGTGGGCCCCACAAAGAGCATGAGGAAATCGTCCCGGGCCTCGCGGCCGGTGGATTCGTCTTCGTCGTCGTAGTCGGCGTCGTAAAAGGTGACTTCCAGCGCTGCGCCGCTGTCGGCCAGGTCGTTCAGTGCCATGCACAGATCGTCGAGTTGCTGGCGAAAGTCGTCGTCGCCAGCCACGGTCCAGCACAGTTGCAGCAAGTGCTCCTGGCTGTCAAAGCGGATGCCCGGCTCTTCGGGATATGAACTCACCGCCCCCTCCGTCATGGAGGCGGCCCCGGCATACGACCACAGCGGGCGGGTCGCCTCCTGCAACTGCTCGAACGTCACATCGCTGCGCAGGGGCACTTCCCCGTGCACGTGGATTTCAAAAGCGGCGTTGTAGCGGGGCATGTCAGGGTGAAACTTGAAAAGTGAGGATGAGTATATGCCACCCCCCATGAGCCCGTGGTGCCTGAGACCGGAATCGAACCGGTACGCCCCGTTTCCGGAAAGCGGCGGATTTTAAGTCCGCTGTGTCTACCAATTTCACCACTCAGGCAACTGAGTTGAGGGGGTCATTGTCGCAAACAATTCAGTCCGCTCGGAGCGTTGGGCGGGCGCTGCGGGGTCAACCCGGCTTGCGCACCACCGATTCACCCACACTGGCCATCAACTGGACGGCCTCGGGCGACCATTCCACCGCCGGGGCCTCACCGCTGATGATGGCAAACAAAATGCCCTCCTCTTTGCCCGCCGGGGCCTCGACGCACTCAAAGCGTCGCTGCGCACCAATGGGCACGGCAATGAAGTCCATGGGGTCGAGCACCACATGGTCGTTGCCGTCGGGGCCTTCCCACTCGACCATCCAGCGTCCTTCGATGGGCATGAAGCACTCGGAGGTGTCGTGGGCGTGCATCAGCACGCCACGACCGGGCTTGGAGCGGACAAAGGCCGCGCCAAAACCGGTTCGCTGGCTGGAAATCTTGGGCGCAACATGGTTGCCGAACGGGGAGTGCTGTTCATCGCCGTGCGGTTGCTCAAAACCCAGCACGCTCAGGAAGGTGCGCTTGCACTGCTCGAGTTGCATATCGGGCAGTCCTGTGGTGACGGGGTTCAGCTCGTTGTAGCGGGCCACGCACTTGAGCACGTCGGCGCGCTGGGGTTTGATGATCTCGATCGTCATGGTTGTCTCCAGGGGGCATGAAAGAATTCTCGAGTCCATCCTAAGTTCGACCACCGGGGGGGTGTCAAGCCGGGGCTGTCGTCTTGGTGCGAACAAAAACCCCGTGGTCCAGTCGCCTGATCGGCGTCCCCCAGGCCCCGTGACCCCTATCCCCTAAGATGGGGCCTCTAACGACAACACGCAGGCTCCACCCATGAAGATTTCACACTGGTTCAAATCCGCCCTGACCGCCGGTCTGGTCGCCGCCTCGATGCTCGGCACTTCCTCCCAGGCTCAAACGGCCAGCGGCAAGACCGAATTGCTGTGGCTGGGCCAGGCAGGATTTCGCATCACCTCACCGGGGGGCAAAACCATTGTCATCGACCCCTGGCTGTCGGGTGGCCCCAAAACACCGGCCCCCTACAAGACTGACCTCAGCGCCCTGGGCAAGGTGGACTTGCTGCTGGTGACGCACGCGCACGTGGACCACATCGGTGACGCGCCGGCCATTGCCAAGCTCAACAACACCGTGCTCTACGGTCCGGCCGACATGGTCACGCCGCTGATTACCCTGGGTGTGCTGCCCGCCAACCTGGGGCACCGCTTCAACAAGACCGGCCATGTCAAGCCGCTGCCGGGCATCAAGGTCACCGCCGTGGCCGCCGAGCACTCCTCCTTGCTGGTCTGGAACAACCCGGCCACCGGCAAACTGGAATCGCATCCCGCTGGCGAGGCGGTGGGCTACATCATCGAGATGGAAAACGGCTTCAAGATCTGGCACATGGGAGATACCGGCCTGTTTGGCGACATGAAGTTCATCAACGACCGCTACAAGCCGGACCTGGTGCTCATGCCCATCGGTGGCAACTTCACCATGGACCCGGAAGACGCGGCCTATGCGGTCAAGAACTGGCTCACGCCCAAGGCCGTCATTCCCATGCACTACAACTCCAACCCGCTGACCAAGGGCACCCTGGCCGAGTTCCAGGAGGCCATGAAAGGCGCCAAGACCAACCTGGTGCCCATGACCGAAGGCCAGAAGATCGAGTTTTAAGCCTCGACCCCGGTTGAGCCGCAAACCCGGCCCGTCAGGCGGCCGGGTTTGAATATGATGTGTTGATTGACGCTCCGCTGGCGTGCCGCCTGACCCGGGCACCCCAGCAGGGCGCTTTCCCTGACACCACCCCCCGACTTCGCCTGCCCATGTCCCTGATGAACGACCCGCTTGACAGTGGCTTCATGGTCATCCATGGCAACAAGCCCGAGTTGCTCAAGCAACTCCTGGTGGACTGGTTCAAGGCGAACCCGCTCTCCCCTCTGGAAAACGAAACCATCCTGGTGCAAAGCAACGGGATCGCGCAGTGGCTCAAGCTGGCCTTGGCCACGGCACCTGACGCGTCGGCACAGGCGGGGTGCGGCATCGCGGCGGCCTTTGACATGCTGCTGCCGTCCAACTTCATGTGGCGGGCCTACCGCGCCGTGCTGGGCCCGGAGGCGGTGGCCGATGTCCTGCCGTTTGACAAGCCACTGCTGATCTGGCGCCTGATGCGCCTGCTGCCCACACTGACGCACCAACCAGGTTACGAGCCCCTCGCTGCGTTTTTGCAAGACGACCCGCAGTTGCGCAAGCGCTACCAGCTGGCCGACAAGATTGCCGACCTGTTTGACCAATACCAGGTGTACCGTGCCGACTGGCTCGACGCGTGGGCCAGCGGGCGCGAGGTACTGACGCACCTGCACGGACAGGCACAGCCCCTGAAGCCCAACGTGCGCTGGCAGGCCTTGCTGTGGCGTGCCTTGCTGGACGATGCCGGTATCGCCAGCCACACCAGCCGTGCGGCGGTGCACCAGCAGTTCATGCAGACCCTGCCGACCCTGACGACGCGCCCTGACCGGCTGCCCCGTCGGGTATCCGTCTTTGGCCTCTCGTCCTTGCCGGGTCAGTCGCTGGACGTGTTGCGCGGCATCGCGAAATTCACCCAGGTGCTGCTGTGTGTCCACAACCCGTGTCAGCATGACTGGTCGGATGTGGTCAGCGCCCAGGACGTGGCGCGCCGCCTGTTCACGCGGCACGCGCGCAAGCCAGGCCTGCCGATGGTGTTGAGCGAGGAGGACTTGCACCTGCACGCTCACCCGTTGCTGGCGTCCTGGGGCAAGCAGGGCCGCGACTACATCCGCTTTGTCGACGAAGCCGACCGGCCTGACGACTATCGGCCGCTGTTCCAGGCCATCGGTCATCGCATCGACCTCTTCGAGCCCCATGCAGACAGCGGACACAGCACGCTGCTCAACCAGTTACAGGACGACATCCTGCATCTGAGGCCCCTCCAGGAGACGCGGGCGCAGTGGCCTGCCGTGGATCCACAGCAGGACCGTTCGCTGCGCTTTCATGTCGTGCACAGCATGCAGCGCGAGGTGGAGGTGCTGCACGACCAGTTGCTGGCCGCCTTCAATGCGGACGACACCCTGCACCCACGACAGGTGATCGTGATGGTTCCGGATGTGAACCAGTACGCGCCCCACATCGAGGCCGTGTTTGGACTCCAGGCTCCCGGCGACCCGCGGCACATACCGTACTCCATTGCCGACAGGTCCCAGCGGCATCAGTCGCCGGTGGCATTTGCACTGGAATTTTTGCTCAGCGTCTCTGACTCACGACTCGCCGCGAGCGATGTGATGGATCTGCTGGACGTGACGGCCGTGCGCCAGCGCTTTGGCATCGAGGCCGAGAACCTGCCGTTGTTGCGCCGCTGGATTCAGCAGGCCCAGATCCGCTGGGGGCTCAATGCCCAACACCGGCAACCCTTCATGGGGGAGCTGGGGGGGCGGGGGAACCCGAACGAACAAAACACCTGGATGCATGGCCTCAAACGCATGTTGCTGGGTTATGCCGTGGGAGGCGACCCCACGCAACGCACCGACCGCGACTGGCATGACATTGAACCCCTGGCCGAAGTCACGGGTCTGGACGCCGCTCTGGTGGGGCCGCTGGACCGCTTGCTGCGGGCCCTGGAGTCCTGGATGCTGACCGTGTCACAGCCGGCAACGCCGTCGGTGTGGGGCCAGCGACTGCAGGCCGTGATGGCCGATTTCCTGCACACCGATGAGCCGCAGGACGCGGCCTTGCTGCTGCAGTTGCACAACAGCCTGCAACAGTGGCTACAGGCTTGTGATGCGGCACAACTGGAGGAGGATCTCCCCCTGAGTGTGGTGCGTGACCACTGGCTCACCCAACTGGATCAGCCGCACCTGACGCAACGTTTCATGGGTGGGCAGTTGACCTTTGCCACGCTCATGCCCATGCGCGCCATTCCGTTTCGCATGGTCTGCCTGCTGGGCATGGCTGATGGCGAGTTTCCTCGCGCCCGCCCGCCCGTGGACTTTGATCTGATGGCCGACGACCTGCGCCCTGGCGACCGCTCGCGGCGGGAGGACGATCGCTTTCTGTTTCTGGAAGCGCTGCTCTCGGCGCGCGAGCGTCTGCACATCAGTTGGGTGGGCAAAAGCATCCAGGACAATTCAACGCGCCCGCCCTCGGTGCTGGTGAGCCAGTTGCGCGACCACCTCGCGGCGGGATGGTCGCTGCAAGGCCAGGACGGCCCCCAGGACTTGCTGGCGGCCTTGACGGTGGAACACAAGCTTCAAGCGTTCAACCCGGACTACCTGGGGACCACGCCGGCCACCTCCGCGCTGTTCACCTACGCGCGCGAGTGGGAGTGCCCCGCACCGGCCTCGGTTGCGGTGCGAGCGGCGATGACACCCCTCGCCCGACCGCGACTGGAACAGCCGATTTCGCTGCAGCAGCTGGGTGATTTTCTGCGCAACCCGGTCAAGACGTTCTACCAGGAGCGGCTCCAGATCTCGCTGGACAGCCAGGCCGTGACTGTCGAGGATCAGGAGCCGTTTTCGCTGGACGGGCTGCAGTCATGGGTGCTGCGGGAAGAGTTGATCCAGACCCGACTGGACGCCTGGTTGCGCGGCGAAGCTGACGACCCCGAGATGCGTCAGCACTTCGCGCGCATCCAGCGACGTGGTGAGTTGCCCATGGGCGCCATGGCGTCGCTGACCGAGGAACAGCTCGGCGAATCGCTGGAACGCCTGTTCACCGACTACCGCGATGCCCGTCACGACTGGCCCCTTGTGCTGGAGGATGAGGTGTTTGATCAGACCTGCGAGGTCCACGGTCAACCCGTCCAGGTGCAGGGCCTGATCACCCGCCGCTATGGCGCGACAGAGGGCTCCACCGCCCCGCCAACCACATCATGGCAGCGAATCGACATCAGTGCCAGCATGCTGTTGAGCAACGAAAAGAAGAAGAACAAGGAAAACCAGAAGGGCCAGGAAAAACATAACCGCCTGGACAAATTGATGCAGCCGTGGGTGCAGCACCTGGCTGCGCATGTCAGCGGCAGCGTCATCACCACCCAAGTCGTGGGCCCCAACGGCACGATCACCCTCCACCCTCTGGATCCGGGCTGGGCGCGCCAGCAATTCGACATCCTGGTCGACGCCTATGTCCAGGGCCTGTGCTACCCCTTGCCGCTGGCGGTCAGCACCGGGTTTCACTGGTTGGGCCAGGGAGGGGAACGGTTTGAGGGCTCGCTGCAAGACTGCACGATGAAGGCCGCCGCCAGCGCACGCAAGCACTATGAGCCGGGTTTCAAGTTCGACGGCGAGGCCCGACAAAGCCCGTACCTGCAACGCCTGTACCCGACCTTTGAAGCTTTGTGGTCCGAGGGCGAATTCACCCGCTGGTGCGACGTGCTGTACGCACCCCTGCGAGCCAGTGTCGGCAAACCTGACTCCAGCGCATGATGGACGACTCCCACGCCTCCCCCCCCGCCTCCTCCCTGGATGCGCTGGCCCTGCCGTTGCGCGGCAGCCATCTGATTGAGGCCAGCGCCGGCACGGGCAAGACCTACACCATTGCCATGCTCTATGTGCGACTGGTGCTGGGGCATGGGGGTGACGCGGCCGGCCATGGTCGGCCGTTGACGCCGCCCCAGATTCTGGTGGTGACCTTCACCGAGGCGGCCACCAAGGAGTTGCGCGATCGCATTCGCGCGCGACTGGCGCAAGCCGCGGCCTACTTTCGACGTTCGCCCGATGACGACCCCGCACCGCCAGCAGAGGACCTGTTACATACGCTTCGCGGCCAGTACCCGCCCAGCGAGTGGGCCACCTGTGCGCGCAAACTCGACGTGGCCGCGCAATGGATGGACGAGGCCGCTGTCTCCACCATCCATGGCTGGTGCAACCGCATGCTGCACGAGCACGCCTTTGACAGCCTGAGCCTGTTCACGCAAACCCTGGAAACCGACCTCAGCGAGTTGCGTGCCGATGTGGTGCGAGACTACTGGCGGCAGTTTTATTACCCCTTGCAGCCGCAGGCGGCTGCCCAGGTGGCCGGCGAATGGGCTCATCCGACCAAACTGGAAGATGCCCTCAAATCGGTGCGGGGTCATGAGGACAAACTGCCCGCCACAGCTCCGCCTGCAGAACTGATCGCGCAATACGACCGTGATCGAGAGGCCATCCTGGTGCCGCTCAAGCAGCCCTGGTCGACATGGGTGGAGGAGTTGCAGGAACATTTCGACGAGGCTCACAAAAACAAGCGCCTCATGGGCAATATCTTGCGGCCGGATTACTACAACCCCTGGCTGAAGGCTATTCGCCAATGGGCCAACACCGAGCAAGCACTGCTGGATTTGAAGCCCAACGCTTGGGATCGACTCAATCCCGAGGGGATGGCCAAGGCCTGGCGAAAAGACCAGTCGCTCGACCACCCGGCCCTGACCCATCCTGCCTTGCAAGTCCTGCCCGAGGTTCGAGAGACCCTGCAACAACTCCCCGACCCGGCCCCTGGCCTGCTCAGCCACGCCGCGCGCTGGGTCGCTGACGAACTCCAGGCCACGCAACGTCGTCGCTCGCAACTGGGTTTTGACGATTTGCTGCGCAACCTCGACACCGCCTTGCAGGGTGAGAATGGCGCGCGTCTGGCCGACAGGATCCGGGAACAGTTTCCGGTGGCGCTGATCGACGAATTCCAGGACACCGACCCCACGCAATACCGCATCTTCGAGCGCATTTACCCGTTGACCGAGCAGCGCCAGGACAGCGCGTTCATCATGATTGGCGACCCCAAGCAGGCGATTTACGCCTTCCGGGGCGCGGACATCTACACCTACCTGAAGGCCCGGTCTGCCGTGGGCGACCGCTTGCAGAGCCTGGGGACCAACTACCGTTCCAGCGAAGCGATGGTGCGTGCCACCAACCACTGTTTTGAGCATGTCGAACGGCAAACAACCTCTGCAGGCGCCTTTCTATTCCGGCGCCCGGGAGACAACCCGGTGCCGTTCACCCCAGTGAAGCCAGAGGGGCTGACAACCACCTTTCAGGTGGAGGGCCGCACCCCGGCCGCCCTCACGCTGACTGTGCTGCCCAAGCACGTGAAGCTGCCCAAGCAAGCCTACATTGACGAGATGTCCGAGATCTGCGCCACGCAGATGGTCGACTGGCTGAATGCTGGGCAAGCGGGACGCACCGGCTTTCTGGATCGCGACGGCACGATGACCCCCCTGAAGCCCGGCGACATCGCCATCCTGGTGAACAACCAGCAGGAGGCGAACAGCATCAGGCGCGCGCTTGCCCGTCGCGACATTCGCTCGGTGTATCTGTCGGACAAAGACACGGTGTATGACACCCCGCAAGCCACCGAGGTGTATCGCTGGCTGGTGGCATGCGCGGAGCCCGACAACGACCGGTTGTTGCGGGCTGCGCTGACCACCCCCTCGCTAGGCTTGGATTTCCCGGCGCTGGAGGCCCTGCGCAGTGATGAGATGGCCTGGGAGCGTCACCTCTTGCAGTTCAAGGGCTATCAGGAGATGTGGCGCCGGCAGGGTGTGCTGCCCATGATCCGGCACCTGCTGGTCGACTTTGACTGTGCCGCGCGCCTGCTGAATCAGCCTCCCGACGCACTCGGCCAAAGTGGCGAGCGGATCCTGACCGATCTCCTGCACCTGGCCGAATTGCTGCAACAGGCGAGTTTCTCGCTCGAGGGCGAACACGCATTGATCCGCTTCCTGGCCGAACACATGCAATCCGATGAGGACCGCTCGGATGAGCGGAAACTCCGGCTGGAAAGCGACGCCCACCTGGTGCAGGTGATCACCATCCACAAATCGAAAGGCCTGGAATACCCGCTGGTGATGCTGCCCTTCATCTGTACCTCGCGGCCCATCAAATCCGACGCGACCTCGGTCACCTGGCATGACGAGACCGGCGAGGTTCAGGTCAGCCTGACGGCCAGTGCGGCCGAGCGCGAGCTGGCCGATCAGGAACGTCTGGCCGAGGATGTTCGCAAGCTCTACGTGGCCCTCACCCGTGCGCGTCACCTCACCTGGCTGGGTCTTGCGCCCTTGGACAACAGCAAAGCCGTCAGTGCCATCGACCACCTGATGGGGCTGCGTCAGATCCCGCCCGAGCGCTTTGTACAGGCCGTCACCGACTTCGCGCAGGGGCAGCCCGATATCGAGGTGGTTCATACCCCCCAAAAGCACGACACCCGTTTCCAGGATGCGTCAACGTCCCTGGTGCGCCGCGATGCCTGCCGCCCGAGTCGGGCGGCACGCGAGCACTGGTGGATCAGCAGTTACTCGAGCCTGCCCATGGGCGGGCAGCGCAACCCGACGTACCATGAACTGGACGACACCGCACAAACCGAAAACTGGCTGGAAAGCCGGCAGGAGCACAGCCCGGCCGACCCGGTGAACGTCACCAGCCAGATGGGCACTGCGGTACATCCGATGCACCGCTTCCCCAAGGGGGCACAACCGGGCACCTTTTTGCATGACCTGCTGGAGTGGTGTGCCAACGCGGGCTTTGACACCGTGCTGGCGTCGCCCGACGCACTGCGCGAACACATCGCCCAGCGCTGCGCGGCGCACCGCTGGGACGCCTGGGTTGACCCGCTGTGTGACTGGGTCCGGCAACTGCTGTCCACGCCCTTGCCGGCGGGTGCGACCTCGATCCGGCTGGGCACCGTGACCTCGGCCCGCGCCGAAATGGAATTCTGGATCGAGACCCATCGCCTCGATCTCCAGGCCCTCGACCATGCCGTGACGCAACACACCCTGGAGGCGCGTCCCCGCCCGGGCCTCGCGCCGGACTCACTGACGGGCATGCTCAAGGGCTTCATGGATGTGGTGCTGGAACACGAGGGCCGCTATTACGTGGCCGACTACAAATCGAACTGGCTGGGCAGCGACGAGGCCGCCTACACCCCGGCGTCGATGGACGAGGCCATTCGCGACAACCGCTATGACCTGCAATACGTGCTCTACCTCTTTGCCCTGCACCGCCTGCTGCAGTCCCGCCTGCGCGATTACGACTACGATCGCCATGTGGGCGGCGCGCTCTACCTGTTCCTGCGTGGCATCGCCGCCCCTTCGCGCGGCGTGCATTTCGAACGCCCCCCCAAGGCACTGATGCTGGAACTCGATCGCCTGTTTGCCGGCTCAGCGCGAGGCACACCATGAACGCAGATCTGCCCCACCCCGCCGCCCTGATCCACCTGCTGGACCAGTGGGTGGCACGTGGCTGGCTGCGTGAGGTCGATGTGGCCCTGACGCGCTTCCTGCACGACGAGGACCGCGCTGCCCCGGCGTCTGTCCTGTTGGCGGCGGCCCTGGTCAGCCATCAACTGGGCCGGGGCCACGTGTGTCTCGATCTGCAGCGAACACTGGACCACCCCAACGAGTCCCTGGCCATTCCGCCCGAGCGCCTGCCAACATCCGACCTGCCGTCCGTGGACATGCCTGACACACTGCTGGCGGGCTGGACCCCGCAGCACTGGCTCGAGCAGTTGCAACACACGGCGCTGGTGGACGATGGCTCGGGCAAGACCCCGCTGGTACTGGTGGGCCATCGGCTCTACCTGCGTCGCTACTGGAGCTACGAGCAAGCGGTCGCGCAAGCGCTCACGGCGCGCATGGCGCGCAGCGCCACCCTGGAGGCGTTGTGGCCATCAGACCTGCTTCGTGACGCGCTGAATGCGCTGTTCCCCCACCCTGTCGACGCGCCCCCCGACTGGCAAAAAATCGCCTGCGCCGTGGCGGCACGGGGCGCGTTCAGCATCATCACCGGAGGACCCGGCACCGGAAAGACCACCACCGTGGTGCGGCTGCTGGCCTTGCTGCAGCGGTTGGCCCTGTCCCAAGCGCCGCATCGCCCGCTGGTCATCCGGCTGGCAGCCCCCACGGGCAAAGCCGCTGCTCGCCTGAAGCAATCCATTGGCCACGCCATCCACCAGCTGCCCGCGACCGGGGCCGACGATCTGGCGGTGCGCGCGCACATTCCCCATGAGGTGAGCACCCTGCACCGGCTGCTGGGGACACGTCCCGACTCGCGACTGTTCCGGCATGATGCCCGCCACCCCCTGGCCCTGGACGTTCTGGTGATCGACGAGGCCTCGATGGTCGACCTCGACCTGATGGCCGCCACCCTGCAGGCGCTGCCACCCCAGGCACGCCTGATTCTGCTGGGAGACAAGGATCAACTGGCCTCCGTGGAAGCCGGATCGGTGCTGGGCGATTTATGCCAGCGGGCGGCGTCAGGCCATTACCTGCCCTCCGTGGCGAACTGGTTGCACACCACCACCGGCCAAAGCGTCCCCGAGGCCTTCCAGGACCCGAACGGTCATCCGCTGGACCAGCACATCGTCATGCTGCAACACAGCCATCGCTTTGATCAGAACAGCGGGATCGGACAACTCGCGGCCGCCGTCAACGCCGGCGATGAACAGGCGATCGGGCACGTGTTGTCGCGCCAGTATGCCGACCTCATGGAACATCGCCTGCCGAGCGTGAACGATGCCGGTCTTGACGCCGTGGTGCTGGGGCCGCTGAAAAACGAGCAGGGGCCTCAGGGTCTGGCGCACTACCTGCAGCTCATGCACACGCAACGCCCGGGCCTCGCTGCAGACGCCGCCGAGCGGGACGCCTGGGCGTTGCGCGTTCTGGCGGCACACGGACGGTTTCAATTGCTCTGCGCCTTGCGACACGGACCTTGTGGCGTGAGCGGACTGAACCCGCACATCGAGTCCATTCTCCAACGGCATCATCTGATCGAGCGCACGGGGCCGTGGTACGCCGGGCGTCCGGTCATCGTCACGCGCAACGACTACTCGCTGGGGCTGATGAATGGAGACATCGGCATCACCCTGCCTGTGGCGCAGAACAACCGCGAGACGGGTGAACCTGAGTGGACCCTGCGTGTGGCATTTCCCACGCACGATGTCACAGCGCCGGTTCACTGGGTGCACCCCAGCCGACTGACCGGGGTCGACACCGTTTATGCCCTCACCGTCCACAAGTCGCAAGGCTCGGAATTCGAGCACTGCGCCTTGCTGCTGCCCCCCGAGCGCAGCTCGGTGATCACACGTGAACTCATCTACACCGCCATCACCCGCGGAAAATCCTGGGTCTCCCTGATCAGCATCGCCCACCACCACCTGTTACACGAGGCCTCACGGCACCGGGTGCAGCGGTCGGGCGGGCTCTTTGAGCACGTCAGCCCGGATTGACGCGGACGCGCAAATCCACGACCATCGCCAGCATGCTGTTGAATGCGTGTGGCGTCTGCTCATGAAGTGTCCCCTTGCCCGGACCGCCGTGGTGATGGCGCTGGTACTGCTGAGCGGCTGTGCCAGCCAGTCCGCGATCACGTCCTCCTCGCTGGACCAGGACCATCCGGCCTATCGCTCACCCGAATGCCGCCAGGCGCGAGGCAATGCCTGGATCCACCAGGACCTCAAAGTGGCCCGCCTGGTGGCCAGCCCGGCCGTGGTGTGGTGGGGAGGGCCCATCACCGCCATTCCCGTGTTGCTGACCAACGTGAGCCTGAGCTATGCCGACAAGCAGGACGCCTCCGACATCGCTGCGCGATGTGGGGGGCAGCCCAGCGGACAACTCGAGATTGCGGCTGGCACGGTCGCTGAGACGGCCCTGGGTGTGGCCGCCTCCGGGGCGGGCAGTCTGATGACCAAGGCCGTGCCGACCAAGTGATCGAGGCGACAGCGCTGGCAGGCACGCCCCCGCCCGCTGAGGGACAATCCTATCCCATGAATTTCCACGCTGCTCCGCTTCGCCGAAGGCTGTTGTCCAGTTTTCTGGGCGCCTGTCTTGTGAGCACCTGTTTGTTGGGTGTGCTGTCGGGCTGTGCCAGCGCCCCAGGCAGCCTGGCGGGGTCCGCTGGCCCCGCAGACGCAGGCAGCCCGTCCTACAAGCCCCAACGCGGACAAATGGGCAAGGACGTGATGTGGCTGCCCACCAGCGCACAACTGGTCACGACGATGCTCACGGCAGCGCGCGTCACCGCCGACGACCTGGTGGTGGACCTGGGGGCGGGGGACGGCATCATCCCCATCGCGGCGGCACAGCAGTTCGGCGCACGGGCCCTGGGCATCGAATACAACGCCAAGCTGGCCGCCTTTGCCCAGCAGCAGGCAGAACGTGCCGGTGTGGCGGATCGGGCGCGCATCATTCAGGGTGACATCTTCCAGGAAGACTTCAGCCATGCCACGGTGGTCACGATGTACCTGCTGCCTGAGCTCAACCTGCAACTGCGCCCCACCCTGCTCGCCATGAAGCCGGGCACACGGCTGGTCTCGCACGCATTTGACATGGGCGACTGGGAACCTGACCAGGTGCTGGGTACCGAGCGAGAGCGGGCCTTCTTGTGGATCGTGCCGGTGCAGCTGGCAGGCCACTGGATCTTGCGTGATGCCCAGGAACAGGTGCTGGGCCACTTTGAACTTCAGCAACGGTTTCAACGCGCAGGGGGCCAGATGGTGCTGGCCGGTACACCCCAACCCCTGCTCGGGGCCCGGGTCGAGGGCAGCACGCTGCGCTTTCAATACATCGGTCGTGACGATGGTTTGCACGCGATCACCTTGACCGGTTCGGGCCCGATACTGCAGGGTGAGATGATCGTGCATGGCACCACGCACGTGGTTCGTGCCGAGCGACGACCCTGACACCGTCTTTCACCTTCAAGGAGTTTTTTGATGCGTCACTTTCTTGCCACCTGTTGCCTGGCCTTGGGTTTGTCATCGGCCTGGGCGGCTGATCCCTACCCCAGCAAGCCCATCACACTGATCATTCCGCAAGCACCGGGGGGCGCCAACGACGTCGTGGGCCGCGCCCTCGGGCAGCGCCTGGCCGTGGCGTTGGGCCAACCCGTGGTGGTGGAGAACAAGCCCGGCGCGGGGGGCAACGTGGGCACAGCCCTGGTCGCACGCGCCCCCAAGGATGGCTACACGCTGATGATCACCGCGCAAAGCGCGCAGACCATCAACCCCTCGCTCTACAAGAAAGTGCCGTTCGACCCCGTCAAGGACTTTGAGCCCATCATGGTGGTGGCCACGGCCCCCTACCTGCTGGCGGTGAGCCCGAATTTCCCGGCCAAAAACATCAAGGAACTGATTGCCCTGGCCAAGGCCGATCCGGGCAAACTCACCTACGCCTCGGCGGGCAATGGCACGGTCAACCACTTGCTGGGCGAAATGCTCAAATCCACCGCCAACGTTGACATCGTGCACGTGCCCTACAAGGGCGCCGCCGCTGCGGCCACCGACGTGATTGCCGGCCTCTGCACCATGACCTTTGGCAGCTTCCCCGGCGTGATGCCCTTCGTCAAGAGCGGTCAGTTGCGCGTGATTGCCGCGGCCACCGAGCAACGCACCTCGCTGGCGCCCGACATGCCCACGCTGGCCGAAAGCGTGCCAGGTCTGCATGCCAACGCCTGGTACGGTCTGTTCGCACCGGCGGGCACACCCAAGGAAGTGGTGACCCGGCTGAATCAGGAAATCACCAAATTGCTGCAATCGCCCGAGATCAAGGAGCGCTTCAACTCGCTGGGCGCCGAGGTGACGCCCAGCACGCCCGATCAACTCGCCGCGCTGGTGAAGTCGGACCTGGTGCGCTGGGCCAAGATCGTGAAGGACTCGGGCGCTCAGCTCGACTGAGCCACCGCGATGTGCGTGTAGGCGGTCTTGAGCAAGGTACAGGCCACGCCATGCTGTTGACCGCGCCGGATCATGCCCCCCAGGATATGCTCATGCTCGGTGCGCTGGCCCGAGGCCATGTCGCGCAGCATGGAGGCGGTGAAGCCTGAACCGGCCAGGGTCAATTGCGCCGACGCCTTGGCACGCACGCTGTCGGCAATCGGGAAACCACAACGGGCAGCTACTTCGCAGCACTCATCATAGGTTTGCAGATTGAGCGCATGGCCATAGGGGGTGGCCACGATCTTGCCGACGGATGCGTGGAACAAGGTGGTCATGGCCGCGAGGGACGCCAGGAACACCCACTTGTCCCACAGCGATTGCTCGATGTTGTCACTGTAGGCGCGATCAAACGGTGTGCGCTCGCACCAGACATGAAAGGCCCGGGCGGTCGCCGCTTGCTCCGGGGCGCGGGGGCCCACGGTGAGCATGTGCAAGTCACTCAGGCGTTTGACCGACCCGGTTGGGCTGATCATGGCCGCAATGTGCGCCACGCCCCCCAGTACGCGATCGCGACCCAAGCGCTGGTCCAGCACATCCATATGGTCCAACCCATTGAGCAACGGCAGGATGAAGCCGCGCGACGCAGCACCCGCCACACTGCCCAACGTGTCCTCCAGGTCATAGGCCTTGGGCGCCAACACGATCAGGTCATAGTCCGGCTTGAGCGTGGCGGCACTGACCGTGGCCACACGCAGGTTGAAGGTTTCGCTGGGCGTCTCAATCGTGAGTCCCTCGCGGTCAATCAGTTGCTTGCGCTGCTCGCGCAGCAAAAACGTCACATCCGCGCCAGCACGGATCAACTGGGCACCAAAATAGCCACCGATGCCACCGGCACCGACCATCAGGATTTTCATGTTCAGACTCCTCACGTCATGCGTGCCCGCATCTTAGGGGAGATCGCGGATGCCGACAGCCAGCGTCCGTCACCTGCGCGCGGCTGGCGCGACAAGCGTGCCGGCATCAACCGACCTGGGTTCGGAATTCCTGGCGCAGCAAGTACAAACCGCTGGCCACCACCAGCAAGGCGCCCATCACGACCATGGGGTCGGGTATCTGGTCGAACATCAACCAGCCAAAGAAACTCATGTAAATGATCTGCTGGTACAAAAAGGGACCCAGCACGGCGGCGCTGGCGTAGCGATGCGCCATGGCCGAGGCAAAGTGTCCGAGTCCTCCCGTCACACCCGCTGACAGGATGAACAACCAGGACCAGACATCGTGCGGGGTTTGCCATTGCCACAGGGCAAAGGGCGCGAGCACCACGGTGGGCACCAGGGCAGCAATCCACTGCGTGGCCGCCGGATGATCGTCAGCCCCCACGCGGCGCGTGACCATGTTGAAGACCGCGTAGATGATGGCGTTGAGCAAGCTCAGGAAGATGGCCGGATGAAACCCGTGACTGCCGGGCCGGATGATCACCAACACCCCCACGAACCCCACGGCAATTGCCACCCAACGCGATACGCTTTGCTGCTCGCCCAACCACCACACACTGAACAACGCGATGAGGATGGGTACAGAAAACTGGATGGCCCCGGTTTCGGCCAGTTGCAGATACTGCAGGGCGAAAAAATTCAGCGCCGTCATGGCCGCCAGCATGGAGCCACGCAGGAGTTGCAGCCTGGGGTGTTTCACGCGGTACAACTGATGACCGATTCGCGGGGCAAACAAGGCGGCCGTGAGCACGGTATGCACCAGAAAGCGCATCCAGATCACTTGCATCACCGGAAACACCTGCACCAGCCACTTGGCGCTGCTGTCGAGCACAGCAAACATGAGGGTGGTGAGGCAAATCCAGGCAATGCCGATGCGCCGAAGGCGCTGGGAGGCGGGGTCGTTCAGGGGCATGTCGGGCACTAGCTTACCCGATGATCCCGTGGCCACTTGTCGCCGCTGTAGACGTCACGGGGGCGGCCAGCACCCCGGGACCAGGCATTCAGGCCTGTGCCGAGATGACGGGCTCTTCTCGGATGGGCAAATTGAACAGCGCGGCCAGCGCAGCCAGCACCATGTCGGCCCACCACATCGCCTGGTAGTCGCCACTGGCACTCAACGCCAGCCCGCCCAGATAGGCCCCTAAAAACCCACCCACCTGGTGAGACAGCAAGGTCAGGCCAAACAGGGTCGCGAGGTAACGCACACCAAACAGTTTGCCCACCAGGGCCGCCGTGGGAGGCACCGTGGCCAGCCAGGTCAGCCCCAGTCCCCCCGCAAAGGCATAGAACACCCATTCTGTCTTGGGCATGACCAGGTACCACAGCACCAACACAGCGCGGGAGCCGTACATCAGCGCCAGCAAATGCTTGCTGCGATAGTGGTTGATGCAGTTGCCCACCACCACACTGCCCACGATGTTGGCGATGCCAATGAAGGCGAGCGACCAGCTCGCCACCGTGGGCGAGAGTCCGCACAAACCGACTTCCGTGGGCAGGTGCGTGACCAGAAATGCGATGTGAAAGCCACAGGTGAAAAAGCCCAGGTGCAAGAGCCAGTAACTGCGGTCGGCACACGCCTGGGCAATGGCTTGTCGCATGCCCCCCTCGGCCCCAGTCGCGGGCGCAGCCGCCGCACGTGCAGGCGTGAGCCCCAGCGCCATGGGAATGGCCAGCAGTGTCACTGCCGCGGAAGCCCACATGGCACCCATCCAGCCCAAGGTCTGAATGAGTTTTTGTGTCAGCGGGGCCAGGACGAACTGCCCCAATGAGCCGCCGGCGTTGATCCAGCCCGAGGCCGCGCCGCGCTCCTGCGGGGACAGCCGTTGAGCCGAGGCACCGATCAACACCGAAAAACTGCAAGCTCCCGCCCCGGCGGCTGACAACACCCCCAGCGTGAAGGTGAGCCCCGACGCGGAATCCATCCAGGGGGTGAGCAGGCAACCCAGCGCCATCAGCAGCAAGCCCACCAGCAGCACCGGTCGCGCCCCCCAGTGATCCGCGGCCGCGCCAGCTACTGGCTGCACGGCCCCCCAGACGAATTGACCGATGGCCAATGCCAGGCTGATGGAGGTGATCCCCAGTCCCGTGCTGGTGTTGAGCGGCCCCACGAACAAGCCGACCGATTGGCGAATGCCCATCGTGATCAACAGGACGCCACCGGCCATCAGCACCGTGACCAGAACGAGGGGGTTGCGCAAAGCGGACATCATGCGGTCATTCTCCCGGAAAACCGCCTGATGCGCTGCCAGCACGGTCCGAGGTTAAAGCGGGCAGCACCCGCTCGGCATCCGGGCCCAGAGGGCGCTGATGGATCGGCCGGTCTCAGGTGCCGCAGGACGATCCGCCGCAGGCGTGCATCGCCCCTTCGGACCATGCAGCCGGAGGGCGCATGCTGCCCGTCACCGGATCGAACCCGACCTGGCGCAGGTACTGGGCCAGCGCCGCATCCATGGTTTGGGCATGCTGGGTGAACCAGATACCGAGTTCGCGGGACAACTCGCGCAGCAACGCCAGGTCGCCCGCCTGTCCGCGCTTGAGCGCCTCGTGCAGCACCTGCATCACCACGTTATGCTGCGTGGTGTGGCAATGGCTGGCGGCAAATTGGGTCGCGGCCATCCAGCGGTCCTCGCCGCCAAAATGCGCATCGGTGTGCTCCACCAGCATGCGGAAACAGTCGATCAGGTGGTCATCCGAGGCGGTCTCAACCGCCCCCAGCAATTCGACAAACTCACGGTGGGTGTCGTCCATGAAGTCAAGTTCGAGCAGCAAGGCATCAGACCAGGCCAAAGAGGCCTGACGCTCGGGGACCAAGGTATCGTTCATCGGGATCTCTCCGCTTAATTGGTCATGATGCTAGCGCATTCCCGCCGTACCGGGCCGCTTCGCGACTGTCACCTGCGTCAACCTTGAGACGTATCCCGGCCATGCAATTTGCCCAGGGCTGGGGTAGGATGAAAACGATGTCGCACGATTTTTCGATTTCCCGTTCATCCCGCGTCGTCGTGGTCGGCGCGGGCGCCGTGGGTTGCTTTTACGGCGGTATGTTGGCACGAGCGGGGCTTGATGTCACCCTCATTGCGCGTGCCGGGCACGTCGAGGCCATCACGGCCCACGGCCTGTTCATGAACTGTCAGACTTTTCAAGCCCATGTACCGGTTCGTGCCACCACTGAACTGGCCGCGGCAGCGCAGGCAGACCTGGTGCTCTTGTGCGTCAAATCGCCGGACACGGAATCCACCGCAGCGGCATTGCGTGAGGTGCTGTCCCCTCACGCGGTGGTCCTGAGTTTGCAAAACGGCGTGGACAACGCCCCTGCCCTGCAACGCCTGCTGCCCAACCCGGTGTTTCCGGCGGTGGTGTACGTGGCCACGGCCATGGAAGGTCCGGGTCAACTCAAACACAATGGCCGCGGCGAACTCGTGATTGGCGAGATGCACACCCCGGGGGCACTGACCACCCCCGCAGGCCAGGGCCCGAACGCGCAACGGCTGCTGACCGACATCGCCTCGCTCTTTGCGTCGGCGGGCGTGCCGTGCGAGATTTCACCCACCGTCAAAGACGCGCTCTGGTTCAAGTTCCTGATCAATTGCGTGGTCAATGCGGTGTCAGCCATCGGGCAGATCGAATACGGTCGCATGGTGCTGGTGCCCGAAGTGCGAACGCTGCTGGGGCAACTGACCACCGAATTTCTGGCGGTGGCCACCGCAGAGGGGGTGCACTTTGACCGCACCGACGTCGACCAGACCTTCGAAGGCCTGTACCGCTCCATGGCAGGCCAACGCTCGTCCACCGCGCAAGACATCGCACGTGGCAAGCGCACCGAGATCGATCACCTCAATGGCTTGCTCACCCGACTGGGTGCCCAACACGGCATCCCGACGCCGGCCCACCAGGCCATATACAGCCTGATCAAATTGCTGGAGTTCCGCCAGCACGACACCCCCTGACCCCCAACCCGGGCACTTCTTAGGAGACACCCATGCTCACGCTTTATTACGCCCCTGGCGCTTGTTCACTGGCCGCCCACATCGTGATGGAAGAGGTGGGCCACCCCTACCAGCCGCATCGCATGAACCTGACCCAGGGCGAGCATAAAACGGCGGACTACCTGCGCATTCATCCGCTGGGGCGGGTACCGGCACTCACGCTGGAAGACGGCACGCACCTCACCGAAAACACCGCCATCCTGCCTTATCTGGGCAAGCGCTTTGGCCTGTGGCCCACGGACTTGCTGCAAGAGGCGCAGGCCCTGTCGCTGATCGGTTTCTTTGCCTCCAGCGTGCACCCGGCCAACGCGCACATCGGCCGTCCCGAGCGCTACACCGAGGACGCCAGTGCCTTTCCCGGTATCCAGGCCATGGGCCGCAAGACCTATGCGCAGTACCTCCAGCAAATTGACGCCATGCTGGCCACCCGCGAATGGATGGGCGCGCAATATTCCGTCCTCGACCCCTATGCCCTGATTTTTTATGTGTGGGGGTTCCGGCGCGAGTTTCCGGTGCAGGAACTCAAGCACTTCACGGCCTTCAAGAACCGCATGCTCCAGCGCGAGGGCGTGCAAAAGGCGTTTGCCGACGAAGGCATCACCTTGTGATCACCCGGGTGACAAGACCCGGACCCCGCGCTCCGCTATTCAACGCCTGAATAGCAGGTAGTCCCCTATTCCTCATCAGACTAGGTGATTACCCTCGATTTCAGAAATTAACCATTTGGTACATTTCTCTGTCATTCCTGTTCCGGAGCGCCCTCCTCATGCTGACCCGACTCATTGATTGGTACTGCCGAGCCATCCGCTTTGGCATGGTGATGGCTCTGGCCCTGATGGTGGTGCTGGTGTTTGGCAACGTGGTGTTGCGCTACGGCTTCAACACCGGCATCACGGTGTCGGAGGAATTGTCGCGGTGGCTGTTTGTGTGGATCACCTTCATGGGCGCCATCGTCGCGATGAAGGAAGGCACCCACCTGGGCTCAGACACCCTGGTCTCACGCCTGTCGCTGGCGGGCAAGAAGACCTGCTTCGTGCTGGCACACCTGCTCATGCTGTTTGCCTGCTGGCTGTTGTTCAAGGGCTCGCTGGACCAGGTGATCATCAACCGCGACACCACGAGCGCGGTCATGGAAATCTCCATGGCCTACTTCTATGCCTGCGGCATGGTGCTGGCCGTATCCGGCGGGGTGATCCTGCTGCAGCAACTCTGGCGCATGGCCACCGGGCAGCTGAGCGAGGACGAACTGATCGGCATTCGCGAATCCGAAGAAGAACCGGTCGATGCCCCGCCCCCGTTGAAATAAGCCCACACCAGGAACCTCACCATGACGATTGCTGTTTTCTTAGGGGCGCTCCTGGGCGCCATGGCCCTGGGTGTGCCCATTGCCTACTCGCTGTTGCTGTGTGGTGCCGCGCTGATGTGGCACATGGGTTCGTTTGACCCGCAGATCATGGCGCTCAACGTCATCGAGGGGGCCAACAGTTTTCCGCTGCTGGCGGTGCCCTTCTTCATGCTGGCGGGCGAGGTGATGAACACCGGCGGCCTGTCACGGCGCATTGTGGATTTCGCGATGGCCCTGGTCGGGCACATTCGTGGTGGCCTGGGCTATGTGACGATCGTTGCTGCCTGCTTGCTGTCTGCGTTGTCGGGTTCCGCCGTGGCCGACGCCGCCGCGCTGACCGCCCTGCTGCTGCCCATGATGGTCAAAGCTGGCCACGACAAAGCGCGCAGCGGGGGCCTGATCGCTGCCTGCGGTGTGATCGGCCCCATCATCCCGCCGTCCATCGGTTTTGTGATCTTTGGCGTGGCCGCCAATGTGTCCATCAGCAAGCTCTTCCTGGCCGGCATCTTCCCCGGCATTGTGCTGAGTGCCGGCCTGTGGCTCACCTGGTGGTGGCTGACACGCCGCGAACAACTCGACACACCGCCGCGGCGCAGTGCGGGTGAAATCTTTGCCGCCATGAAGAGTGCTGGCTGGGCCTTGATGCTGCCCGTCATCATCCTGGTGGGCTTGCGCATGGGCGTGTTCACCCCCACCGAGGCGGCGGTGGTGGCCGCCGTCTACGCCTTGTTTGTGTCCATGGTGATTTACCGCGAGCTGAGCTTCAAGCAACTCTACCAGGTGTTCGAGGCCGCCGCGGCCACCACCGCCGTCATCATGTTCCTGGTGGCCGCCGCCATGGTCTCGGCCTGGCTCATCACCGTGGCCAACCTGCCGGCCCAGGTGATCGAGTTGCTGCAGCCCTTGCTGGACAAGCCCACGCTGCTGATGATCGCCATCATGGTGCTGTGCATGATCGTGGGCACCGCGATGGACATGACGCCCACCATCCTGATCCTCACGCCGGTGCTCATGCCGCTGGTGAAGGCGGCCGGCATCGACCCGGTGTACTTCGGCGTGATGTTCATCATCAACAACTCCATCGGCCTGGTCACCCCGCCGGTGGGCACGGTGCTGAACGTGGTTGCGGGGGTGGGCCGCATGCGCATGGACGAGGTCACCGTCGGCGTGCTGCCCTTCATGGCAGTGCAGTTTGCCGTGATGTTCCTGATGGTGCTGTTCCCGCAAATCGTGATGGTGCCAGCGCGCTGGTTGTATTGATGACGCCGAGCACGAGAACCAGAACCGCTCGCTGAAGCACACAAAAAAGGCCGCGAATCGCTCGCGGCCTTTTTGCTTTGGGCTTTTATTTTTTGGCTTTTGGCTTTTGGCTTTTGGCTTTTGGCTTTTGGCTTTTGGCTTTTGGCAGATCCGGGCCAGGCGATCACGGCGGATTCGCATCCACCGTCAGGCCCAGCCTCGTTCGCTCAAGCCATCGCTTTGCCCGCCGCGGCCAGCGCCACCTTGACCCGCTCGGGCGTGAACGGAATCTCGCGCAGGCGCACACCCGTGGCGTCAAACACCGCATTGGCAATGGCCGCCGGGATGGTGGTGGGCGTTTGTTCGCCCGCGCCCCAGGTCGGCTGACCCGGGCGGTCAATCAGCACCGCCTCCACGCGCGGCACATCAGGGAAACGCAGGATGGGGTAGCTGGCCCAGTCCACGCTCTCGATCTTGCTGCCCGTCCATTGCACGTCTTCCATCAGGGTGCGGCTCACCGTCTGGATCGCTCCGCCCTCCACCTGGTTGAGCACGCCGTCGGGGTTGATCATCTGACCGCAGTCGTGGGCAATGCACAGACGCGTCACACGGATCTGGCCCGTGCTGCGATCCACCTCCACCTCGGCCACCGTGGCCACATAGGTGATGGTGTTGTTGTAGCGCACATACGAGATGCCGCGCCCCGTCACCACACGCCCGGTGCCCGCGGCGCTGTTGGCGACGCGTGACTGCCAGTTGGCCTTCTTGAGTGCGGCTTCAATCACAGCCGTGGCACGCGGGTCCTTGAGGTGGCGCAAACGGAACTCGGCGGGATCGGCCTGGGCCGCAAAGGCCACCTCGTCCATGAAGGCCTCGTTGGCAAACGAGTTTTCAATCCGTCCCGGGCTGCGCAGGTGAGACGAGCGCAGGAAGGTCTGGGCAATGTGCTTGGTGGTCACCAGGATGTTGGGCACGGTGTAGGGCGCACCCGCGTTCTGGAACAGGAAACCCACCCAGTTGCCCGGACGCGGAATACCCGTCTCGGTGGCAGACAGCAGCGGAAAGTCCAGCGGCTTGAACGCCGCGATGTGGTTGAGCGCGATGTAGAAGTCGCCCTTCCAGCCCACCAGGTTGCCTTTGTCATCGAGTGCGGCCTCGAAGTCCATGGAACGCGGCGGGCTCTTGGGGGCCAGGGCGGTTTCGTCCTGACGCATCCACTGCACGCGCACCGGCTTGCCGATTTCCATGGCAATCAGGGCGGCGTCGGCGGTGGCGTCTTCATGACCGTTGCGGCCATAGCAACCCGCACCGTCCAGGTACACCAGACGGATGTCTTGTTGCGGCAGTTTGGTGATGATGGACAACTCGTGCTGCATCGAGTGCGTGGCCTGCGAGGCCGACCACACCACCAGCTTGCCGTTCTGATAATCGGCCACGGCGCAGGAGGGTCCGATGGACGCATGGGTCTGTACCGCAAAGTGGTAGCTGGCCTTGACGCGCTTGACCGGTGAGGCCAGGGCTTCATCGATGTTGCCCACCTTCTGGGTCGCCTCTTCCTTGGCCATCGGCATCTTGCGCCAGGCCTCATAGAGGTTGGCTTTGGGCGGCAGATCCGGGCCCGCCGTCCATTGCGCCTGCATCGCGTCTGCTGCTTTGACCGCTGCCCATTCGCTGCTGCACACCACAGCCAGGAAGTTACCCTTGCGAACGGTGCGCACAAAACCTTTGACCTTGCGCGCGCGGCTGTCGTCCACGCTTTGCAGGGTGGCACCGATCAGGTCAGAGCGGATCACGCGCGCATGCAGCATCCCGGGGAGACGGAAGTCGTGCACATAGGGGTGCTCGGCTGTCACTTTGGCGGGAATATCCACGCGCGGGATCGATTTGCCCACCAGGCTGTATTCGGTGTGCGGCTTGACCTTGGCCTTGGTATCGACTTGTAGCTTAAAGCCTTCGCCGATGAGGCTGCCGTAGGTGGCCTCGCGGGTGGCGTTGCCAGCCTGACGGATCACCCCGTCCTTCACGTCGAGCGATTCCACCGGCACTTGCCATTGCTCTGCGGCACGACGCAGCAAGGCAATGCGGGCACTGGCTGCTGCCAGGCGCAATTCCGATCCGCCTTGCTGAATGGTCAGGGCGGCGCCGGTGAGCCACTGGTCCGGCGTGGTGGCCGTATCGCCCATGACCATCTCGATGCTGTTGAAGGGCACCGACAGTTCTTCGGCCGCGATCTGGGTAAGAGCCGTCTTGGTGCCCGTGCCCAGGTCCACCTTGCCGACGAACACCGTGATGCGGTTGTTCTTGTCAATCTGCAGCCACGAATCCAGTTGATCCTTGGCCACGCTCTTGGCGTCACGCAGGGAAGTGGCCGACTTGGCTTGCGCCAGTTCGGAGAAGGAGAAGCCCACCACCAGCAGGCCCGCTGAAGAAGCCTGCAGGAATTTGCGACGATTCACAGTCTCGGTAGTCATGTTGTGTCCTTGTCTCGAGTTCAGGCCGCCACGGCCTGCTTGACCGCTGCCACGATGCGCTGGTGGGTGCCACAACGGCACAGGTGTCCCGCCAGGGCTTCGTTGATTTGTGCGTCGGTGGGTTTTTTGTGTTTCTTCAAGAGGGCCTGCGCACTCATGATCATGCCGTTGATGCAATAACCGCATTGCACCGCCTGGGCATCGATGAAGGCTTGCTGCAGCATGCCCGGTTTGGCCGATGACCCCAGGCCTTCGAGCGTGGTCACCGGCTTGCCCTTGACGGCCACGGCCGGCGTGACGCAGGAGCGCACGGCTTCGCCATTGACCAGCACGGTGCAGGCGCCGCACTGGCCCTTGCCACAGCCAAACTTGGGGCCTTGCAAGCCGAGGTTGTCGCGCAAGGCGTATAGCAAGGGAATGTCGGCGTCCGCGTCGAGCGAGCGTGACTTGCCGTTGACGTTGAGGGTGATGTTGGCCACGGGGAAGACTCCTTAGAGGCGGGGTGGAGGGTGGGAAGGCGTGCTACCGTCCCCTGCGCGCCGGGCGGCAGCGGGGACGCGAGCACGGAATCAGATGGGATGATGCGCAGCCACGCACCGGGGCGCTGTCACCCAGACGGCAGCCGGTTGTCCCGCTGCAACTTCCCTGTCACGCAGGTGTGGACAAGGCCTGGTTTTTTCTGTATACAGAATACAAATGAGCTCAGGTCAACGCCCTCTTCCTGCCGCCAGTGGAGGGGCGGAGAACCACGCCCCATGACCCGAGGCGCTGACGCTTTATTTCGGCACGCGGTACAGGGCGCAGATCTTGTTGCCCGTCGGATCGCGCAGGTAGGCCAGGTACAGCTTGCCGGCGGGGCCTTCGCGGTAACCGGGCGGGTCCTCGCAGGTGGTGCCGCCGTTGGCCACGCCCGCTGCATGAAAAGCGTCCACCTGTGCTTCGGACTGCGCCAGGAAGCCGAACGTGCCGCCATTGCCATGCGTGGCCGCCTGCCCATTGAGGGGCGTGGTGATGGCGAAGGTTCCCGTGGGGCTGCGGTAGAAATAGCGCTGGTTGTTGGCCAGGCCGGGCCCGATGCCCAGCGTCGCCAGCAAGGCATCATAAAATTTCCGGGAAGCCTCGAGGTCGTTGGCTCCCAACATCACGTGACTGAACATGGATCGTCTCCGGTGGTGGTCTGAGTACATCACAAGGCCCGTGAACACGGGCCTCTGTGCTGGTTTGTTATAGCACGTCCCATCGACGCGGCACCCTTCAATGTTCACCGCCCCCATGACGACTGCATCCACCACCAGCGCGATTGACCCCAGCCGCTGTCCCCTGTGCGCAGGACCCAACGCGTGCGCCATGACGTGCGAACAGCCCTCGCCCACTTGCTGGTGTGTGAGCACCACGTTTTCTCCGACGCTGCTCGCACGCGTACCGGCTCACCTGCAACGGATGGCATGCATTTGTGCGCGGTGCGCTGCGGCTGACCAGGCAACACCCTCGAGCGTTCCCGACGCGAACCCCTGAGCCCGGGTGGCGTGCGCGAGCAGCCTGTCATGAACCATCGACGCTGCACTGCACGCGACGAACACGGGTGTGGTTCAGATTTCCAGGTTGTCGATCAAGCGGGTCGTTCCCAGGCGCGCCGCTCCCAGCACCACCAGGTCATCACCGGCTTGCGGCGGCTGCAAGTCCTGGCGGCGACGCACGGTGAGGTAGTCCGGCTGCCAGCCGCGCTGTCGCAAGCTTTCCAGGGCGCGTGCTTCCAGGGCAGGCAACTGAGCGGTCAACGCCTGTCCACTCGCCAGGGCGTCACGGCCCAAGCCTTGCAGGGCCAGTGACAGCTGCACCGCCTCGGCCCGCTCGGTCTCGTTCAAATACCGGTTGCGCGAACTCAAGGCCAATCCATCCTCCGCGCGTCGGGTTTCCACGCCCAGAATCTCGAGGGGCAACACAAACTGGCGCACCATCTGCCGCACCACCATCAACTGCTGGTAGTCTTTCTTGCCGAACACCGCCACGCCCTGCGTCTTGCCCGCAAAGACGCTCATGAAGAGTTTCATCACCACGGTGGAAACCCCGGTGAAAAATCCGGGCCTGAACTGTCCCTCCAGGATATCGGCCAGGACGGGGTCGGCATGGACCTTCACCGTCTGCGGCTCGGGATACAGATCGCCCTCGAGCGGGGCAAACAGCACATCACACCCATGCGCGTCGAGTTGGGCGCAGTCCGCCTCAAAGGTGCGCGGATAGCTGTCGAAATCCTCGTGCGGCAGGAACTGCAGGCGGTTGACAAAAATGCTCGCCACCGTCCGGTCACCTTGCGTTCGTGCAAGCCGCACCAGGTTCATGTGTCCCTCGTGCAAATTGCCCATGGTGGGCACAAAGGCGGGACGTGCCGAGGAAGACAATGCCTCACGCAAGGCTTGCGGCGTTCGAACGATGATCATCTTGAATTGAGAAAAACTTACGCGGTCACATGCACCGCGGGGACTCGGCCGTCATTCCATCGCCCCTCCAGGGCCCGCTCGATCTGAGCGGCCAGTTGCAACAACAGTCCGTCCTGCCCCTGACGGGCTTGTGCCTGGATGCCAAAAGGCAACCCGTTGGTCTGCTGCGCCATGGGCAGGGAGATCGCCGGGATACCGCACAAATTGGAGAGCGGAGTGTAGGCGAAATTGCGCCACAGATTCTCAAACCAGTCGAGCACCGACGGGTTGTCGCTCAAGGTGAGGTATTCGGTGGTGCCCAACAGCGGCGTCGGCTTGGCCGTGATGGGGGTGAGGATGATGTCCCACGACTCAAAGAACGCGCCGAACGCGCGCGAGGTCGTGTTGAAGGTGGCTTGCATGCGGTGACGTTCGCGGTAGGAGGCCTCTTTGCCCGCTTCCCAGATGCGGATATTCATCGGCTCAATCAGGTCGGGCGGTGGGCGCTCCAGGCCACGCGTGGCCAGCATGCCATCAATCACCTGCGCAAAATTGGTGATGTAGCAGGTGGTTTGTGCCGCAAACGCCCCGCGGAAATCCACGTCCGGGAGGGCCCAGGCCACGTGATGACCCAGCCCTTCCAGCAAACGCCCGGCGCGTTCGAGTTCCATGACGAAGTGCGGATCGGCACGGTAATCCCCCCACTCGTGCGACAACGCAATGCGCAGGGGGCGCGGATCACGTTGAATCAACTCGGCATAGGGCTCGGGGGCCGTCCAGTACGGCATGAACTCGCCCGGTGCCCCCCCTCGGCAGGCGTCCACCAAGGTCGCGGTGTCGCGCACTGTGCGGCTCTGGCAACCTTGAATGGACACAAAGCCCGAGATGTCGGACAAATGCGGGGCGATCGAGAACACACCCCGCGAGGGTTTCAGGCCGATGTTGCCGTTGAACCCCGCCGGAATCCGGATCGAGCCACCGCCATCCGTGGCATGCGACATGGGCACCACCCCTGCAGCCACCATGGCGGCTGTGCCCGCCGATGAGCCGCAGGTGGTGTAGCGCGTGTCCCAGGGATTACGCGTGACATACACCGCCGGGTTCTCGGCCGAACTGCAGACGCCAAATTCCGGGGTGGTGGTACGCCCCATCAGATTGAGGCCGGCGCGTCGAAACTGCTGGGTCAGGTGGGTGTCGGCCTGCGCGCGGTTGCCGCGCATGAAGAGCGAGCCCATTTCCTGCAAGCGTCCTTTGAGGGTGGGCCCCAGGTCTTTCATGAGAAACGGAACGCCGCCCAGGGGACCCGACGGATTCAAGCCATCCTTCAGCGGGTCTTGGACGACGTCGTCAAACACCTCGACCACGCCCTGGAGCGTCGGGTTGGTGGCAGCAATGCCCGCCACCACTTGTTGTGCCAGTTCGGCCGGTGTGACCGCGCGCTGTCGCACCAACTGCGCCAAGCCGACGGCATCCTGCGCCGCCCACTCACGCCAACTCATGGCCAAGGTCATGGTGTCCTGTCCTGTCTGATGGGGTTGAGAAGTGTCCGGACCACCGCGTCACACGGCGACAACGTCAGCCATCGATCAGGTCATGACGGGACGCGCCACGCCTTGCACCGACTCATAAGCCCGTGCGGCACGCAGCACCAAGGCGTCGCCAAACATGGGGCCCACCAGTTGTACGCCCATCGGGAGCCCCTCACGGGTCAGTCCGCACGGCACCGTGATCGCTGGTTGCTGGGTGAGGTTGAACGGGTAGCTGAAGGGGGTCCATCCCAGCATGCTTTGCGGGTTCATCGGCACCGTGCCCGCCGCGCGCGCCTCAAACGCGGGAATGGCGACCGAGGGCGTGACCAGCAGGTCATAGCGCTGCATGAACTGACGCATGTGCGAGCCCAGCTGGCCACGGCGCAAATGCAATTGCTGCACGGCAAGCGCTGATAAACGCGCCCCCTGCTCGGCCTGCGCCTGCAAGTCAGGGTCGGTCAGCGCCTGTTGTGCCGGGGTCAAACCCTGCCAGACCGTGGCAGCGCCCAGGAACCACAAGCCGGTGGTGATCTCCAGCGGGTCCTCAAACCCCGGATCCAGCATCTCCACCTGCGCGCCCAGCGACTCGAGCACGCGGACGGCGGCATGCACCGCCGAGGCAATCTCGGGATGCACGTGCTTCGCATACCCCAGCGTGGGGGAATACGCGATGCGCAGTCCGCGCACGCCGTCCTCCAGCCCGACGGTGAAGTCGCTTGCGTCGGGCGGCAGCGACGTCCAGTCACGCGCGTCGGGCTGCTTAAGCACGTTCATCATCAGCGCCGCATCGCGCACGCTCATGGTGTGGGGCCCCAGGTGGGCCACGGTGCCGAACGGCGACAGCGGATAAGCGGGCACCCGACCAAAACTCGGCTTCAAGCCCACGTTGCCGCAAAACGCCGCGGGAATGCGCACGCTGCCCGCGCCATCGGTTCCCACACTCAAGGGCCCCAGTCCGGCAGCCACGGCTGCTGCGGTGCCACCCGATGAGCCGCCTGGCGTGTGGTCGGTGTTCCAGGGATTGCGTGTGATACCGGTGGCCGGTGAGTTGGTTTCGCCTTTGCAGCCAAATTCGGGCGTGGTGGTCTTGCCCAGCAACACGGCACCCGCCTCACGCAGACGCGCGGTGGCGGGCGCATCCACGTCCCAGGGTTGCGCCGGGTCGATGGTGCGGCTGCCCCGCAAGGTGGGCCAGCCCCGGGTGAGGATCAGGTCCTTGATGGAGGTGGGCACGCCCTCGAGCGCACCCACAGGTGTACCGTGCTGCCGGTGCGCCTGCCAGCGCGCTTCACTGGCACGCGCACTGGACAGGGCCGCCTCATCATCAATCAGGCAAAACGCATTGAGGCGCGGGTTCAGCCGATGGGCCCGCGCGAGCACGGCTTGCGTGACGTCCACCGGGCTGGCTTGCCCGCTGCGGTACAGCGCCAGCAGTTCGTGTGCCGCGCATTGCGTGAGGTCGGTAGCGGTTTGGGTGCTCATGGAGGTCTCCTGGTGAAGTGCGCAGGCAGCAGCGGTCAAGGACGGGTTCTTGTACGCGGATCGAGTTTTTTCCAGGGCAGATCGCCCGGGTCGGCGGCCATCGGTCCGCTGGCCTTGGCCACCAGCACCCGGCTGGCAACCGGTGTGAAGTCGGCGCGGAAATGGTTGGAGCTTTTCACCACCACCAGTTTCATCTGCTCAGGCTGAATACCAACCGCCCGGAACAACTCGCGGTCCAGCATCTGCATCTTGCCGCTGGCCACCGCGATCAGAATGCCGTCGATTTCCAGGCAGGCACACGGGCCGATGTGCACCCGCATGCCGGTCATCATCGGCCCCTTGATCTGGCACCAGTCGTCACCCAGGGCCTTCACCGTGAAGCGCGCTTGCAGCGGCGGGTCGCTGAGTTCGCCGGTGAACGTGGGGACGGCGCGCCCCAACGCCAACTCCAGCACGGCGCCCACGCCAGCCTCATGGGCCTTGCGCGCCGCCTCGGGGTCGAACAACAGGCCTAGCGCGACCTGCTGCGGCCACCTCCGCCCTGCGCCCTGTTGCAACAGGGCATGCAGCATGCCCGTCGTGTTGCTGTCCCCACCGGCGCCGGGGTTGTCTTGGGTGTCCGCCACCACCACCGGCTTCACGTGGTGTTCTGCCGTGGCCAGCGCCTGTTCAACGGCCTCACGCGCGGGTAAGAATTCAGGTTGCCACTGGGCGGGCTGACTCACCCAAGCAAACAGTTGCTCGACCGCCTGCTGGGCCGCCCCCCCATGCCCCCACACCACCGGGCCACACTCGGGGAAATCCGAGGCCGGAAATCCCATGCAAAAACTCAAGGTACATCCAGTGCCGGCTTCGATGGACTCAAGCGCCGCGTACATCTCCTGTGCCGGCGACATCCAGGTGCTCTGCGCGTTCAAGGCAATGAGAAACGGCAGCCGACGCGCGTGCTGGGCAGGTCGCTGTCCGCTGCGCAAGCGTTCACGCAGCAGCAATGCCGCGCGTTCCCCGGTCGCGGCCATGTCCACATGCGGATAGGTTCGATACGACACCAACGCATCGGCCTCACTCAACATGCGCTGCGTCACGTTGGCATGCAGGTCCAGGCTCGCCACCAGGGGCACCGAGGGGCCCACCAGGGCTCGCACACGCGCCAGCAACTCACCTTCGCTGTCATCTGCATGCTCGGCCACGGCCGCCCCATGCAAATCGAGGTAAACACCGTCCAGGCCCTGCATGAGGGCGGCCCGCACATCCTCGAGAATCGCCTGACTGATGCGTTCAAAGGCATCACGCGTCACATAGGAAGACGGTGTGGCCCCGGCCCAGGCCGAGGGCACCAGCACCCAGCCCTCTCGGTGCGCCACATCGATAAAGCCAGCCACCGGCAGGTTGAGGCCGGTGAGTTGTTGCACCATCGCCTCGCCCCGCACAAACGCTGGAAAACTCTCGCCCGTGTTGAACGCCGCCCAGTCGGCCAGGCTGGGGGCAAAGGTGTTGGTCTCGTGCTGATAGCCAGCAACCAGAATACGGGTCATGGGTGAACAGGTTCCATGGGGGGCAGTTCCGCCGGGGCGGCGTCGAGCAAGCGTCGGGTGTAGGCGTGGGCGGGATGGGCATACACCTGCGCGGTGGGCCCCTGCTCCACGATATGCCCCTGGTGCATCACCAGCACACGGTCACACAACTGTGCCGCCACCCGCAAATCGTGGGTGATGAACAAGAGGCCCAGGCCGAGTCGGGCCTGCACCTCACGCAGCAGCGTGAGAATCTGGGCCTGCACACTCACATCCAGTGCACTCACGGCCTCGTCAGCCACCAGCACCTGGGGCTTGCACGCCAGTGCACGGGCAATCGCCAGTCGCTGCCGCTGTCCGCCGCTGAACTGACTGGGGTAACGCTGGAGCGCTTCCACGGGCAATCGCACCTGCAGCATCAGATCAGCGGCCAGGGCTTCGGCCTCGTGCCGTGACTGACCAAAATTCATCGCCCCTTCAATCAACGACTGTCCCACCGTGCGACGCGGGTTGAGCGAGCGATTCGGATCCTGAAACACCACTTGCACGCGATGACGCAGGGGCCGCAGTTGCGATTCGGGCAACTCGGCCACTTCGGCGTCGCCCCAGTGGATGCGACCTTCAGTCGGGTCGATCAACCGGATCAGACAGCGCGCAAACGTGGATTTACCCGAACCCGATTCACCCACAATGCCCACGGTTTCACCCGCACGCAAGGACAACTCGGCGTGCTGAAGCGCCACGGTGGGGCGCGCACGCCCCAACCAGTCGCGGGTCACATAGGTTTTGCCCACCGCCTGTCCAACCAATTGCACCGCCCCAGTGGCCACCGGGCGCGCAGCGGGCGGCGTCATCCCGGGCACGGCCGACAACAACTGACGCGTGTAGGCCGCGCGTGGCCGGCACAGCACCTCGTCACGATCGGCACTTTCCACCACCTCGCCCTGGTTCATCACCAGCACCTGGTCGGCAATTTCGGCCACCACGCCCATGTCATGCGTGATGAAAAGCACCGCACTGCCCTGTTCGCGTTGCAGGTCGGCAATGAGACGCAGAATTTCCTTTTGCGTGGTGACATCGAGCGCCGTGGTGGGTTCGTCGCAAATCAGCAGGGCCGGTTTCAGGATGACGGCCATGGCAATCACGATGCGCTGGCGCTGGCCGCCACTCAGTTGATGCGGGTAACTGCGCAGCATGCGCTCGGGCTCAGGCAGACGCACACGCTCGAAGACACGCAGAATTTCAGCCCGCCGTTGCTCGGCCGACCAGCGGGTGTGCGTGGTCAGCAGTTCATCCACCTGATCGCCACAGGTCATCACCGGGTTGAGCGCCGTCATGGGTTCCTGGAACACCATGCCCAGGGTCTGTCCGCGCAATTCGCGCAGGCGAGCGGCCGATGCGTTCAACAAGGACTCACCGTTGAGAAGAATGTCCCCCGCCACCGGCTTGAGCGCTTTGTCGAGCAGCCCCATGACCGTGGTGGCCATCACCGATTTGCCCGAGCCGGACTCGCCCACCACGCACAGGGTGCGACCGGCCTCGATCTGCAACGACACCGACTGAACCGCGTGTGCGCGGTCCGCCCCCGCGGGCAAGGCCACAGACAGGTTCTGAATCGTCAGCACCGGCGACGTCATGCACCGCCCCGCTTGGCAAATTTCGGGTCCAGCACATCACGCAAGCCATCCCCCAGGAGGTTGATGGCCAGCACCGTGGGCACCAGGAACAAGGCCGGGAACAGCACATTGCCCGGGTATTGCGTGAACTGCACACGTCCCTCGGCCATGATGTTGCCCCAGGTGGGAATGTCCGCAGGCAAGCCCAGACCCAGAAAACTCAAAATCGCCTCGGTCAACACCGCGCTCGCGGCAATGAAGGTGCCTTGCACAATCAAAGGGGCCATGGCGTTGGGCAGGATGTGTCGCATCAGGATCACCGGCGTGGGCGTGGCCAGGGCCTTGGCCGCTTCCACAAAAGGCTCTTCGCGCAAGGTCAGCACCAGCGAGCGCACCAACCGCGTGACACGGGGAATCTCGGGAATGGCGATGGCCACCACCACGGTCCACACCTGTGCCCCCAGGGCGGCCACCAGAGCAATGGCCAGCAAAATGGCGGGGATGGCCATCAGGCCATCCATGAAACGCATCAGCACCGCATCCATGGCCCGGAAGTAGCCCGCCAGCATGCCCAGCCCGCCTCCCACCGCCAGCGCCACCAGGGCCGTGCACAGGCCCACCAGCAACGAGATGCGGGTGCCGTACAGCACACGGCTGTAGATGTCGCGACCGAAGTTGTCAGCCCCCATCCAGAAGGTGTGCGCCACGCTGCGGCCATCGAGCAAGGCAAACTCGCCCACCGTGCCTGCCAGCGTGTTGATGTGCGCCGAATCCATGGCGGCCGGGTCCACCGTGCCCAGCCAGGGTGCCAGACCCGCGATCGAGAGCAACACCGTCAGCACCCCCACGCCAAAGCGCACGGCACCATGGGACAACAAGCGACGCAGCACCGGTGCCATCAGTAACGAATCCTCGGGTCCAGCCACAGGTAGCTCAGGTCCACCAGCAAGTTGATCAGCACATACAGCACGCTGAAGAACAGCACCACGCCTTGAATCACCGGAAAGTCGCGGTTGAGCACGGCGTCGACCGTGAGGGAGCCCAAGCCGGGGATGGCGTACACGGTTTCGGTCACCACCACCCCGCCAATCAGCAAGGCCACCCCAATGCCGATCACCGTCACGATGGGCACTGCCGCGTTGGCCAGGGCATGGCGCAGCAGCACCATGCGCTCGGTCAAGCCCTTGGCACGTGCCGTGCGGATGTAGTCCTCGGTCAGCGCCTCGGACACACTGGCGCGCGTCACACGCGCGATCAGCGCGACATAAATGGTGGCCAGCGAGCACCAGGGCAGCACCAGTTGCATGGCCCACGGACCCAGGCCCTGCGAGGAGGCGCCCAACAAGCGGCGGTAGCCTTGCACCGGCAACCACTGCAACTCAATGGCAAAGATATAGATCAGCACATAGCCAATCACAAACACGGGTACCGAAAAGCCTGCCACGGCAAACCCCGACAGCAAGTGATCCAACCAGCCGCCCATGCGCCAGGCTGCGATCGTGCCCAAGGGCACGGCCACCAACACCGCCAGCACGATGGTGCCTGCTGCCAGCGACAGGGTGGGCTCGATGCGCTGCGCGATCAGTTCAGTCACCGGGCGGTTGAGATAAAACGAATAGCCCAGATCACCCTGCACCACGTTGCCCAGCCAGATCATGAACTGCGTGATAACCGGTTTGGTCAGACCCAGTTGCTCGCGGATGCGGTCAATGTCGTCGTTGGTGGCGTTGTTACCCGCGATCACCGCCGCCGGATCCCCCGGCGTGAGCCGCAGAATCAGGAACACGATGACCGCCACCGTGAACAACACGGGGATCAGCGCCAACAGGCGCTGCATCAGGAAACGCAACATGGAGCGTCGGCCCCTTCAGGTCCGGTCAGTTCTTCTTGATGTTCCAGTAGACCTGCGCGCCACCGGGTACCAGGCCACTGATGTTGGTGCGCAGGGCTGCCGGGTTGAAGTACTGGCCCAGCGGCACGTGGGTGGCCGTCTCCATGGCACGCAGCTGGATTTGTTCGGCGATCTGCTTTTTCTGAGCATCCGTGCCGGCTTGCGCAAACTTGACCTTGAGGGCTTCGATCTGTGCGTCGTCCTGCCAGCCAAACCAACCCTTGTCGCCAGCCGCATTCATCATGGCCATGGTGAGCGGATTCAGGATGTCGCCCGCCGTCCAGGCCGTCATGAAGGCGTTCCAGCCGCCTTGCGCCGGTGCATCTTTCTTGGCGCGACGTGCCACCAGGGTGGCCCAGTCCATCTGCTGCATGTCCACCTTGAAGCCGGCAGCCTCGAGTTGCTGCTTGGCCACCAGGGGCAGCTTGGCAATGGCCGCCAGGTCGGTGGGTCGCATGAGCACCACCGGGGTGCCGTCGTAGCCGGCTTCCTTCAGCATCTCGGCGGCTTTCTTGGGATCCGCCATGCCGGTGTAAATGCCGGTCTTGTCGCTGGCAAACGGCGTACCGCACGGATACATGCTGCGGCAATAGGCGTACATGCCGGGCGCACCCACCTGAGTCTTGAGGTGAGCCTCCTGCCCCAACGCCAGCATGGCGGCCTGGCGGATCTTCACGTTGTTGAACGGTGCGTGCAGGTGATTGAAGCGCAGGATGTATTGAAGGCCTGCAGGCTGTGCATCCACGATCTGCACGTCCTTTTGCGCCTTGAGTGAGGCGTACTGCTCGAAGGTGGGCTGCTCGATGATGTCCACCTCGCCGGCCACCAGCGCATTGAACTGGGTTTGCGGGTCGCGGATGATGACCCACTCGACGCGATCGAGGTAGACGACTTTGCCACCTGCTGTGCCATCGGGTGCTTCAGCACGCGGCTTGTACTTCTCGTTCTTCGCATACACCAGGCGCTCACCGGGTTTGTATTCGGCGGGGACGAATTTGTAGGGCCCCGAGCCAATGTGTTCCTTGATCTGCTCGGCGCCGGGGGTGGCCGCAATGCGCGCAGGCATGATGAAGGGCACGTTGGAGGAGGGTTTACCCAATGCCTCGAGCATCACTCCAAACGGTTGCTTGAGTTTGATGACAAAGGTCCTGGCGTCCGGCGTGGTGTAGGCGTCCACGCTTTTGGCCAGCACGCCCCCAAAGCTGTCTCGGCTGGACCAGCGCTTCAAGGAGGCCACCACGTCCTCGCTGGTCACCGGCTTGCCGTCATGGAACTCCAGGCCATCACGCAGGGTGAACGTCCAGGTCAGGTTGTCCTTGCTGACATTCCACTTGTCCACCATCTGGGGCTTGACCTTGCCGGCCAGATCGGTGCCGAACAAGGTGTCGTAAATCATGTAGCCATGGTTGCGCGTGACGAAGGCCGTGGTCCAGATCGGGTCCAGGATGGTGATGTTGGCGTGCGGCACCACCCGCAGGGTTTTGCCTGGGGCCTGGGCGTGGGACATCAGGGGCGCCAAGAGGGCACTCACCAGGGCAGCTGCGGCAAACAGGGAACGTCGCTTCATGAACAGGCTCCTAAAAGGCTAAGCACAACCGTGACCCTTGCAGGGTCGTCAAACTACTATAAGCCATATCCCCGAACGCCTGGTCGGGATTTCACCCGATCAGCCGTGCCGGATGGCGATCGTCTTGAGCACGGTGAAGCCCAGCAGTCCTTCAAAGCCTTTTTCACGGCCGTAGCCACTGGACTTCATGCCACCAAAGGGCAACTCGACGCCACCCCCGGCGCCATAGTTGTTGATGAACACCTGCCCGGCGCGCACCTTGCGCGCCACCCGCATCTGGCGGCTGCCGTCCTGAGTCCAGATGCCGGCCACCAGGCCGTAGTCGGTGCCATTGGCGAGGCGGATGGCCTCGTCCTCGGTCTCGAACGGCATGGCCGCCAGGACCGGGCCAAACACCTCCTGCTGGGCGAGGCTGTTGTCATGCGGCACATCGCGGTACAGCACCGCCTCCTGGTAGTAGCCCGCCGACGCAGCGTCGGGATGCAACTCCCCCCGTGCCATCACCCGAATCCCATCAGCCTCGGCCTTGGCCAGGACGCGTTTGACCTGCTCATATTGCTTGCGGTTGACCAGCGGCCCCATGTCCAGTCCGAGATGCGGCGGGCCCGCCTTGAGGGCGCGGAACCGATCAGCCAGGGCCTTCAACACGCGCTCATAAACGCTTTGCTGCACCAGCAGGCGGCTGCCCGCGGAACAGGTTTGCCCCGCGTTTTGCACAATGGCATTCACGATCACCGGCAGGGCTTCGTCCAGGTTGGCATCCTCAAACACGATCTGGGGCGATTTGCCGCCCAACTCCAGCGTCACCGGGCAATGACGCTCGGCCGCCGCCTGGGCCACCAACCGACCGGTTGCGGTGGAACCGGTGAACGAGATGTGATCAATGCCCGGGTGGGCGGCCAGACAGGCCCCCGCCTCATGGCCATACCCGGTCACCACATTGATCACCCCGGCCGGGAAGCCCACCTCGGCCGCCAGTTCGGCCAGACGCAGGACGGATTGACTCGCATCCTCGGCGGGTTTGACCACGCAGGCGTTGCCGGTGGCCAGGGCCGCTCCCACCGTGCGGCCAAAAATCTGGATGGGGTAATTCCAGGGAATGATGTGCCCGGTGACGCCATGCGGTTCACGGATCGTCAGCACGGTGAAGCCGGTTTGAAACGGAATGGTGTCGCCATGCAGCTTGTCACAGGCGCCTGCATAAAACTCGAGGTAACGCGCCAGGAAAATGGCATCGGTGCGTGCGGTCTTGATCGATTTGCCCGTGTCCTGGGCTTCGAGCAACGCGAACTCCTCGATCCGTTCCTGGACCGCCGCAGCCAGACGAAAAAGGAGTCGGCCACGCTCCGACGCAGACAACAGCCCCCAGGGACCATCAAAGGTGTCCCCCACAGCGCGCCGGGCAGCGGCCACGGCGGCATCGATGTCCTGAGCCGTGCCTCGCGCGATCTGCCCCACCTCGGCCCCGTTGCTCGGGTCGATGATGGGCAGGGTTTCGCCCGAGCGGGCCTCGCACCAGGCGTTGCCGATGAAATGTTGTTTGCGCATAAAAACCTCGGAACTGTCAGCCCGCAGATTCTGACATCCCGATGCCCCCTCGTCAGCGCGCCCTGCCGCCGTTCTTGCACGGGCAGTCGAGTCGGTGACTCAGCGCAGTGGTGCCGGGCTTACAGCGCGCGCAACACCGCCTCGCCCATCTCGCGGGTGCCCACCCGGCGCATCCCGGGTTCGGCAATGTCGGCCGTCCGCAATCCCTGGCTCAGCACCTTGCGCACGGCCGCTTCCACCTGGTCGGCTTTGTCTTGCAGACCAAACGAATAGCGCAGCATCATGGCCATGGAGAGGATAGATGCCAATGGGTTGGCCACGTCCTTGCCGGCAATGTCCGGAGCGGTGCCGTGCACAGGCTCGTAGAGCCCCTTCTTGCCGTAAGACATCGAGGCCGAGGGCAGCATGCCGATCGAACCGGTCAGCATGGCGGCCGCATCCGACAGGATGTCGCCAAAAATGTTGCCAGTCACCATGACGTCAAACTGCCGCGGGTCTCGCATGAGCTGCATGGCCGCTGCGTCCACGAACAGGTGCGTCACTTCCACATCGGGGTACTCACGCGACACCTCCGTCATCACCTCGCGCCACAGTTGCATGGTGTCCAGCACGTTGGCCTTGTCCACCGAGCACACTTTGCGCCGACGCAAGCGCGCGGTCTGGAACGCCACATGACCGATGCGTCGGATTTCCGATTCGCTGTAGCGCATGGTATTCACACCTTCGCGCTCGCCTTGGGCGTTGCGATGCACACCACGCGGCTCCCCAAAATAAATGTCGCCCGTGAGTTCGCGCAGAATCATCAGATCCAACCCCTGCACCACCTCGGGTTTGAGGGTGGAAGCCCCAATCAGGTCCTGGAACATCACGGCAGGACGAAAGTTGGCGAACAGATCGAGTTGCTTGCGCAGTCGCAGCAAGCTGGCCCCCGGACGCATCATGTATTCAATGGCCTCGTCACCGGGCACACCGGCCGAGCCAAACAGGATGGCGTCTGCCTGATCGGCGATCTCCCGGGTTTGCACGGGCAGTGGGTCGCCCGCTGCATCCACACCGGCTTGACCCACAGGCGCCTCGATCAACTCCATGGCGGCATGAGGTCCCATGACCGCGTGCAGCACGAGCACGGCTTGTTCGGTCACTTCCTTGCCAATCCCGTCGCCGGGCATGACTGCGATTTTCATGATGGTGTCCTTTGTTCGTAAGCCTCGATATCTGTCAACAACGACAGGGTGTAGTCAATCTGGTCCAGCCCCTTGAGCAGACAGTGTTTGGCAAACGGATCTATGTCGAAGTCGAACAAGGCGTTTGCCGCTTGCACGGTTTGCAACTCCAGATCCACCTGGATCATCGTCTCGGGGTTGTCAGCCAAATGCTGGAGCAGAAATTCAATGTGTTCTCCTGCCAGGCGGACAGGCAGTACGCCATTCTTGAGGCAGTTGCCATAAAAAATGTCCCCAAAACTCGGTGCGATCACCACCTCAAAACCCGCGTCTGCCAGTGCCCATACCGCATGTTCACGCGAGGAGCCGCAGCCAAAATTCGGTCCCGCCACCACCATGCGGGCCTGTGCGTAGCGTGGATGGTTGAAGACGAAGTCCTCGCGCAGTCCGCCTTGTGCATCACGACGGATGGCGTGAAAAAGATAGTGCCCAAAATTGTCCGACCGCGGTTTTTGTAAAAACGGCATGGGCAGAATCTGGTCGGTGTCCACATTGGCACGGGGCAACGGCACTGCCACGGACCGCACACGTTCAAAAGCCTTCATCTCAACGCCCTCCCTTCACCGTGCGGACATCAATCAGGCAGCCCTGCAAGGCAGCAGCGGCAGCCATGGCTGGACTGACCAGGTGGGTGCGCGAACCGGGCCCCTGCCGACCCACAAAGTTGCGGTTGGAGGTAGAGGCACTGCGCTGCCCCGGTTGCATGATGTCGCCGTTGGTGCCCAGGCACATGGAGCACCCCGGGTCACGCCATTGGAAGCCGGCCGACAGAAACACCTCGTGCAAGCCCTCGGCTTCAGCCTGTCGCTTGACCAGTCCCGACCCGGGCACCACCCAGGCCTCGACACCCGCCGCCACATGACCATGACGGGCGACTGCAGCGGCACTGCGCAAATCCTCAATGCGACCATTGGTGCACGACCCGATGAACACGCGCTGAACTGGCAGCCCCGCCAGCGTCTGACCCGGCGTCAGTCCCATGTAGGCCAGGGTACGTTCCAGCCCTTCCCGGCGCTGCAGGTCGGGTTCATGTGCGGGGTCGGGAATTCGACCACTGATGCCCCCGACTTGTTCCGGACTGTTGCCCCAGGTCACCATGGGCTCGATTTCGACAGCGGGGATCACCACCTCACGGTCAAAATGCGCACCCGGGTCGCTGGGGAGTTGCCGCCACTGCGCCACGCTGGATTCAAACTCGGCACCCGATGGCGCGTGAGGACGCCCTTGGAGCCACTGATAGGTGGTCTCGTCCGGTGCCACCATGCCGGCCCGGGCGCCCGCCTCAATCGACATGTTGCACAGGGTCATGCGGGCTTCCATCGACAACTCACGAATGGCTTGTCCCGCGTACTCGATCACATGTCCCACGGCACCGCCTGCCCCGATGCGCCCGATGATGGCGAGGATGATGTCTTTGGCCGACACCCCGGCGGCCAATGAACCAGGCACCTCGATTCTCATGGTGCGGGGCTGCCGCTGCCAGATCGTCTGCGTCGCCAGCACATGCGACACCTCCGATGCACCGATGCCAAAGGCCAATGCCCCCAAGGCCCCATGGGTGGACGTATGACTGTCGCCACACACCATCAGGCGTCCTGGCTGGGTGATACCCTGCTCAGGCGCCACCACATGGATGATGCCCTGCCGTGCATCCTGCAAACCGAAGAAGGGAATCCCCGCCTCACGACAATCGTTCTCTAACGCCTGGGCCATGGCGCGTTTTTCCGGATCGGCAATGGTGGACAGGTCCCGGCCGATGGTGGGAATGTAATGATCGGGCGTCCCGAAGGTTCGCTGGGGCATGCGAACGGGCAATCCTTTTTGCCGCAGCATTTCAAACCCCGGGGCCGAGCCATCCTGAACCAGATGGCAATCCACATACAACAGGCACTCACCATCATCGCGCTGATGCACCACATGGCGGTGCCAGATTTTTTCAAACAGGGTCAACGGCCCCTGCGGCATTGGACGACTCATCGAAATCACCTCACTCCATGCGTGCGCCGGATTTTTTCACAATGTCCGCATAGCGCTGAATTTCAGACTGAATAAAGCGTGCAAACTCCTCGGGTGAACCACCACCTACCTCGGCGCCGAGTTCTTGCATGCGCGCCAGCAACTCGGCGCTGCGCAGTACTTCGTTGGTGGCGGCATTGAGTTGTTGCACCAGGCCTGCGGGCATCCCGGCAGGCCCCATCAACCCGTACCAGGATGAGGCGTACAAGTTGTGAACGCCCAGTTCATCAAAGGTGGGGACATTGGGTAGTGCCGGATTGCGCTTGCTCGAGGCCACGGCCAAGGCCCGCAGCTTGCCGCTCTTGACAAATGGAATGCACGTGGCCGTATCAAGCATCACGTCCACGTGGCCGGCCATCAGATCCGCTTCAGCCGGCGCGGTGCCTTTATAGGGCACATGCAGCAATTCGGTCTTGGTGATGGACATGAACTGCACGCCGGCCAGGTGCTGCGAGGACCCCACGCCTCCCGATCCATAGGTGATCTTGTTGGGGTTGCGCTGCACATGTGCCAGCACATCGGCCAAGGTCTGGAAGGGCGAATTCGCCGGTACCACCAGAAAGATCGGCAAGGACGACACGAATGCGATAGGCGTGAAGTCCTTGATCAGGTCAAACGGCAACTTGGGGTACAGGTGTACATTGATTGCGTTGGGGCTGATCGATCCCATCAGCAGGTTGTAGCCGTCCGGCTTGGCGCGGGCAGCCATCTCGGTGCCGATGTTGCCACCCGCACCCGCCCGGTTGTCGATGACCACGGGTTGCCCGAGTTTGCGCCCAAGGGGCTCCACCAACATGCGCGCCGTGGTGTCCACCCCTCCTCCGGGTGGCCAGGGCACCATCAACCGAATCGGCTGGCTGGGGTACGACTGCGCCATCGCCAACTGTGCGCACAGCCCCCAACACAAACCCCACCATGCACGTCGAAGCCATTGAATTTTTGTCATGGAACGCTGTCTCCTGGTTCTGCTCAGGCCCACAGGTTATTACGGGATATTCCGCACCACAAGCACATGAATCCATTGCACAATGCATGAGTAAATCTCATGAATAGATCCCTCCCCCCCCTCAACGCCCTGCGCGCTTTTGAAGCCGCAGCGCGGCTACAAAGCTACACGGCAGCCGCACACGAATTGGGCGTCACGCAAGGCGCGATCAGCCGACAGATACAGGTGCTGGAATCGTGGCTGGCATGCAAGCTGTTTGTTCGTAGCCGACAAGGCGTGCAAACCACCGCGGCGGCCCAAGAACTGTGCGCGCAGGCCACGGCCTGGTTCGACCAGATCGAACGTGCCACACAACGCATCAAGGCGCCGCCCTCATCGCGCCAATTACGGGTCAAGCTTCCGCCCACCTTTGCCATCCAGTGGCTGGTGCCTCGACTGGCCCGGTTTCACGCCCGGCATCCGGAAATTGAAGTGCAGATCACCACCGCGCATCAGCGCACGGACTGGGACAAAGAGGATGTCGATGTCGCCATTCGGTCCGAAGCGGACAGCGCCGTGGGGCCCGAAGCCATTCGGCTCTTCCCGGAAATCCTGATCCCGGTGTGCGCGCCGTCGCTGCTACGAACGGGCCCGAAGATCCGGACCGCACGCGATTTGCTGCGTTACGATTTGCTGTGCTCCACCAACCGCCCTGACGATTGGCCGCAGTGGTTCGCGGCAGCCGGCATTGACAACCCGCCACGGCAAGCCGGCCTTCAATTTGAAAATGCGGCGCTCGCCTACCAGGCCGCCGCCAATGGACTGGGGGTCATGATTGCCCTCATGCCCTTTATATCGGACGCGTTACACGAAGGCCGTTTGACCTGTCCACTGATGCAAAGCGTTCAGTTGCCACGCGGCTACTACCTGACGCACTCACCCTTGCGCCCCCCCTCGGCGGTGGTGCGCCACTTCCGGGACTGGTTATGCCAGGAGGCTCAAGGCTGAGCACAAGCGCTGAACTTGAAGAATCAGCAACGATGGGGCACACCCTGACGCAGAAACCGTTTCAGTGTCGAGTGGGTGAATCCATCAGGCCAAGTAGCGGTTTACCATAGCGCCAGATTGTCACTGAGGAGCCCTGACATGCAAGCAGACCTGAACGAACGCATCACCCGGATTGGCCCGGGGACCCCCTGTGGCCAACTCATGCGTCAGTATTGGCAGCCAGTGGCCCTGGTCGACGAGTTCAATCCGGCCCTGGACCCCAACATGGCCATCCGTCCCGTCAAGCCGGTTCGCCTGCTGGGACAGGACCTGGTGCTGTTCAAGAATGCCAACGGCGAATACGGCCTGCTCGACCGTGACTGTCCGCACCGCGGCGCCGACCTGGCCTTCGGCCGCCACGAGGGCGATGGCCTGCGCTGCCCCTTCCATGGCTGGAAATTCGACGCCCAGGGGCGATGCACCGACACCCCCGCCGAGCCCAGCGGCAGCACCCTGTGTCGCCACATCCAGCAGCGCAGCTACCCATTGATCGAACGCAGCGGCGTGCTGTTTGCCTGGCTGGGTGAAGCAGGCAGCACCCCACCGCCCCTGCCCGCGCTGGACTGCCTCACTGCCCCGGGCACCCACACCTTTGCGTTCAAGGGCTTGTGGCACTGCAACTGGTTGCAGGCCTTCGAAGTGGGCGTCGATCCGGCGCACACGTCCTTCCTGCATCGGTTCTTCTCGGATGAATCGCTGGACAACACCTATGGCCGGCAGTTTCGCGCCGCCAGCGCGGGCGATGTGGGCGGCGAGCGCTGGCCGATGTCGCGCGTGATGCGCGAGAGTGCACAACCCGACATCCGCGCCCAGGCGCAGCCCTACGGGATGCAACTCACTACCCTGCGGGTGCTCAACGAGGCGCTGACCCACGTGCGCGTCACCCACGCCATCTTCCCGCACACCTTTGTGATTCCGCTGTCGGAAACCATGACCATCACGCAAATGCATGTGCCGGTGGACGACACCCGCACCTATTGGGTGTCCATCTTCACCAGCTTTGCCGGTCCGGTGGACAAGGAGACCATGCGCAACCAGCGCCTGCCCTACGTCACCCTGCCCGACTACATCCCCAAGTTCGGTCGCCACAACAACTGGGGATTCAACCCGGAAGAGCAAAAAACCCGCACCTACCTGGGCATGGGCGAGGACGACATCAATGTGCACGACCAGTGGGCCTGCGAAAGCATGGGCCCCATCCAGGACCGCACGCGCGAACACCTGGGCACCAGTGACCGCGCCATCATGCTCAACCGCCGCCTGTTGCAGCAGGCCATTGACGATGTGCAGGCCGGGCGCACGCCCCTGGGCATGGCACAGACCGATGTCGCGGCCACGCGCTTAGGCCCGGACACCGTGGACGGCATTGCGCCGGCACAGTCCTGGGAGGACTGGTGGCAACAGGCCGTTCGTGCCAAGCGCGATGCAGCGCCGTGGGACGCCGCCATCCGCCCCGCGGGAAGCAACCCGTGAACACCGCCCCTGACACGCCAGCACTGGCCGAATTGCGTCGCCGCATCGAGGACAGCTCGCTGGAACTGATCCGCTTTGCCTGGTGTGACCCGCATGGTGTGTTGCGGGGCAAGACGCTGACCCGAACCGCCGCGCTCAAGGCCTTGCACCAGGGCGTGGGCATGGTGAGCACGCTCATGCTCAAGGACACCTCGGACCGCACCGCCTTCAAGGTGTTCGAGCCCGGTCTGGAACAGACCTTGCCCGGCTTTGGGTATGCCAACAACCTGGTGCTGCGTCCCATCCCCGAGAGTTTTCGGGTGCTGCCCTGGACAGCCTCCACCGGCTGGTTGCAATGCCAGCCCGAGTTTGCCGACGGCAACATCGTGCCCTTCGACACACGGGCACAACTGCAAGCTGCGCTGGCGCGGTTGGCGACACACGGCCTGGGCATGGTGTGCGGCCTGGAGATCGAATTTCACATCTACCGCTTGCGCGACCCCCAGCACGGCGCCCACCGCGACCCCGATCAGGCCGCGTGGCCGGGCCTGGCGCCCGAGGTGAGTGTGATCCATCCGGGCTACAACCTGCTGTCCGAATCCTGGTTCGACATGGCGGAGGAGCCGTTACGCATCGTGCAGCACACGGCGCAGGCGCTGGGCATGCCGCTCGCCTCGCTGGAAATCGAACTCGGCCCCAGCCAGGTCGAAGCCGTCTTCGACGCGACGGATGCCCTCACGGCGGCCGACAACATGGTGCTGTTTCGCAGCGCCGTGCAACAGGCCTTGCGTCGCGCGGGTTATCACGCCACGTTCATGTGTCGCCCACCCTTCGAGCAGGTCATGTCCAGCGGCTGGCACCTGCACCAATCGCTGGTGCACCTCCAGTCGGGACGCAACGCTTTCGTGCGCGAGGCCCCCGCCCCCTTCAGCTCCACGCGTGAGGCCGGCCACACCCTGAGTGATCTGGGGTGTCGGTACCTGGCCGGTCTGTTGCACCATGCCAAGGGCATGACGGTGCTGTGCACGCCCACGGTCAACGGCTTTGGCCGATTCCGCCCCAACGCACTGGCTCCGCAATCCATGGTGTGGGGGTTCGACAACCGCGGCGCCATGCTGCGCGTGATCGGCGGTGCTGGCGATGGGGCCACCCGCATTGAAAACCGACTGGGCGAACCCGCGGCCAATCCCTACCTCTACATGGCTGCGCAGATTCATGCAGGCTTGTCTGGCATGACGCAACAACTGTCGCCTCCACTGGCCACCGAATCCCCCTATGCGGCCGAAAGCGATCCCCATCTGCGCATTCCCACCCACCTGCGCGATGCGCTGCAGGCCCTGTCTGCCGACCCTGCCATGACCCAAGGGCTGGGGGAAGATTTCATCCGGTACTACAGCACCCTGAAACTGCCCGAACAGCAGCGCTTTGACAACGCAGAAGACCCGATCGAATTTCAGCGACGGGAATATTTCAGCCGCATCTGACATAACGCCATGCGCAGCGTGAACTCAAACGGATTGCGCATGGCCTGCGACCGGGTGGACGATGCAACCGCGGGACGGACCCCGTCGCCCCTCAATAGGACTTGGGCAGGCCCAGCACCTTCTCGGCTATGAAGTTTAGGATCAGTTGCGGGCTCACTGGCGCGAGCCGCGGTATCCACGACTCGCGCAGGTAGCGCTCGACGTGGTATTCCTTGGCGTAGCCCATGCCGCCATGGGTGAAGATGGCGTTTTCACAGGCGTGGTAACAGGCCTCGGCGGCCAGGAACTTGGCGCTGTTGGCTTCGGCCCCGCAGGGCTGTCCCTGGTCATACAGCCAGGCGGCCTTTTGCACCATGAGGTGGGCTGCCTCGAGTTCCATCCACGATTTGGCCAAGGGATGCTGGATGCCCTGGTTCTGCCCGATCGGCCGGTCAAATACTTCACGCTCGCTGGCGTAATGCGCGGCACGCTTCAAGGCAGCGCGACCCAGCCCCACCGCCTCACTGGCGATCAGGATTCGTTCAGGGTTGAGGCCGTGCAGGATGTAGTTGAACCCCTTGTCTTCTTCGCCAATGCGATCTTCCACCGGAATGCGCAGCCCGTCGATGAACACCTGGTTGGAATCCACACACTTGCGTCCGTGCTTGTCGATCTCACGCACCTCCACAGTGCTGCGATCCAGGTCGGTATAAAACAGGCTCAACCCTTCGGTGCCCTGGCATTCTTCAACCGGTTTGGTGCGCGCCAGCAGCAAGATCTTGTTGGCTACCTGGGCTGTGCTGATCCACACCTTCTGGCCGTGCACCACATAGTGGTCCCCCTGACGCACGGCGCGGGTCTTGAGCTTCAAGGTATTGAGCCCCGTGTTCGGTTCGGTCACACCAAAACAGGCCTTGTCTCGACCGGCGATGAGTGGAGGCAGCCAGCGCTTCTTTTGCTCGTCGGTGCCAAACACCACCACCGGGTGCAGGCCAAAGATGTTCATGTGCACCGCCGACGCACCCGAGAGGCCGGCGCCTGTGGCCGCGATGGTGTGCATCATCAACGCGGCCTCGCTGATGCCCAGGCCGGCCCCGCCGTAGGCCTCGGGCATGGCAATGCCCAGCCAGCCCGCATCAGCCAGCGCTCGGTGAAAATCGTGCGGAAATCCGCCATCGCGGTCCTTGGTCAACCAGTAGTCCGCGTCAAACGGCTCGCACACCCGTTCCACGGCATCGCGGATGTGTTCCTGCTCAGGGGTCAGCGCAAAGTTCATGATGAGGGTCGTCTCAGGCAGGCCGGATCACCTTGTCAGGCGACTCTCCATAGGGTGGGCTGTAGATGACCAGCAACTTCACTGGCGTGTCGCTGGTCACGGTGAACACATGCATCATGTCCGCCGGAAAGAAGCAGGTGTCACCGGGCACCATGTCAAACGACTCGTCCCCCACCGTCACGTGGGCGGTGCCCTCCAGCAAGTAGCACGACTGCTCGATGCCCGGGTGCGCATGCGGCAAGGCGCCACCGCCTTTGTGCAAGGTGCCGATCAGCATTTCCATCTGGCGCGCGCCCACGGTCTCGGGCCCGATCAGACGCTGGTTGAAGGTGTGGTGGTGGTTGGCGGGTTGATAGGCCGGCACATCGGCTTGCCGCACCAAATTGCGTGGGCCCGGGCGTTGGAGGGTTTCAGGTGTCGTCATGGCAGGCTCCGTTGTTCAGCATGGCCTCGATGTCGGCCGTCGAATAGCCCGCTCGGGCCAAGACTTCGCGGGTGTGCTCGCCCAGGCGGGGAGCGGGGCTCAGGTGTCGGGCCGGGGGGGTCTGCGACCACTGGGTGGGATGGCCCAGGGTGTGGATCGTCCCCTCGGTAGGATGGACTTCCTCCTGCACAAAGCCGGTGGCGCGCAACTGAGGGTTGTTCAGCAAGTCGGCCGGGCTGTTCATGGGCATGTTGGGCACGTCGGCCTGGTCCAGCAGTTCACGCCATTGCGCGTTGGTGCGGGTCTTCATGAGGCGACCCACCTGCTCGTACACCGCATCAATGTGCTCGGCCCGAGCACTGTGGGTGATGAAACGCGGGTCGCGCCCCAACCCCTCGGATTCGCCAATGGCCGCAAAGAAGTTCTGCCAATGCTTGTCGTTGTAAATCAGCACGCACAACATGCCATCCTGCGTCGCATAGGGTTTGCGGTGCGGTGTGAGCAGTCGCGCGTAACCCGGCTCGCCCCGGGGCGGCTCGAAGGTCAGCCCCGCCATGTGGTCACCCAGGATGAACTGCGCCATCGCTTCGAACATGGGCACCACCACTGCCTGCCCCACCCCGGTCTGGCTGCGCGCGTACAACGCGGTGGTCACCGCATACACCGTGTGCAAGCCCGTCACGCGATCGGACAAGGTGGTGGGCGCATAGGCCGGTTGCGGGTTGCCATAGGCTTGCATCAACCAGGGAATACCGGTCGCGCCCTGGATCAAGTCATCGTAGGCCGGGCGGGCGGCATCCGGCCCGGCCTGGTCAAAACCGCAACAGCTGACATGAATCAGCCGCGGGTTGCGTTGCTTCACGCTGTCGTAATCCAGACCGAGGCGTGCCAAAGCCTGGGGCCGCACATTGCTGATGAGCACATCGCAACCGTCCGCAATGCGCAGCGCGGCCTCGCGACCCTGGGGGTGCTTGAGATCAAGCACCACGCTGTGTTTGCCGGCATTGGCATTGAGGAAGATATGGCCCATGCCAGGGTGGTGCATCGGCCCCACATGCCGCATGTTGTCACCCTCACGCGATTCGACCTTGATGATCTCGGCCCCCAGTTGCGCCAGGATCTGGGTGGCAAACGGCCCCAGGATGACCGTGGTGAGGTCAAGAATGCGCACCCCGGCCAGCGGCCCCGAGGAAGCGCCTGTGGCGCTGTGCGGTGTGTGGCTCATTCCGCCCGAATGCCTGCCTGGCGAATCATCCCGGCCCAGTGCGCCAGCTGGTCCGACACGTAGCGCGAAAACTCTTCGGGCGTTTTGCTCGGCCACACTTCAAAACCGATTTGCTTGAGTTGGGCCTGAACGTCCTTGTCAGCCAGCACGGCCTGTAATTCCGTGTTGAGCTTGTCAACCACCTCACGGGGTACCCCGGCAGGGCCGAAGATGCCATTCCAGGAGGTGAGGTCAAAGCCCGGTATCGATTCAGCGATGGGGGGCACCCCCGGTAACGAAGACAAGGGCTGCTTGGTGGTCACCGCCAGCACGCGCACGGTGCCTGCCTTGATCATGCCCATGCTGGAGCCCACATCGGACACATACATCTGGATCACGCCGCTGATGAGGTCGGTCAACGCCTGCGGACTGGACTTGTAGGGCACGCCCAGCACATCCACCTTGCCGATGCGCTTGATGGTTTCCGACGACACCAGCGAGGTGCTGTTGGGCGTGGCGTAGGACAGCTTGCCCGGGTTGGCGCGTGCATAGGTGAGCCACTCGGCCATGTTCCTGGCCGGATCCTTGGCGCTCACCATCAGGGCAAAGGGCAACTCACCCACGCGCGCAATGGGCGTGAAGTCCTTGATCGGATCGTACTTGAGGTCCTTCACCAGATTGGGGTTGGCCGAGTGCGAGGTGTTGGTGGTCATGAGCAAGGTGTAGCCATCCGGCTTGGCCTTGGCCACGAAGTTGGCGGCGATCTGTCCGTTGGCGCCAGCCTTGTTGTCCACCAGCACCGTCTGGTTGAGACGTTCGCCCAGTTTCTTGACCACGATGCGGGCCACCGCGTCCGTCCCGCTGCCCGGGGCAAACGGCACCACCAGGCTGATCGGTCCATTGGGATAGGGTGCCTGGGCCCAGGCGGTCGCTGTCATCACCACGGCGCTGAGCGCCACTGTCCAGCGAATCAGGGTCTTCATACGTTCACTCCTGCAAAGGTCGGTATCAGACACGGTGGGTGTGTCGGTCCGATGAAACTCAATCGATCTTGATATTGGCTGCGCGGATCACCAAGCGCCAGCGGTCGGCATCCTCGCGCATCCACTTGTCCATCTCGTCCGGGGTGTTGCCCACTGGATCGGCACCGGCCTCGGCAAACTTGCGCACCATCTCGGGCGTTTTGAGAATGTCCGACACCATCAGAGAGACTTTGCGGGTGATGGCCAGCGGCGTGCCGGGAGGCGCCACGATGCCAAACCAGGTGACCGCCACCACGCCCGGAACCACCTCATTCAACGCAGGCAATTGCGGATGCGCGGGCAAGCGCTTCGGACTGGTCACTGCCAGCACACGCAACTTGCCGTTACGCACGTGGGACATGCCGGCCGCCACGTTGCCAAACATCACCTGGACATGGCCGGCCAGCAAGTCGGCCACCGCCGGTGCGTCGCCTTTGTAGGGCACATGCTGCAGTTTCAGGCCGGTCTTGAGTTTGAACAACTCGGCGGTGAGGTGTGAGGTCGAGCCGTTGCCCTGCGAGGCATAGCTCAGCTTGTCGGGATTGGCTTTCAGGTAGGCCAGGAACTCCTGCAAGGTGTTGACCGGCAACGAGGGGTGAATCAACAGCGCGTTGGGCACCGTGGCAATCACCGTGATGGGGGCAAACCTGCTGGGATCGTGGTTCAGCTTGGGATACAGGCTCGGGTTGACGGTGAGCGAGGGCGGCGGGGCCGCCAGCCAGGTGTACCCATCGGGCTCGGCGTTGTAGACGAATTCGGCGCCGATATTGCCCGCCGCCCCGGGACGGTTTTCCACCACCACGGGCTGTCCCAGACGTTGCGCCAGGGGCTCGGCGATCATGCGCGGCAAGACATCGGCGGTGCCGCCCGCCGGATTGGGTACGATCATGCGAATGGGACGGGTGGGCCAGTCCGGCGAGGGTGTTTGGGCCTGCGCCGTCAGCGCAAGCAACAGCCCCATCAACCCACACCAGAGAGCACGACGAAAAACGACAGGATGTGACACACGCTTCTCCTCAAAGGGGGATGACCATGAGCGTCTCGACGGCTCGGGAATCAAAAATCATGCGCCGTTGTGCAAACCGGGGCGCATCGCCCGTCACATCAATCAGGTCATGACACTCACCGCTGGCAAACAGCAGGCTATCACCCATCATCTCCAGCGTGCGCACCACCGCAAAGCTCGATCGAACCTGGAGCAGCCCTGAGGCATCCTGTCCCGTGACCTGGATGGCACTCAGCACATGGCGATAGCATTGCGGCTGGTAGATGTTGGCCAGGCGCATGGACTTGATGCGGTCGCGCAATTGGGCGGCACTGTGCGCATCGATGATGGCCATCGGCAGTCCACGGTCGTGGTTGAAGCGCGAGGTCACGGTGTAGCGACCCTGGGGCAGCATCAGGGTGGCAATCTCCTCGACACGGTTCTGGTCAATGGCATGGGCCCATTCAGCCAGCAGGTAGGACACGGTGTCCGCATGTTCGCGGTGCAAGGCCAGACGCTCCTGCCAAGAGGTCGCGGCGGGGGAATTCGGGTCACGCATGATCACAGCCCCATGTATTGGCGGTAGTTGTGCCAGAAGTTGCGAATCGCCCGCTCGGACAGCTTGCTCGAGCCACCGCTCTCCAGCGTCCTGCCGCCCATCTCGATGAAGGAGGTGCCCTCCTCGCCGTCAGCAAACGCGCGTTGCATCATCTCGCACACGGCGGCGTCCTCGACCGACACCATGCCGGCTGACCCCACCAGGTTGACCTGGGTGAGCCGCAGCCGGGTCATCTCGTCGTCATCGTCCTCAAAGCCGAAGTAGGTCCACACCAGATCCGACTGGTCCACGCCCCGCGGAATCAACTGTCGCGTGGCCAGGCTGTTGGCGATCTGGTGCAGCACGAAGGACGGGCAGGTGTTGAGAATCTGCACACTCACCCCATCGCCGACTTCATCCTTCCACTTGAGAATACTCGGATCTTCCAGGGTCAGTTGATCGTTGTGCGAACGCAAATCACTGGCGGTCTTGTCGTAATCGGTCGAATTCTTTTCGGTGCCAGCCTTGGTGTAGAAGTAGACATGCCGCCCCGACTTGTCCAGCACCATGCCGGACTCCTGCGACATGCGGGAAAGACCGAATGTGCCGTAGAAGGTGTGCAGGATATTGGCGTGATAAGAGTCGCGCGGGTTCTCGTGGTAAGCCTTCCAGTTGGCGTGGATGCGCTGCGTGTCGTAGCCCAGCACCTTGAGCGGGCGCGTGAGCACGCGCCGAATGCCTTGCGCCACCTCACCCAGCCAGGACTCCAGGGGCTCCACGTCGTCCGAGAAGGTGGCAAACACCAGCCCGCAGAGGGTCTCCACGCGCAGTTTGCGCAAGCCGTGCTGCGACTTGTCGAAATCCTTGGGCAAACCGCCCTCGCCGCGCAATCCCTGGCTGAACGCCGCATTGCTCAGGTCGCCTTCCAGGGTGAATGACCAGGCGTGGTAAACGCAATACAGGCGCTTGGCCGAGCCAAACGGCTCGCGACACACCAGGTTGCCCCGGTGCGCGCAGCGGTTCACCATGGCATGCAGGCGGCCATCCTGGGCACGGGTCAGCACCACCGGGGTATCGCCAATGAACGTGGTTTTGTAGCTGCCGGGCTCGGGCACTTCGGCCTCCAGGCCCACATAGTTCCACACCGGTCCACGAAAAATGCGGGCCTGCTCCTGGATGTAGAGGTCGGGGTCTGTGTAGGCCCAGTAAGGGGTTCGGGTATAGCCTTCTTCGGGCCAGACGCGTGGCTTTCCCGTCAAGCGGGAAACGGATACGGTGTGCTCTGTGCTGCACGACATGGGCGAACTCTCCTGTTGTGCATGCCCCGCTGGCGCCTGGCGACCTGTTCAGCCGTGTGCCAGGGACGATGCCTGATCACAGATTGTGCAACAGAGTCCCCCCTGCAAGGGCGTGTCAGCGTACTGCAGGTGACTCGTCCCGCCCCGTGTCCCTGCGCACTTTGCCCACGCCTGGTGGACACCCGATGAGTCGACGAGACGACAACTCCCACGCAAGGCGCCAGGTGTTTGATTGCACAATACCCCCATGCACAGCGCCGATGCCCTCCGCAGAGCACCTCGCCGTCTTCAGGACTGTTATGTCATTGAAGACCTGAGACAGCTCGCGCGCCGGCGGCTGCCGCGTTTCATTTTCGAATTTTTTGATGGGGGCGCCGAGCAGGAACTCACCCTGAGCGCCAACCGTCAGGCCTTTTCGCATTGGGCCTGGCGACCGCATGTGCTGCGTGACGTGAGTCAGCCGAAACTGGATGTCACTATTCTGGGACAACCCGCCCAGCTGCCCATGGCCATCGCGCCCACCGGTGCAGGCCGCTTTGGTCATCCGGACGCCGAGTTGGGACTGGCCCGAGCTGCACGCGCGGCGGGTATCCCCTATGCGCTGTCCAGCAGCGCCACCACCTTGATCGAAACCGTGGCCGAACAAGCCGGGGGGCGTCTGTGGTTTCAGGCCTATGTCCTCAAAGACCGGGACTATTTCTGGCAGTTGTTGCAACGCGCCGAGTCTGCGGGGTTCGAAGCGCTGATCATCACGGTGGACCTGGCCGTGGGGGGCAAGCGTGTACGCGATTTCCACAACCACTTTTCCGTCCCGTTCAAGTTCAGTCCACGCAACATCGCGGATGCCTTGCAACACCCCCGGTGGCTTGTGCAGTTGTTGCAACATGGCATGCCCGTGATGGAAAACCTGCGTGGCATGGCTCGCACCCAGTCGTCAGCCCTGGCCACCAACACGGCCATTGCTTCCACGGTCGGTCGCGGCTATGACGCCGGTTTTGACCTGGCGCGCTTGCGCGAGGTGCGCGACCGCTGGAAGGGAAAATTGATCGTCAAAGGGATTGCGCGCGGCGACGACGCCATGCTGGCTGTGGAGGCAGGCGCTGACATGCTGGTGGTCTCCAACCACGGCGGGCGCCAGCTTGATGGCGCCCGGGGCAGTCTGGACTGCCTGCCCGAAGTGGTACAGGCCGTCGGGCATCGCTGCGAAGTCTGGATGGATGGCGGCATTCGGCATGGGGGGGATGTGGCCATGGCCCTGGCGCTGGGCGCGCGCGGCGTGCTGTGCGGCCGTGCCTCCCTGTATGGTGCTATCGCAGCGGGAGAACCCGGTGCACGCCGGGCGCTAGAGATTTTGCGTGACGAGTACCAACGCACCATGCAACTGTGCGGCCTCACTGATGCCAGTCAGTGGAGCCGCGATCTGTTAACACCAACCCATGCGGCCCATGGATAGACCCTGACTTGAAGGAGAAGCTTATGTTCAAACGACAACTGCTAGGCACGGCCCTATTGGCCTTGATGCCCTGGTGGGCCACACCGGGTCAAGCCCAAACCGACTTTCCGAACAAACCAATTCGCTTCATCGTGGGCTATGCGGCGGGCGGCCCCACCGACGTGATCGCACGCATGGTGGCCCAAGAAATCACTGGCACCCTCGGCCAAAGCGTGGTGGTGGAAAACCGTGCGGGCGCCAACGGCAACATCGCCACTGAATTTGTCGCCGGCTCTCCCGCGGATGGCTACACCCTGATCGTCAACACCTTGTCGCACAACGTCAACGCCATTCTGGGCCAGGGCCGCGTCAAATACGACCCAGAGAAAGACTTTGCGCCGATCAGCCTGGCGGTGGTGCTGCCGCAATACCTGGTCGTGGGATACAACAGCCCTTTCAAGAGCGTGGCCGAACTGGTCGCGAAGGCCAAGAACCAACCTGGCAGTGTGAGCTACGGGTCGGCTGGCAATGGCGGTTCCGCACACCTGGCTGCCGCTTTGCTCGCGGTGCAGTCGCAGACCGACATGATTCACGTGCCGTTCAAGGGCAATGCACCGGCCATGACCGAGGTGATGGCCGGACGGGTGGACTTCATGTTCTACCCCATGATCGGCATGGCTGAACGCGAGGCCCAAAAGCAGTTGCGACTGCTCGCCATCACCACTGCCAAACGCCATCCGGACACACCACAGGTGCCCACCACGGCCGAGGTGGGATTTCCTGGTTTTGAAGACTATGTGGGTCCGGTTGGTTTCATGGCGCCCACCGGCACCCCGGCACCCGTACTGGACAAACTGGCCGGCGCCATCCGTGACGCCCTGAAAAAACCTGCCGTGCAGCAACGCCTGCAGCAACTGGGCGCTGTGTCGGTGGCCTCCACCCCGCAGGAATACCGGGAGTGGCTCAAGAAAGACCATGCACGCTGGTCGCAATTGATCAAACTTGCACAGATCAAGGAATGAGAGCCATGGCATCCGGCCTGAGTCATGGCGCACCGGTGGCATCGTCCTCAGTCGACCACGGGGTTCGCGGATTTGCGCATCGCGAGCGTGACAGCACCACCTTGATGCAGGCGGATGCACTGAGCCTGTTGCCCGCGCAGTTGAAGACACTGGGCATCCGCAAGCCCATGCTCATCACCGGGGCCAGTGTTCGCAGCCAGCCCAGTTATCAGCGGGTAC
>CALBSC010000093.1 GCA_937927685.1 uncultured Burkholderiales bacterium | reverse complement strand
CTGCAACGCGCCTTCAGCCGTTTGCGCCATCGAAATCGCGTCGTTCAGGTTGTTGATACCTTGCTTGACACCGTTCAACTGCTTTTGCAGGTTCTCACCCACGCCCAAGCCGGCAGCATCATCCTTGGCGCGGTTGATGCGCAAGCCCGACGACAGGCGCTCCACCGACAAGGCCAGGGAGTTCTGCGCTCCGAGCAAGCCTTTCTGGGCCATCAGGGAAGCTTGGTTGGTATAGATGACGGCGGGCATGTCGTTTCTCCTACGAGTGACTGATCTGTTGCGGGGGGTGGAAGGAGAATTCCTTCAACCCTGACACCTGTGGTTACGGCAAACCGGGTCCAAGCGTTTAGGACAATTCGAGGGAACTTCTCAGAAAGGCGACAACCGACGGCAAAAAGACTGAATAAGTATTCATTAACGTGATAAACATCGGTTCGGGGCTTGGTAAGATTGTTTACACTTTTGCCCTCAATGAGCACCTTAAGCACTTTTGTCACCCGCCTGAAGGCGCCGTCGGCGCAGGTCGCGGTGCCTTTGCTGGTGTTGCTGATTCTGGTGATGATGCTGGTGCCCTTGCCGGCACTGCTGCTCGACCTGCTCTTCACCTTCAATATCGGTCTGTCGATTCTGGTGCTGATCGCAGCCCTGAATATCCGCAGTTTCAAGGATTTCATCGCCTTTCCCACGCTGTTGCTGGTGACCACGCTGTTGCGCCTCTCGCTGAACGTGGCCTCCACGCGGATCGTGTTGCTCAAGGGGCACACCGGGGCGGATGCCGCCGGGCAGGTGATTGAAGCCTTTGGCAAGTTCCTGATTGGTGGCAGCTTCACCGTGGGAATCGTGATCTTCATCGTCATCACCATCATCAATTTCGTGGTGATCACCAAAGGCTCAGGCCGGGTGGCCGAAGTGTCGGCCCGTTTTGCGCTGGACTCGATGCCGGGTAAGCAAATGGCCATCGACGCCGACCTGAATGCCGGTCTGATTCGCCAGGAAGAGGCCAAGCAGCGCCGTGCCGATGTGGCGCAGGAGGCCGACTTTTACGGATCCATGGACGGCGCATCCAAGTTTGTGCGCGGCGATGCGATCGCCGGCATCCTGATCTTGCTGATCAACCTGATCGGCGGGATCGCCACGGGTGTGCTGGCCCACGATCTGAGCTTTGCCAACGCGTTGCAAACCTATGGAGCGCTCACGATTGGCGACGGCCTGGTCGCGCAAGTGCCGGCCCTCATCATTTCCACGGCCGCAGGTATTTTGGTGACACGCGTGGCAACCGAGGACAACTTCTCGGCGCAGTTGACCAACCAGTTCAAGAACAACCAGAGCGCCTTGCTGGTCGCCGCCGCCGTGCTGGCCAGCCTGGGTGTCTTGCCGGGCATGCCGCACCTGGTTTTTCTGGGCTTTGCCGCGTTGTTTGCGGGCTTGTCCTGGTTGTTGCGAAAACAGATTCAGCAAAGCGCCGAGGCGGCCGCACAAGTGCCCGTCACCGAACGTCAGGAACTGGGGTGGGAAGATGTGCCCGTGGTTGAACCCCTGTGTCTGGAATTGCCCTACCGACTGATTCCGATGGTGGACAAGGGCGAGGACAGCGACCTGATCAAACGCATTCGCGCCATCCGTCGCAAGTTCATTGCCGACATCGGCTTTCTCACGCCGTCGGTGCACATCCGGGACAACCTCCAGTTGCCCGCCGAGACATACCGTTTCCTGGTGTACGGCGGAGAAGTCGGCCGAGGGCAGTGTTTGCCAGACCGGTTGCTGGCGATTGCGCCCGAAGGGGCCGAGCCCATGCCGGGCTTGCAGGTGCGCGATCCTTCATTCGGCATGCCCGCCACCTGGATCGAGCGCACCGCCCGTGACGCGGCCATCAGCCTGGGGCACACGGTGGTGGAGCCGGCCGTGGTGATGGCCACCCACCTGGATACCCTCATCCGGCGGCATTCGAATGAATTGCTGGGGCGTCAGGAAACCCAGGAATTGCTGGAGCATTTCAAGAGCAGCTTCCCCAAACTGGTCGAGGACGTTGTGCCCAAGATCGTGTCCGTGGCGCTGTTGCAGCGCTTGCTCGAACTGCTGCTGGAAGAGGGCGTGCCGGTCAAAGACCTTCGCACCATCATCGAGGTGGCCGCCGAGCATGCGCCCAAGACGCCCGACGCGTTGGACATCCTGCCGCATGTGCGTCAAGGGTTGCATCGCGTCATCGTGCAGCGTGCCCTGGGGGACAGCACCGAGGTGAGGGTGCTGGGCATTCAACCGGAATTCGAGCGGCTGATCGAACAGGCGATTGGCAACGCTGCGGTGGCCCCGGATGGGGTCATCGAGCCGTCCCTGATGCGCCTGCTGGTCCAGGAGGTCGCCAGCGGGGTGGATGCCATGGAGGCCAAAAATTTGCCGCTCGTCATTGTCTGCAGTGGCAAGTCCCGTCTGACCCTGTCACGCATCGTCAAGAAGGTCCGCAGTCAGGCCTCTGTGCTGTCGCTCTCCGAACTGCCGTTGACCCTGCATCTGAGCTTCGAGCGCATGTTGTGCTCGCAGGCTGCCCAAGGGTGAGCCGGCCGCGAATTGAACCACTGGCATGAACCCACAAAAATTTCTCGCTCCCAATGTCACCGAAGCCCTCAAGCTGGTCACCCAGCAACTGGGCGGCGATGCCATCGTGCTGACCACGCGCGATACAGCACAAGGGGTGGAGATCATTGCGATCACCCCGGGTGATCTGGCCTTGCTGTCCGACAGCCGGCTGGAGCCGGCGGGGAGCAAGAAAGTGTCCGTTGAAGCGCCGGTGCGAGCGCTGACGCCAGAGCCTGTCAAGGCCACGCCATTTGTGAAAACGCCCTCGCCGTTGGCGCATGTCCCGGCTGCGGGAACCGCACAGGCGGTATCGGCGGCAGAGATGGACCATTTGCTCGCCGAGTTCGCGCAGGTCAAGCAACTGTTGCAGACACATCTGTCTGAAAAGGTCTGGGGCGAGATGCAGGAGCATTCACCCCGTCAGGCCGAAGCCTTGCGGCTCATGTTGCATGCGGGCTTTTCGCCGTCGTTGTGCGGCGACATCGTCAAGGCGCTGCCGACCGAGTTGCCATCGGCGCAAGCCGTGCATCAGGCGTTGCAGCAGCAAATCGAGAGCCGCTTGCAGGTGGTGGATCCCTTGTCGGTGTTTGACCCGGGGGGCATCTTTGCCTTTGTGGGACCGACCGGTGTGGGCAAAACCACGGCGATCGCCAAGATCGCCGCGCGTTGCGTGTTGCGCTACGGCCGCGATCAACTCGCCCTTCTCACCACCGACACGTTTCGTATCGGAGCGCAGGAGCAATTGCAGGTCTATGCCAAGATCATCGGCGTGCCCGTGGCCACGTTGCGTGACAGCGAGGACCTGGCCGCCAAGATCAAGACGCTGGGCCAGCGGCACATCGTGCTGCTCGACACCACGGGCGTCAACCAGCGCGATATCCGGATGCTGGAGCAGTCCCAGTTGTTGCAGCAAGGGGCCCCTGAACTCAAGCGCATTCTGGTGGTGAGCAGCACGACCGACTTGCGCACGCAGGAGGACGTGATCCTCATGCACCAGCAGGCGGCACGCAGTGCTCAAGGGGGCTCTATCCTGGCGGCCCTGATCACCAAAACCGATGAGGCCGCTCAACTCGGTCCCGCCGTCGACTGCCTGATCCGTCACCAGTTGCCGCTGATGTTCCTGGCCAATGGCCAGCGTGTCCCCGAAGACCTGAGTCCGGCCAACCTGCCCTACCTCAGTCACCGCGCCCTGCACCCCCGTGTGTTGGGCGAGGACATGTCGCTGGGCAATGACCAGTTGCCTGCGCTGATGGCGGATCAACTGAGTCAATGGAAGCCCGTGCGCTGAGGTGGCCATGCATCGAGATACCCGACAAGACCAGGCCAGCGGTTTGCGCGAATTGTTTGCACCGGCCGCGCCGCCCCGGTTCCACGCCCTGTCGTGCCCCCGGCGCGAAGCCATCGTGCTGCCCATCGCCCAGGTGCTGGCGCATGCGATGGTGGAGCGGGGTCTCAACATTGCCTGGATCGACGAATTCGACCTGTCCTTGCGCCAGGACTGGCCATTGCCCTGCCCGGTTCGGTTCGATCTTTCGCAAAGCCTGATGAACCACGTGCCGTTGGCTTCGGGCCTGCAGTCGCTCAACCCGCACCTCTGGTATGGCCTCTCACGGCGTCTTGCCCGTGCTCCCGCCAAGGTGTTCCCCACTTTGATGCAACGCCTGCAAGACAGTGGCATGGTGTTTGATCGCGTGCTCCTGTGTCTGTCGGTCGCCATGGGGCGTTCATTGCAGCACTATCACGATGCCATCCACCACACGGTGCTGACGGCTTGCGGTGAAGAAGACCTCAACCAGACCCGCGACTGGATGGTGAAGGTGCAATCGCAGCAACGTGCAGCGAGTTGGAGCGTGGTGCTGGTGGGCGGGGATGCAGACCAGACGGCTTTTGAGCGGCTCGCCGCATCGGCAGAGCCGCTGTTGGGGCAGTCGGTTCAGTGGCTGGGCCATGTCTCCTCGCAATTTCCGCAAGGGGCCCTGTCCAGCGCCTGGGATCATCCGCTGGAATTGCGGGACCTGATACTGGCTCACATCTGCCAGGGTTGACATGGCGGCCTACCCAGCGCTCGATCCGGAGGAACTGATCCGGCAACACACCGCACTGGTGCGTCGCATCGCGTCGCACATCTGTTCGCGTTTGCCGGCCAACGTTGAACTGGATGACCTGTTTCAGGAGGGGATGACCGGCCTGCTTGACGCGATTCAGCGATACAAGCCCCAGCCGAACCTCAGCTTCGAGGCCTACGCCTCGACCCGCATTCGGGGGGCCATCTACGATGCCTGCCGGCGCGATGACCTGTTGCCCCGGCATCAACGCGACAAACTGGACCTGCTGGAGAAGACGACGCGCCGCTTGGAGCAGGTGCTCGGGCGCGTGCCCTCCGAGCAGGAGGTGGCCGATGCGCTGGAAATGCCGCTGGAGGATTACCACGGGATTGTGGACTCCCTGGTGAACGTGCTGCCGCTGGATGAGGTTCCTGAGGACATGCTGCCCACGGACCCCTACGGCGACCCGATGCAGTTATTGGCGTCTCGCCAGTTCATGCTGCGCATCGTGGATATTCTCAAGCGACTGCCCGACAAGCAGCAGATGGTCATGGCCTTGCACTACCAGGAAGACCTGTCCTACCGCGAAATCGCCGCCGTGATGAGCCTGACACCCGGGCGCATCAGTCAGTTGCACACCGAAGCCATGATCGCCATCCGGGCCTTGATGGGCCAGGCCTGAGCCTGCCGGCTGGTGCCGTCTCAGAATTTGCCGAGCAGACTGCCGGTGTTCACCATGGACACGCCGCCCTCGCTGGAGTAGGTGGCCGCTGCCGACGACTGGGCCGCATAGGCCTGCAGCGCGGCATTGCGCTGCATGGCCAACCGGATCAGTTCGGCGTTGATGTCATAGTCCTGCTTGGCACGTTGCAGTTTGGCCAGCGCTGGCTCACGCAAGTCGTCGGGCAGGGCGTCGATGGCGGAGCGCAGGCCGGCCACGCCGCCGGGGTAGGCATTGAGCTTGTTCACCGCCTGTTGCGTGCTGACCAGGGCCGACTCCAGTTCAGTGAGACGCTGCTGTTCGAGCAACTGCCGCAGGCTGGACACAGCCAGAACCACCTCATCGAGCAGTGGGTGAATCTGCATGGCAGCGGTCGGCGAAGGAGAAGATTCAGCGGCGCGCAGACTGAGCGCCGCTGATGGCCTCGCGCAGGAGGTTGGACGCCACCTCGTTGAAATCGATCTGGAAGCTGCCGCTGTCGATGCGCTGACGAATTTCCTGGACCAGTTGAGCATCAAACGGGTCGTCCAGCACACCGGCATGGGCCGCGGCTGTCGAGACATTGACCGATTCGCTCAGGTGCAGTTGGGAGGCGGGTTGTGGGGTGGCGGCAGGCTTGTCCAGGGGGGCGTTGCCCAAAATGCCTGCCTCAGGCGCAGGCATTCCCTTGACGGGGGATGTCAAGGGAGTCTGGTTTGTGCTGATTTTGTTAACCATCGGGTTACACCTCAGTCCAGAACGGCTTCCACTTTGCCTGGTGACACTGCTTTTCCCTGCAGAATTTTGCCCTCCAGGGTCTTGATACGCACTGTAACACCAATGGCGGCGTCACCCAGTGCATACCCTGTGGTGATCATTTCAAACCCTTGCCCCTTGAGGCTCAGGCTGACAAGATCACCCGATCGTATGACGGCGATCGGCCGAAAATCGTTTAGCCGCAGCGCCGCCCCGGCCGCGACAGACCGGAACAGCTCCAGCCCTTCCAGGGCCTGCAATGCTTCGGGCAAGGGTTCGCCAAAGCGGGCGATATCGCCCTCCCGCCATTCGAGGTCATCGGGCTGGACAACGGTGCCTGGTCGCAAAGGGCGCCGGGCCACGGGGTAACGTCCTTGCACCTGCACCACCAGTGCCAGGGCGCGCGACCACGGGGGGGATGCGGATTCGCACGACAGGCGCAGGGTGAGCGCTCCCCAGGCCCGCTCCCGGCGCGCCAACTCCGCCACGGGGAGTTGCGGACACAGGGGGATGCGCTGCGTCAGGGGTTTCCATTGGACCGTGAAAGACCGCTGGTGCAACGACGCATGCTGGCGCAAAAACTCCCGAACCGCTGAGTCAGCCTGTGTGGTGACGCCGGGCGGAAGGGGCTGCGCCTGCAGCCCCGCACTGAGACACCCGGCCATCAGACCCAGCCACGCCAGGGAAAGACAACGCTTCATCCGGCCCGATCAAACCACAGGTACACCTGGCCTTCACCATCCAGGGCCACCTGGCTCACGCCGTCAGGGGTGGTCACGCCTGCTGGAACGGGGTGGATATTCATCGGGCGCGAGCCCAACCAGTCATCGGGTTGGAGTGTCAGGGCCTGCTCGCCCAGGCGCAGGATCAGACGAATATCGGCCGGGGCCTCGTGTTCCAGGGTGAGGGGGGCGGTCGGACATTGCGCGGCGCTCACGGCGTAGCGACGCCCTCCCATCATGAAGGCCATACAACTCATGCGCCTCAGGCTGCAGGGCAGACACACCCGGTAGCCTTGCAAATGCTCCGCCACACTGCCTCCCAGGCGATTGAGAACCCGGCCCGCGCTGTGCAGTTCCTGGGGCGTCAACGCCAGCCCGGTCCAGTCGATGAAAACCAGCAACCCTCGCGACTCCACCTGAATGCTGCGAGAGCGCAGCGCCAGGGGTTGCAGCTGTTGCAGCCCGCGCACGATGTCCTGGTCGGCCCAGGCATCGTCCACATGGTGATGGGCCTGGTTGTACAGGTTGCGCAACGGAACCTGGTCGAGACGGCAGGTGCGGTCCTGCAACTCTGCCAGCACGGCATCGAGCGCGCGTCGTGAGCGCTCATCCGGGCGCAGGTTCAGCATGCGGGCGTGCTGCAGCAAGTCGAGTCCTTGCTGGCGTATCGGGTTGGCGGCTGTCGAGTCAGTCGACAGGGTGGCAAAACCCCGAATGGCGGGTGCTGATGCCGTGGACAAGCTGTCCCAGGCCGCCGACTCCGAGGCCGTGGGACCGGCCGACGTCAGTTGGCGTTTCCATTCGGCCCATTGCGGCAGGGGCTGCTGCGGGTCGGGACGCGTGCTGGCCTGGGTGAACTCTTGCAGGGTGAGTTCCAGGGCGGTCACGATGTCCCGTGCCAGACCGAGCACGGTAGGATGCCCCAGCGAGAGTTCCTGTGCCAGGGCTTGCATCACGTCCGCCTGCGCAGCCAGGCTCAGTCGGGAGAGGGCTGTGGCCAGGTCGAGCGCATGCAGGGCTGCTTGGGGCATGTCCTGCAGCGGTTGCCCCAGGCTGAGACGCAGCCCATCCAGGGCTCGTTCGGCGTCGGCCAGGAGCAAGGCCAGGTGATCGTGCCGTGTGGTGTCGGACATGCTTCAGGGGCGCAGGCCTAGGAACTGGTCGATGTGGGCGGGTCGCCCCGAGGGTGTCTGGTCCAGGCTGCTCGCCAACAGGATTCGCGCCTGCTCGAGCTGTGTCAGGGCCGTCTCCAGCAAGGAGCGCCAGGGGGCATAGGGGTCTTGCGAGGCCAGGTGCTGTCGGTATTGCTGGAGTTGGTCGCGGCGCGACGTGTCGGTGGCTTGCAACTCATTGAACAGCAGGTTCAGGGTGGCGTCGAGCTGGCGATATTCATCGGACAGCGGCTGCAAGTCGTAGGCCAGTGCTTCCAGCGGTTCACCCCGACCAAACTTGACCTGGAGGTTGACCAGGCGTGCTTGCAAGGATTTCATGTGCTGGGTGAGGTCTGACTGACGCGACAGCAGGGGCTGGAGATCGGGGCTGATGTGGTCCAGGCGAGCGGCATCGGGTGCCAAGGCGTGTGGGGCTTGCGCGGAAACGGGTTGCCAGGCACGTTGCAGCGCTTCGAGTGCATCGCACAAGGCGTCAATGGCCTCGGCGGCCTGTTCGGCCTCGTCGCGACGAACCAGCAACACCGACAACCACAACTTGTGGGCGGCCTGCATCTCCTCAACACCGAGTTGCCAGCCACGCCACGTGGCCAGCAGCCCGAAGACCAGCAGGACAACGGCACACAACAAGGTGGCGCCCACATCCACCTCATAGCCCAGGGGCCACCGCCCGCTCAGGGCGGCCCAACTGCCCATCAGCCACAAGGCGGTGGCGAAGAGACCGGCACCAGCGCCCCAGCGCCATGCCCGAGGGTTGGCCAGCAGGGGAAGAGGGTGTTCTGGGCGGGAGGAGTTCATGCAGGTTGCCGTGGTGTCCAGGTGGGCCATGGCACACCATCAAAGTGGATGTGGCCGTCCACCGAATCTCCCCGGAAGGGGCCACGGATACCTTCAACCCGGCAGCCCACACACGGTGCATGGGGTTGTGACTCGGTGCCCAGCGGTTGAAAGGCCACAACCCAGGGGCCTTCCTGCTCGCCCGTGACGCGGGCAACGGGCAGGGGTTGGGTGGATTCGAACTGGTGCGGCAGCCACTCGGCCAAGTGCATCAGGAAGACCGGGACACCTGCATGCACCTCGACATCCAGCGGCGCGATAGCGGTGTCGGCGTGCGGCTTCTTGTGAGTACTAAAGACCGCGTGAATGACGGCTGTGGGGAAGGCGACCCGCATGTCGCCGATCCAGGCACCCAACCATTCGGGGTGGTGCAACTCGTCAGGGGAGGGCGTGGGTGGCATGTCGGGAAAATTCTAAATTATTTACAATGATATGTGACGTGCGCTATTATGAAAAAGTGACAACTTCGAGAAGTGCGTCTCGTGTCTCAACTTTTGTCAGTCCCTCTCTTAGGCGATGCGGACAACTGGCCCAACTATGGCTACATCTGAATCGACCTCATCTCCCTTAACTGAAGCCCTGCTACCGAACTGGCAGGCTCAACTCAAGCAACGTTTTCAGGCGATGAGCCTGAACCAACGCATCATGTTTGGCCTGGGTGTGGTGGTGATCGCTGCCCTGCTGGTCTTCTCGGCCATGTCCACGCGCAGCCAGCAGGGCTTTCGTGTGTTGTATTCCAACGTCAGTGATACCGATGGTGCGGCCATCATCGCTTCCTTGCAGCAGATGAACGTGCCCTACCAGTTCACCGAAGGGGGGGCGGCCATCATGGTGCCGCAGTCTGCGGTCTACGAAACCCGCTTGAAACTGGCGGGGCAAGGCCTGCCCAAGGCCGGTAACGTGGGCTTCGAATTGCTGGAAAACCAGAAATTCGGGACCAGTCAGTTCGTCGAGCGCATCAACTATCTGCGTGGCCTGGAGGGCGAACTGGCGCGCAGCATTTCTTCCCTGGGGCAGGTGAAGTCGGCGCGGGTCCACCTGGCCGTTCCCAAGCAGACGGCGTTTGTGCGCGAACAAGAGCACCCGACCGCCTCGGTGGTGGTGAAACTGCATGCGGGGCGTGTGCTCGACCCCGCGCAGGTCGGGGCCATCTCGCGTCTGGTCAGTTCCTCGGTGCCGGGCATGCAGGCGCAGGATGTGTCCATCATGGATGCCGATGGCGGCATCGTGTCACCCAACCCCATGCGCCAGGCTGGCCTGGACGCTTCTCAAATCAAGTACACCGCCGAACTGGAGTCAGCGCTGACCCGTCGTCTCGCCGTGATTCTGGAGCCCCTCGCCGGCAAGGACGGGTTCCGTGCCGAAGTCACGGTGGACATGGACTTTGACGAGCGCGAAAAGACTTCCGAGACCTACAGCAAAAACTCCCCGCCCAATGCCCAATCGATTCGCAGCCAGCAATCGATCGATTCCGCCCCCGGGCGTGGCACCAGCGGCGGCATCCCCGGTTCGCTCACCAATCAGCCCCAGCAACCCGCCGAAGCACCCATCGTGAACGAGGTGTCGACACCGGCCAACGCGGCCAATGCCACCGCGCCGCGCAACCTGCGCGCGCCGGGTGAAGTGGAGACCGGTGTCTCGGTCAGCGAGAGCGGCCCGCTTCGCAGCGAGCGCACCGTCAACTATGAAGTCGACCGCGCCATTGAACGACTCAAGTCGAGCAAGGGCAACGTGCGCCGGGTCTCGGCCGCGGTGATCCTCGATCACAAGACGTCAGCGGGTGCCACCACCAAGGTGCCCTTCACGCCACAGGAAATTGTCCAGATCACCAGTCTGGTCAAGGACGCCATCGGGTTTCAGCAGACCCGGGGCGACACGGTCAGTGTGGCCAATTTGCCCTTTTCTATGGAGGCCCCTGTGGAAACCCCCGCCTGGACCCCGGAACTCACCTCTCAGTTGCTGAGCTATGGCGCCATCGCCCTGGCCGTGTTGTTCGGTTACTTTGCCGTGTTGCGTCCGCTGCTTCGCCCCCCGCCTCCCCCGGCCCCTGCGGTCGAGCCGGTGATGGCCCCTGTCGAGCCTGCTGTCCCCGTGCTGAGTGCGCGCGAGCGGTTGCGTCAGGAAATTGCCGAACGTGATGAAGAGTGGGCCTTGCAGGAGGAAGCCTGGAAGGCTGAAGCCGATCAGCGTGAACGCATGGCCCGTGTCGAGGCCGAGCGCGAGGCGAACCGGGAAAGCCAGAGCAAGCGCCTGTATGACGAGTTGCTGGACTACGCGCGTGGCTATGTGTCGCAGAACCAGGAGAAAGCAGCCTTCTTGCTCCGTGCCTGGGCAGCTGAATCCAAACCCGGTTCGGGAGAGCGCTCATGAACGACGCCGTGATATCGCCGGCTTTCAAGCCCGAGGCCATCGGTGGCGCTTTGCGAAAAGGCATGCAGCGCCCGGATGCGCTGGCGGCCAGCCAAAGCGGCCTCGATGGCGCCGCGCGTGTGGCCATCCTGCTGCTGTCCATCGGGCCTGAGGCCGCAGCCGAGATCCTGAAGGTGTTTTCGCCGCAAGATGCCCAGCGTGTCTCGTCGCTGATGTCTTCTGTGAAGACCCTGGAGCGTGATGTGCTCATCCAGGTCTTGCAAGAGTTCAAGGCCGTGACCGAGCATGACCGCGAGGTTCCTTTTGATCCGGAAGGATTCATGCGACAGATCATGACCCGGTTCACCGCAGAGGCGGGTGAGCAGGGCTGGCGCATTGATGACGAAATTGCACGTAACCTGCCGGCGCTGGAGACCCTGTCCAAACTCAAGCCCGAATTGCTGCACCGTTATCTGAAGACCGAGCACCCGCAAGTCGCTGCGACGCTGCTGGCCCTGGTCCCGCCTGAGTTGTCGGCCGAGGTGCTGGACATGTTCGAGCCGGCTGAACGTGACGAACTGGTGTTGCGGGTGGCCTTGCTTGACCGCGTCAATCCCAACACCCTGGGTGAGCTCAATGATGTGCTGGAGCGCGCGCTGTCGCCCGACAACCTGGCCCAGCTCAGCGGGGTGGGGGGCGTGCGCCCGGTGGTGGAAATTCTGAACAACTTCTCGGGCGACTCCGACAAACAGGTGCTGGCGGCGATCCGCCAGCATGACCCGCGTCTGGCTGACGACATCTCCAGCAAGCTCTTCACGTTCGAGGACTTCGCGCAGATCGAGCCGATCGAATTGCAAAAACTGCTCCCCAAGGTGGCCCTGGACACGCTGGCCGTGGCCCTCAAGGGTGCGCCGCCGAGCCTGCGGGATCTGTTCATTGCCAACATGACCCAGACCATGGCCGCCAACCTGCGTGTGCAAATGGATGGCCTCCCGCCGGTGCGTGTGCAGGAAGTCCAGTTGCAGCAACGTGCCATCGTCCGCACCGCGCGCCAGCTGGCCGATCAGAATGAGTTGTCGCTCGAGCGCTCGGGCAAGCCGGGCTCGGTGGCGACGGCCTGAGCCTGGACACGCAATGCAGCACTGGACCCCGCCTTCCTTTGATGCCACCCCGGTGGTGGAGGCCGTGGATATGCCCGTGAGGCCGGTGACGCCCGAACAGACACCGGTTCATGTGGGCGGCAGTGTGGACACGAGCGTTGCGTCTGCCTCCCCGCAAGCCCTGTTTCTGCGCGGCCTGCAGGAAGGTCTGGAGGAAGGCCGGCAACAAGGGCTGGCACTGGGGCGCGAGGAAGGCTTTGACAAGGGCCGTCAGGATGGTTTCCAGGCCGGGTTTCAACAAGGCTATCAAAGCAGCCTCGAAAAAATCGAGTCACTCACCGCGAGCCTGCAGACGCTGGTGAACGCCCTGTCCCAGTTGCCATCGGACATCGAGGCCTCGCTCAATGAACTGGTGTACGACACGGCCCTGCGGCTGGCGGGCAAGGAGTCCATGGACCGCTCGGTGTTCCAGCGCGCGCTGCAAGACGCGCTGACCCGGCTGCCCCGTCCCGGTGAATCCCTGGTCATGCGTGTGCCCCAGGCCGACCTCGACAGCTGGCAGGCGGTGGTGGCCGATGGTCCTTCGCGCTTTGCGTTGGTGCTGCAAGCGGATGAGTCCCTGCAGCCCGGGCATGCGTTTGTGGATATTCAGGGAACCCGGCTCGATGTCGGCGCCCGTGCCCGTCAGGCGCTGGTGCGCAGCGCGCTCGGTTTGCTGCCGTCCGACCATGCCGACGCAAAGGGCTGAGCGTGGCGCTGGTGACAACGCAGTTGCCAGGGTCTGTGGCGCAATGGCGTGACCGGCTGGCTCGCACCCCCTCGTTGATTCGTCAGGGGCGGCTGCGCCGAGTTTCAGGCATGGTGCTTGAAGTGGAAGGCCTGCCCATGCCGATGGGCTCACACGCCTGCATCCACAACACCTCGCAGGACCAGTGGGTGGATGCCGAGTGCATCGGCTTTCACGGCGACATCACGTACCTGATGGCATTTGACCCGGTGCAGGGCTTGTCGCCCGGTGCCGTGGTCTGTCCGATCGACACGCCCGTGCTGACCGAGCAAGGCTATGTGCAGCGCGGCAGCATTCAATCCTTGCCCATTGGTCCCGCCCTGCTGGGACGCGTGGTGGATGGCCTGGGGCGTCCTCTCGACGACCTGGGAGGGGCGCAGTGGCGCGAGCTCTGGCGCCATCAGCGCAGACCCAATCCGCTCAAACGCGTGCCCATTCAGGAGCCGTTGGACACCGGGGTCAAAGCCATCAATGCCATGCTGACGGTGGGGCGTGGCCAGCGCGTGGGCCTGTTTGCAGGATCCGGTGTGGGCAAGAGCGTGTTGCTCTCCATGTTGGCACGCAACTGCGTGGCCGATGTGATTGTGGTGGCACTGGTGGGTGAGCGCAGCCGGGAAGTGCGTGAGTTCTGCGACGAGCATTTGAGTTCGTCAGCCAAGTCCCGCTCGGTGGTGGTGGCCAGTCCTGCCGACACCTCGCCGTTGTCGCGGGCCAAGGGCGCAGAATATGCCACCGATGTGGCGACCTGGTTTCGCGATCAGGGACAGCATGTGGTGCTGATCGTCGACTCGCTGACCCGTTACGCCATGGCTCAGCGCGAAATCGGTCTGGGGTTGGACGAGGCGCCCGTGGCCCGCGGATACCCGGCCAGTGTGTTTGCGCGACTGCCCGAGTTGGTCGAGCGCGTGGGCAACGGGGAACATCCCGACGGCTCGATCACCGCTTTCTATACCGTGTTGCTCGAAGGCGATGATGTGCATGACCCGGTGGGCGACGCCGCACGGGGCGTGCTGGACGGCCACATCTTTCTCTCGCGTGACCTGGCCGATGCCGGTCACTACCCCGCGATCGATATTGAAAAATCCATCTCGCGCGTGATGCCCAAGGTGGCCTCGCGCGAACACTTGCTGTGCGCGCGTCGCATCAAGCAACTGATCAGTGCCCACACCCGCAGCCGTGACATGGTGGCCATGGGCGCCTACATGCCCGGCAACGATCCCGAACTCGACATGGCCATGCGCCTGTGGCCGCAAATCCAGGCACTGCTGCGCCAGGAGTCCGACCAGGTCACGGGCCTGCAAGACACCGTGCAGGCGTTGTTGGCACTCACGGGAGGGGTGGCATGAACCGCGCCTTCGAGTGGATGCTCAAGCTCGTGGAACTGCGTCGGGACCGGTCGGTCCAGCAGTCGCGGCGGGCGCAGCAGGAGTGGGCCCGGTCACAGGAGTTCACGCAACAACTCCAGGGCTATGCCTCGGAATACGACCAGCAATGGGCCCAGGTGGCGCAACGGGGCGACACGGCCCTGATGCTCCACACCACCGCTTCGTTTGGGGACAACCTGCGCAGCACCGCCAGCGTGCAAGCCCAGGAAACGGACAAGCTGCAGACGCACAGCCAGAAATTGCTTCAACAAGCCTTGCAAGACACCCAGCGTGTGGACGCCCTGCAGAACTACATGGCGCGCCAGCAGGCGCTGCGTCGCGTCCTGGCAGAGCGGCGAGAGCAAAAACAGCTCGAGGACGACCTCAACGGCAGACGCTCCCGCTCCTGACCGGGCGAGGGTCCCGGGGGGACTGGCATCAAAGTTGCACGATGAATTCCCAATCAATGGGAATTCACCATGTCCAACATACAGTCCGTGAGCGTTTCGACCCCTTTTTCGGCGGCATCTCTGGATGCCGCCAACGGCTCGGCCGAGGAGCTGGATCCCCGATTTGTCGAGGAATTGCAAGGGGCGATGGGGCAACTCGACCCGGAGCCAGCCCCCCCGTCTGCGGCCACAGACACGTCATCACCCGAAGCAGATGCACTGAGCAGTGACACGTCGCCCAACCTGCAAAATTTACCGCTGATGCCGTGGGTGATGGTCAACGTGCCTGCAAATTTTGCCCCCGAGACGGTCAGCAACGGAGCCTCGGGTGACCCGCTTCGGGTGGATGCGCTGGCTGTGGCCCAAGGGGTCGATGCGTCTGCATTCCAGTCCGCTGTGCTGTCTGCAGCGCAACTACTGCCCACCCTGCCCAACACAGGTGGCACCGGGCCGGCTGCCCCTGAAGGCAGCATGACCCTGGCCGCCGATGGGGCGGAATCGTCTGGCCAGGCAACAACGGCAATCAACTTGCAAACAACCGGCCTGACGCCGCAAGCTGCGGCGGCGATGACAGAACCGGCCTTCGCGCCCCCAGTGGAGGCGAACGCCGTCCAGGGATCGCTCAGCCAGATGGAGCCGACCCCGGCCATGGCCCCGGATGCCATGCAGGGCCCGTCCGCTTCGTCCCCGTTGACCCAGATTGAACAGGCATCGGCCAGGGGCCCCGCCGTCGCCTCGCTGTCGTCCTCGACGTCGGCGGTGACGACCTCATCAACGGACGTGGCCTTGACGACCACCGCATCCAGTCAGTCTGCAATGGTCAGCACGGCAGCCACGACAGTGAGCCAGGCGAGTGCTGAGGCGCCAGCGTCCTCGACCGAGCTGAGCCCTTCGGTCATGCGGGTCAGCACGTCAACCGTTGACGACCCCGCGGTGTCAATCCCCTCAACCCGCGCGGGAACCGCCGCCCTGAGTTCACAGGACAGCGCCGCTTCGGCCGCGTTGGTAGCCACAGCATCCATCGCAACGCCAGTCGTGCCCATGACGGCACTTGACACGTCTGTCCCGGTGGCGGTTCGTGAGCCCAACGCGGATGCACAGTCGCCCGTCACTCAAACACAGAGCCGCATGGCTGGCCAGGACGGGGCACTTGTGCTCACGCCATCCGGATCAGATCTGCTGACGGCAGGCGACTCGCTGTTCAATCCGTCGGTCACCACCGCGCAAGCGCCTATCGATGCCACCCTGGCAACGCCCCCAGGCCTGGCCGCGACAGCATCGACCGTCGAATCCTCGGTGCAGGCGGCTGCCGTGGCGGCGACCGCAGTGCAAACACCCGCCACGACGGGGGCGACCCAGCGTCAAGACGCGCAGGACCAGGCCCTTGAGCGGGCGAGCCTGGAACGCGACCGCGTCGATACGCCCGACGTGTTGGTGTCGGACGTGAAGGCCAGTGGCGCGACAGCGACGGCGGCGGTCAGCACGGCGTCCTCGCCGTCCCCGGACGACAAGGCGCAGGATCCACAGCCCGGCACAGACAAGGCCCTGGCTGCTTCGGTGATGACGGCGCACGCTGGCTCGGCCGGATCGGTGCACGTCAACGATGTCCAGGCCGCAGCAACCGCCGAGTCAGCCGGCACGTCCGCCCTGCCGACCAGTCTCACGTTGTCGACGCAAGCGCTGGAGGCGGAGGGTGCCGCAGCCACCGCGCGGACAGGGGGGGCGGCAGAGTCCACTTTTGCCTCCAGTTTTGTGCAGGCCCTGATGGGGCATGCGCACGCACCGACCACTCCGCACTCGCAAACCCTTGAAGTCGTCCCGGCACCGGCACCGATCGCGCCTCACCAGGTACGGTTTGACGCGGGCCAGGTGCAGGTCGAGGTGGTGCGACTCGTCAAGCAAGGCGGCGGGCAAGTGGTGATGGAGTTGACGCCGCCGGACGAAAGCAAATTCAAAATTGATCTGTCGATCAGCCAGCAAGGCGTGGCGCGACTGGTCGTGGATGGTGCCAGCGAGTCCACACGTTTGCGTCTGGAGCAGACGGTCAGCAGCTTGCAGGAGCAATTCCAGCAGATGGGCCTGCAGTTGCAACTGGACATGCGACAGCCCCAGCAGCAGCATGCCCAGGCCCGGCCGGATGCCTCGGGTGCGCCCGACCTGCCCGGCACGGCCCGGTCCGAGCGTTCAGACGCACAGCCCACGGCGCCCGTTTCCGGTCGCCCGGTCTGGGAGCAAAGCCAGGTTTACCTGGTTGCCTGATCACCTCAGGCGGTAAAGAATGACAGAACCCACTACATTGCGATGAGCACCATGTCCCCTTCCCATGACTTCAGCAGTCCGCACTGGTCGACCGCGGACCATCAGGCGCAACTGGCCTGGCTCGACAGCTGTCACACCGACTTCATGACCTACTGGCGTCAGGCGCTCACGGCGTTGATTCCCGGCGCCATCGAGGTGCGCGCCCGTTCGCTGGTGTTCAAGCCCTACGATGCCTTTGTGCAGGACCTGGGGGAGGCGCAGGACATCCATGTCTATGAAATCGAGGCCTTGCAATCCCTGTGTGCCTGGAGCTTTGACCGGCGCGTGTTTCCCATGGCGGTGGACTGCATGTTCGGGGGCGGGGGCCGTTTTCCGCTCAAGGAACTCAACCGGCGTTACACCCCCATCGAACTGGGCGTGCGCAAGCGCTGCGTGGACTCGCTGGCCAGTGCGTACGAATCCACCTGGCACAAGACCTATCCCTTGCGCTTACAGCCTTTGCGCCAGGAACAGCAATTGAGTTCACTGCGACTGGCCGCCCCCCAGGATCCGGTGCTGCATGCCTGCTTCGAGCTGAGCATCAATGAACAGCTTTTTCTGATCAACCTGTGCCTGCCCCGGCGTGCGGTGGATGCACTCACCCAGACACCCCTGGCACCGGATGCGGCGACCGAAGACACCGTCCGCCATGCCTGGGGCAGCACCCTGCAACACAATGTGTACGCGGCGCCGGTGGAGGCGGTGGCGGTTCTCGCCAAGACCGACATGACGGTGGCGCAACTGCTGTCGCTGTCGATTGGCCAGGTGGTGCCCATCGACCTGACGGAACCGGTGGAACTGATGGTGGACGGCGTCTCGGTCATGCAGGGGCGCTACGGCGTTCGCTCCGGGCAATACGCCATGAAAGTCGAGTCCATTGCCGAAACGCAATGGCCAGTCTCGCCCGCCGACCAGGAGGCCGGGATACCTGTGGCATCGTCTGCGCCCGCCGCGTCGGATGCCGAGGCTGAATCGGCCACTGCGGCGCATCTGCCCGTGCCGGAAGCGGCAGTCCCTGTCGGGTCCCTCGACTTGGAACCCAGGCGGGATGCCCAGATGCTGGAGCAGGCGGCCAGCGCCCTGTCCGACTTCACCACCCAGGTGCAACAAAACGAAGGTGCCGCATGATGACCGACTCCAGCAAACCCATGGGCCGTGATCGTGGCGCGAGCCTGCATGGCATGCCCGACTTTGGTGGGCTGCAACCGGCGACGTTCGAGGAGTTGAGTGAAGCACCGGCCGTCCAGGCGGCGGACCGGGATCTCAACCTGGTGTTGGACCTGCCGGTCCAGGTGATGGTGGAACTGGGCCGATGCCGCATCTCCATTGCAGAACTGCTGTCGTTCCGGCGTGGTTCGGTGATCGAACTCAACGTCAAGGCGGGCGACCCGCTCGACCTGGTGGTCAATGGTTGCTTGATTGCACAAGGCGAGGTTGTTATAGTCAACAACCAGTACGGTATCAGACTGACAGATATCGTGTCCCCTTCCGAGCGATTGCGACGCACCTCCCGCTGATCCATGACATTCCGGCCACGCCATCTGATCCTTCCCTTCCTGCTGTGTCAGATGCCGTTGTGGTCCACGGCGCTGGCTCAAACTGCAGCAAGCACCACCGCATCGTCTTCCTCTTCGTATGGCAGCTCACCGGGCGGCTCGGCCTGGTATGGCCTGGTCACACTGACGCTCCTGGTGGTGCTGGTGGCGGTGGTGTTGCGGGTGTTCAAGCGGATGGGCGCGGCCGCTGCCTCCGACGGGGGTATTCAGTTGCTGGCCTCCAAGGCCTTGGGGCCGCGTGAGTCGGTGGTGGTGGTGAAGCTGGATGGCCGTTACTTCATGCTGGGTCATACGCCGTCACAGGTCTCTCTGATTGCGGAACTCGAACATTACAGCCCACCCGAGGGGGCCGCATCGCTCCCCGGCGCAGGGTCATTGACCACCGGATTTGCCAGTGCCCTGACCTCGGCGCTGCGCAAGGGGGGGCGTTCGTGAGGGCTGGTGTGTCAATGCACTGGGTGCGTGTGGTCGGCTTGCTGGCCTTGTGTGTTCTGGTGCCGACGGTGTGGTCGCAGACCTTGCCCCTGGTGACGGCGACGTCCACCAAGGCGGGCGTGCAGTACGCGGTGCCGGTGCAAACCCTGCTGTCGCTCACCTCGCTGAGCTTTTTGCCGGCAGCCCTGATGCTCATGACCAGTTTCACGCGCATCCTGATCGTGTTCTCCCTCCTGCGGCAGGCTTTGGGCTTGCAGAACCTGCCACCCAACGTGGTGCTCACCGGGCTGGCCCTGTTTCTCACCTGGTTTGTCATGGGGCCGGTGCTGGACAACATCTACCGAGACGCCTACATGCCTCTGTCACAAGGCAAGCTCGAGTTCGAGCAGGCCTTGGCCGCCGGGGCCGAGCCGATTCGCAAGTTCATGCTGCAGTTCACCCGTCAGGAGGACCTCAACATCTTCGCCAAGATGTATGGTGCGCCCATCGCGGTGCGCGCTGACACGCCCATGTCGGTGCTGGTACCCGCCTTTGCCGTGTCCGAGATCAAGACCGGGTTCCTGATCGGCTTCATGATCTATTTGCCGTTCATTGCCATCGACTTTGCCGTGGCGAGCATCCTCACGTCCCTGGGCATGGTGATGGTCTCGCCCATGATGTTCTCCCTGCCCTTGAAGCTGGTCATCTTCGCGCTGGCCGATGGCTGGGCCTTGCTGGCCGCCTCGCTGGTGGCCAGTTACAGGATCTAGCGCCATGGATCCCGGGTTCATCATCGAGATCACGTTCAAGGCCCTGTGGATGTCGCTGGTGCTGTGCGGCCCCGTGCTGATCGCCTTGCTGATCGTGGGGCTGGTGATCGGCATTTTGCAGGCGGCGACCTCCGTCAACGAGAGTTCGGTGGCCTTCATCCCCAAGCTGCTGGTGCTCGGAGCGGTGATCCTGCTGGTCGGCCCGTCCAGCCTGGGCGTGTTTGTCGACTACCTCAAGACCGTCATACTGGACATACCCGATACCCTGAGGTGAGCTGACCATGGTCCCTATTTCCCAGGCCTGGCTCATTCATATCACCGAAGTGCTGATGTTGGTGTCGCTGCGCTTGCTGGGATTTTTTCTGTCCATGCCGCTGTTTGCGTTCCGCGCGGTGCCCATGCGATTGCGTGTGGTGCTGGCGTTGCTGATGGCCTTCGGCCTGGCTCCCCTGGTCAATACCCGTGCCGTGCCCGCGGAGGCGATGGCGCCGGGTTACCTGATGGTGTTCCTGGAATTGGCCATCGGGTTGAGTGCGGGCTTTCTCGTGCGGGTGGGCCTGATGGCGATCGACCTGTTGTCCGAGATGCTGTCCACGCAGTCAGGTTTGAGTTTTGCCGTCAGCTATACCCATGACCCCACCTTGAACTCGGGGCTGATGGCCGAGTTTCTGGGCCTGCTGGCGATGGCGCTGGCCTTTGTGCTCAATATCCACCTGCTGGTGCTGGATGTGGTGATGCAAAGCTTTCGCATCCTGCCTTTTGGTGTGTGGCCCAGTGGCTGGCAGTGGTCCGCGCTGGTGAACCTGGTGGGGCAGACGTTTGTCCTGGGGCTGGTGCTGTCGCTGCCTGCGATCGCCGTCTACGGCCTCTTCAACATGACGCAGTCGGTGCTGGCGCGGGTCAGCCCGCAGATGAACCTGTTCTCGATCGGCTTCTCCGTCATGATCCCGGTGGCCTTTGCGGTCATCGCCTTCATGCTGCCCATATTCCCCGACGTGGTCCTGCGGGCCCTGGAAGAGCCGATGCGTCTCTTGCGGCTGGGTCTGGAAACGCCGGTGCCGCGCTGAATCACGGCGTGGCGAGTCGATCCAGGTCGGGCAATGGTCCGACATCCGGGGGCGGGAACAGATCCGGACTCTGATCACCCGACTCATAGGCCCAGGCCAGAACCTTGGCCACCGCTTCGAACAGGGGGCCGGGCACGGCCTCACCCACCTTGAGCCGGGCGTGCATCAGTCGCGCCAGCGGCGGGATGCGGGCAATCGGCACTTCGCATTCACGCGCAATCTCCTGCATGCGCAAGGCCAGGTCATCCAGCCCCTTGGCCACCACGATGGGAGCCGCCATTTTCTCGGGGTCGTAGCGCAGGGCTACCGCATAGTGTTCGGGGTTGACCAGCACCACGTCGGCTTTTTCCAGGGCGGACATCATGCGCGAGGTGGCGATCTGGCGTTGACGCTGGCGCAAGCGTTGACGCACCTCGGGTGAACCTTCCGCCTCTTTCATCTCCTCCTTGAGTTCCTGGGGGCTCATGCGCATGCGGCGACGGAAACTGAACCATTGCCAGAAGGAATCCGCCAGCGCCACCACCACAATGGGCGCCAGCAGGTAAACGAACCCATCGCGAACAATGCTTCCTGTCACGCCCAGCGCCTGCTGCAAGTCCTGGGTGGCCAGCAAGTTGAGCCCGCCGAAGAGGCTCAGCACGTACATCATGCCAATGCCATAGACCAGCATCACCTTGAACAGGTTCTTGACCAGCTCGCTCAAGGTTTGCATGGACACCATGCGACCCATACCGGCGAGCGGGTCGAGCCGGGCGAAATTGAGTTTGAACGCAAAAACAGGCTGAAAACGCACCAGAGCCAACGGGCCCAGCACGGAGATCAGCCAGATCACCACCAGCAGGCCAATCAGTTGCGTCACCATCGAGAGCAACGGCCCCTGCATCCAGGCCCGCAAATGATCGAACAGGGTGTCCGGATCGTCAAACATCAACCCCTGGCGCATCACCTCGGTCCATTGCCCCAGCAGGTGGTTGCCGATGCCCAGCAGGGCGATCCCGGCCGCCACCAGCACCAGCAGGGTGGTGAGGTCGCGCGACTGGGGGAACTGACCTTCCTTGCGTGCTTTTTCCAGCCGCTGCTGGGTCGGTTCCAGGGCGCGATCGTCGTCGGAAGTGTTCTCTGCCACCAGGGTCCGCCTTGTCGGAAGGGTGCTGCGCCCCGAGAGACCCGGCGGCACAAATTGCCGCGGGTGGGCGAGCAGGTTCCTGCAAATTTTGCCTCAATCGTGGACAAATTGAGCAGAAACAGGTGTTAAACCCCGAAAAGTGGGCTTTCGCACGGTGGCACGCGGCTTGCGATAGTAAGTCGACACAGAACCGTGAATGACCTCAACATGAACGCCGCTCCCCGCTTTGATCCGCTGCAGTTTGGTGAAACCGCCATGAAGTTGCGCACCTATCGCCATGAGCTGCTGAGTGCCAACCTGGTCAATGCGGACACCCCCAACTTCAAGGCCCGCGATATCGACTTCCCGCAGGCCCTGCAGATGCACCTTCAAGGCCTGCTGCCCAAGAACAGCCTGGGCATGGACCTGACGCACCAGATGCACATCGCCGGTAAAACCACGGCCACAGGCCCGCAGCAACTCTTTCGCGTGCCGGTGCAGCCCTCTGCCGATGGCAACACGGTGGACCCGGACATCGAACGCGGTCATTTCGTGAAGAACGCCATGATGACCGAGGCCTCGCTGAGCTTTCTGGGCTCGACGCTCAAAACGCGTCTGTCCTCCATCACGGGGCAAGCACTATGAGCTTGCTGGGGACTTTTGACATTGGCACCACCGGTCTGGTGGCGCAGTCGGTGCGACTCAACCTGATCGCCTCCAACGTGGCCAACGCTGAAACAGCGGTCAGTGCGGACGGGCAGCCGTATCGTGCCCGTCACGTGGTATTCAAGTCGCTGCCGCGCCGTGACTCGGTGGGCGCAGGGGTGACGGTTTCGCGCATTGTTGAAAGCGATGCGGCCCCGCGCATGGAATATCGCCCCGGTCACCCGATGGCAGACGAGCGTGGCTACGTGACCATGCCCAATGTCAACCCGGCCGAACAGATGGTGGACATGGTGTCGGCCTCACGCGCGTACCAGCTGAACGTCGACCTGATGAACACCACCCGCCAGTTGATGCTCAAGACTCTGGACCTGGGCAAATAAGCCGAATTGAATCGAGACAGCCATGACCACCTCCATCAACGATATCCGCCTGTATGACCCGAGCGCTGCTGCCAAAAGCAGTTCGACGGATGCCACGTCCACCAAGGACATGGCGCAGAACTTCCTGAAGATGCTGACCGTCCAGTTGCAGAACCAGGACCCGCTCAACCCCATGGACAACGCGCAGATGACCTCCCAGTTGGCGCAACTCAACATGGTGGACGGCGTGAACAAACTGAACACCACCATGGGGTCACTCATGGCGCAGATGCAGGCGGCCAACTTCATGAACCTCTCGGGCAGCGTGGGCAAGACGGCGCTGGCGGCCGGCAGTGATGTGTACTTCACGGGTCAGCCGGTTTCCATGGCCGCCAAATTGAACGATGCCGTGGCATCGCTCAAAGCCACCATCACGGACCCCAGCGGCCAGATCATCGACACCCTGGACCTGGGTCCTGCCAGCACGGGCGTGACCGATTTCTTCTGGGATGGCCGTGACAGCCAGGGCAACCAGGTGGCCTCGGGTGCTTACAAGCTGCAACTCTCGGCCAAGGACCTGCAGGGCAAGGACGTGACGCCCAGCACCTATGTGGGTGCGCAGGTCGCCAGCGTGGGTGTTGAAGGCACTGATTTGAAAGCGGGATTGACCGATGGTCGCAAGGTGCTGACCACGGACATTCTCAAGTGGGTTTTGGTTTGATCCGTTGTTGATTAATTTTTCGAGGAAGCTGACATGTCAAATTACAACGTTGCATTTTCCGGTCTGGACAATGTCTCCCATGCCATCGATACGGTGAGCAACAACATTGCCAACGCCAACACGGTGGGCTACAAGGCCGGCCAGTGGGTGTTTGCCGACCAGTTCATGAAGGCGGCCAGCTCCACCGACGTGGCGCGGGCCGGCATGGGTGCTCAGAACCTGTCGGTGCGCCGCCCGATGATCCAGGGCACGCTGACCACCTCGGCCAATCCGCTGGACCTGGCGATTTCAGGCAAGGGCATGTTCCGCCTGCTGTCGCCCTCGGGAATTTCCACCGATGTGGGTACTTCCCGCGTTGACCCGTCTGCCCTTTACTACACCCGCAACGGTCAGTTCAGCGTGAACAAGGAAGGCTATATCGTCAACGAGAACGGGATGTACCTCACCGGGTACCAGACCACGGTGGATGGCACGCTGACGGATGACATCTATGGGCCGGGCAACAAGGCAGGCCGGATCATGATGCCTGAAGCTAATCTGGTGGGCAACAAGACCACCCAGTCCAGTCTCAGCGCCATCCTGGACTCCACCGAAAATGCGTTCACGCAAAGCGGTGGCATCCAGTTCGACCCCCGTCAAAGCACCTTCAACCACAAGACGACCCAGACGATTTTTGACAACGAAGGCAATCCTCATACGCTCGAGGTGTATTACCGTCGTGTCGAAGATGGAAAGCTGACCATCAAGGCCAACACGGATGGTTACGCCTACACGCCCAGTCAGTCTGCCTTGCCCAACACGGGACAGGCCACGCAGGTTGTGCTCAACCCGAAATCCGTTCTCCGCGTGGACACGGCACCCGCCATCAACGGATTGGCCACGGCTGACACCACCAATGCAACAGCCTTGACGATCAACAACCTGACCGTGAGCGGTGGTGTTGCCACCGTTCCCCAGACAGGCATGCGTATCTTTGTAAACGGTGTGGATACCGGTGCCAAGGTGGTTACTCCGACCACCGCAAGCAGCATCACCTCCTCGAGCGCTATCACCGTTCCCAAAGGCGCCCAGGTGAGCTTTTATCCTGAGACGGCCTACACGGCAGCAGCAACCGCCAACAGTGCGTCATTGACCTTCACCAATGCGTCGACGATTGCCCCTGCCGCCGGCATGCACATCTATTTGAACGGGGTGGATACCGGTGCGACCGTCAGCTCTGTGACCCTGCCCGCGGGTGGCGTGACCACCACGACAGTCACGGCCTCCACCAGCGTTTCAGTCACCAATGGAGACAAAGTCAGTTTCTCCATGCCCTTGAACATGACGATGATCACCCCGGATGGCACTGAAATCACGGTCCAGGGCAACAGCAACCAGCCCGGGGGCGGTCAATCGCTGACCACCACCAAGGCTCATGTCGAGGTGTTCGCTTCGGTCGATGGCCGCTTCTTCAACCGTGACGATGCGCCCAACAACTACGCCTCCAAGTCGATCACCTCGAACACGGGCAACTCGCTGGGCTACACCGCGGTCGCCGAACTCATGTTCATCGGTGGCAAGAACCTGGATGCGCTGGTGCCGGACCCCCAGTCGGGCAACCCGACCTTTAGCACCAAGACCACGCTGACCACCAATTTTTCCAATGCAGCCGGTGGCCTGAGCAACCTGGTGTTCGATCTGGACCTCACCAACACGAGCCTGCAGTCCAGCGCGTTCCAGATGACCCAGAGCGTGCAAAACGGCCAACCCATGTCCAAACTGACGGATGTGACCGTTGACAGCCAGGGCCGCATTGCCGGTGTGTATGGCAACGGCAAGGTGCGCTACGCGGGCCAGATCGCGCTGGTGCACTTTGATGCCTTTGAGCAACTCGCACCGGTGGGCAAAAACGCATTCTCTGCCACCGTCGCATCGGGCACGGAGGATTCGGCCGAAGGCGTGTTGGTGGGTCACCCCGGCACCGGCGAATTCGGCGAGATCAAGTCGCAGGCGCTGGAGAGTTCCAACGTCGACCTCTCCAGCGAACTGGTTCGCCTGATGATCCTGCAGCGTACCTACTCGGCCAACTCGCAGTCGATGAAGGCGGTCGACCAGGTCATGCGTGACACCCTGCAGATGATCAGCTGATGATCCGGAACTGAACGCTTGAAACAGGTGCACCATGCTCGATAGATTCATCTACACCGCCATGACCGGGGCCAAGCACGCCATGGGCCAGTTGGGGAATACCTCACACAACCTGGCCAATGCGCAGACGCCGGGCTTCCGCGAGATGGTGTCGATGTTCCGTGGCGTGCCCATTCAGGGTGTCAGTGCCGACTCCCGCTCTTTCGTGGTGGATTCCACGCCGGGGTCAAATTTTGCAGCGGGCCCGGTCTCCACGACCGGACACCCCCTGGATGTGGCTATCCGTGAAAAGGGATTCTTCGTCTTGCAGCGCAACGACGGCACGGAGGGCTACACCCGCTCGGGCAAGTTCCTGCTGGACCAGGACGGGACGCTGCGCGGACCGGGTGGATTGAAGGTGATGGGCGTGGATGGCCCGATCGTGACCGACATGGATGCGGCCGACATCCAGATCCAGCAAGACGGTCGCGTGCTGGCCCGCATGCCCGGTGACTTCGAGGCGACGCTGATTGGCCGCCTGAAACTGGTCAACCCGGCGCCGCACACCCTGGTGCGTGAAGGTGATGGTCTGTTCACCGCGCCAACAGGCCCCGAAGAGCCGAGTGAAGAGGTGCGTGTTCAACAAGGTGCTCTGGAATCGAGCAACGTGAACGTGGCGGCGGCCATGGTCGAGATGATCAAGCAAAACCGCCTGTTTGACCTCAACTTGCGCATGGTGCAAGTGGCTGAGCAAAACGCCAAAACGGCGGGCTCGTTGATGAGTCTGGCACGCGCCTGATGCGCTGAAGGAATCGATATGTTGCGTTCTCTGTGGATTTCCAAAACCGGCCTCGATGCCCAGCAGTCCAACCTGGACACGGTCTCGAACAACCTGGCCAACGTCTCGACCACCGCTTTCAAGCGGGTGCGCCCCGTCTTTGAAGACCTGATGTACCAGAACCTGCGCGAGCCGGGTCTGATGTCACCCAGTGGCGATCCGGTTCCGGTTGGCTTGCAGGCCGGCAATGGCTCGCATATCTCGTCGACGCAGCGCATCCACACGGCCGGTGCCATGGTGCACTCGGACAACCCGCTGGACATGGCGATCAGCGGGAACGGATTTTTCGTGGTGGACATGACGGCCGCCGGCGCGCAAAGCAGCTATGGGTACACCCGCTCGGGCAACTTCATGCGTGACATCAATGGCTACGTGGTGAACGCCAACAACCAGAAATTGCTCAAGGACGGCGGCGGCTACATCCAGATTGCCGATGGCGCCACGTCCATCCAGGTGGCCAATGACGGCTCCGTGAGCTACTACATGGGTAACACGATTTCGCCGATCAATGCCGGTCGCATTCAGGTGGTGAACTTCGTCAACCCGAACGGCCTGGCCTCGAGCGGCGCCGGCATTTACACCCAGACCCCGGCTTCCGGCGCCCCGGTGAGCGGGACGCCCGGCCAAAACGGACTGGGTGCAGTGACGCAGTACTACACCGAGCAATCGAACGTGAACGTGGCAGAAGAACTGGTGGCGCTGATCGCCGCTCAACGTGCCTACGAGATCACGGCCAAGTCGGTGTCCGCTTCCGACCAGATGCTGCAGAAACTGGGGCAACTGTGATGAAAGCCCTGCTCATTAGCGTATCCGTCCTGGCTCTGTTGGCCGGTTGTGCCGCGCCCTCTGCGCAAAATTCGGCCAACCTGCCTTCGCTGGTCCGGACCGACACCTCTGCCCGCCCCGCACCGGACAACCGCACCGCCAGCAAGGGCAGCCTGGTGCCGGTGTCGCAACTGCAAGCGCCCAGCAGCCGTGGACTGTTCGAAGATCGCCGCGCCGGCCGCGTGGGCGATACCCTGATGGTGATCCTCAACGAGACCACGCGTGCCAGCAAACTGGGCGGCACGCAAGCCAGTCGCAACTCCAACAATGCCATGTCGGGCGCGCTCAACCTGGGTGCCTCCGTGGGCAGCAGCGGCGCCAACAACTCCCGTGATGCGCGCCTGGGCGCCAACACCTCGGGCCTCACCAACTTCGACAGCAAGGGCGGCTCCAGCGCCTCGAACGAATTCAGCGGCATGATCACCGTGACCGTGACCGACGTGCTGACCAACGGCAACCTGGTGGTGGCTGGCGAAAAACGTCTGGCTGTCGGTGCTGAAGAGGAAATCATCCGTTTCAGCGGCGTGGTGATGCCCCAGAATATCCAGGGCGGCAGCATCCCCTCATCCATGGTGGCCGATGCCCGCATCGAATACCGGGGCGCCGGTGTGACCGATGAGGTCCAGCGTCCGGGCTGGTTCACCCAGCTGTTCATGCGCTATGCGCCGCAATGAAGGAGTGAGCCATGAAGATGCTCCGTTTGCTTAAATCCGTGCTGACCGTGGTGTGCTGTGTCAGCGTGTTCAGCGCCCAGGCCGAACGCATCAAGGACATGGCCACCATTGCAGGCCAGCGTGGCAACCAGTTGATCGGCTACGGTCTGGTGGTGGGACTCGACGGCACCGGTGAAAACAGTGCGCTCAACCCCATGACGGGTCAAAGCATCACCAACATGTTGTCGGCCCTCGGGGTGACGCTGCCCTCCAGCCAGAACTTGCAAATGCGCAACGTCGCCACGGTGATGATCACGGCCGAGCTGCCGGCGCTGGCACGCCCGGGGCAACTGCTCGACGTGACGGTGTCGGCGCTGGGCAATGCGCGCAGCCTCAAGGGCGGCACATTGCTCATGACCCCCCTGCGCGCTGCCAATGGTCAGATCTATGCCCAGGCCCAAGGATCGGTGGTGATTCCGGGTGCCGCTGCCTCCACGCCGTTTGCCCGTACCAGCATCAACCAGCTGGCCTCAGGCCGTGTGCCGTCGGGCGCTTACGTCGAGCAAGCTGCCCCCGAGGCCGACACGGGCCCGGTGGTGGAACTGAATTTCCGCAAGGCGGATTTCGCGCAGACACGCCGTGCCATCGAGTCGATTGCACGTTTGGTCGGTCCTCAGGGGGTGATTCCCGTGGATGCACGCAATCTGCTGGTGCGTGTCCCGCAAGACCCGGTTGAGCGCATGAACATCATGGCCGACCTGATGGAGCTGGATGTGGCCTCGGTGGCAGACGCCGCCAAGGTGGTGATTAATGCACGCACCGGATCCGTGGTGATGAACCAGGCGGTGCAACTGGCCCCCTTTGCCGTGACCCATGGCAATTTGACCGTCAAGGTGCAGTCCAATAACCAGGTGGTGCAACCTGCGCCGGGCAGCTTCGGCGGTCGTCCGATGGTGCAACGCAACGACCGCGTCAGCATCGACATGGGCCCCGCCGGCGGTTTGGTGAAAGTGGATGAAGGCGCCTCGCTGGACCAGGTGGTGCGTGCCCTCAACATGCTGGGTGCCACGCCGCAAGACTTGATGGCGATTTTGCAGGCCATGAAAGCCTCGGGGTCGTTGAAAGCCGAGCTGGAGATCATTTGATGAGCACGCTGTCCGTTGGCGCCCTGAACACAACTACCCCTGGGCTGAAGGCCCTGGGCGGTATTGATGCGACCACCACCCAGAAAATTCAAAAAAATGCCCAGGAATTCGAGGGCATTCTGGTCCGTCAGATGCTGCGTGAGCTGCGTGAATCGCCGTTTGCCCCACAAGCCGACAGCATGAGCAAGGCCTACCAGGAGTCAGCGGATGACCAGCTGGCCAAGCACATCGTGCAAGCCGGGGGGCTGGGCTTTGGCAAGTCCATGGCAGACCTCATGCTGCGTCAAATTCAGCAGTCTGCCCTAATCGGTTCGAGCGCGGCGGCCGTAAACCCATCAGCCGCTGCGGTGAAGTAACTGCCAGCCCAACCGACCTGAGTCCCCACTGTGAACACCGCCTCGATCTATGACAGCGCCATGGCCGGCTTGCAGTATGCGCAAGCCGGTATGGTGGCGACGTCGCAGAACGTCACGGGTTCGAATGTGGCGGGGTATGTCCGTCGTAATCCCAATCTGCAGATCTCGACGATGTCGCCGTCCTCCATCGAGGCAGGGGGGACAGCGTTTTCTGTCGAGGGATTCACCCGCAACTTCAATGCCTTGTTGCAAGGCCAATTGCTGTCGCAGCAAAGCAAGACCAGTTTCACCGCCACCTTGACCCAGGCAGTGGCCACACTGGATGCGACCTTGGTGGATCCGTCTGCTTCGATCGCCACCGCCCTGGGTCAGTTCTTCAATGCGGCCGGTTCGCTGGCCAATGACCCGGGCAACCAGGCCTACCAGCAAGCCCTGGCGGGCGCGGCCAATCAGGTGGGAGACCGCATTCGCGGGCTGGCGGACGTGGTGGGCAACCTGGAGAAAGATGCTCGCCAGGGCCTGGCCGATGTGCTGAACCAGGCCAACACCCTGGCGCCACAACTGGCCGATATCAATGTACGCATCAACGCGGCCACCGTACCCGGTGTGTCCTATCCCTCCGGCGACTTGCTGGATGAACGAGACCGCATCACGACTAAATTGCAGCAATTGATCGGTGGTGCCACCACCATCAATGCCGACGCAACGGCCAGCTACTCGGTGGACGGCATGCAGTTGGTGGATCGTACCCGTGCCAACCGGTTCAGTCAGGCCTCGGGGGCCAGTACCATCACGCCGGATGACAGTTTGCCGGTGAGTCTCTATCTGGCCGTTCCAGCGGGGCCACAGGTGGGCCAGCAAAGTGGCAGCCTGCAAATTGCTGGGCGACAGCAGGTCACGCCCTTGAGCCCCACGGCTTTCAAGGACGGCCAGGCCGGTGCGTATGCCTTGCTGGTGCAGAACTTTGTGCCCACCCTGCAAAAAAGTCTCAACTTGTTGTCGCTGGAACTGGTCAATCAGGTCAACAGCGTGTCGGCAGGCGCTGGCGCAGGTGTCATCAACCCGATCTTCGGGTTTGGCTCGACCAGCGGGGGCAGTGCGATTGCCGATCTCGGTGCCGAGCAGACAACCAACAACCGGTCTGTGAGGTCATTGCTGGAGTCAGCGAGTTTTGATGCGTTGATCAATCAGGCCAATCCTGCCAGCAGCCAGTACTCGAGTGAGGTCGAGCAGGTCCTGCTGAACCAGAAGTTCGATGCCCGGTTGTTCAAGTCGGTGGCCAGTTTTTCGGCCAGCCAGTTCGCCAATGTGACGGCAACGGCCGCGAACAGTCTCGAGGGCTTGCGCTCCACGTTCTCCCAACCGGTCACGTTCATCACCAGCAGTGTCGCCAATACGATCTCGACCTGGACCAACAACCACAAGACCAATGAGGCCATGAGCCAGGTGTTGTCGGACCAGAAGAACGCCATCTCGGGCGTGAACCTGGATGAAGAGGCGGCCAACCTGGTCAAGTACCAGCAGCTGTACAACGCGGCCAGCAAGCTGATTCAAACCAACCGGCAGATGTTCGACACGCTGCTGGCCATGCTGTCGGGCAACTGATGCATCGATGAGGTGACACCATGAGAATCAGCAGCCAGCAAATTTTTGACACCGGACTCAACTCCCTGCAGCAACACACGGCAGAGGTGGTGGATGCGCAGCGGCAGATTTCATCCGGGCACAAGTACAACCGTGCCTCCGAGAGCGCGTTGGCAGCGGGGCTGGGCGTACAGGTTACTTTCGACAACGCCCAGTACGACATGTACAAGGTGAACCAGGATCACCTCAACCAGGTGTATGCCACGGCAGACACCCAGCTGAAATCCATTTACGACGTCACCGTGTCGTTTCAGCGCATGATGACGCAGGCTGCGAACGACACCCAATCCGCGGACTCGCGCCAGAACGTGCTGAAAGTACAGGCCCAGAAATTGCGCGATACGGTCGACAAGATTCTGGGCGCCCTGGATGCCAGCGGCCAACCGATCTTCAAGGGCAGTGTCGGTCAGGTGGCTGCTGCCAACAACCTGACGCTGGACAATGGCGTCAAACTGGCCGACGTCACCACCTTCAATGCCACGCCTGCGGGGGGCCACACGGGCGACCTGCTGGCGGCCATGGATGCCGTCATCGCGCAATTGAACGGGGGCGGCGCTCCCAGTGGCGTGCAGTTTGACGACGTCAACAGTGCGATCAACCAGGTGACCCGCTCGCAAGTCAGGGTCGGCTTGCTGCAAAACCAGCTGGACGCGGCCACGCAATTTGCCGAGTCGCAAAAACTCAATGTCGAAACGGCCCGCAGCAACCTGCTCGATACCGACCTGGCGCAAGCCACCTCGCAGCTGGCCAAGTCCAATGCCTTGCTGCAGGCGGCTCAGGCTATCATCACCAAGCTCGACACGAACACCTTGTTCCAGAAACTATGAATATTCCTATTGGTTGGATCGTGGCCCTGGCCGGGAGTCTGTATGGCTACTCGCTGATGGGCGGCCACATTGGCGATTTATGGGTGCCCGAAGAATACCTGGTGATTTTCGGGGCAGCTCTGGGCACGCTGATTGCGTCAAACAAGTGGCGCAATTTGAAGAACCTGTTCACCGCCTTCACGGATATTTTTCGCAAGTCGGGGCACTCGCGTGCTGCCAACCTGCAATTGTTGTGTTTGATGTTCGAGTTGCTGCAAAAAATCCGGCGCGATGGTGCCTTGCGGTTGGAGTCGGACATCAACCAGCCCAAGTCGAGTCCGCTGTTCCAGAAATACCCGAAGGTATTGCACAACCCCCGGCTGATTGAATTCATCACGGACTATTTCCGCCTCATGATGGACGGCCTGGTCACCCTGCAGCAACTCGACAGCGTGATGTCGCAGGAAACCGAAACCATCAACCAGGAGTTCATGGAGCCCTCGCATTCCATGATGACGCTCGCTGACAGCATGCCGGCCTTCGGTATTGTGGCGGCCATCGTGGGGGTGATTCACACCCTGGGTTCCTTGAAGGCTGGCTCCTCCCCCAGTGACACCGGGGCAATGATTGCCGCTGCACTCACGGGGACGCTGGTGGGGGTGTTCTCCGCCTATGCCATTTTTTCGCCCATCTCCCGCGTGTTGCAGCAGATGGCGGATGCCGAATTGAAGCCCTATGAGGCCGTCCGTGAAATCCTGATTGCCCACTACAGCGGTTTTGCCCCGATGACAGCCGTTGAATATGGGCGCAAGGTGCTCTACACCGATCAACGTCCGTCCATGATGGAGCTGCAGGCGGGTGTTCAGTCCGTGGCCGAAGCGCGCGCTGCCGCGTGAAAACCTGACTCACATGGCCACCAAACTCAACACCGGCGCTGAAGAAACCACCTTGCGTGCGCGCAGGCGGCGCAAGCCCAAGCGCGAACTCGGCCACGGTAACTGGAAGCTGGTGTATGCCGACTTCGTGACTGTGCTGATGGCTTTTTTTTTGGTGTGCTGGATCCTGCTCTACAACCTGCTGTCTGAAATCGAGCCGGTGGACAACGCCTGTATCAAACAGATGGCGGAAGAGCTCAATAACCAGATCGAGAACGACAAGCAGCTCAAGCGCGGGGCCATTCCGATCCAGATCGATCTCGAGCCCCTGGGCTTGCGTCTGACTTTGCTGGACAACAGCCAGCCCATGTTCCAGAGCGGCGGGACCAGCCTCTCGCCCTTCGCCAAAGAGCAGTTCAGCAAAATTGCACTGGCGGTCAACATGTGTCCGCAAAACAAGCTGCGCATTGAGGGCTACACCGATGCCACGCCCTATGCGGCGGGTGCCACCGGCTACGGCAACTGGGAGTTGTCGACCGAGCGTGCCAACTCGGCCCGACGCGAACTGCTGTCCAAGGAAGTGCTGCCCACCCGCATTTCGCAAGTCATTGGCTACGGGGACAGTCGTCCTTCCATTCCCGAAAATCCCATGAGCCCGCTGAACCGGCGCATCTCCATCACGGTGTTGCCGCGTGAGACCAAAAAGCAGACGACTGACAACCCGGCGTTGCTCAATATGATCAGGCAGTAAAACCCCGTTGGTCACCAGCACCGCGATTGGCGCCATGCCCGGACACCCTCCGGGCATTTTTCATGGTCATCCGCAGTTGAAAGGCGTTGGTGTTGGGCCAGGTCTTTGAACCAGGTACTGCGGGCAACAAAAAACCCCGGCTGACGCGCGTCAACCGGGGTTGCTGGTCTGACAGCCTGGTGGCTTACTTCAGGAGCGACAGGATCACGTTCGGCATCTGGTTGGCTTGCGCCAACATGGCCGTGGAAGCCTGCTGCAGGATCTGGCCTTTGGTCAGGTTGGCGGTTTCAGCCGCGTAGTCCGTGTCCATCACGCGGCTGCGGGAAGCGGCCAGGTTGTTGGAGAACTCGGAGAGGTTGGAGACCGTGTATTCCAGTTGGTTCTGGACGGCGCCGAGTGCACCACGCTGCTTGACGATGGCATTCAAATAATCATTGGCGGAACTTTGAATGTTAGTGAACATCGTAGTCACCGATGTGGCTGCCACGCTGGCTGTGCTGGATGCCCAGTTCTTCAGCGTGGTGATGTTTCCATCTAATGTGACCCCTTCGGCCGAGGCTGTGGCCGATGTGGAGGCCGTCGTGTCGATGCTGATAGGACCCAAGGCTTCGGAACCAATGGTGATTTTGTCGGTGCTCAGGTTGCTGACCTGGATGTTCATGCCGGCACTGCTAGACGGGTAATTGAACAGCACTGTGTCGGTGTACTTGGTCCGTTTGGCCATGTCCTGGACTGACGTACGCAATTTGTCAATTTCAGCCGCGATGGCTGATCGCTGATCTTTGCTCATCGTCTCATTCGCGCCTTGTGTGGCCAGCGTGATGATGCGTTGCGCCACGGCCGTGACGGCTTGCAACGCGCCTTCAGCGGTCTGCGCCATAGAAATCGCATCGTTCACGTTGTGCAAACCTTGCTGAGCGCCGTTGAGCTGCTTTTGCAGGTTTTCACCCACGCCCAGGCCGGCGGCATCGTCTTTGGCCCGGTTGATTCGCAAGCCTGACGACAGACGCTCGACCGAATTGGCCAGCGAATTTTGAGCACCCAGCAAGCCCTTCTGAGCCATCAAGGACGCTTGGTTCGTGTAAATAACTGAAGGCATATGAGACTCCTGTGAGTATTCAAAAAAAGAATTGCGATGCCCAGTGTTTGCAATACGCGTGCCACCGTGTCCGAGGCGCGTTGTGCCACGTGTCAGCGGTATTTCTATGCTTTTTGAGGAAAAAACAGCCAACCGAGGAAAAATTTGCAGCCCTGGCGTGGCTGCTCAGAGGAAAAATTTGCCTGTCTGCGCGACACGCCTGCGCGCATGGCTTGGGTACACTCGGCCAGGTCTACCCCCACTCACGGATGAAAAACTCCCGTCTTTACCGCCGCTGGTCCCTGTTGCAGCGCCAGCAACACCGTCGGGCCATGAAGCTCACGCCTGCGGTGCGGGGCATGCTGTGGGCCGCGATGGCGGGTGTGCTGTTTTCATCGCTCAACACGGTGGTCCGCAGCATCACCCTGAACCTCGATGTGTATGAGTCGCTCTTTTTGCGCTACGCCTTTGGCATGCTGGTGATGCTGCCCTGGGTGCTGCGTCAGCCGTCGTCCTACGTGCCCAAGGATGTCAAGGGCCAGTTCTGGCGCGGCGCGGTGCACACGGGGGGCTTGATGTTCTGGTTCACGGCACTGCCCCACACCACCCTGGCCGACATGACGGCGCTGGGGTTCACCGGGCCGATCTTCATCATGCTGGGGGCCGCCTGGTTTCTGGGCGAGAAAATGCGAGCCGACCGCTGGATGGCGGCGCTCATCGGCTTTGCCGGTGTGCTGGTGGTGGTGGGGCCGCAGTTGAGCGGGACGGGTGGGGTCTATACCCTGATCATGCTGGCGTCTTCCCCCATGTTTGCCGCCTCCTTCCTCATCACCAAGGCCTTGACCCGCTACGAATCCGCTTCGGTGATCGTGTTCTGGCAGTCGCTCACGGTGTCCTTGTTTGGCTTGCCAATGGCCATTTACGGCTGGCAAGACCCCACGCTGTGGCAATGGGTGGGATTCCTGGCGGCCGGGGTGTTGGGGTCACTGGGACACTATTGCCTCACACGCGGGTTTGGCGCCACCGATATTTCTGTCACCCAATCCTTGCGGTTTCTGGACCTGGTGTGGGCCAGCTTGCTGGGCTGGCTGGTGTTTGCCGATGTACCGCGTTCCACCACGCTGCTGGGTGCCTTGGTGATCATGGCGTCCACGGTGTGGATTGCCCGCCGCGAGAGCCGTGCGCGGGCCACCAAGTCAGGCTGACTTCGGGGGCACGCCAGAGGCCACGCCACTGGCCACGTGCCCGGCCGGCACGTGCTGCGCCGCCGATTCGATGTGACCGGTTTGGTCATCAAAGAAAAAGTCCGGCTCGAATTCGCGCAAAAACTCGCCCTTGTCCAGGCCGCCCAGGAACATGGCTTCGTCGATTTCGATGTTCCAGTCCATCAGTGTGCGGATGGCGCGCTCGTGGGCCGGCGCACTGCGCGCGGTGACCAAGGCGGTGCGGATGCGCATGCGCGGCGTGCCCTCCCGCTGGAGCCGGTGCAGGGCTTCCAGCAAGGGCTTGAAGGGGCCGGCCGACAGCGGTTGGCTGGCCCGGTCTTTTTCGTGTTGCTGAAAAGCACTGAGCCCCTGTGCCTGGTACACGCGCTCGGCCTCGTCGGAAAACAGCACCGCATCGCCGTCAAATGCAATGCGGATTTCATGCGGGTGCGACTCGGAAGCATGCGCCGAATGCGGATAGACCTGCGCCGCCGGCACGCCCGCATCGAGCGCTGCACGCACATCGCTCAGGTGGGTGGACAAAAACAGGTTGGCCTTCAGCGGTTTCAGGTAGCGCCAGGGGGATTGCCCGCGGGTGAAGCTGCCGCGCAGGATGGGCAGTCCATAGTGCTGGGCAGATCGGAACACGCGCATGCCGCTCACCGGGTCATTGCGCGAGAGGATCACCACCTCGATGCGCGGCTCTTTCTCGTCGTTGAACGCCAGCATTTTTTTGACCAGCGAAAACGCCACGCCCGGCGGTGCGGGCACTTCCAGGCGCTCCAGTTGCAGTTGCATATAGGCGCGGTCGTTGGCCTGCTCGAAGACGTGGTTTTCTTCTTCGAAATCGAACAGGGCTCGCGATGAAATCGCCACCACCAGCTTGCCTTCGAGCGATACGGCCATGCTTACCTCACCAGTTGGTTGAGCTGGATGATGGGCAGCATCACGGCCAGCACGATCAGCATCACGATGACCCCCATGCCCACAATCAGCAGGGGTTCGAGCAGCGTGGCCCAGTACAGGGCCTTGCGTTGGACTTCGTTGCTGAGTTGTTGCGCGGCGCGCTGCAGCATCTGCGGCAACTCGCCGGTTTGTTCGCCCAGGCGGGCGAACATGGACAACAGACCCGGCAAACGCTGGCGATAAGCCAGTGCCTTGCCCAGGGGCGCACCCTCGCGCACCAGGCCTTGCGCTTCCACCAGGTCGGCGCGCAGGGCGGTGTTGGGCAAGGTGTCGGCCGCCGTCTGCAAGGCCTTGAGAATGGGCACACCGGCACCGATGAGGAGCGCCAGCGTTCGCGCGCATTGTGCGGCGTTGTAACCACGCGCCAGGGGGCCCACCACCGGCAAGCGCAACCAGGCGGCGTCCCATTGTTCGCGCACCGCCGCTTGACGCAAAGACAGCCGGGCCAGGATCCCGCCGCCCAGGGTGGCCAGCAGGGCCCATCCCCACGCGGCCTGAACCGCCTGGCTGATGCCCAGCATCACCACGGTGAGGAGGGGCAGCGCACGTTGGCTGGCTGTGAACACGCTGGCCACCTGCGGCACTACATACGCCAGCAGAAAGAGCACGATCAGGAGCGCAATGCCGCTCACGATGGCGGGGTACAGCAGCGCAGCCAGCACCTTGCTGCGCAAGGCCTGTCGCGCTTCCAGGTCATCGGCCAGTCGTTCCAGCACCAGGCCGAGTTGTCCGCTGTGTTCGCCGGCTGCGATGACGGCGCGGTACATGGGCGAGAACTCGGCCGGGTGCGCAGCCAGCGCCTGCGCAAACGAGGAGCCTGCGTTGACCTCGGCCCTGAGTGCGGCCACCAGCGCCTGTTGACGGGGGGTGGGGGCCTCGTCGGCCAGGGCGGTGAGCGCACGCTCCAGCGGCAGGCCGGCATCGACCAGGCCCGCGAGTTGTCGGGTCCAGAGGGTGAGCGCCGTCTGGTTCAGCACACGACGTTGCCACAACACGATGTCGCGGTTGTGCGTGACCGAGACCACGGGAGCGACGTCCAGCGGCACCAGGTGACGTGCACGCAGTTGACTGCGCACGGCGCGCGCTGAATCGGCTTCCAGGACGCCGCGCTGGGTCACACCCTGCGGATCGATGGCCTGGTAAGTGAATGCGGGCATGGGGGCGCGGATGGAGAATGGTTGAAGCCAGGGCTCAGTCACGCGTGACGCGCAAGAGTTCCTCGCGCGAGGTCAGGCCCTGCGCAACCAGTCGCTCGCCGTCCTCACGCATCAGGCGCATGCCATGACGTTGTGCACAGGCGCGCAGATCCGCTTCCGAGGCTTGTGCATGGATGAGCGCGCGCAACTCGTCGTCGGTGGTCAGCAACTCGAAGATGCCGGTGCGTCCGTGGTAGCCACTGTGGTGGCAGGCCTCGCACCCCTGACCTTGGCAATGGGTGCACAGCCGACGCAACAGGCGTTGCGCCAGCACGCCCAGCAAGGAGGAGCTGAGCAGGAAGGGTTCAACGCCCATGTCGATCAGGCGGGTCACGGCGCTGGGCGCATCGTTGGTGTGCAAGGTGGCCAGCACCAGGTGGCCGGTGAGCGAGGCCTGAATGGCAATCTGCGCGGTTTCATAGTCGCGGATTTCACCAATCATGATGACGTCCGGGTCTTGCCGCAGGATGGCTCGCAAGGCCTTGGCAAAGGTCAGGTCGATGCGCGGGTTGACCTGCGTCTGACCCACCCCCGGCAGTTCGTATTCCACCGGGTCTTCTACCGTGAGGATGTTGCGGGTTTGGGTGTCGAGTTGTTGCAGGGCCGCGTACAGGGTGGTGGTTTTGCCCGAGCCGGTGGGGCCGGTCACCAGGATGATGCCGTGCGGCTGCGCAATCAGGCGTTGCAGCCGGGACAGGGTGTCGCCTTCCATGCCCAGGCCAGGCAGGCTGAGTTGGCTCTCGCTCTTGTCGAGCAAACGCAGCACGGCGCGCTCGCCATGGGCGCTGGGCAGGGTGGAGACCCGCACATCGATGGCGCGCTGCCCCAGTCGCAGGGAAATGCGGCCGTCTTGCGGCAGGCGTTTTTCGGCGATGTCCAGGTCGGCCATGATTTTCAGGCGCGAGATCAGGGCGGCGTGCAGTGCGCGGTGGGGTTGCACCACCTCGCGCAAATCGCCATCGATGCGGAAACGCACGCTGCTGTGGCGCTCATAGGGTTCGATGTGGATGTCGCTGGCCCCGTCGCGTGCGGCCTGGGTGAGCAAGGCGTTGAGCAAACGGATGATGGGCGCGTCGTCTGCGGTTTCGAGCAAGTCTTCCACCGCTGGCAGTTCCTGCATCATGCGCGTGAGGTCGGCGTCTTCCTGCACCTCACTGGCCACCACGGCGGCACTCGACTCGGCGTGGGCATAGGCCGAGCTGATGCGTTGCGCCAGTTCGCGGGCTTCCAGGTGTTGGCACCGCGGCAGCGTGACGCCACCCAGGTGGCGCAGCACCTCGCTCCAGGCCGCCGGATGAGGCGAGGCCGCATGCCACAACATCAGCCCTTGGCCATCATCCTCCAGCAGCAGCTGGTGGGTGCGGGCAAAGGCGTAGGGCAGGGGGTGGCGCATGATCAGCGGGCCGGTGCGGAC
>CALBSC010000092.1 GCA_937927685.1 uncultured Burkholderiales bacterium | reverse complement strand
CTAGTGGCTCAATATTCGATGCAAACACTGGCTCAGTTTGTCTGGCTAATCAACATTCAGGTCAACGGTGGCGGCTTCGTGGAGGTGGTCAACGACACGATTTCCGGTAAAACCACGACCAAGTACCAGCGCGGCTATTACGTCCGCCTGACGGGCATTGGCCCCTGGGAAATCCGTGTGCGCCGCATCACGGCCGATTCGACCTCATCGGCAATCCAGAACAAGACCTATCTGGAGTCCTACACCGAGGTCATCGAGAGCAAGCTGAGGTATCCCAACAGCGCCCTGGTGGCGCTGCGGGTCGATGCCTCGCAGTTCTCCTCCATCCCACGCCGCAGCTACGACATGAAGCTGCTGCGCGTGAGGGTGCCGGCGAACTACGACGTGGCCGCTCGGGCCTACAGCGGGGTCTGGGACGGCACCTTCAAGATCGCCTGGACGGATAACCCGGCCTGGTGTTTCTATGACCTGGTCACGAGCACCCGTTATGGGCTGGGCAGCTATATCCCGGAGGCACAGGTTGATAAGTGGGCCCTGTATCGAGTGGCTCAGTATTGCGATCAACTCGTTCCCGACGGACTGGGCAGGCTCGAGCCGCGCTTTACCTGCAACCTGTACCTCCAGACACGGGAGCAGGCCTACAAGGTCGTTCAGGACATGGCCTCGATTTTCCGGGGCATGGTGTATTGGTCGGGTGGGGCCATCACGGTCACGCAAGACGCGCCGGTGGACCCGGTTTACCAATTCGCCCCTGGCAACGTGATCGATGGTGAGTTCGCCTACCAAGGCTCGTCGGCCAAGGCCCGGCACACGGTAGCCCTGGTGACCTGGAACGATCCGCAGGACTTCTATCGGCAAAAGGTCGAGTACGTCGAGGACGCAGCCGGTATCGTTCGGTACGGCATCGTGCAAGCCGAGGTGGTCGCTCTGGGATGCACCTCCCGAGGCCAGGCTCACCGCGTGGGCAAGTGGCTTTTGTACTCCGAGCAGTCCGAGTCAGAAATTGTCACTTTCCGCACTGGTCTGGAAGGGGCCGTGGTGCGCCCGGGCGATGTCATCAAGGTGGCGGACCCGGTGCGTGGAGGGATGCGACTGGGGGGCCGGATTGCCGCGGCAACCTCCAGCACCGTGACGCTGGACCAAGATCTGCCTGCGGATCTGCCGTGGCGGCTCTCGGTGATTCTGCCCAATGGCACTGTTGAAGAGCGACTGGTCGGGCCGATTTCAGGCCGAACCTTGACGGTGACGATCCCGTTCAGCTTGATCCCGCAGACGGATGCGATCTGGGTGTTGGCATCCTCAATCATCGAGACCCAACTTTTCCGGGTGGTCGCTGTCGCCGAGCGTGATCCGGGTGAGCATGAAGTCACGGCGCTGGCTCATAACCCGAGCAAGTACGCCGCAATCGAGGAGGGTCTGGCGCTCCAGCCACGATCGATCACGGTCCTCTCGGACGTGCCGGCGACACCCACCGGACTTGCCGTGCAAGAGAGCCTTTACCGGGTCAAGGACCAGGCGCAGGTTCTGGTGCAAGTGTCCTGGTCGGAGGTGCAAGCTGCGATCGCGTATCGGCTGTCGTACCGGGTCAGGGGCGGCAACTTCGTGAGCCTGCCGCTGACCAGTGCCAACTACGCCGAAATCCGTGACGCGCAGGAAGGCGAGTACGAGTTCAGCCTGCGGGCCATTGGCATCACGCGCAAGGAAAGCGTGCCGGCGACCTTCAACGCTACGGTGCTGGGGAAAACGCTTCCGCCGTCCGACGTCACGGGCTTTCTGGTCCAGCGCCGGATGTCGGACCTGCTCCTTCAGTGGGACGAGCTTCTGGACGCCGATCTCTCAGGCTACGAGGTGCGGGTGGGGCCTGGTTGGGACAACGCCCAGTTGGTGGCCAAGACCGCGGCGACCCAGATGGTCCACGACCAGAGCGCTGCCGGGCAGTACCCGTATCACATACGCGGGATCGATACCTCCGGGAACTACAGCGCCCATGTGACGACTTTCGTGCTGACCTTGCTCGCACCTTCGACCGTGCGCCAGTTCGATGTCGTGCAGTCAGCCAATCGGCTGGAGTTTCGCTGGCAGCCCAACCCCGAGCCTGAGGTGGTGGGTTATGAGTTGCGCGAGGGCGCGGCTTGGGATGCGTCGCTCTTCGTGGCCGAGGTCAAGTCGACGAGTTACACGCTGCCCTCGGGCTTTGATGGCGAGCGCAGGTTCTGGATCAAGGCGATTGCCTCACCGGGCATATACAGCGACACGCCGACCTTTGTGTCGACCGTCGTGGCGCAGCCGCAGAACGCCAACCTGATCCTGGAGCGGGACGAGCAGGCCTTGGGTTTTCCGGGGACCAAGCATTTCGCATCGGTGGTCGCGGTCAATGGCCGCAACGTCCTACGCATGAGTACAGGGGCCCAAACGGCCGAGTACCTCTTCGAGCTTGATCTGGTGTCGCCAATCCGGGCGCAGAACACCTTGCTCAACAGTCTGGGCGCCTCGGTCGACGACCGAACGACCTGGCTGGAGGCGAATTTTCCGTGGAGCGGTGACGCCGCCCGGCG
>CALBSC010000091.1 GCA_937927685.1 uncultured Burkholderiales bacterium | reverse complement strand
CTGCACGGGTGTTGCGCCACCTGGCCGATTGATAGAAGCCCAGCTCGGTGTCGAACCCACGCCGCGCACGCCCGTACTCACGGTGCACTTTCGACTGGTGATTGGCGCAGTACCCAGGCACGTTGAGCACCTGCGCGCAACCCGGGTAACGGCATGGAGTGGGCGCACTTCGCGGCATCTCAATCGTCTTTCAAGGAATAAGCGACAGCTTCAAAAATTGACTTGGCTTCATCTTGATTCAGAGCGTCAATGCTCCACATCCAATCACCACAAGGAGAAGCGCATGAAATCAAGTCAGTCCATCGATCAACTGTTCAATCGCATTGCCAATGAACATCTGTACATCGAAACCCTGGAGACGCAGCACAGAGACCGGCTGGACTTCCACGAAGTGGCGGTGTGGGGCATCAAGTGCGCGCTGGCCGCTGCTTACGCCGCAGGGCTTGCAGAAGCAAAAAAAGTAAAAGCATCACGGAGCCAAACATGCAACTGACGACTACCCAGCGCACGCTGCTCGAAGCCGCCGCTAAGCATCCACAAAAGAAACTGGCTGTCTTTCCAGACAACCTCAAGGGCGGTGCCCGCATCAAGGTACTGACAGCACTGCTCAACGCACAGCTGATCGAGGCAAGCACTGAGGAGGCCGGTGTGTTTGTTGCTACGAACAAAGGCCTGCAGGAGACCGGCATCAACATCCAATCCACGACACCGACATCAGAGAAAGCGCCACGTGCAACGCGAGGCGGCACCAAGCAGGCGGTTTTGATTGACCTGCTCAAACGATCTGAAGGGGCAACGCTTACGCAGATGACCGAGGCCACTGGCTGGCAGATTCACACCGTGCGAGGTGCCATGGCAGGCGCCCTCAAAAAGAAGCTGGGCCTGGAGATCACCTCAGAAAAGCAACCTGGCACCGACCGCATTTACCGAATCACAACCATTTAAGGCTCACATGAAAACCATGACCATCACGATTGAACGCAAACCCTTGACCATCCACTTCGATGGCAAGGACATGCAAGTCGAAGAGCTCGGCATCCGCCTGCCCTTTGGCCGCAAGCCCGCCACCATGAGCGAGATCGCTGGCAGCGAAGACTGCACCGTCTACATCACCGAGACCCGCGAGATGGAGCCTGCAGAGTTCGACCACTTTGCGAGGAACCTGCTCCAGTCTCGTGATTGGCTGGGTGGCAAGGGCGGCTATTACGGAGATGGCAGGCTGTGTGTCGAAGTGCATGCACCCGGTCGCCCTTACCTCTTCATCGATCCCTCTGGGTCGAACTACGGACGCTATTGCGCACGCCTTGGCTGATCAGTCTCCGAGAAGCGACAAATCAAAAAAATTTGATGAATCGCTTTACTTCATCCCCAAGTAGAGCGTTCATACAGACATCGCAACAAGGATAAGCCAATGAGCAACAACGCAATACCAATGACACAAAACGAGGCCTGGGGGTTTTGGGGAACGATCGGAGGCCACGCCAGTGTGGCCTGGCCTATCGCCATGACCCAAGTTGCCGAGGCCACAAACGAACCATTGGAATCAGTGCGAGCCTTTCTAGACAGCAAGCAAGGCAGGCATTTCGCAGACTCGGTCCAGGACGGCTTGGCCTCTGGCCTTGCAATGGACGCTGCAGTTGCCAAGGCCATCGCCAAGTGGATGGACTGGAAGATTGGCCGCATCACCTCACGCGAGACCGGCATCCCCAAGGGCATTCCTTACCTGACCGGCTATGTGATCCACGCGCAGATCGTCGAGGAGTCTCTGCTGGTTTGAAATCACAGGGTCGCCGCGGCCTGATCCAACTCAGTGGATGAGGCCGCCACCGACGAGCTCCATCACGGCTTTATCCGGGAAGACGGCGCCTTTGTAGAGCGGCCCGCAGGGCGTGCCCGCCAACTTCAAGGACAGGGCCAAGGGGTCGACCGCCTCTTCCAGGTCACGGTAGCCTTCAGCCAAGAAGGCAAACTCATTCATCACACCGACAACACTGCGGTTGGCGGTCTTGGCGTAGACCACGTCAGTCATGCCGCTGATTTCTGACTCAATGAAATCGGCAGGTACGCCTATTGAACGCAGCACCTCCTTCAAAGCGACCGGCATTCGCTGCGCAAGCGTTGCAGCCGGCGCCAAAGGCACAAGAACTGGCAGCAGCGTCCGCTCATTGACCAGGAGGGCCATTTGCGGTTTCCAAAACAAGGCCGTGGCGTACCAAGCGCCCAGACGGGTGGTACTCAAACCAGGCGCCTGAACGGTCGGCTTAATGCGGTCAAGCAGCTTTTTTGTGCAGTAAAGGGTGAACATCCAGGTGCGCCAACAAGATGTCTCGGGCTCCTGACTGAACCCTAGCGACCCGAGACGCTCCTGATTTTGGCGCAACCGCCAATAGGGAGCATTCACTGGGTGGCTACGTCTACTACCGTCTTGTCACCTGCCTCGCAAAATTTGACGCCATCATCTGCGCGCATCGCCTGCTGACCGGTGTAGTCCTCCCAGCGCTTGATGATCACGTCCACGAACTTGGGATCGAGTTCGAGCAGACGCGCCTGACGTCCTGTCTTTTCACTGGCGATCAGCGTTGTGCCAGAGCCGCCGAAGAGGTCCAGCACGATGTCCCGGCTCTTCGATGAATTCTTGATCGCCCGCTCGACCAACTCGACCGGCTTCATGGTCGGGTGCAAATCGTTGACCCTGGGCTTGTTGTAGTTCCAGATGTCCGACTGGTCGCGATCACCGCACCAGAAATGGTCCGACCCCTGCTTCCATCCGTAGAGGATGGGTTCGTACTGGCGCTGATAGTCGGCCCGTCCGAGCGTGAATGTGTTCTTGGCCCAAATGATGAAGGTCGACCACTTGCCTCCCGCTTTGATCCAGGCCTTTTGCAGAGTGTGCAGCTCCGATGAGCTCATACACACGTAGCAGGCACCCTTGGTTACCAGGAGCAGGTTCAGGCACGCGTCGTAGAGGAACTGAAAGAACCCCTCACCCAGATCGTCGTTCATGATGCGCCGGTCTTTGCCGCGCATCTTGTCCTTGGCGCTGTTGCCGTAGTCCACGTTGTAGGGTGGATCGGTGAAGGCCATGTCGGCCAGTTGGCCACCCATGAGGCGCTCCACATCCGACAGGACGGTGGAGTCACCACAAAGGAGGCGGTGGTTGCCGAGAATCCACAAGTCCCCAGGTCTGGATACCGGGTCTACTGGTGCTTCTGGGATTGCGTCATCTTCAGTCAAACCACCGCCTGATTCGTCACCGTTCAGAAGCTCTTCGAGCTCCTTATCGGTAAAACCCATCAGGTCAAGATCAAAGTCGGCTGCTTTGAGTTCAGCCAACTCGAGTTTCAGGAGTTCATCGTCCCAACCCGCGTTCTCGGCCAGACGGTTATCAGCCAGGATGTAGGCCTTCTTCTGTTCGGGCGTGAGGTGTCCAAGCTCGATGACCGGTACCTCCTTGAGGCCCAGCTTGCGCGCTGCCATCAAGCGACCGTGCCCTGCGATCAGACCCTTGGCACCGTCCGTGAGGATCGGGTTGGTCCAGCCGAACTCGGTGATCGAGGCCGCAATCTGAGCCACCTGGGCATCGCTGTGGGTGCGGGCATTGCGTGCATAGGGGACGAGCGCGTCCACTGGGACCATGCGGATCTCAGGATGATTCATGGGGGTGACCGGTAAAATTGACCGCAAAACGAGAATGTCTTGCAGTGCAAATCAAAGTAGTTCGCGGGGTTCTGGCCCGCAAAAGCCCGACTGAGG
>CALBSC010000090.1 GCA_937927685.1 uncultured Burkholderiales bacterium | reverse complement strand
TGTTGGTGGTGGGGTTGGTGATGGCGTTCAGGGCACGGGCGTGCTTGATGATGCCACCGATGTAGAACAGGGCCGTGTCGCTCAGGCCTGCGTAGCCTTTGCCCGCGAACAGGTTCTTGCCGTCTTTCCAGATCGACTGGTGCACGTGCATGCCCGAGCCGTTGTCGCCCACCAGGGGCTTGGGCATGAAGGTGGCGGTCTTGCCGTAGGCGTTGGCCACGTTCCACACCACATACTTCAGCTTCTGCGTCCAGTCGGCGCGCTCGACCAGGGTCGAGAACTTGGTGCCGATTTCGTTCTGGCCAGCGCCCGCCACTTCGTGGTGGAACACTTCAACCGGGATGCCGATTTCTTCGAGAATGGTGACCATCTCGGCACGCATGTCTTGGGTGCTGTCGACGGGGGGAACGGGGAAGTAGCCGCCCTTGACGGTGGGACGGTGACCCTTGTTGCCACCTTCGATGACCTTGCCGCTGTTCCAGGGGGCTTCGTAATCGTCGATCTTGAAGAAGGCGCCGGACATTTCATTGCCCCAACGCACGTCGTCGAACAGGAAGAACTCGGGCTCGGGACCAAAGTAGGCGGTGTCGCCCAGGCCGGAAGCCTTCAGATAGGCTTCGGCGCGCTTGGCGATGGAGCGGGGGTCGCGGTCGTAGGCCTTGCCGTCACCCGGCTCGAGCACGTCACACGACAGCACCAGGGTGGGTTCCTGGAAGAACGGGTCGATGAAAGCGGTGCCAGCGTCGGGCATCAGCAGCATGTCAGAGGCTTCGATGCCTTTCCAGCCGGCAATCGAGGAGCCGTCGAAGGCGTGGCCGTCGGTGAATTTTTCTTCGTTGAAGGCGGACAGGGGCACGCTCACGTGCTGCTCTTTGCCACGGGTATCGGTGAAACGGAAGTCAACAAACTTGACCTCGTTGTCTTTCACCATCTTCATCACGTCAGCGACGGTCTTGGCCATCAGAATCTCCTGGAGAGGGGGTTTTACAAAAATATCTCGTTGTGGATTGAGCAGTTTTTGTGCCATCAGGCAACCGTGTGCGCCAGTCCACGCAGAACCTGTGATTGTGCCTGTTTTCGCTTTGACCTTCCCCGACAATGTGGCCGTCGCCTGCGAGCAGGCCGCGCAGATGCCCAACATAGAGGCGGGTCAAATTGCACTTTTTTAGTGCTATCAGGATTTTCGCACCAATTCGGGGCCTAATTTTGCACCAAAGACATGCAGGTCGGCCAGCATGGCCGGATAAGCCGGATTCACCAGATCCGGATGGCCTTTGACACCGAGTTCGATGTGGCGGCCGTACTCGGGGTGGTCCACACTGGGCAGACTGAATACCTTGACGCCCGCAAAGCGCGCCTCCAGTGCCTCCATCATCGGGGTGAGCGAGGCCTCCATCGCACCGAACACGATGACCGACTTCTCGATCCAGGCCGCACGCTGGAACCAGTGGCCATAGTGCTGGTCCAGCACCGATTCGATCATGGGCCAGGCCATCACCGGAAAACCGGGAACGAAATGCACCGCCCCCACGCCACCCGGTGAGCGGCAGGTGAAGCCCGGAATCTTGTTGTAGGGGTTCGGGATGATCTCGGCGCCGGCCGGAAACACGCCCATGTTGAGGCGGTGCACGTTGTCGGCCCGGTCGGGTTCGTAGGGGACGCCTTGCTCCCGTGCGACATCCTGCATGCGTTCGCGAATCAGACGCTCGGCCTCGGGGTGCAGCGCCAGCTCGGCCCCCAGGGCCTTGGCCGCGCACTGACGGGTGTGGTCATCCGGCGTGGCCCCGATGCCCCCGCACGAAAACACCAGGTCGCCGCTGGCAAAGGCGCGCTGGAGGGTGCGGGTGATGCGCTCGGGCGAATCACCGACGTAATCGGCATAGGCCAGGTTCAGGCCGCGTGCGTTGAGCAACTCGATCACCTTGGGCATGTGCTTGTCGGCGCGCTTGCCAGACAGGATTTCATCGCCCACGATGATGAGGCCGATGTCGGGGCGGGAGGTGCCCGAGGATGGCGGGCGGACGGGGGACGTGGAGTCAGGGGTGGCGCGAGGGGTGTTCATGCGGCAATGCTAGCGCGTCCACCGGCTGCACGGTTGTCGCCTCGGCAGCGAGCGGCTCGGCGCGCAAGTCGCGCAGCGCCGAGAGGGCGTAATGCGCAAACCACAACGCGGTGAAGGCAAAAATGACCGAGTAGGTCCAGATGGCCAGGGGCAACAGCAGCAAGAAGGCAGCGGCCATCAAGGCCCCCGACGCCCAGAACAGGCTGGGCAACGCACTCAGATAGCCCGCCACCAGGCCCATCAGCAAGAGCGGCAGACGATGGCGCCGCAGGATCTCGATGCGCTCGTCACGGCTGGCGTGCTGTGCGAGCGCGTCAAAGGCCATCAGCCGGTAGGTGAGCCAACCCCACACCAGCGGCGGGATGACCATCACCAAGGGCGGGATCAACCACAGCGGCAAGGTGAGCACAAATCCGATGAGCGCCAACGCAGTACAGCCCAGGGTCCACCCCAGACTGGCCAGCAGGCTGGCACCGTCACGGCGCTCCAGGTGATGAAAGCGTCGCCGAGCCACCCGATTGACCAGCAAGGGCATCATCATCCACGACACGGCCAGCAAACTCAACACCACCAACAACGGCGTGATCGCCAGGATGACCAGCAGCGGCGCCAGCGTCACGAACACCTCGGGCGTGCCCTGCAGGTGCAACCACCCGAGCACCCGTTGCACCCAGACCCAGGTGACCAGGGTGTCGCGCACCCAGCCCACCGAGGGTTCCCAGAAATAGTAGCCCCAGCCCAGGGCCAGCGCCGCCATCAGCGCCAGGGGCAACAGCGAGTAGGCCATCACCCGAGCGTGCAGGGTGTAGGCCAGCGCACGCCAGAAGGAATCGAACAACAAGCGCATGGTCAGACGGTCAGGAGTTGCTCAAAAGAAGGTCCGGCCGTGGCCAACGGTGGCAGGGCAGCCCTCGGGAAGAAGCGGTGAAAAAGCTCGCGCTGAACTCAACCGGGTGAGCACGCCATGCAAGCACGGCGCCCTCAGGATACCGGGCGAGCGCTGACACGTCAGCGCAACGGCGGCGGCGAGCGTTGCAGGCGCGGCAGCACGTCAGCGCGTGAAAAGCCAGGCGAAGGCCACCAGCACCGCAGCGCCTGCAGCCCACATCCAGCCGTTGGAAGATGCCCCGGCCGGGGCAGCAGGCGTTCCAGCGGCGTCTGCCGCGGGGCCGGTGTTCTCGGCTGCCGTGGCCGGCGCAAAGCGCTCGGCGGCCGCGGCATCAAAGCGTTTGAAGAAATCCTCGGCCAGCGACTTGGCCGCGCCATCGATCAGACGCTGACCCAACTGGGCAATCTTGCCACCTACCTGCGCGTGCACGGTGTACTGCAACTCACAGCCCGTGTCGATGGGGACCAGCGTCACGCTGGCCGTGCCCTTGCCAAAACCGGCCACACCGCCCTGCCCTTCAAAGCTCAACGTGTAGCTGACCGGCGGGTTCAAATCGGCCAACTGGATCTTGCCGCTGAACTTGGCCGAGACCGGGCCGATCTTGAGCGCCATGCCCACGGCAAACTGGTTATCGCCTGTGCTCTCGAGCTTGTCACAGCCGGGGATGCAGGCCTTGAGAATGGCGGGGTCGTTGAGGGCTTCCCATGCCTGTTGCTGGGTGATGGCGAGGGAACGGCTGGCTTGCATGTCCATGGAAAAACTCCGGAAATCAGGTCGAATCAGGGCAGAGGGCCTGCGCGCATCCGGTGCGAATGCGCGCCGCTGCAGACCCGGGGTGTGAAGACCTCACCGCTGCAACAAACGCTGCAGGCTGTGCGCCAGGGACTGCAAAGACTCGAGATTATGAACCGGGAGCATCGCGTCCACCTGCCGGCTCATGACACGGGCCCCACGGGCCAGGGGTTGATAGCCCTCAAAGCGCAACATCGGGTTGAGCCACAGCAAGCGGCCGGTGTGGCGCCGGAGCCCGGTCAGGGCTGCGTCGAGTTCGGCTGGCTCGCCGGTGTCCAGCCCATCGGTGATGAGAAGCGTCACGGTGCGCCGCCCCACCAACCGGCGCGCGTGGTGCCGCAACAGCAGGTTCAAGGCCGAGCCCCACCGCGTCCCGCCAGCGAAGTCGGGAATGCGCTGCGAGGCGTCGGCCAGCATGCGGTCGGTGTCGGCCTGGCGAAAGGCCCCGGTGAGATCTGTGAGTGCGGTGCCGATGGCAAAGACGTCACGACGCCGCGCCTCGCGCGTGGCCGCATGCAGGAACGCCATCAGCAATCGCGCATAGCGCTCCATGGACCCCGACACATCGATCAGCACCAGCAAGGGCAGGGGTTGCTCGCGTCGGCTGCGCCGCGGCACGCGCAACACCTCCCCCTCCAGACGCGCGGCCTCGCGCAGGGCGCGTGGCCAGTGCGGCTGGCTGCCCCGCGAGCCAGCGCGCGTGCGGCGTCCGGGATGCTGTGGCAGCGCACCCCGGAGTTCGCGCGCCCAGCGCTCCACCTGGCGGTATTCCCAGCCGTCGAGGGTGCGGAAATCCGCCTGTTGCAGACGCTCGCGCTGGCTGGCGCTGAAGCGGGCATCGGTGGCCCTGTCCTCGTCGGATGGGTCGGCAGGGTCAGACACTGCCAGCGCCGGGATCAGGGCATCGAGGGCGCGCTGCGGGGCTGGCGTATCGCCCGGACTCGCAGGCGGTGGCAGGCCGTCCGGTGTGAGGGGCAGGCCCTGCGCAGCGGGCGCCTGGAAGTAGCGGTTGAAGAGTTCGCGGAACACGGCGCGATCGCTCTCGCGGCTGACCAGCACCGTCTCGAACGCTGCAGAAACATCGGCGCGACTCGACAGGTCCAGCCAGCGCATCGATTCCAACGCCAGCGCGATGCGGGAACTGTCCACCGGCACGCCCGCACGTCGCAAGGCCCGCCCAAAACCCAGGAGGTTGTCGGCCACGAGCACGGCGGCGGCCTTCAGGCGGGTTGCAACACCGACGCGGCTGCCCGCGTCAGGGTCTCGATGTCCTCGCGCTGCTTGTAGAGCAGCCCGGCGGTTTGGGTGAGCACCTCAGGGTCGATGGATTGCGTGCCCAGTGCGGCGAGCGCCCGGGACCACTCCACCGTCTCGGCAATGCCCGGGCTTCGCTGAAACTGGTCAGCCCACTCGGGCCCACGCAAACGCGCCAGCACATCGGCCACCTGACGCGCGAGCGCCTGGCCCGCCTCGGGCACCTGACGGCGTACGATGGCGAGTTCACGATCGCGATCGGGGTAGTCCATCCAGTGGTACAGACAGCGACGCTTCACGGCGTCGTGCAGGTCGCGCGTGCGGTTGCTGGTGAGCAGGGTCACCGGTCGCACCAGGGCCTGCACGGTGCCCAGTTCGGGAATGCTCACCTGGTACTCACCCAGGTACTCGAGCAAAAAGGCTTCAAAGGGTTCATCGGCACGGTCCACCTCGTCGATCAACAACAAGGCGCCGGGCTCAGGGGTTTGCAGGGCCTGCAACAAGGGGCGACGAATCAGGTAGCGCGGCTGGTAGACCTCACGCTCGATCTGATCGGCCTCCACGTCCGAACCTTGTGCCGCCCGCATGTGCAGCATCTGGGCAGCGTAATTCCACTCGTAAAGCGCCTCGCGCAGTTCCATGCCGTCGTAGCACTGCAACCGCAGGAGTTGTCGCTGCAGCACACGGGTCAGCGCCTTCGCCAGTTCGGTCTTGCCCACGCCCGGCTCGCCTTCGAGCAAGAGGGGTCGCTGCAGTTGGAGCGCCAGAAATACCGCCGTGGCCAGACGGCGGTCGGGTTCATAGCCTTCGGCCTGCAGCGCCTGGATCAGGCTGTCAATCGAGGTCATGCCGACCCGGGCGCTCAGGCGCCGAGTTGCTGCACCGCGCGCTGGGTGAGCACACCGATGAGATGAGCGCGGTAGTCAGCGCTGGCGTGCAAGTCGGTGTTGAGGTCGCTGGCGTCCACGCGCACGGCAGCTGCGGCCGCCGGGGTGAAGCTTTGCGTCAAGGCCGCTTCGAGCCCGGCATGGCGAAACACGCCGCCCGATGCAGCACCGGTGACCGCCACCCGCACGCCTGCGGCCGTCTGGGCGACAAACACGCCCACCAGCGCAAAGCGCGACGCGGGTTGCTGGAACTTCAGGTAAACCGCCTTGGCGGGGATGGGAAAGCTGATGGCCGTGATCAACTCGCCCGCCTCGAGCGCCGTGCTGTACATGCCCTGGAAAAAATCGGCCGCCGCGATCTTGCGCTGGGTGGTGTGCACCGTGGCCTCCAGGGCCAGCACGGCACTGGGGTAACAGGCGGCCGGGTCGTTGTTGGCCACTGAACCGCCCAGGGTCCCCATGGCACGAATCTGTTTGTCACCAATCTGGCCGGCCAGTGCGGCCAGCGCCGGGATGTGCTGACGCACCAGCGCGTTGGCCTCGACATCGGCATGGCGGGTCATGGCGCCAATGACGAGAGACTGTCCGTCCTGGCACACGCCCTGCAGTTCGGCGATGCGACCCAGATCGACGAGTTGCTCGGGGCTGGCCAGTCGCTGCTTCATGGAGGCCAGCAGGGTTTGTCCGCCCGCCAGGGCTTGTCCGCCCGCACCGATCAGGCGCTGGGCATCAGACAGGGTGGTGGGACGCTCGTAGGTGAATGCATACATGGTGTTGGGTCCTTGCTCGGGGCATGCCGGGGTTGTGCCTGAGGCCTCAGGCCTTCATGGCGGCCGCGCCTTGCTGCACGGCCTGGACGATGTTCTGGTAGCCCGTGCAGCGGCACAGGTTGCCCTCGAGTTGTTCGCGGATCTGGGCCTCGGTGGCGTTGGGGTGGCGTTGGCACAGGTCCACCGCGCTCATCACCATGCCGGAGGTGCAAAAGCCGCATTGCAAGCCGTGGCACTCCTTGAACGCCGCCTGCATCGGGTGCAGCGTGCCATCGGCCTTCGCCAAGCCTTCGATGGTGGTGATCTTGGCGCCGTCGACCTGCGCGGCCAGCACGTTGCACGATTTGACTGACCGGCCATCGACCATCACGGTACAGGCACCGCACTGGGCGGTGTCACACCCGACATGGGTTCCGGTGAGTTGCAACTCACCGCGCAGCGCCTGCACCAACAAGGTATTGGGCGCAGCGTCGATCGACACCGGTTGGCCATTGACTTCAAATTGAACGCGCATGCAGGGTCTCCATGGGCTGGCCGTCGGAGGTCCGAAAGCCTGACTAGTGATCAAACCATTCTAAACGTGCGCCCACAACCCCTTGGGTACCCGGGGACTCTGCACGCCACGCGAGGCGGTCCTGGCCAGGTCATGCTCAAGTCCAACCGCTCGGACCCGGCGCCCTCACCGCCCCGGGCTCGGGGGTCAGGGCTTGGCGTTCGGGAAAAACAGCGTCTCGCCGCCCACCTTGTAGGCCGCGATGGTCGACTGACCCGCTGGCGAGACCACCCAGTCGATGAATTGCTGGGCCAGGGCGCTCTTGACGTGCGGATGCCGCGCCGGGTTCACCGCGATCACACCATACTGGTTGAACAAGCGGGTGTCGCCCTCCACCAGCACCGACAGCCCCTCACGGTTCTTGAAACTCACCCAGGTGCCCCGGTCGGCCAGCACATAGGCCTGGGTGGAGGCCGCGATGTTCAGTGCCGGCCCCATGCCACAGCCACAGGCCCTGTAGCCCGCGCCCTTGTTATCCACCCCCGCGAGTTTCCAGTACCGCAACTCGGCCGCATGTGTGCCGCTGTTGTCGCCCCGGGAAACAAAGGCGGACTGCGCAGAGGCCAGCTTGCGCAGCGCGGCGGTGATGTCCTTGCCCCGGGTACCCGCCGGGTCGGCGCTCGGGCCGATCAGCACAAAGTCGTTGTACATGACCGGATACCGGCGCACGCCAAACCCATCGGCCACGAATTTCTCCTCTGCAGCCTGGTCGTGCACAAACAGCACATCGGCGTCCCCGCGCCGCCCCATGTCCAATGCTTGCCCCGTGCCCAACGCCACCACCTTGACCTCGATGCCCGTGGCCTGGCGAAAGGCCGGGAGCACGTGTCCAAACAGCCCAGACTGCTCGGTGGAGGTGGTCGAGGCCATCATCAGCGTGGCCGTCTGGGCCCAGACCGGGGCGGCGGCCAGCGAAGCCAGGGCCAGGGCCGTGGACACACCCAGGGACCGCCCAAGGCGGCGCAGGGATGAGAGGGGTTGCTTCATGCGGTTTCACCTTTCACAAACAGATGGGCCTGCGGGTGCGTGTGCTCCAGCGGGCCCTGAAAAAACGCCTCGGTGGGCAGGTCCGCCAGAATGCGCCCCCCCTCGAGGTAGACCACCCGCGAGGCCAGGCGCTTGACCTGCCCCAGGTTGTGGCTGCTGAACACCAGGGTCACGGGGCTGGCGGCATCGGCCCGGGCCACCCACTCGTGCACCAGCGACTCCACCTCGCGCTTGGCGTGCGGGTCTAGGCTGGCCGTGGGCTCGTCCAGCAGCAGCAAGCCGGGCTCGAGGATCCAGGCCCGCGCCAGCGCCAGGCGTTGCTGCTGCCCCCCCGAGAGCGTTGGCGCTGCCTGCTGGGCCTCTCCCAGCAACCCGACGCGCGCCAGTGCCTGGAAGGCACGCTCCCGGGCCTGTTGCCAGGATTGGCCTTGTAGCCACAATCCAAGCGCGACATGGCGCCACGCCGGCATGCGCAACATGTGCGGGCGCTGGAACAGCATGGCCTGGCGCAGCGGTTGCAGTTGATGGACGCGCCCCCGGGACGGCTCCAACAGGCCGTGCAGCACGCGCAGCAAGGTGCTCTTGCCGCAGCCATTGGCACCAATCAACGCCACCCGCTCGCCGGGGTGCACCTGCAAATCGATACCGCGCAAGGCGGGTTGTGCGCCAAACGACAGGTCCACCTGCTCCAGCCTGAACAGGGGCTGCCTCGGGGACGCCGGCACGGGCGGGACCTGCCCGTGATGCTCGACGGCGTGCAACGGCGGCTTCATCCGAAGTGGGCTCCCCACTGGGATGAGGACACGCCGTCCACAGGCTGGCGCCAGCGCCGCAGCAGGGACACGCCTGCATTCAGCACCAGCACCACGGCCATGAGCACGAAACCCAGCGCCAGCGCCAGGGGCAAGTCGCCCTTGCTGGTTTCCAGCGCGATCGCCGTTGTCATGACACGGGTGAAGCCTTCGATGTTGCCGCCCACCACCATCACCGCCCCCACTTCGGACACCGCGCGGCCAAAGGCGGTGATCACCACGGTCAGCAGGGCCAGGCGCTCGTTCCAGGCCAGCAAAAGACTGCGCATCAGGGTGCCGGCCCCGATGGAGCGCAATTGCTCGCCGTGGGCCCGCTCGGCGTCCTCCACCAGCTGTCGGGCCAGGGCCGTGACCACCGGCATCACCAGCACGGCCTGTGCCAGCACCATGGCCTTGAGGCTGAACAACCACCCCAGAAAACCCAGCGGCCCGCTGCGTGACAACAACACATACACCCCCAGCCCCACCACCACGGACGGCAGCGCCAGCAAGGTGTTGAGCACCGTCAGCACCGCGTCGCGTCCGCGAAACCGCGCCACGCCCAGCCACGCCCCCAGGCACAGCCCCACACCACAAGCCAGCGCGCAGGCCAGGGCACTGACCGTGAGCGACCGGCCGACGATGGACAAGAGGGTGGGGTCGAGTTGCACCACGAGATCGAACGCGGTGTGCAGGCTTTGCGAAAGGGTGGACATGGCAGGCAACTGAATCGGGTATCGTAGGCGATGCGTCCTGAAACCCCGATATGAAACGCCGTGCATAACATCCGACTGCATTACACGCTGGAGCCCCCGCCAGGCCCCGATGTGCCCGAGTCGCCACGCCGCACACCGGCCACTGGCGTGCAGGAACCGGGGCTGGAGCATCCGCTGATGGCCTTGCTGCAGTCGGTGGACCAGCAAGGGTCGATTTCGGCTGCCGCGCGCGAACTCGGCCTGTCCTACCGCCATGTCTGGGGGGAGCTCAAGCGTTGGGAGACCTCGCTGGGCCAGTCGCTGATCCTGTGGGAAAAAGGGCAGTCCGCCCGCCTGAGTGAATTTGGCACCAAGCTGATGTGGGCCGAACGACAGACGCAGGCACGACTGGCGGCGCAGATCCAGGCCTTGCGCGCTGACCTCGAGCGCACGTTTGCCGTTGCATTTGACCCGCAGGCCCACGTGCTGACCTGCTACGCCAGCCATGACGCCGCCCTGGCTCAGTTGCAAGGCCAGGCAGCCGGTCGGGGACTGCACCTGGATGTGCGGTTTTGCGGCAGCGTGGACGCCATCCGGGCGCTCAATGAAGGGCGCTGCCTGGTGGCCGGGTTCCATGTGCCCCGGCAACCGCAGGCCGACAGCCTGACTGCGCTCACCTTTCGCCCCCTGTTGCAGCCCGGCCGGCACAAGCTGATCGGCTTTGCCGATCGCAGCCAGGGGCTGATGGTGCCCCGGGGCAACCCGCTGGCCCTGGACTCCTTGCGGTCGGTGGCGCAACGCCGAGCGCGGCTGGCCCTGCGCGACAAGGGCTCGGGCACCCGCTTGCTGTTTGACGAGCTGAGCCAGCAGGCGGGCCTGGGCAGTGCCCAGTTCGTGGTGACCCCGCAAGAGGAACCCTCGCACCAGGCCTGCGCGGCGGCGGTGGCGGCCGGATCGGCGGACGTGGCGCTGGGCATTGCCTCGGCAGCCGCCAGTCAGGGGCTGGATTTCGTGCCCGTGCAGGACGAGCGCTACTACCTGGTCTGTCTGAAGTCGGCCATTGAGTCACCCGCAGTGGTGGCCCTGCGGCAACTGCTGCAAGCGCCGTCGTGGCAGCAATCGCTCGCGCAACTGCCCGGCTATCGGGTGGACCAGGCCGGCGAGGTGCAATCGCTGCGCACCGAACTGCCTTGGTGGCGACTGCGCCCCAAGAAAGGGCTTTGAGCGCGCCAGCCTCCTTCACCTCGTGGAAAGCCCCTAAGAAGCGGGTGGCTGTTTCAAAGATTTGTCACCCTGGGGGGCCAATTTGCGATTCGCGGGTCTTAACTTCGCTACCATTGCGGGGTTTACGCGTGCCGGCATCCTGGATGCTTGGCGCATGTGTGTGATTTCACCGGAGACCCTCGTGTCTGCACTTCTCAAATTCGCCCTGGGCGTTGACTGGATCAGCGAAAGGTTTGGCCGCGCTGCGGCTGTGGCCGTGCTGATGGCCGCGCTCATCTCAGCCGGCAACGCCTTTGTCCGCTACGGTCTCGACCTCAGTTCCAATGCCTGGCTCGAGATCCAGTGGTACCTCTTCTCCGTCACCGTGATGCTGGGCTCACCCCTGGTGCTCAAACTCAATGAGCACGTGCGTGTCGACCTCATCTACGGCAAGCTCAGCGGCAAAGCCCCCGTCTATGTCGACCTGTTCGGCCTGGTCGTGTTCCTGCTGCCCGTGATGTTGCTGCTGGCCTGGCTCAGCTGGCCGTTGTTCGTGAAGATGTACGTCACCGGTGAAATGTCCAGCAACGCGGGCGGCCTGATCCGTTGGCCAGCCATGTTGCTGCTGCCCCTGGGATTTGCCTGGGTGAGTCTGCAGGGCGTGAGTGAAATCATCAAGCGCGTGGCCTACTTGCAGGGCACGTTCGAGATGGACACCCACTACGAAAAACCGGTTCAATAAATTCCGACCAGGCAGAACACTATGCAAATGGAAAACTTCGCACCGTTCATGTTTGCCGGCCTGGTGCTGGTCATGCTGATCGGTTTCCCGGTGGCCTTCTCGCTGGCCGCCCTGGGTCTGGGCTGCGGCTTCCTCGCCATTGAAATGGGCTGGTTCCCGGCCAGTTTCATGTCCAACCTGCCGCTCAACGTCTTTGGCATCCTGGCCAATGACCTGCTGCTGGCCATTCCCTTCTTCACCTTCATGGGGGCCATCCTCGAGAAGTGCGGCCTGGCCGAAGACATGCTCGACTCCATGGGTCAGCTGTTTGGTCCGGTGCGCGGCGGCCTGGGCTACTCGGTCATCATCGTGGGCTTCATCCTCGGCGCCATCACCGGCACCGTGGCGGGCCAGGTGATCGCCATGGCGCTGATCTCGCTGCCGGTGATGATTCGTTACGGCTACAACATGCGCTACGCCACCGGTGTGCTGGCGGCCTCTGGCACGATCACGCAGCTGGTGCCGCCCTCGCTGGTGCTGGTGGTGATGGCTGACCAGCTCGGCCGCTCGGTGGGCGACATGTACAAGGGCGCCTGGGGTCCCTCGCTGATGCAAGTGGGCATTTTTGCGCTGTACACCTTTGCCCTGGGCCTGATCAAGCCCTCGCATGTGCCAGGCGTGCCGCGCGAGGCGCGCACCCTGGAAGGCTGGGCGCTGTGGAAGAAGTGTCTGCGCGGCATCATCCCGTCGGCCGTGCTGATTTTTGCGGTGCTGGGTTCCATGGGCGGTCTGCCCGGCATCAACACCGCCATCGCCACGCCGACCGAGGCTGGCGCCATGGGTTGCGTGGGGGCCTTGGTCCTGGCCGCCATGCACAACCGCCTGAACGGCAACCTGATCTGGGGTGCCATGCATGGCACCATGCGGCTGACCGCCATGGTGGTGTTCATCCTGATCGGCTCGCGCGTGTTCTCCATGGTGTTCCAGGGCGTCGATGGCGGCCGCTGGGTCGAACACATGCTGTCGGGCTTGCCCGGCGGTCAGGTCGGCTTCCTGCTGGTGGTGAACGTGTTTGTGTTCTTCCTGGCCTTCTTCCTCGACTTCTTCGAGATCGCCTTCATCATCCTGCCCATGCTGGGACCGGTGGCCGACAAGATGGGCATCGACATGGTGTGGTTCGGCGTGCTTCTGTGCGTGAACATGCAGACCAGCTTCATGCACCCGCCGTTTGGCTTTGCCCTGTTCTATCTGCGCGGCATTGCCGACACCCTGTTCAAGGAAGGCCGCCTGGACAAGCCGGTCAAGTCCAATGACATCTACCTGGGCGCTGTGCCCTGGGTGATCATGCAACTGGTGTTGGTGGTGATCGTCATCTTCGTGCCTGAAACCGTCACCATGTTCCTGGACAAGGAACAGAAGGTGGACCTGGACAAGGTCACCATCGAAATGCCGGCGCAGGACGATGCCAATGCCGAGGAGGAGTCGGCCGAGAAGCCCTCCGCCGAGGAAGAGCAGAAGAAGATGGAAGAGCTCTTCAACGTCAAGAAGTGATCACGCGCTCGTGAATCACCCCGTGCCCGAAGCATTCGGGCCACCTCCGTTTCGTTTGTCCGGGGCCGCCGACCCTGTGGAAGGGCCGGCCTTCACCCGCGCTTACCAAGGGCTGGTCGTCGCCCTGGTCCTCCTCGCGCTGGCATGGTGGGTGCGCCTGTGGCAGCAAGGTCACTGGGGCGACCACCCGGGTCAAGGGGGTGGCTGGTTTTTGCTGGCCATCCTCCTGATGGGCTGGACCGGATGGGCCGTGCTGCGCAGCCGTACACGCATCGACTCGGAAGGTATTTCACAAACCTGGATCTGGCACAAACACATGCCCTGCCGTGAGCTGGCCTATGCACGGCTGATCCGTGTCCGCGGACTGGAGTGGCTCATGGCTCCCCGGCTGTATGTGCGCACCCTGCTGGGCAAGTTTGCGGTGTTCTACATCGCGGACGCACAGGTGTTGGCCGAGGCCGAGCGGCTGGTGCGGGAACTGACCGAGTTTCGACGACCTGGCTGATACCTGGCTGATACCTGGCTGAAACCCGGCCAAGAACGGCGCAAGGCAAGTGCAGGCGGCCTTGTTGGCGGAAATGCCGGCGGAGATGCCGGCCACACGTCTCCATCCCCCATGAAAAAAGGGCCACGTCCCGGAAGACGCAGCCCTTGTGCAGGAAGCCTGAAGGATCAGAGCTTCTGCGCCTGCATGAAGCTGTCGAAGCTGGCTTCGGTGAAGCGGAACCACAGGTTTTGCTCGGCGCGGAACTTGGAGAAATCGGCGTAGACCTTTTTCCAGTTTTCATTCTTGCTGTTGAGCTCTTCGTAAAACTCCATCGAGGCCTTGAAGGCGGCGTTCATCACGTCCTTGGGGAAGGCGCGCAGCTTGGTGCCTGCACCCACCAGCTGCTTGAGCGCGGCGGGGTTGCGGGCGTCGTACTTGGCTTGCATGTCGACGTGGGCGGCCGCGGTGGCTGCCTCGACGATGGCCTTGTTCTCGGGCGACAGGGCTTCGAAGGCCTTGTTGTTGATGAAGAAGTCCAGCTCAGGGCCGCCTTCCCACCAGCCGGGGTAGTAGTAGAACGGGGCCACCTTGTTGAAGCCCAGCTTCAGGTCGTCGTACGGGCCGACCCACTCGGCCGAGTCGATGGTGCCTTTTTCCAGCGCGGGGTAAATGTCACCGCCCGGGATGTTTTGCGGCACGCCACCGATGCGCTCGAGGACCTTGCCGCCGAAGCCGCCAATGCGCATCTTCATGCCCTTCATGTCCGCCAGCGACTTGATCTCCTTGCGGTACCAGCCGCCCATTTGCGAGCCGGTGTTGCCGCCAGGGAAGTTGACGATGTTGTACTTGGCATAGAACTCGCGCATGAGTTTCATGCCGTTGCCTTCGAACATCCACGCCGTCATCTGGCGGCTGTTCAGGCCGAAGGGAATGGCGCAGCCCAGTGCAAAGGTTTCGTCCTTGCCGAAGAAATAGTAAGGCGCGGTGTGGCACGCCTCGATGGAGCCCTGCTGCACGCCGTCGACCACACCGAAGGCCGGCATGATTTCCCCGGCGGCATGCACGGACACTTCAAACTTGCCACCGGACATGGCCTTGACGTGACGCGCAAACACGTCCGCGGCGCCGAAGATGGTGTCCAGGGACTTGGGGAAACTCGAGGCCAGACGCCAACGCACCGTGGCCTGCGCATGCACGGCCGGGGCCACACCAGCAGCCAGAACACCGGCCAGGCCAGCTTGTTTGATCAATGAACGACGATCCATGGAATTGCTCCGATTGTTTTCAAGTTAAACAGATAGGTCAGTCAGCAGTGCGCAAAAAAGGTGCGCCTGAAACCAAGCACGACATTCTACGTTTGCAGGGTATCCAGCCCGCCGGGGTTTACCCCTGCACGTCTTGCGTGAATGCAGGGGCGGTGGTCGGCCCGCCTTCGCGGGCCGGCCCCGTCAGTTGACGAGTTTGAGGCCGGGGCCCGGGGGCGCGGTACTGATCAAATCGGGAAAGCGGGCGCGGACCGACGCCTCGATGCCCGCGGCATCCAGGCCCAACTGGGACAGCAGTTTGGCCGGATCGCCGTGCTCGGTGAACACATCCGCAATGCCGAGGGTGAGGACCGGCCTTTGAATACCCGCTTGGGCCAGGGCTTCGAGCACAGCACTGCCAGCCCCGCCCATCACGGCACCCTCTTCCACGGTGACCAAGGCCTGGTGGGTGCGGGCCAACTCCAGCAGCAAATCGGTGTCCAGGGGTTTGGCCCAACGCATGTTGGCCACCGTGGCCTGCAAGGCCTCGCCCGCCTGCAAGGCCGGGTACAGCAGCGTGCCAAAGGCCATCACGGCCACCCCCTGACCGCGACGACGAATCTCCCCTTTGCCAAACGCCAAGGGCTGCAAGCCCGGTTGCATCACAGCGCCCACTCCGGCACCGCGCGGATACCGCACGGCCACCGCATGGTCCTGTTGGTACGCGGTGGTCAGCAACTGCCGGCACTCGTTTTCGTCGGCCGGACACGCGATGCTCACACCGGGGATGCAACGCAGGAAGGGAATGTCATAGACCCCGGCGTGCGTGGCGCCATCGGCTCCCACAATACCTGCCCGGTCCAGCGCCAGCACCATGGGCAGGTGCTGCAAGGCCACATCGTGGATCAGCTGGTCATACGCGCGCTGCAAGAAAGTGGAATAGATGGCCACCACCGGCTTGATGCCCTCGCAGGCCAGACCGGCGGCAAAGGTGAGGGCGTGCTGTTCGGCAATGCCCACGTCGTAATAACGGTCCGGGAAGCGGCGTTCAAACTCGACCAGCCCCGAGCCTTCGCGCATGGCCGGCGTGATGGCCACCAGGCGCGGGTCCTGCTCGGCCATGTCGCACACCCATTGTCCGAACACCTGCGTGAAGGTGGTCTTGGGTGCGGTGGAAGGGGGCACGATGCCGATGGACGGGTCGAACTTGCCCGGGCCATGGTAGGTGACCGGATCCGCTTCCGCCAATTCATAGCCACGGCCCTTGCGGGTCACCACGTGGAGAAACTGTGGCCCGGACAGGTGGCGGAGGTTTTCCAGCGTGGGGATCAGCGACTCGAGGTCGTGCCCGTCGATGGGCCCGATGTAGTTGAATCCGAATTTCTCGAACAGCGTGGCCGGCAGCACCATGCCCTTGGCTTGGGTCTCGATGCGCTTGGCCAGTTCGAACAAGGGCGGCGCGCCCTTGAGCACCTGCTTGCCCACTTCCTTGGCGGCCGCGTAGAAACGTCCGCTCATCAACTGCGCGAGATAACGGTTGAGCGCACCCACGGGCGGGCTGATGGACATGTCGTTGTCGTTGAGCACCACCAGCAGGTTGCTGTCTGACACGCCCGCGTTGTTGAGCGCCTCAAAGGCCATGCCGGCCGTCATGGCCCCATCACCAATGATGGCCACGGCGCGACGGTTCTCACCTTTCTGACGCGCCGCCAGGGCCATGCCCAGCGCCGCCGAAATGCTGGTGGATGAGTGGGCGGTCCCGAAGGCGTCGAACTCGCTTTCGTCACGGCGCGGAAAACCGCTCAGCCCCCCCAACTGGCGCAAAGTGTGCATGCGGTCGCGCCGCCCGGTGAGGATCTTGTGCGGATAGGTCTGGTGGCCGACGTCCCACACCAGACGGTCGTCGGGTGTGTTGAACACATAGTGCAACGCAATGGTGAGCTCCACCGTGCCGAGGTTGGAACTCAGGTGCCCCCCGGTCTTGGACACGCTCTCGAGCAGGTAGGCCCGCAACTCGTCGGCCAACGGCTTGAGCTGATGCCGCGACAGTCGGCGCACATCCTCCGGGCTTTGAATCTGTTGCAGCAGTGCGGTCATGTCAATGGCTCCGGTCTACCACCATGTGCGCCAGCGCACGCAAGGCGTGGGTGTGGGTCAGCCGGCTGTCGTCCAGCGCGGCCAGCGCCTGGGCCAGCAGATCGCGCGCGTATTGCTGCGAACGCTCCAGGCCCATGAGCGACACATAAGTTGGCTTGTCGTGGGCAGCGTCCTTGCCGGCCGTCTTGCCCAATGTCGCGGAATCGGCCGTGACGTCCAGCACGTCATCGACCACCTGGAAAGCCAGGCCGATGGCCTCGGCGTAATGCTCCAGCGCAGCCAGCGCGGCCTGCGAGGCTTGCCCGCAGGCGGCCCCCATCATCACACTGGCGTGCAGCAGGGCACCGGTTTTGAGCCGGTGCATGTGACGCAACTCGTCTTCGGTGAGCGACACCCCCACGCTGGCGAGGTCAATGGCCTGGCCGCCCGCCATGCCGGCATGGCCAGAGGCCCGGGCCAGCAACTGGCACAGACGCCCCTGCAAGGCCGGTGCCATGGCGGGTTCGTCCGGCGCCTGGGTCATCGGGGTCAGGGTTTCAAACGCCAGCGCTTGCAGGGTGTCCCCAGCCAGCAGGGCCTGCGCCTGGCCAAACTGCACGTGCACCGTGGGCTTGCCACGGCGCAACACGTCGTTGTCCATGCAGGGCATGTCGTCGTGCACCAGGGAATACGCGTGGATCATCTCCACCGCGCAGGCAGCGCGCAGGGCTGCATCGTCGCGCATGGCCTGCTCGGTGGGCGACTCGGCCTGCGAGCCCATCACGGCTTCGCGGGCCCCCATCGCCAACAAGGGCCGCAAGCGTTTACCGCCATCGAGCACCGCATAACGCATGCTCTCGCCCAGTCCTCCTGGCGCCGAGAGCGGAATCCAGCGCTCAAGGGCCTGCTCCACCCGTGGCAGGTGGAAAGCCGTCCAGCGGGTCAAATCAAAGGGGGTGGCAGGCATGAGGCAGGGTCCCGGTGGGCCGGTTCAATCCGATGAGCCGGGCTGGGACTGACCGCCCTCCAGCAACCGGACCTGGTTTTCCACCGCGGTCAGCCGCTCACGGCAATAGGCCAGCAAGGCCGCCCCGCGCTGGTAGGCGCCCAGCATGTCATCCAGCGCCAGTTGCCCCGACTCCATGCGGGCGACCAGTTGCTCCAGTTCCTCCACGGCAGCCTCGTAGCTGGCGGGTGACTGGGAAGGGGGAGAAGGCTTGGCCATGGAGGGTGTTCGTTCAATTTCCGAGGGTCTTGGTTCATTTTATGCCCGGATGCCCCGTCATCCTGCGGACCCCGGGTACAATCACTCTCCCTGCGACGCATGTCGCTGCCTTCCTCCGGCCCTTTGGTGCCGGTTTTTTTATCTGTATCTCCCTGTGGGGAGTCTTTAGGTCAGGTCACCCATGTCTGATTTAAGTCTTCAACTGCAGCAGGCCACCAGCCAACTCCCGGTCTCGAGTTATTTCGACGAGGCCCTGTACCACCGGGAGATCGCACAACTTTTCCAGACGGGGCCCCGCTACGTCGGTCACCGCCTGTCCGTGCCTGAAGTGGGCAACTACTACGCCTTGCCTCACGAGCATGAGGGGCGGGCCTTGGTCCACACCCCTCAAGGGGTGGAACTGATCTCCAACATCTGCCGCCACCGGCAAGCCGTCATGCTCAAGGGACGCGGCCATCTCAACCAGACGGGCAGCGGTAGCGGCAACATCGTCTGCCCCCTGCACCGCTGGACGTATTCCGGTTCGGGGCAATTGCTGGGCGCGCCACATTTTTCCCATGACCCCTGCCTGAACCTCAACAACTATGGCCTGCGGGAATGGAACGGGCTGCTGTTTGAGGACAACGGTGTGGACATCGAGGCACAGCTGTCCGGCATGGGTCCGCGTGCGCAACTGGATTTCACCGGTTACGCCCTGGACCGGGTCGAGATGCACGAGTGCAACTACAACTGGAAAACCTTCATCGAGGTCTACCTCGAGGACTACCACGTCGGTCCTTTCCACCCCGGGCTGGGCCAGTTTGTGGCCTGCGACGACCTGAGCTGGGAATTCAGCCGTGATTACTCGGTGCAAACGGTGGGCGTGGCCAACCGTCTGGGCAAGTCCGGCAGCCCGGTCTACGACCGCTGGCAAAAAGCCCTCATGCAGTACCGGGGCGGTGAAGTGCCGCAGCAAGGCGCCATCTGGCTCACCTACTACCCGCACATCATGGTCGAGTGGTACCCCCATGTGATGACCGTGTCCACACTGCACCCCATGGGCCCGCGCAAGACACTCAACATGGTGGAGTTTTACTACCCCGAAGAAATCGTCGCGTTCGAACGCGAGTTCGTTGAAGCACAGCAGGCCGCGTACATGGAGACCTGCATCGAGGACGATGAAATCGCCGAGCGCATGGACGCGGGCCGCTGGGCCCTCATGCAGCGCGGCGACAACGAAGTCGGCCCCTATCAAAGCCCGATGGAAGATGGCATGCAGCACTTCCATGAGTGGTACCGCCAACGACTGGACCTGTGATGCACACCACCCTCATTCAGCCCGCCGACTTGCAAGCCCTGCTGAGCAAGGGCGCCAACGTGCGCGTGTTCGATGTCAGTTTCGACCTGATGCGCCCTGAACAAGGCAACGCCACCTACCTCGAGACGCATCTGGCCGGGGCCCTGCACGCAGACATCAATCAGGTGCTCAGCGCCAAGGATCCGCGCGAGGCCATCAACGGCGGACGCCATCCCTTGCCTCGGCGTGAACGCTTTGCCGCCTGGCTGGCGAGCCAGGGCGTGGATGATGCGACCCAAGTGGTTGTGTACGACCGCAATGCCATGAACTACTGCGGTCGGCTGTGGTGGATGCTCAAGTGGTGCGGCCACGAGGCCGTGGCTGTGCTGGATGGCGGGTTGCAAGCCTGGGTGGCCGAGGGCGGTGCAGTCAGGGCCGGCACAGAACCGGCGCCTGCGCCACGCCCATTCAGCCTGCGCGCGCCGCTGGCTCGACTGGTCCAGACCGCAGACGTGGCCGCTCAACTGACAGACGCTGCCGCGCAAACCTTGATCGATGCGCGTGCCACGCCCCGTTTTCGCGGTGAGACTGAGCCCCTGGACCCGGTGGCGGGCCACATTCCGGGCGCACTCAATCGCCCCTACGGACTCAACCTCACCGAGACGGGCAAGTTCAAGTCTGCGGCTGTGCTGCGTCAGGAATTCGAACAACTCCTGGGGCAGCGTCCGGCTGCCAGCGTGGTGCACCATTGCGGCAGCGGCGTCTCTGCCGTGCCCAACATCCTGGCCATGGAGATCGCCGGGCTGGGTCGCACGGGCTTGTATGCGGGCAGCTGGAGCGAGTGGTGTACCACCCCTGGTCTGCCGTGCGCCCAAGGCTGAAGGCCGAAATCAACGCCACCCCTTGTCCGCGGCTGGCGCTGCATGCTGGTGGCCAGGGGTCAATGCAACAGTTGCGTGGCCAAGGTCACCATCAGCATGCCGGCAAACAGCCAGACGATCTGTGACAGCGTGGCCCGCGCGTCCAGCCGGCGTTGCAACTGTGGAATCAGGTCGGCCAACGCGACATAGATGTAACTGCTACTGGCTGCCGTGAGCAAATACGGCAACCATGCCTCGTGCCCCACGATCAGGGTAAAGCCCAGCAAGCCCCCCAGCACGGTCACAGCACCCGTCATGAGCAACTTGATCACGGCGTGACGCGGTTGGGCCGTGCCTTGTCGCAACACCACGAGGTCTCCCATGTGGTGCGGCACCTCATGCACCAGGACCGCCAGCGTCGCCGCCAGGCCCAGACGCAAGTCGGCCATGAAGGCGCCGGCCACCAGGACACCGTCACCAAAGGCGTGCACGCTGTCGCCGAGCAGCACCGCCCAGCCGCCTGCCCCGTGGGCACCGTGCACCGCCCCCCCCGCGGCGTGCGTTGGCATCGAGGCGTGCGAATGCAGATGCGCGTGGGCGTGCTCGTGGGCGTGCGCGTGGGCCTGCTCGTTTGAACGATCTTGCGCATGCGCATCCACAGGCCCAGGTGCAGGGCCGTGCGAATGTTCGTGGCCGTGGTGCCACAACTCGGCCTTGTCGAGCAAAAAGAAAAACACCACACACATCAGCAGGGTGAGGAACAACTGCTGGGGGGGTGTGCCGGATTCAAAGGCCTCGGGCAGCAAGTGCATGAACGAGGTGGCCAGCAAGGCACCCGCCGCCAGGCTCAGCATGTGCTGGGTGTAGCGCGACAGCAGGCCATAGGCCAGCAATGCCGCGAGCAGCACACTGCCCAGGCCGGATGCCAGCGTTCCCAACACAATGGCCAACAAAGTCATGGCGTGATCATCTCAGATTGCACAGACGCCGTCTGTCGCACGGCCAATCAGCGCCGACCGGGCTGGCCTGAGCAGCGCTGCCGCCGGTTTCACGGGTTGAAGGGCTGGGTCCCGCATTCAATGGGCCTCGTCCCAGTTGCGCCCCACGCCCACCTCGGCCAGCAGAGGCACCTTGAGTGCAGCCACCTGCGCCATGCAGGCCGGCACGTCGTGGCGCAACCAGTCGACTTCATCCTCGGGCACCTCGAACACCAGTTCGTCGTGCACCTGCATGATGATGCGGCTGCGACGTTGCTGGCGATCGATCATCTGCTGCACCTGCACCATGCTCAATTTGATCAGGTCGGCCGCCGTGCCCTGCATGGGGGCGTTGATGGCGGCGCGCTCGGCGCCGGCACGGCGCGGGCCATTGGGTGAGTTGATTTCGGGCAGGTACAAGCGCCGTCCCATCACCGTTTCCACATACCCGCGGGATTTGGCCAGTTGCCGGGTCTCGTCCATGTAGCGTCGCACCCCGGCAAAGCGCTGGAAATAGCGGTCGATGTAGTTGCGTGCGGCGGTGTTGTCGATGCCCAGCGCCTTGGCCAGACCAAAGGCGCTCATGCCGTAAATCAGGCCGAAATTGATCACCTTGGCATAGCGGCGCTGCTCGCTGCTGACCTCGTCAGGCCGCAAGCCGAACACCTCGGCGGCGGTGGCACGGTGCACGTCCAGCCCCTCATGGAAGGCACGCAGCAAGGCCTCGTCCTCGCTCAGGTGCGCCATGATGCGCAACTCGATCTGGCTGTAGTCGGCACTGGCAATGCGCCAGCCATCAGGCGCAATGAACGCCTCGCGCACCCGCCGTCCCTCAGGGGTGCGGATGGGAATGTTCTGCAGGTTGGGGTCGTTGCTGGACAAACGCCCCGTCACGGCGACGGCTTGCGCGTAATGCGTGTGCACCCGGCCGGTGCGGGGATGCGCCATGCCCGCCAGTTTGTCGGTATAGGTACCTTTGAGTTTGGTGAGTCCCCGGTGCTCCAGGATCTTGGCCGGCAAGGGATAGTCCTCGGCCAGTTTTTCCAGCACCTCTTCGTCCGTGCTCGGCGCCCCGGTCGCCGTTTTCTTCACCACCGGCAAGCCGAGCTGGTTGAAGAAAATGTCACCAATCTGTTTGGGCGAACTCAGGTTGAAGGGCTTTCCCGCAATTTCATGGGCTTCCTGCTCCAGTGTCAGGATGCGCTGCCCCAAGGCCTTGCTTTGCCCGGCCAGTGTGCCGGCATCAATCAGCACGCCGTTGCGTTCAATGCGGTACAGCGCCTCGGAGCTGGCGATCTCCAGTTCATACACGGCGCGCAGGCGGTCATCGGCCTGCAGGCGCGGCCACAGCACGCCGTGCACATCCAGCGTCATGTCGGCGTCTTCGCAGGAGTACTGCGTCGCACGCACCACATCGACCTGGCTGAAGGGTATCTGGTGCGCACCCTTGCCACACAGGTCCTCATAGCTCAAGCCGCTTCGGCCCACATGCCGCTCGGCCAGACTGGCCAGGCCATGGGGCCGGTGCACCTCCAGCACATAGCTTTGCAGCATGGTGTCGTGCACATAGCCACGCACCTCGATGCCGTGGTTGGCCAGCACATGGCGGTCGTACTTGACGTGCTGCCCCAGCTTGTGGGCATTCGGGTCCTCGAGCCAGGGGCGCAGGCGCTCAAGCACCTCGTTCAAGGGCAACTGCTGGGGGGCGTCCGGGCCCGCATGGGCCAGGGGAATATAGGCCGCCTCCCCCGGTTGCACCGACAGCGAGATGCCTACGATCTGCGCCTGCATCTCGTCGAGCGAGGTGGTCTCGGTGTCGAGGGCGGTCAATGCCGACGAACGGATGCGGTCCAGCCAGCGGTCGAAGGTGGCCCAATCGAGCACAGTGACGTAGTCGCGCCCCTGGGCTTGCGAAGTGCCGGCGGGCACGTCAAACAAATCGCCAGACAGCGCGTCAGGGGCCGACATCCCCGTTACTCCCGCAGCCCTGGCCGAGGCGCCACCCCGGGCAGCGCCGGCGGGCTCATCCAAGGCCTTGGCCAGGCCCTTGAAACCGTAGTGCAGGTAGAACTGCTTGAGTGCCTCCGTGTCGCTGTCTTTCCAGGCCAGCGACTGCAGGGACGGCATGTCGGGCACGTGCCCGTTCAAATCGCAGTCGGTCTTGATGGTGAGCAACTGGCGCGCCATGGGCAGCCAGTCGAGCGCCTTGCGCAGGTTCTCGCCCGCCACCCCCTTGATCTCGCCGGCGCGCGCCACCAGCGCCTCCAGGGAACCGAATTCGCCCAGCCATTTGGCCGCGGTCTTGGGACCCACCTTTTCCACCCCGGGCACGTTGTCCACGGCGTCGCCCACCAGCGTCTGATAGTCGACCATCAGCGCGGGCGGGACGCCAAATTCCGTGGTGACGCCGGCCACATCGCGGCGCTTGCCGTTCATGGTGTCGATGATGGTGATGTGCTCGTTGACCAGCTGGCTCAGGTCCTTGTCCCCGCTGGAGACGATGACCTCGATGCCCTGACGCGCCGCCGTCACCGCCAGGGTGCCGATCACGTCATCCGCCTCGACGCCGGGCACGTCGAGCACCGTCCAGCCCATCAGACGCACCACCTCATGGATCGGCTCGATCTGGCTGCGCAAATCGTCGGGCATGGGCGAGCGGTGCGCCTTGTACTCGGGGTAGAGCGTGTCGCGAAAGGTCGGCCCTTTGGCATCAAAGACACAGGCCACGTAGGTGGCGGGCACCTCACGGCGCAGGCTCTGCATCATGTTGATCATGCCGCGAATGGCGCCGGTGGCGGCACTGGCCGGATCGCCTGGCACGGCGCGCAGGTCGGGCATGGCGTGGAAGGCCCGGTACAAATAGCTGGATCCATCCACCAGCAAGAGGGTATCTTGACTCATCCCGGGATTGTGCCCTGAGCCGGGCCGGGCCGTGGGCCCGGGGCCCTACAATTCCCGCATGGCCGTTTACACCGAAGTGACCGCAGACGAGGCCCAGACGCTGGCCCACGAACTCCAACTGGGCGAGGTCGAGTCCCTGCAAGGCATCCATGGCGGCATCGAGAACACCAATTACTTCCTCACCACCGACCTGGGCGAGTATGTACTGACCCTGTTCGAGCGGCTGAACCACGCGCAGTTGCCGTTTTATCTGTACCTGATGAAGCACCTGGCGAGCCAGGGTATCCCGGTGCCCGATCCGGTGGCCAACCGCCAGGGCGACATCGTGCTGACCGTGCAAGGCAAGCCCGCGGCGGTGGTGAACCGGCTGCGCGGGCGCAGCGAGTTGTCACCCGGGCCCGACCACTGCCGTACCGTGGGAGCCACGCTGGCGCGCATGCACCTGGCCGGGCGAGGGTTCGAGCGCGAGCAACCCAACCTGCGCGGCTTGTCCTGGTGGAACGACACCACACCTGTGGTGCTGCCCTACCTGAATGCCGGGCAAGCCACCTTGCTGCAAAGCGAACTGGCGTTGCAACTGCATGTGGCGTCGGACAGCCGTTACGCCGCCCTGCCCCGCGGACCCATCCATGCCGATCTGTTCCGCGACAACGTGATGTTCGAAGGCAACGACCTCACCGGCTTCTTCGATTTTTATTTCGCGGGTGTGGACACCTGGCTGTTCGACCTGGCCGTGTGCCTGAATGACTGGTGCATCGAACTGGATACCGGCGCCTTCGACCCGGCGCGCGTACAGGCATTCCTGGATGCCTACCAGTCGGTGCGTGCGCTGGAGTACGCCGAGCGGCAATTGCTCAACCCCCTGCTGCGTGCCGGGGCCTTGCGCTTTTGGATTTCACGCCTGTGGGACTATCATCTGCCGCGCGAGGCCAACTTGCTCAAGGCGCACGACCCGGCACACTTCGAGCGCGTGCTCAGGCAGCGCATCGAACAGCCCCTGACGCTCTGAGCCGGCCACACCCGACACCATGAAACTCAACATCGTCCCTGCCAAGACCGGCGTGCTGTGGGTGCGCCAGGGCATTCAGACCTTCTGGCGTCAGCCCATAGCGCTGTCGGGACTGTTCTTCATGTTCATGGCGGTGATGTCCATTTCATCCTTACTGCCGGTGGCCGGCAGTGTGATCGCGCTGATGCTGCTGCCCGCGGCCACACTCGGCCTGATGGCCGCTGCGCGTGAGGCGAGCCTGGGCAAATTTCCGCTGCCCACGGTGCTGGTGAGTGCATTGCGCGCGGGCCAGCAACGCAAGCGTGAGATGCTGATCCTGGGCATGCTGTACGCGGGCGGCTTTCTCGGCATCATGGGCTTGTCGAGTCTGTTTGACGGCGGCACCTTTGCGCGGCTGTACCTGGTGGGCGGCACCTTCACCCGCGAGACCGTGCTGGACAGCGGCTTTCAGAACGCGATGTGGGTCTCCACCCTGCTCTACCTGCCGCTGTCGGCCCTGTTCTGGCATGCACCCGCCCTGGTGCACTGGCACAGCCAGCCGGCGGTCAAAAGTGTGTTTTTCAGCCTGGTGGCCTGTTTGGGCAACTGGCGCGCCATGGGCGTGTACCTGCTGACCTGGTGTGGCGTGCTGGGCGCGCTGTCCCTGGGTATCTTGCTGGTGGCCAGTCTTGCCGACAGCGCCGAGATCGTCTCGGTCCTGCTGCTGCCCCTCATGCTGCTGGTGGCGGCCATGTTCTTCACCTCCAGCTACTTCACGTTTCGCGACAGCTTTGTGAGTGATCCAATCCTGGCGTGACGGCGGGCGGCGCAGGCAGGTGAGCCACTCAGCGTCCGCGTGAACGGGTAGCCAGCGCGCTGCCCGCGTCACACCGGCGTGAGTTTGGCCACAGACAAGGCCAGCCACTTGACCCCATGGCGCGGAAAGTTGACTTGCGCACGTGCATCCTCGCCGCTGCCTTCAAGCGCCAACACCGTGCCTTCACCAAACTTGGTGTGGAACACCTGCATGCCGGAGCGCACCCAGGCATTGGGGCCCTCGGTGGCTGCCACCGAGCGGGTGGGCACGGCCGCATGGGCGGAACCACCCCCTCTGGCAGTAGAGGATGCGGTGGTGCTGCCCGCCCAGTCCTGCCAGCCAGCGGCGCGCTCGCCACGCCGCTCGAACCCGCCATCCGCGCCCCAACGCTGCGCCGGCAAACCGCCCTTGGGGCTGAGCCACTTCATCGTGTGCTCAGGCATTTCGTCAAAGAAACGGCTGCGGATGTTGTAGCGCGTCTGCCCGTGCAGCATTCGGGTCTGCGAGTGGCTGAGGTACAGGCGCCGGCGCGCCCGCGTGACAGCCACGTACATCAGGCGACGCTCTTCCTCCAGGCCATCCGAGCTGCTCAGCGAGTTTTCGTGTGGGAACAAGCCCTCTTCCAGCCCGGTGATGAAGACGCAGTCAAACTCCAGCCCCTTGGCCGCGTGCACGGTCATGAGCTGAATGGCATCCTGCCCGGCTTGCGCCTGGTTGTCGCCCGCCTCGAGGGCCGCATGGGTGAGGAAGGCCACCAGCGGCGACAGTGTCTCGCCGGTATCCTGGTTGGTCATGAGGGCTTGGCGGTTGGCCTCTGACGTCATCCCATCGGCACCCGCCCCGGCCCCTGCATCGGCGCTCAGTGCCACCGCGGCAGCGTCCTCGGGTCGTGCCACGGCATCGCGGCCAAAGCCCTCCTGCATCACGAAGCTCTCGGCGGCGTTGACCAGTTCCTCCAGGTTTTCCACCCGGTCAGCGCCATCTCGCTCGGCGCGGAAGTGCTCGATCAGGCCGCTGTCCGCCAGCATCAGTTCGATGATTTCGCGCAGGTTCAGCCCCTGGGTCTGGGCGCGCAAACTGTCGATCTTGGCCACGAAGGCCGAGAGCGTGGTGCCGGGCTTGCCGGTGACTTGCGGCACCGCGTCATGCAGGGAACTGTTGGCGGCACGCGCCGCATCCTGCAACTGCTCGATGCTGCGCGCACCAATACCCCGAGGCGGGAAATTCACCACCCGCAGAAAACTGGTGTCGTCGCTCGGGTTCTCGAGCAGGCGCAAATACGCCAGCGCGTGCTTGATCTCGGCGCGCTCGAAAAAGCGCAAACCACCATACACCCGGTAGGGCAAGCCGGCGTTGAAGAGCGCTGTTTCCAGCACACGGCTTTGTGCGTTGCTGCGATACAGGAGGGCGATCTCACTGCGCTGCGACACGCCCTGGTGACCGTTGCCATCGCGTCCCTCACGCAGCAGTTGCTTGACCTCGTCCACCAGCCACTGGGCCTCGGCGAAATCGCTGGTGGATTCGACCACACGCACGGGCTCGCCCGCCCCCTGATCGGTGCGCAGGTTCTTGCCCAGGCGGTTGCGGTTGTGGCTGATGAGTTCGTTGGCCGTGTCCAGAATGGCGCCACAGCTGCGGTAGTTTTGCTCGAGCTTGATCTGATGCTGCACCTGGAATTCGCGCACGAAGTCAGCCATGTTGCCCACGCGTGCGCCACGGAAGGCGTAGATGCTCTGGTCATCATCACCCACCGCAAACACCGACGAATGCGCCCCGCAGAGCTGCTTGATCCAGGCGTATTGCAGGCGGTTGGTGTCCTGGAATTCGTCGATCAGCAGGTGACGGAACCGGCGCTGGTAATGCTCGCGCACCGGGTCGTTGTCGCGCAACAGCTCATACGAGCGCAGCATCAGCTCGGCGAAATCCACCACGCCTTCACGCTGGCACTGGGCTTCGTAGTGTTCGTAAATGTCCACCTTGCGCCGCGTGTCCGCATCGCGCGCCTCGACCGCAGCGGGGCGCAACCCCTCCTCCTTGCAGTCGTTGATGAACCACTGGGTCTGCTTGGGTGGAAAACGCTCCTCATCGACCCCGAGTTGCTTGCACAGCCGCTTGATGGCCGAGAGCTGGTCCTGCGTGTCCAGAATCTGGAAGGTTTGCGGCAGATGCGCGAGTTTCCAGTGCGCGCGCAGCAGACGGTTGCACAGACCATGGAAGGTGCCGATCCACATGCCGCGCACATTCACCGGCAGCAAGGCTGAAAGACGGGTGAGCATCTCTCGCGCAGCCTTGTTGGTGAAGGTCACGGCCATCAGCCCGCCGGGGCTGATCTGCCCGGTCTGCAACAGCCAGGCGATGCGGGTGGTGAGGACCCGGGTCTTGCCCGAGCCGGCGCCCGCCAGGATGAGCGCGTGTTCCGGGGGCAGGAGAACCGCCGCGCTTTGCTCGGGGTTGAGGCCGCGCAAGAGGGGGGACTCCGCTGAAACGGGGCGTTCATCCGCAGCGCCGCCTGTGTGAGGCCTACTCAGGGGTGCAAAAGGGTCGTCGTGAGCAGGCCAGGATGTCATGCCAGCGATTGTAGGGTTGCGGGTACAGCCTGGGGCATGCCCTCTGCCCGGGACAGGCCGGGTGACCGACGGGCCCTACGCTGATAGAATCAGCCACCGGGCCCAAGATTCTTGCGCCCGGTTTTTTATTGCCCAAAAAACCGGCCAGGCCAAGCGCTCATCCACAACAGGGTTTGTTTTACTGGAGCTTGGACATCATGGAAATTTTCGACTACGACAACATCCTGCTGCTGCCACGCAAGTGCCGCGTGGAAAGCCGCTCGGAGTGCGACCCCAGCGTCACCCTGGGCGCCCACACCTTCCGCCTGCCGGTGGTACCGGCCAACATGAAGACGGTGGTCAACGAGTCGATCTGCGAATACCTGGCACGACATGGCTACTTCTATGTCATGCACCGTTTCGATCTGGACAACGTGGCCTTTGTGCGCGAGATGAAACGCAAGGGCGTCTACGCCTCCATCTCCCTGGGGGTGAAACAGCCCGACTACGCCACGGTGGACCAGCTGATCGCCGCGGGCCTCACGCCCGACTACATCACCATCGACATTGCCCACGGCCATGCCGACAGCGTGCGCCAGATGATCGGCTACATCAAGGAAAAAATGCCCTCGGCCTTTGTGATTGCCGGAAACGTGGCGACACCCGAAGCCGTCATCGACCTGGAGAACTGGGGCGCTGATGCGACCAAGGTGGGCGTGGGCCCGGGCAAGGTCTGCATCACCAAGTTGAAAACCGGCTTTGGCACCGGCGGCTGGCAGCTGTCAGCGCTCAAGTGGTGCGCCCGTGTGGCCACCAAGCCCATCATCGCCGACGGCGGCATCCGCAGCCATGGCGACATCGCCAAGAGCGTGCGCTTTGGCGCCACCATGGTGATGATCGGTTCGCTCTTTGCCGGCCATGAGGAGTCACCCGGCAAAACGGTGGAAGTCGACGGCGAGCTGTTCAAGGAATACTACGGCTCGGCCTCGGACTTCAACAAGGGCGAGTACAAGCACGTGGAAGGAAAACGCATTCTCGAGCCCATCAAGGGCACGCTGGCCGACACGCTGCGCGAGATGCAGGAAGACGTGCAAAGCTCGATTTCCTATGCCGGCGGCACCAAGCTGATGGACATCCGCAAGGTGAATTACGTCATCCTGGGCGGAGACAACGCGGGTGAACACCTGCTGATGTAATTGTCCTGACGAGTTCCGTGCAGGGCGGCACTCACGCGTCCTGCACCCACTCGAACCGGGGGCGTTGCACGCCCTCGATCTCCACCGTCTGCGCAAACATCGCCGCCGGGCGCACCCACACACCCCGCTCACCGTACAGCGCCCGATACACCGTCATGGGCTCGAGCGTTTCGCTGTGGCGCGCCGTGTCGATCACCTCGTACAGGCCGCCCTTGTAATGGCGGTAAAGCCCCGGGCGCGTCGGCGTCAGGGGAGGCAGGTCGCTGTCGTTCATGGGGATCCTGGCAAGTGACTCATTCAAAAAAACGGCCCGACATCGCTGCCGGGCCGTTCATGGGTCGGCGTCCCTACGGAAACACCGATGCGGGCGATGGACTTAAACCGTCACACCCTTGGCCGTCTCCGCGTACTCCTCGATCTGGTCGAAATTCATGTACTTGTAGACACTGGCCGCATCCTGGCTGAGCACGCCCACGGCTGCCTGGTACTCGGCCACGGTGGGGATTCGGCCCAGCTTGGAACACACCGCCGCCAGTTCGGCCGAGACCAGGAACACGTTGGTGTTCTTGCCCAGACGGTTGGGGAAGTTGCGGGTGGAGGTGGACACGACCGTGGCCCCCTCACGCACCTGCGCCTGGTTACCCATGCACAGCGAGCAACCGGGCATCTCGGTGCGGGCACCGGCCGCGCCAAAGGTGGAGTAGTGACCTTCCTTGATCAACTCGCTCTCGTCCATCTTGGTCGGCGGGGCCACCCACAGCTTGACCGGGATGTCACGGACACCGCCCAGCACCTTGGAGGCGGCGCGGAAGTGACCGATGTTGGTCATGCACGAACCGATGAAGGCTTCGTCGATCTTGGTGCCGGTGACTTCGCTCATGAACTTGGCGTCATCGGGATCGTTCGGGCAGCAGACGATCGGCTCCTTGATCTCGGCCAGATCGATCTCGATCACGGCGGCGTACTCGGCATCCTTGTCCGCCTCGAGCAGGTGGGGCTTGGCCAGCCAGGCCTCGACCGCCTGGATGCGTCGCTCCAGCGTGCGCTTGTCCTGGTAGCCGTTGGCGATCATGTTCTTCATCAGCACAACGTTGGACTTGAGGTACTCGGCCACGGGCGCCTGGTTGAGCTTGATGGTGCAGCCCGCTGCAGAGCGCTCGGCCGACGCGTCAGACAGCTCGAACGCCTGCTCGACTTTCAGTTCCGGCAAGCCTTCGATTTCCAGGATGCGGCCCGAGAAAACGTTCTTCTTGCCCTTCTTCTCCACGGTGAGCAAGCCGGCCTTGATGGCGTACAGCGGGATGGCGTGCACCAGGTCGCGCAGGGTGACGCCGGGTTGCATCTGTCCCTTGAAGCGCACCAGCACGGATTCGGGCATGTCCAGGGGCATCACGCCCGTGGCGGCGCCAAAGGCCACCAGACCGGAACCGGCAGGAAAGGAAATGCCAATCGGGAAGCGGGTGTGCGAGTCACCGCCCGTGCCCACGGTGTCGGGCAGCAACAGTCGGTTGAGCCAGCTGTGGATCACACCGTCGCCCGGGCGCAGGGCCACGCCGCCGCGGTTGCTGATGAAGGCGGGCAGTTCGTGGTGCATCTTCACATCCACGGCCTTGGGGTAGGCGGCGGTGTGGCAGAAGGACTGCATCACCATGTCGGACGAGAAACCCAGGCAGGCCAGGTCTTTGAGTTCGTCGCGGGTCATCGGGCCGGTGGTGTCCTGTGAGCCCACGGTGGTCATCTTGGGTTCGCAATAGGTGCCCGGACGAATGCCCTGACCTTCGGGCAGGCCGCAGGCACGACCGACCATCTTTTGCGCCAAGGTGAAGCCCTTGCCCGTGTCCTTCGGGGCCTTGGGCAGGCGGAACAAGGTGGAGGCGGGCAAGCCCAGGAACTCACGGGCCTTGCCCGTCAGGCTACGACCGATGATCAGGTTGATACGTCCACCCGCACGCACTTCGTCAAACAGCACCTCGCTCTTGAGCTGGAACTCGACCACGGTCTGACCACCCTTGGTGATCTTGCCGTCATAGGGCAACACCTCGATCACGTCACCCATCTCGAGTTTGGAGACATCCACTTCGATGGGCAACGCGCCGGAGTCTTCCTGGGTGTTGTAGAAGATCGGGGCAATCTTGCCGCCGAGTGTCACGCCGCCAAAGCGCTTGTTGGGCACAAACGGAATGTCCTGGCCCGTGGCCCAGATCACGCTGTTGGTCGCGGATTTGCGGGAAGAACCGGTGCCCACCACGTCGCCCACATAGGCCACCAGGTGGCCTTTCTTCTTGAGATCCTCGATGAACTGCATCGGGCCGCGCTTGCCGTCTTCCTCGGGCTTGAAGGCCGCATCGGGGCGGGTGTTCTTGAGCATGGCCAGGGTGTGCAGCGGAATGTCCGGGCGGCTCCAGGCATCAGGCGCGGGGGACAAGTCGTCGGTGTTGGTTTCACCGGGCACCTTGAACACAGTCACGGTGATGGACTTGGGCACTTCGGGACGGCTGGTGAACCACTCGGCGTCGGCCCAGCTCTGGATCACTTCCTTGGCCTTGGCGTTGCCCGCCTTGGCCTTGTCGGCCACGTCGTGGAAGGCATCGAACATCAGCAGGGTTTTCTTCAGGCCGTCCGCGGCCACGCCGGCAACGTCCGCGTGATCGAGCAGGTCGATCAGGGGCTTGACGTTATAGCCGCCCACCATGGTGCCGAGCAGTTCGGTGGCTTTGGCCTTGCTGATCAGCGCCACCGACACGTCGCCATGCGCGACCGCCGACAGGAACGAGGCCTTGACCTTGGCGGCGTCGTCCACGCCCGGGGGCACGCGGTGGGTGATGAGGTCGAGCAGGAAGGCTTCCTCGCCCTTGGGGGGGTTCTTGATCAGTTCGATGACGTCGGCCACTTGCTGGGCCGTCAACGGCAGCGGCGGGATGCCGAGGGCGGCGCGCTCGGCCACATGGTCACGGTAGGCTTTCAACATGGGTCACTCTCCTGTAAATAGCAATACAAAATTCATTGGCGCGCCACGTCACGTCCGCCCTCGAGCAGATGGACCGGCGGCGCCAGCTTCATGGCCTGAGCCACGGCCGCCTGGGCCGGGCTTTGACATTCATCGGCCAGTCGCTGGCCGAGTTGGCTGTTCATCAACATGGATTTGTTGGACAGCTGGATCCAGACCGCGCCCTGGCGCGGGTCTTCCAGGCGCAAGGCGCCTGTTTTGGACACCACCGGCGCCAGGTGGTAAGTCTGGTGCTTGTGGTGCATGTAAAAACGCCCGGGGGATTTTTCGTCCGTCGTGATGACCACCGTCTGCCCCAATTCGCAGGCGATCTGGCCCAGGTGCACCTGCTCGGCCACGGCGATCAGTTCCGGCTCGAGCGCAGGCAGCACGTCCACCGTGGCGGGCGCAGCGGCCAGGACAGCGGCCGGCTTGCGGGCTGCCTCACGCCGGGGTTTGGCGGCAGCCGTGCTCGAGGGCTTGGCGGCACGGGCGCGGGACGTCTCGGCCGACGTGCCGCCACCATTCGCACCCGACGGGGCGCCCGTTTGGGCCCCCGCCCATCCCGCCAGACACAGCAGCGTGCAAACCACCACACGACCTGTCATGCGCATCATCGTCTCCTAGGATGTCTGAAAGAACGACCGGACTTCGGTCGGCAACGCACGCCCGGTGTCATAGGCGCGCTGCAGCACTTGCCAGAAAAACCGGTAACTGGCGCGGTCGTGCAACTGCCCCTGGTGGCTGATCGGCGCCCACTGGGCCTCGATGGCAGCCAGCAGGATAGCACTCGCCTGCTCGATGGCCCGGGCATCCGGCGCCATGGCGTCGAGGATGGGCCGGATTTGCGCCGGGTGGATGCTCCACATGCGCGTGAAGCCCAGTTCGTGTGCGGCGCGCTCGGCGGCGCGGCGCATGGCCTGGGTGTCGCTGAACTCGGTGACCACGCAGTGCGAGGGCACCTTGCCGTGCGCATGGCAGGCACTGGCGATCTCGAGCTTGGCGCGCACCACCAGCGGGTGCGTGAACTGCCCCGCCACGCCCATGCCACTGGCCGGGATGGCGCCGGCATGGGCCGAGACGAAGTCCATCAGGCCAAAGCTGATGGACTGCACGCGCGGATGCGCGGCAATGTCAAATGCACGGTGGACCGCCGCCGGCGACTCCACCAGCACATGCAAGGGCAGGTCGGGATGACCTGCACGGTCCAGCGCCGCCGCCGCGACGGCCACATCGGCCGTGGACTCGACTTTGGGCACCATCACGTGGCACAAGCGTGCACCGGCCTGGCCCACGATGGTCGAGACGTCCGCGTCAAAGCTGGGATGGTCGACCGGGTGCACCCGCACCGCGACCCGGGCAGACGGATCGGCCTGCCGGGCCAGTTCGGTCACCAGGGCGGCATGCTCGGCTTCGCCGCCCACCGGCGCACCATCCTCGCAATCCAGGGTGACATCCAGCACGCAAGTGCCGAATTCCTGCAGCAACTCGGCCTGCAATTGCAGGCTTTTGCGCATGCGGATCTCGACGCCGCTGTAATGGTCACAGACCGGGAGGCTCACCGCCCCGGCCTGCGCCCCCAGCAGGACCTCGCGTGGATGGGTCATGCCGCTGTCCTGTCAGACCAGGTGGGCGACGCCGGCCTGTTCTTCCTGCAGTTCCTTCAGGGTCTTGTTGATGCAAGTCTGGCTGAACTCGTCAATCGCCAGGCCTTCGACCACCTTGTACTCGCCGCCCTCGCAGGTGACGGGGAAGCCGAACATCACGTCCTTGGGAATGCCATACCAGCCTTGGGACGGAATGCCCATGGTGACCCAGTGGCCGTGGGTGCCCAAGGCCCAGTCACGCATGTGATCGATGGCCGCGTTGGCCGCGGAGGCGGCGGACGAGAGGCCACGCGCTTCGATGATGGCCGCGCCGCGCTTGCCCACGGTGGGCAGGAACACGTTGGCGTTCCATTCCTGGTCATTGATCATGGCCTTGACGGACTCGCCCTTGATGGTGGCGAAACGGTAATCGGCGTACATGGTGGGCGAGTGGTTGCCCCACACGCACAGTTTTTCGATGTCGGCCACGGCCTTGCCGGTCTTGGCGGCGATTTGCGAGGCCGCACGGTTGTGGTCCAGGCGCAGCATGGCGGTGAAGTTCTTGGCCGGCAGGTCCGGGGCCGACTTCATGGCGATGTAGGCGTTGGTGTTGGCCGGGTTGCCGACCACCAGCACCTTGACGTTGCGCGAGGCCACGGCGTTCAGGGCCTTGCCCTGGGCGGTGAAGATGGCGCCATTGATGGCCAGGAGTTCGGCCCGCTCCATGCCGGGGCCACGGGGGCGGGAGCCGACCAGCAAGGCGTAATCGGTGTCCTTGAAGGCGGTCATGGGGTCGGAATGGGCCTCCATGCCGGCCAGCAGCGGGAACGCGCAGTCTTCCAATTCCATCATCACGCCCTTGAGCGCTTTCTGGGCCTTTTCATCGGGAATTTCGAGCAATTGCAGGATGACGGGCTGGTCCTTGCCCAGCATTTCGCCGGAGGCAATGCGAAACAGCAGGGCGTAACCGATTTGACCGGCGGCACCGGTGACGGCGACGCGAACAGGCTTCTTGCTCATGAGGAGAACTCCAGTGGGTAATGAAAAGAGTGGTGACGGGTGTCAGACGCAGGAGTTTACCCTCGAAAAACCCTGACGCGACCTGTCTTATGTCTTATAGAAGATATGATCGCGCCTTGACATCGGCCTGACGCATCACGCGACGACCGCTGACCCTTTGACCTTGCACATGGCCTCCACCCCCGTCTTTCCCTCCGAACCTGCCGCAGGCGCCGATCTGGCGCCGTCGTCGGCCGTGCCCGCCTTCAGCCCGCTGTACCAGCAGATCAAGGACCTGATCCTGCAAAGCCTGCAATCGGGCGAGTGGAAACCGGGCGAAGCCATTCCCAGCGAAATGGAGCTGGCCGCCCGCTACCGGGTCAGCCAGGGGACGGTGCGCAAAGCTATTGACGAACTCGCTACCGAAAACCTGCTCACCCGCCGCCAGGGCAAGGGCACCTTTGTGACCACCCATGCGGAGGAGCAGGTCCAGTACCGATTCCTGAAACTGGTGCCCGACGGACGCGACACGCCCGGCCAGGAACCGGCCCAGCGCACCATCATCGACTGCAAGCGCGTGCGCGCCGGCGCCGATGTGGCCCGCGCGCTGGGTTTGCGCAGCGGTGAACCGGTTCTGCACGTGCGCCGGGTGCTGAGTTTTTCCGGCGTGCCCACCATCCTGGAAGACCTGTGGCTGCCGGGCGGCCCCTTCAAAGGTCTCACGGCGGAACACCTGCGAGGGCACCGTGGGGCCATGTACGCCCTGTTTGAAACCGGATTTGGCGTTCGGATGGTGCGCGCGGAGGAGCAAATCCGCGCGGTTCACCCCGATGAAGAGCAGGCCCGCTGGCTCGGGGTCACCTGTGCGACCCCGTTGCTGAGCGTCGAACGGGTGGCCTACACCTACCATGACACCCCCATGGAGTGGCGTCGCGGCCTCTACCGCACCGACACGCGTCACTATCGCAACAGCCTGAATTAGGGAAATCAGTGAAACCCTGACGTCAGTTTGTTCGGTTGAAATAGAATTTTGCGCGCGACCTGTGTAATTGTCCTTGTGCCTGCAGGTACAGACCAGAAAGATCCCTCCATGACAGAACTTGCCAAAAAGCGGCCTGAATTCCGCAACATCAACGCCCTGAAGGACCTGCCCACCTACCGGCTGCCGGCGGCCGGGATCGTCTCGATCCTGCACCGCATCAGTGGTTTCATCATGTTCCTGCTGCTGCCCTTCATCATCTGGCTGTTCGACACCTCCGTGTCCTCCGAGTACTCCTTTGCCCGGTTCAAGGCCGCCTTCAACATCGGTCTGGGGGTGCTGCCGGGTTGGTTCATCAAGCTGGTGGCCCTGGGCCTGATCTGGGCCTACCTGCATCACCTGATCGCCGGGGTGCGCCACGTCTACATGGACGTGCACCACGCGGTGAGCAAGGAGTTCGGCCGCTCTTCTGCCATCGTCACCCTGGCCCTCAGCATCGGGCTGACGCTGGTGCTGGGTGCCAAGCTGTTTGGCCTGTACTGAACCCGAGCGACCCGCCCCCGGCGCTGTCCCCCACCTCAAAAAGGATTCCCCTCATGTCCGTCAACTACGGTTCCAAACGCATCGTCACCGGCGCGCACTACGGCTTGCGTGACTGGCTCGCTCAACGTGTCACCGGCGCCCTCATGGTGCTGTTCACCGCCGCCATCCTGGTTCAAGTGCTGTTCTCGCGTGGCGAAGTCAGCTACGACCTGTGGGCCGGCATTTTTTCCGCGCAGTGGATGAAGGCCCTGACCTTCGCCATCGTGGTGGCCCTGGTCTACCACGTGTGGGTCGGCATGCGCGACATCTGGATGGACTACGTCAAGCCGGTGGGCTTGCGTCTGGTCCTGCAAATTTTCACCATCGTCTGGTTGCTGTCTTGTGGCGGCTGGGCGGTTCAGGTTCTGTGGAGGCTCTAAAACATGTCAAGTACATCCATCGCACGTCGCCGCTTTGACGTCGTCATCGTTGGCGCCGGCGGCTCCGGCATGCGCGCCTCGCTGCAACTCGCCCGTGCCGGGCTCAACGTGGCCGTGCTGTCCAAGGTGTTCCCCACCCGCTCGCACACGGTGGCGGCCCAAGGCGGCATTGGCGCGTCACTGGGCAACATGTCCGAAGACAACTGGCACTACCATTTCTATGACACCGTCAAGGGCTCCGACTGGCTCGGCGACCAGGACGCGATCGAATTCATGTGCCGTGAGGCGCCCAAGGTCGTGTACGACCTCGAGCACATGGGCATGCCGTTTGACCGCAACCCTGACGGCACCATCTACCAGCGCCCGTTTGGCGGCCACACCGCCAACTACGGCGAAAAGCCGGTTCAGCGCGCCTGCGCCGCGGCCGACCGCACCGGCCACGCCATGCTGCACACGCTGTACCAGCAAAACGTTAAGGCCAAAACCAGTTTCTTCGTCGAGTGGATGGCCCTGGACCTGATCCGCGACGCCGAAGGCGATGTGGTGGGCGTGACCGCCCTCGAGATGGAAACCGGCGACCTGTACATCCTGGAAGCCAAGACCGTGCTGATGGCCACCGGTGGCGCCGGCCGCATCTTTGCCGCCTCCACCAACGCCTTCATCAACACCGGTGACGGCCTGGGCATGGCGGCACGCGCCGGCATCCCGCTGGAAGACATGGAGTTCTGGCAGTTCCACCCCACCGGCGTGGCCGGCGCGGGCGTGCTGCTGACCGAAGGCTGCCGTGGCGAAGGCGCCATTTTGCTCAACAGCAATGGCGAGCGGTTCATGGAGCGCTATGCCCCGACCCTGAAGGACCTGGCCCCGCGTGACTTCGTGTCGCGCTCAATGGACCAGGAGATCAAGGAAGGCCGTGGCTGTGGCCCCAACAAGGATTACGTGCTGCTGAAACTCGACCACCTGGGTGCCGAGACCATCATGAAGCGCCTGCCCTCGGTGTACGAGATTGGCCACAACTTCGCCAACGTCGACATCACCAAGGAGCCGATCCCGGTGGTGCCGACCATCCACTACCAGATGGGTGGCATTCCCACCAACATCCACGGTCAGGTGGTCATGCAGACGGCCACCAACCATGCCGAGCCCATCAACGGCCTGTATGCAGTGGGCGAGTGTTCCTGCGTGTCGGTGCACGGTGCCAACCGCCTGGGCACCAACTCGCTGCTCGACCTGCTGGTGTTTGGCCGCGCGGCGGGCAACCACATCGTCGACTTCAACCTCAAGAACAAATCGCACAAGCCCCTGCCCGCCGATGCAGCTGACAAAACCCTGGCCCGCCTGGCGCGGCTGGAGTCGGCCAGCAAGGGTGAGTACGCGCAGGTGGTGGCCAACGACATCCGCGCCGCCATGCAGCAGCACGCCGGTGTGTTCCGCACCCAGGCCAGCATGGACGAGGGTGTGCGCAAGATTGCCGAGATCCGCGAGCGCGTCAACGCCGTGGGACTGGCCGATCACTCCAAGGTGTTCAACACCGCGCGCATCGAAGCGCTGGAAGTCGAAAACCTGATCGAATCCGCACAGGCCACCATGGTCTCGGCCGCTGCCCGCAAGGAATGCCGTGGCGCCCACACCGTCAACGACTATGAGCGCCCGGCCGATGATCCGGTGGCGCCGCTGGGTCGTGACGATGCCAACTGGATGAAGCACAGCTTGTGGCACAGCGCTTCCAACTCGCTCACCTACAAGCCGGTCAACCTCAAGCCGCTGAGCGTGGACTCCGTCCCGCCCAAGGTCCGCACTTTCTAAGAAAGAACCGCCATGCAACGCACGTTCCAGATTTACCGCTACGACCCCGACAAGGACGCCAAGCCTTACATGCAGACCATCTCGATTGAGCTCGATGGTCATGAGCGCATGTTGCTCGACGCCCTGGTCAAGCTCAAGCAAGTGGATCCCTCCCTGTCATTTCGCCGCTCCTGCCGCGAAGGGGTGTGTGGCTCCGACGCCATGAACATCAACGGCAAGAACGGTCTGGCCTGCCTGACCAACATGCGCGACCTGCCGGGCACCATCGTGCTCAAGCCGCTGCCGGGCCTGCCCGTCATCCGCGACCTCATCGTCGACATGACCCAATTCTTCAAACAGTACCACTCGATCAAGCCCTACCTCGTCAACGACACGCTGCCGCCCGAGAAAGAGCGTCTGCAGTCGCCCGAGGAGCGCGACGAGCTCAACGGCTTGTACGAGTGCATTCTGTGCGCCAGCTGCTCGACCAGCTGCCCGTCGTTCTGGTGGAACCCCGACAAGTTCGTGGGCCCGGCCGGCCTGTTGCAGGCCTACCGCTTCATCGCCGACAGCCGTGACCAGGCCACCAGCGAGCGTCTCGACAACCTCGAGGACCCGTACCGCCTGTTCCGCTGCCACACCATCATGAACTGTGTGGACGTGTGCCCCAAGAGCCTGAACCCGACCAAGGCAATTGGCAAGATCAAGGAACTGATGGTGCGTCGCGCTGTCTGACCATGCGAGACGAGCGCATCGATGCCCTGGATCCGGCTCAGGCTCTTGACGAAAGAGGCCTGAGCAAGCTGCGCTGGCGCTGCCGCCGCGGCTTGCTGGAAAACGACCTGTTCATCGAGCGCTTCTTTGATCGTTACGCCCCCACCCTCACGGTGGGTCAGGCCCAGGGCATGTACGACCTGATGGAACTGTCCGACAACGACTTGATGGATCTGTTGCTGCGCCGACGCGAGCCCGACGGCTCGCTGACGCAGCCTCACGCCCTTGAGGTTCTCACGCTGTTACGCGCCTGACACCCCGCCCCTTTTACCTAGGAAACCGCCATGAAACTCGCCGACTACAAAGCCACCCTATCGTTCAGCAACGGTAGCCCTGCCATGGAGATGCCGGTCTACCACGGCTCCATCGGCCCGGACGTCATCGACATCCGCAAGCTGTATGGCCAGACCGGCATGTTCACCTATGACCCCGGTTTCCTCTCCACCGCCTCGTGCCAGTCGGCCATCACCTACATCGATGGTGACAAGGGCGAGTTGCTGTACCGCGGTTACCCGATCGAGCAGATCGCCCAGAATTGCGACTATCTCGACACCTGCTACCTGCTGCTGAATGGCGAGTTGCCCAACGACACGGAGCGCCACGATTTCCACAAACTCGTGACCAACCACACCATGGTCAACGAGCAGATGCAGTTCTTCCTGCGCGGCTTCCGTCGTGACGCCCACCCCATGGCCGTGCTGACCGGCCTGATTGGCGCCCTGTCGGCCTTCTACCACGACAGCACCGACATCAACAACCCGGAACACCGCCACATCGCGGCCATCCGCCTGATCGCCAAGCTGCCGACACTGGTGGCGATGGCCTACAAATACGGCATCGGCCAGCCCTACATGTACCCGCGCAACGAGCTGAGCTACTCGGGCAACTTCCTGCGCATGATGTTCGGCACGCCTTGCGAGGATTACAAGGTCAACCCGGTGCTGGAGCGCGCGCTCGACCGCATCTTCATCCTGCACGCCGACCACGAGCAAAACGCGTCCACCTCCACCGTGCGTCTGTGCGGCTCGTCGGGCACCAACCCGTTTGCCGCCATCGCTGCCGGTGTGGCGTGTCTGTGGGGCCCCGCCCACGGTGGTGCCAACGAAGCCTGCCTCAACATGCTGGAAGACATCCAGGCCATGGGCGGCGTGTCCAAGGTGGGCGAGTTCATGGAGAAGGTCAAGGACAAGAACTCCGGCGTGAAGCTGATGGGTTTTGGTCACCGCGTGTACAAGAACTACGACCCCCGCGCCAAGCTGATGCAGGAAACCTGCAACGAGGTGCTGGCCGAACTGGGCCTGGAAAAGGATCCGCTGTTCGCACTCGCCAAACAACTCGAGAAGATCGCGCTGGAAGACGACTACTTCGTGCAGCGCAAGCTCTACCCGAACGTGGACTTCTACTCCGGCATCGTGCAGCGCGCGATTGGCATTCCGGTCAATCTGTTCACCGGCATCTTCGCGCTGGCCCGCACGGTCGGCTGGATCGCCCAGCTGAACGAGATGATCGGCGACCCCGAGTACAAGATCGGCCGTCCGCGTCAGTTGTTCACGGGTGCGGCACGCCGCGACATGCCCCAGGTGGCCAAGCGCTGATCACCGCTGACCCCCGCAGAGGGCGCCTTCGGGCGCCCTTTTTTTGGGGGCCTGCGGGATCGGGGGGCGGCTGTCACCTGTACGGCCCTGATGGCGGGTCGATGGGCGCGAAACACCTACAATGTTTCGCTCACCCTACACCACTGCCGAGAACGCCATGGGACGCACGCTTTACGACAAGATCTGGGACGAACACGTCGTCCACACCGAGGAAGACGGCACGTCAGTCCTCTATATCGACCGCCACCTGGTGCACGAAGTGACCAGCCCGCAGGCGTTCGAAGGCCTGCGGCAGGCCGGGCGGCCGCTGTGGCGCAAGAGCTCCATCGTGGCCACCGCCGACCACAACACGCCCACCACCGGCTGGGATCTCGGCTACGACGGCATCACCGACCCCATCAGCAAAGAGCAGGTCACCACGCTCGACACCAACATGCAGGAATACGGCGCTGCCGTGTATTTCCCGTTCCTGCACAAGCGCCAGGGCATCGTCCACGTCATCGGCCCGGAGAACGGCGCCACGCTGCCCGGCATGACCGTGGTGTGCGGCGACTCGCACACCTCCACCCACGGCGCCTTTGGCGCACTGGCCCACGGCATCGGCACGAGCGAGGTCGAGCACGTCATGGCCACGCAGACGCTGCTGGCCAAGAAAGCCAAGAACCTGCTGGTCAAGATCGAGGGCACCTTGCCCCGCGGCTGCACCGGCAAGGACATCGTGCTGGCCGTGATTGGCAAGATCGGCACGGCCGGTGGCACCGGCTACACCATCGAGTTTGCCGGCTCGGCGATGCGTGCCCTGAGCATGGAAGGCCGCATGACGGTGTGCAACATGGCCATCGAAGCCGGTGCTCGCGCCGGCCTGGTGGCGGTGGATGACAAGACCATCGAGTACGTCAAGGGTCGTCTGCTCTCGCCCACGGGTCCCGAGTGGGACCAGGCCGTGACCTACTGGAAGACGCTGCACTCTGACCCCGACGCCAGCTTCGATCTGGTCGTCAACCTCGACGCCAACGAGATCCTGCCGCAAGTCACCTGGGGCACCTCGCCCGAGATGGTGGCGCCCGTGTCGGGCCGCGTGCCCGATCCGGACAAGGAAAAGGACGACACCAAGCGCATGGCCATCGAGCGCGCCCTGACCTACATGGGCCTGGAGCCGGGCAAGCCGATCATCGACATCACCCTCGACAAAGTCTTCATCGGCTCGTGCACCAACAGCCGCATTGAAGACATGCGTGAGGCCGCTGCGGTGGTCAAACGCCTGGGCCAGAAAGTGGCACGCAACGTCAAGCTGGCCATGGTGGTGCCTGGCTCCGGCCTGGTGAAGGAGCAAGCCGAGCGCGAAGGCCTGCACGAGATCTTCAAGGCCGCTGGCTTCGAATGGCGCGAGCCGGGTTGCTCCATGTGTCTGGCCATGAATGCCGACCGCCTGGAGCCGGGCGAGCGTTGTGCCTCCACCAGCAACCGCAACTTCGAAGGCCGGCAAGGTAACGGCGGACGCACCCACCTGGTGAGCCCGGCGATGGCCGCTGCGGCTGCCATCCACGGTCACTTCGTTGACGTCCGTCAGTTCTCCTGAACATCAGCCCGGTAAACAGCCATGCAGAAATTCACCGTTCACAAAGGCCTGGTGGCCCCGATCGACCGCGAGAACGTCGACACCGATGCCATCATCCCCAAGCAGTTCCTCAAGTCCATCCGCAAGACCGGCTTTGGCCCCAACCTGTTTGACGAGTGGCGCTACCTGGACAAGGGCGAGCCCGGCATCCCCGAGTCGCAGCGCAAGATCAACCCGGATTTCGTCCTCAACCAGCCGCGCTACAAAGGTGTGAGCATCCTGCTGGCCCGCAAGAATTTCGGCTGCGGCTCCTCGCGCGAGCACGCGCCCTGGGCCCTGGACCAGTTCGGCTTCCGGGCCGTGATTGCCCCGAGCTTTGCCGACATCTTCTTCAACAACTGCTTCAAGAACGGCTTGCTGCCCATCGTGCTGCCCGAGGCAGCCGTGGCCCGCCTGTTCGACGAGGTGCACGCCTTCCCCGGCTACCAGCTCACCGTCGACCTGGACCGCCAGGTGGTGGTCAAGGACCAGGGCGAGGAGATGCCCTTTGACGTGCAGCCCTTCCGCAAGTACTGCCTGATCAACGGCCTGGACGACATTGGCCTGACCCTGCGCCACGCCGACAAGATCCGTGAGTACGAAGCCCACCGCCTGGCCACCAAGCCCTGGCTGGCGCACACCGCCTGAAGCACACGGGCTGCCCAGCGGCCCGGTTCGATACAACCCGTCGACTCCCTGAGTTGGCCCAACCGTCAGAGCATCCTCATGAAAATCGCAGTCCTCCCCGGTGATGGCATCGGCACCGAAATCGTCGAGCAAGCCGTCAAGGTCCTGAACGCCCTGGACCTCCCGTTCGAGATGGAATCCGCCCTGGTCGGCGGTGCCGCTTACGACGCGCACGGCCACCCCCTGCCGGAGAGCACCCTCAAGCTGGCCAAGGAAGCGGATGCCGTGCTCTTTGGCGCTGTGGGTGACTGGAAATACGACAAGCTCGACCGCCCGTTGCGCCCCGAGCAAGCCATCCTGGGCCTGCGCAAGAACCTGGGCCTGTTTGCCAACTTCCGCCCCGCCATCTGCTACGAAGAGCTGGTCGGCGCGTCCAGTCTCAAGCCCGAGCTGATTGCGGGTCTGGACATCCTCATCATCCGCGAGCTCACCGGCGACATCTACTTCGGTCAGCCGCGCGGCCGCCGCACGGCTGTCGACGGACATTTCCCCGGTGCCGAGGAAGCCTTCGACACCATGCGCTACAGCAAGCCCGAGATCGAGCGCATCGCCCATGTGGCCTTCCAGGCTGCCCGCAAGCGCAACAAGAAAGTCACCAGCGTGGACAAGTCCAACGTGCTGGAAACCTTCCAGTTCTGGAAAGATGTGGTCACCGAGGTACATGCCCAGTACCCCGACGTGGCACTCGAGCACATGTATGTTGACAACGCCGCCATGCAACTGGTCAAGGCCCCCAAGGCCTTTGACGTGGTGGTCACGGGCAACATGTTTGGCGACATCCTGTCGGACGAAGCGTCCATGCTCACAGGCTCTATTGGCATGCTGCCCTCGGCCAGCCTGAACACGAAGAACCAGGGCCTGTACGAGCCCAGCCATGGCAGCGCCCCCGACATTGCGGGCAAAGGCGTGGCCAACCCCCTGGCCACCATCCTCTCGGCCGCCATGATGCTGCGTTTCTCGCTCAACCAGGCCCAAGCCGCCGACCGCATCGAAACCGCCGTGAAAAAAGTACTGGCGCAAGGCCTGCGCACCCCCGACATCTTCAGTCAGGGCACCACCAAGGTGGGCACGAAGGAGATGGGCGAGGCGGTGGTGAAGGCGCTGGGCTGATCCGTTCCGATACAATTCAACCCATGATTCGCGCCCACCTGAGTTCTCACACGGACCTCGCCTCACGGCTGGCGGGCGTTGTGGTGCGCGCAAGCATTTTCAAGACCACGACCACAGGCTGACACAGCCCGGTTCGTCGTGCGCCCTTCCGGCCGACGAGCCGGGTGAACAGACAGGTCTGGCACTGTTTATACACAATTGAAGGGGCCCTGAAATGAGCAAGTTGGTAGGTTTGGTCGGCTGGCGCGGCATGGTCGGCTCGGTGCTGATGGACCGCATGGTGCAGGAGAAGGATTTCGACCTGATCGAGCCTGTCTTTTTCTCCACCTCCAACACCGGGGGTCGGGCCCCTGCGATGGCCAAGAACGAAACCACGCTGCAAGACGCCAACCACATCGACGCGCTCAAGCGTTGCGAAATCATCATCACCTGCCAGGGCGGCGACTACACCAAGGCGGTGTATCCCCAACTGCGCGCGGCCGGTTGGAACGGTCACTGGATCGACGCCGCTTCCTCGCTGCGCATGGCCGATGACGCGGTGATCATCCTGGATCCGGTGAACCGTCCGGTGATCGACCAGGCGCTGGCCAAAGGCGGCAAGAACTGGATCGGCGGCAACTGCACGGTGAGCCTGATGCTCATGGGCCTGGGCGGCCTGTTCCAGCATAACCTGGTGGAGTGGGTCAGTGCCATGACCTACCAGGCCGCCTCGGGGGCCGGTGCGCAAAACATGCGTGAACTGCTGAGCCAGATGGGTGCCTTGCACGACGCGGTGAAGGCCGAGCTGGCCGATCCGGCGTCGGCCATCCTGGACATCGACCGCAAGGTCGCTGCCACCATGCGCGGCGCATCCTTCCCCACCCAGAATTTCCGCAACACCGCCCTGGCCGGCAGCCTGATCCCCTGGATTGACGTGCCGGTCGAGCACGGCCAGAGCAAGGAAGAGTGGAAGGGCGGTGCCGAGTGCAACAAGATCCTGGGCAACCCCGCTTTCCGCAGCGCTGGCTCCATTCCCATCGATGGTCTGTGCGTGCGCATCGGCGCCATGCGCTGCCACTCGCAAGGGCTGACCATCAAGCTGAAGAAAGATGTGCCGCTGGACGAAGTGAGCGACATCCTGGCACAGGCCAACGCCTGGGTCAAAGTGGTGCCCAACGAGCGCGAGATCACCGAACGCGAACTGACCCCTGCGGCCGTGACGGGCACGCTCACCGTGCCGGTGGGCCGACTGCACAAGCTGGCCATGGGCAACGACTACCTGGGTGCGTTCACCGTGGGTGACCAGTTGCTGTGGGGCGCGGCCGAACCGCTGCGCCGCATGCTGCGCATCCTGTTGGAGAAGTGATTGCCGTCTGCTCGCCTGTCCCGTTGTGCGGCCGCTGAACACCCGTCGCGGACCGCGAGGGGCCTGAACCCGGCCCCTCAGACGCTGATGGGTGCGCTGGCTCGGCTCACGGCGTCCTGTCTGTGGCTGTGGGCCAGCGCCACGCAGGCCCTGACGCTGGGTCCCGCCGAGGTCAACTCCTCACTGGGGCAGCCCCTGCGGGCCGAGTTTCCGATCACCCGGCTGAATGCCACCGAAAGCCAGAGCCTGCAGGTTCGCCTGGCCGACGAGAAAGCCTACGCCGCCGCGCGCCTGGAGCGTTCACCCGTGCTGGAGGGCCTGGACGTGGCCCTGGAAGCCCGGCCCGATGGCCGACGGGTGCTGGTCGTGCGGGGGCAACAGGCGGTCAACGTCCCCTTCGTGGACCTGCTGGTCGAATTGCGCTGGAGTGGTGGACGCCTGTTGCGCGACCTCACCGTGCTGCTGCAAGCGCAGGCCACGGACAAGCCTGCCAGCCTGCCCCCCTCGGGGCTGGTGGTGCAAGCGGGTGACACGGCCGGACAACTGGCCCGGGACCACAAGGCCGATCCCGTCTCGCTGGAGCAGATGCTGGTGGCGCTGCTCAAACAGAATCCCGACGCTTTCATCGATGGCAACGTCAACCGCCTGCGGGCGGGTGCGCTCCTGGCACTGCCCTCTGCCGCCGAGGCGGGTGGTATCGAGCAGGCAGCGGCTCGCGAAGCCTTGCTGGAACAGGCCGAGGCCTTTGACACCTGGCGCGCAGGCCTGTCGCAGCGGGTCACGGCCAGCGATGCGCCGGATGCCGCCGAAAACAACCGCCTGCAAATGCCGTCCCGGCAGCGCCCCGCGGCCGGGTCGCCCCAAGACCGGCTTGAACTCTCCAAACCGGGGGCGGGTCAGGAAGACCGCATTGCCCTGCAACGCCAGGCCCAGGACACCGCCGAGCGGGCCGCCGAGTTGGCCCGCAACATCGCTGAGCTGGGCAAAATCGCCGGCGGCCAGGCCGGCGAGGGGGCTGCGTCCTCAGGCATTGCGCTGCCATCTCCCGACGTGCCGCCCCATGGCCGTCTGATCGACCTCCTGCGCGACCATCCCCTGACACCCATCGGTGCGGCCACCCTGGTGGCCGTGCTGGTCCTCATGAGCCTGTGGCGCACCCGCGTGCGCAACTCGCCCTCAGCCGTGGCCGGCGCTCCGACTGGGTTGCCCCCCTTGCCTGCGTTGCCCATCGAGGTTGACCTCGAGTTGCCGCGCTACGACACGCCCCTGGCTCGGGACACCCCCGCGGTACAGGTCACCCGTGCGCGCGCTGAGTCCACGGGCTTGGCTGCATCGGCCACCCCCCCCTCTTCCACCGGGGCTGCCAACACGCCACCCCGTGCCGACACCGCCATCGCGCCGCGCCCGGCCTCGGGTTTGCCGTTTGCCGGACTCTCGCTGGAGCTGTCCGACACATCACCCCCGGACGGCCAGTTTCCCTTCGATCCAGCCACCGACAACCCGGCGCTGCGGGTGCGGCTCGAGCTGGCGCAGGCCTTGTGGGAAGCCGGCCAGCCGCACACCGCCCGCGCCCTCGCCGAGGACGTGGTGGAACAGGGCCAGGGACCGTTGCAGCAACAAGCCCGCGCGTGGCTCGCGGCCCGGACCTGAGATGCGTGTGGCCCTGGGGTTGAGCTACGCCGGCCAGGCCTACCAGGGCTGGCAGAGCCAGCCCAGTGGCTTGACGGTGCAGGACAAGCTCGAGGCGGCCCTCCAAGCCTTTGCGTGCGAACCCATCCAGACCTTGTGTGCCGGTCGTACCGATGCCGGCGTGCATGGCCTGATGCAGGTGGTGCACTTTGACACCACGGTCGAGCGCGATCCGTTCTCGTGGGTGCGCGGGACCAACCGTTTCCTGCCGCCGGACATTGCCGTGCAATGGGCCCACCCTGTGCCGGATCGTTTTCATTCGCGGGCCAGCGCGCGCTCGCGGCGTTACGCCTACATCCTGCTCGAATCACCCGTTCGGCCCAGCGTGGAGGCCGGGCGTGTGGGCTGGGTGTTTCGTCCGCTCAACCTGGATGCCCTGCGAGCGGGGGCGCAGTACCTGCTGGGCGAGCACGACTTCAGTGCGTTTCGGGCCTCGTCCTGCCAGGCGCTGTCGCCCGTCAAGCAGTTGATGCGGCTGGACATTGAACGCCGAGTGGGCCACCCGTTGTCCGGCCCCGGACCGCATGGGAGCGCCTACTGGCGCTTCGATTTCGAGGCCAACGCTTTTTTGCACCACATGATCCGCAACCTGATGGGCAGCCTGATCCTGGTGGGACAGGGCCTGCATCCGCCTGCGTGGATCGCCGAGGTGCTGGCCTCGCGCTCGCGCGACGTAGCCGCCCCCACCTTCGCCGCCGATGGTCTGTATTTCCTGGGGCCGCGCTACGACGCCGAATGGGGTTTGCCCGAGCACGCGCCTGCGTATGATTGGCTGCCATGAGCCTGCCCCCTCACTTCACCCCGATCAAACTGTGCGGCCTGACCCGCGAGCAGGACGTGGAGGCTGCCGTGCGGGCTGGGGTGCAAGCGATCGGATTTGTGCTGTATGAGCGCAGTCCGCGCCACGTCAGTGCCCAGCGTGCGGCCGAACTGGCGCGCCATCTGCCCGCCTTTGTCAACCCGGTGCTCCTGTTCGTCAACGCCTCTGAAGCCCGCATTGAAGCCGCATGCGCCGAGGTGCCCGGCGCCTGGCTGCAGTTTCATGGCGATGAAAATCCGGCCTTTTGCCAGCGGGTGGCCCAGCGACTGGGTCGGCGCTGGCTGCGCGCGGCGCGAATTCCCCTTGACGATGCCGCGCCCGCTGTCGACCTCGTAAAATACGCGTCAGATTATCAACACGCCCATGCACTGCTGCTCGACGCCCATGTCGAGGGCTATGGCGGGGGCGGCAAGGCATTCAATTGGTCACGGCTGCCAACAAGCGTCAACGCTCACCTCGTTTTGTCTGGTGGACTCACACCTGCAAACGTGGGCGATGGTCTGCGCGCACTGCGCTCGCGGGGACTGTCCCTGGGCGTTGATGTGAGCTCGGCTGTCGAATCAGCCAAGGGCATCAAGGATGCCGCTCTCATCCACGACTTCGTCACCGCCGTGCGCACGGCCGATCAGCTGGGCTGATGCCCAGTGGCCTGGCGGGCACGTTGCCCCTCAAGCCTGACGCCGAACCGACCCTCCTCGGCTGTATCGTTCTCTCGGCCCGTGGTTGAAGGTTTTCGATTCAACGGTTTCCTCCTTTCCCTGCATACACCATGTCCACCTACCAGCAACCCGATGCCCGCGGCCACTTTGGCCCCTATGGCGGCAGCTTCGTCAGCGAGACGCTGACCCACGCCATCAACGAGCTGAGTGCGGCTTATGAGCACTACCGCCACGATCCCGAGTTCATGGCCGAGTTCCGCAGCGAACTGGCTCACTTCGTCGGTCGTCCCTCCCCCATCTACCACGCGGCCCGCATGAGCCGCGAGATGGGCGGTGCGCAGATCTACCTCAAACGCGAGGACCTGAACCACACCGGCGCACACAAGATCAACAACACCATCGGACAGGCCATGCTGGCACGCCGCATGGGCAAGCCGCGCGTGATCGCCGAGACCGGCGCTGGCCAGCACGGCGTGGCCACCGCCACCATTTGCGCGCGCTATGGCCTGGAGTGTGTGGTGTACATGGGCAGCGAGGACGTGAAGCGTCAAAGCCCCAACGTCTACCGCATGAAGTTGCTGGGTGCCACCGTGGTGCCCGTGGAAAGCGGCAGCCGTACCCTGAAGGACGCGCTCAATGAGGCGCTGCGCGACTGGGTGACTAACGTCGAAAACACCTTCTACATCATCGGCACCGTGGCCGGGCCGCACCCCTACCCGATGATGGTGCGCGACTTCCAGAGTGTCATCGGCGAAGAGTGCCTGCACCAGATGCCGGACCTCAACCAGGGCCGCCAGCCCGATGCGGTGGTGGCCTGCGTGGGCGGCGGCAGCAACGCCATGGGCATCTTCTACCCCTACATTCCGCACGAAGGCACCCGCCTGATCGGCGTGGAGGCCGCCGGTGAAGGCCTGGATACCGGCCGTCACTCGGCCTCGTTGCAGCGCGGCGTGCCGGGCGTGCTGCACGGCAACCGCACGTACGTGCTGCAAAGCCACGACGGGCAAATCATCGAAACCCACAGCATCAGTGCCGGCCTGGACTATCCCGGGGTCGGGCCTGAACACGCCTGGTTGCAGGACACGAAGCGCGCCGAGTACGTGGGCATCACCGACCAGGAAGCCTTGCAGGCCTTCCACTACCTGTGCCGCACCGAGGGCATCATTCCCGCGCTGGAATCGAGCCATGCCGTGGCCTATGCCATGAAACTCGCCCCCAGCATGCGTGCGGACCAGTCCATCCTGGTGAACCTGTCGGGCCGAGGTGACAAGGACATCGGCACCGTGGCCGATCTGAGCAACGCCGACTTCTACTGCCGTCCGAGCTGCCGGGGCCAATCGGTCAAAGGCCAGACCGAGTCCGTGATGATGGTGAAGGGGTGAACCACATGAGCCGCATCCAAGCCACCTTTGACACCCTCAAGTCCCAGGGCCGCAAGGCCTTGATCCCCTACGTCATGTCGGGCTTCCCGCAGGCCGATGTCACGCCCGAGTTGATGCACCGGCTGGTCGCCGCCGGCGCCGATGTGATTGAACTCGGCGTGCCGTTCAGCGACCCCATGGCCGATGGCCCGGTGATCCAGAAAGCCGGTGAAGCCGCGCTGCGCCTGGGCATTGGCACGGCGCAGGTGCTCGACATGGTGCGCCGGTTTCGCGAGCAAGACACCCACACCCCGGTCGTGCTGATGGGTTACGCCAACCCGGTGGAAAGCTACAACCTGCGCCACGGCCCGGGTGCTTTCGTGCGCGATGCGTCGGCGGCCGGCGTGGACGGCATGCTGATCGTGGACTACCCGCCCGAAGAGTGCGCCGACTTTGCCGCCGAACTGCGCGCGCACCAGATGGACCTCATCTTTCTGCTGGCGCCCACCAGCACCGAGGAGCGCATGGCCCAGGTGGCGCAAGTTGCCAGTGGCTATGTGTACTACGTCTCGCTCAAAGGCGTGACCGGCGCCGGCCACCTGGACACCGATGCGGTCGAGGCCATGCTGCCACGCATCCGCCAGCATGTGAAGATTCCGGTGGGCGTGGGCTTTGGTATCCGTGACGCGGCCTCGGCCACGGCGGTGGGCAAGGTGGCCGACGCCGTGGTGATCGGCACCAAGCTGATCCAGTTGCTCGAATCGGGGCCGACCAGCCAGTCGCTGCCCGCGGTGGAGAGCTTTCTGCGCGACATCCGGCAGGCGCTGGACGCGATGTAAATCACCGAGGGCGAGGCCGCAACGGCCTCGCCCCGTAGGATAATCAGGCTCCTCCCCAATTGGAGACACTCCCCCCATGAGTTGGCTCGAAAAACTGCTTCCGCCCAAAATCCAGCCCAGCGACCCCGCCGACCGGCGCGGCGTTCCCGAAGGGCTGTGGATCAAATGTCCGAGCTGCGAAACCGTGCTCTACAACAATGATCTGGAGCAGAACCAGAACGTGTGCCCCACGTGCAGCCACCACCACCGCATTTCAGCACGCGCGCGGCTCGATGCCTTCCTCGACCCCGAAGGTCGCTATGAAATCGGCCAGGAAGTGGTCCCGGTGGACCCCCTCAAATTCAAGGACAGCCGCAAGTACCCCGAGCGCCTCAAGGAGGCGATGGAAAACACCGGTGAAACCGACGCCCTGGTGGTGATGGGTGGTGCGGTGCGCAGCATCAATCTGGTGGCCGCGTGCTTCGAGTTCGACTTCATGGGCGGCAGCATGGGCTCCGTCGTGGGCGAGCGTTTCGTGCGCGGTGTGCACACCGCCATCGAGCAAAAAGTGCCCTTTGTGTGCTTCACCGCCACCGGGGGTGCGCGCATGCAAGAAGGCCTGCTCTCGCTCATGCAGATGGCCAAGACCAATGCCGCGCTGACGCGACTGGCCAAGAAGGGCCTGCCCTACATCAGCGTGCTGACCGACCCGACCATGGGTGGCGTGTCCGCAGGCTTCGCCTTTGTGGGTGACGTGGTCATTGCCGAGCCCAAGGCCTTGATTGGCTTTGCCGGTCCGCGCGTGATTGAAAACACGGTGCGCGTGACCCTGCCCGAGGGCTTCCAGCGCTCCGAATTCCTGCAACACAAAGGCGCTGTCGACATGATCTGCGACCGCCGCGACCTGCGCTCCACCGTGTCCAGCCTGCTGGCCATGCTGCAACGCCAACCGGCTGACGCCATTTCCTGACCCATTCCATGTCCGATACCCGTTCCACCGCGCCTGACGCGGACGCCGTCGCGCCTGCCGCCACGATCGATGAAAACCAACTGATTGCCGAGCGCCGCGACAAGCTCAAGGCGCTGCGACAGCGTCAGGCCGACGGGCAGGGCATTGCCTTTCCCAACGATTTCAAACCGGCCCACCACGCGGCCACCCTGCACGACACCCACGGCGACAAAACCCCGGACCAACTGGTGGCAGAGGGTCAGGTGGCGCGCGTGGCCGGGCGCATGATGCTCAAGCGCGTCATGGGCAAAGCCAGCTTCGCAACCCTGCAAGACAGCACCGGACGCATCCAGATCTACATCACCCGCGATGACGTGAGTGAAGCGGTCTACAACGACTTCAAGCACTGGGACCTGGGCGATATCGTCGGGGCCGAAGGCCGCCTCTTCAAGACCCGCACCGGGGAGCTGTCGCTGCATGCCACGCAGATTCGGTTGCTGACCAAGAGCCTGCGCCCCATGCCGGACAAGTTCCACGGCGTGAGTGACCAGGAAATCAAATACCGCCAGCGCTACGTCGACCTGATGACCGACGAAACCGCGCGCAAGCGTTTTGTGGCGCGCAGCAAGGCGGTGAGTGGTATCCGTGACTTCATGGTGCAACACGGCTTCCTGGAAGTCGAAACGCCCATGCTGCACCCGATCCCGGGCGGCGCCAACGCCCGCCCCTTCGTCACGCACCACAATGCGCTGGACCAGGAGATGTACCTGCGCATTGCACCGGAGCTCTACCTCAAGCGTCTGATTGTGGGGGGCTTCGAGCGCGTGTTCGAGA
>CALBSC010000089.1 GCA_937927685.1 uncultured Burkholderiales bacterium | reverse complement strand
ATCCGCTACGCCGACCAGATCCGACACGCCGAAACCCTGGGCCAGGAGGAGGCGGCCAAGTTCCGCATTGACGATGGCGACCTGCAGATCGATGTCTCGCAGCCAAAAGAAATCGTCTGGGACCAGCAGCACCTGTCTCAGATCGCCGAACGGATGGTTGTCGCCGGTGATCGGGTGCAGGACTTCATGCAAGTCCAGTTTTCGGTGGCCGAGCAGGACTATGCCCGCTGGCATCCGCTGCTGCGCGCAGCCTTCCAACCAGCCCGCAAAGAGCTGATCACAGAACCCACCTTCCAGATCCGCTGGGTCGGTGATGTCCAGCTTTGAGCACGTCGAGCCCAAATTCACCCAACAACCCAAAACAAGGAAATTTCAAATGAACCACGACAGCTACAACCAGGCCGCAAGCTATGGCCAACCCTCCAACCACGGCGCCCCGGGCGCCTGGTGTGACTTCAATGACGCCGATGCCCAGCAAGGCGAGTTCAACCTGATTCCCAAAGGTACCCAGGCGCTGGTGCGCATGGCCATCAAGCCCGGCGGCTATGACGACGCCAGTAAGGGCTGGACGGGCGGCTATGCCACGGCATCGGATGAAACCGGTGCAGTTTTCCTGTCCTGCGAATTCGTGCTGCTCACAGGCCCGTTTGCCAAACGCAAGATCTGGAGCAATGTCGGCCTGCACTCCAACAAGGGCCCGACCTGGGCGCAGATGGGGCGCAGCTTCATCAAGGCCGTGCTCAACAGCTCGCGCAACATCCACCCCGATGACGTCAGCCCTGAGGCGGGACGCGCTCGTCAGATCCGCAGCTTCGGCGATCTCGATGGTGCCGAATTCGCTGCCCGTATTGGCATTGAAAAGGATGGGCAGGGCGAGTACCGCAACATCATCCGACTGGTGATCGAGCCCGACCACAAGGAGTACGCAGACCTGATGCAGGCCAAGCTGCAACGTGATGGGGGCATGGGTGGGGGCTCCGGCGGTGCTCCTGCGGCGGCTGTTCCCGCATCAACGGCGCCAGCACCCCAGTCGGGGGCCAGCTACACCCCCCGCCCAGGCAATGCGCAGGGTCGGCCAGCATGGGCGCAGTGATGGCGAGGCCGCATGAAATGCTGGGTGTGTTCCCGCCAAGCCAAAGGCTTCGGCCACGTGGATTTGCGCTTCAAAGTGGGGCACCCCAGGCGGTACCCCATCGACTGGATCTTCTGTTCACGGCGTTGCCAGGACTGTTTTCACCGGCTCTATGCAGTTGGTTTTCGAACTCTCGATCGCGAAGGCACGAAGCCAACAGGGGACGGTGTGATTGATCCGACCGAAGCAGAACTGACGGCCATGCAGCAATGCCTCAAGCCGCTGGGCGAAGCCGCCGGTGAGATCGGTATGGACCGACCGTTGTCGAGCTACACCCAGCAAGAGGCCCTGCGGCTGATCAATGCTGTGGTCACGACTTATGTCGAGGCCATGGTGCAGGAACACGAGCGCAGCAAGTACCCACCTGTTCGCATGCAACTGGACCAATCGCCCTTGAGCTGATTGTCCTGACTCCACCGCAGGACTCAGCGTCCTGCGGTCTCCAACTTCTACCAACCAATTCGGGTGATGCAGATCACCTGCAGGGATGAACTTTTCATGAATAAACCTCAATCCTTGGCTTCGCCATTGAGCCTGCAAGCTGCAGACGATAACGACTTCAGCGATGAACCGCTGCTCACAGCCAAGCGTGCATCGAAGGCACTGAATTTGCCGCTGTACTACTTCACCAAGACCGCAAAGCGCAAAGCTCTGGGGCTGCCGTTCTACTGCGTCAATCGGCTTGTCCGCTTCCGACTGGGTGAGTTGCATCAGTGGCAGATCGCCTATGCCCACAAGCTGCAGGAAGAACAAGATGCGGCGATCGAAGTGGGAGGTGCGAATGCTTGATTTCAACGATGAGCCCACATCGAGAACACGCAAAGTAACAGCGGGTGCCAACGACGCTGCACGTGAGAAAGCAGAAATCCGCTCGGCCCTGAACGATCAGCTGGCCCTGCTGGTACTGGACATCTGGCCTTCAGGCAAACGCCGCCAGGACAAATACCTAGTGGGCGATGTGATGGGTGGCCCGGGCGACAGTCTGGAGCTGCTGCTCTCTGGTCCAAAGGCGGGTCTGTGGACCGATCGCGCCACGAACGAAGGTGGCGACATCTTCGATCTGATAGCCCGCTACTACAGCCTCGATGTTCAGGCCCAGTTCCCTCAGGTTCTGGACAAAGCCCGGGACTGGCTCGGACGTGTCTCGGCCATGCCATCCACTGCGGTGGCCGCAAGCCATAACAAGGCCCCGGTGGTCGATGAACTCGGTCCGGCCACGGCCAAATGGGACTACCAGGATGCCAACGGCAAGCTCATCGCGGTGGTGTATCGCTATGACCCAGAGCCAGGCCGCAAGGAGTTCAGGCCCTGGGATGTGGCTCGCCGCAAGATGTCCCCTCCTGAGCCGCGTCCGCTGTACAACCAACCGGGCATGCTCAAGGTCGATCAGGTGGTTCTGGTCGAGGGGGAGAAGTGCGCCCAAGCCCTGCTTGAATTTGGAGTGTGCGCCACCACGGCCATGCATGGCGCCAATGCACCTGTCGAGAAAACAGACTGGTCGCCACTCTCAGGCAAGCATGTGTTGATCTGGCCCGATCGTGACAAACCTGGTTGGCTCTACGCCGACCATGCTTCCCAAGCCATCATGAGAGCCGGTGCCAAATCATGTGCCATCTTGCAGCCGCCTGCAGAAAAGCCCGATGGCTGGGATGTGGCCGATGCAGTGCAAGACGGTTTTGACATTGCTGGATTTCTGGCTGTGGGCGAGAGGGTTCCTGTGGTGCATCAGATCGACGCGCATGCGCCCCTGGAGCTTGAGGATGGCATCGACTACACGAACGAGGATGGGCTGGCCATGGCCTTTTCTCAGCAGTTCGCCGAGGACTGGCGCTACTGCGCCCCATGGAGCAAGTGGCTCGTGTGGAACGGGGTGCGCTGGAACATCGACAAAGCCTTGTATGTGATGCATCTGTGTCGCCTGATCTGCCGTGCAGCAGCGATGCAAGCGGATCGCGACAAGCTCAAAGGACGCTTGGCCAGCTCTGGAACGATCTCGGCCATCGAGCGAATCGTGCGCTCAGAGCCGCGCCACAGTGCCACGGTCGAGGAGTGGGACTCCAGTATCTGGCTCCTGAACACGCCCGGCGGCATCGTGGACCTGCGCACCGGTGCCCGTGGTCCACATGACCGCGACCGACGCATGACCAAGGTGACCACAGCCACGCCGCAAGGCGATTGCCCCGTCTGGCGCAATTTCCTGGTGAATGTCACGGGCGGTGATGAGGAGTTGCAAGACTACCTGCAGCGCGTGGTGGGTTACTGCCTGACTGGCGACATCAGCACTCACGCGCTCTTCTTCCTGTACGGCACAGGGGCTAATGGCAAGTCGGTCTTCGTGAACGTGATCTCCACGGTGCTTGGCGACTATGCCGCCAACGCTCCTATGGACACCTTCATGGAATCGCGCTCTGACCGGCACCCCACCGACCTGGCTGGACTGCGTGGTGCCCGCTTTGTCTCGGCAACCGAGACGGAGCAGGGAAGGCGCTGGAACGAATCCAAGATCAAGGCGATCACGGGGGGTGACGACATCACGGCGCGACTGATGCACCAGGATTTCTTCACCTACAGGCCGCAGTTCAAGCTGCTCATCGCGGGCAATCACAAGCCTGCGATTCGCAACATCGATGAGGCCATGCGCCGCCGCATGCACCTGATCCCATTCACGATCA
>CALBSC010000088.1 GCA_937927685.1 uncultured Burkholderiales bacterium | reverse complement strand
CTCTTCCGATCTGCTGTCGCCATGGTCTGCGCGGCTGTCGTTGATGCCGTCGCCCTCGGTGACCAACAAATCCAAATTGAGTGCCACCCCCACATGGCCGGCAAACGCCATTTCACAAACCGTGGCCCACAAACCGCCATCGCTGCGGTCGTGGTAAGCCAAGATGCTTCCCTGAGCGCGCAGTTCATTGACCGCGTCCACCAGGTGAATCAGGTCTTGGGCATCGTCCAAATCTGGGGTCTCACCACCTGCTTGGTTCAAAGTTTGAGCCAAGATGCTGCCGCCCATGCGGTTTTGACCTTTGCCCAAATCAACCAAGACCAGGCTGGTGTCGGCCATTTGGGCATTCAGCTGGGGTGTCAGGCAGCCTCGCACATCGGTCAAACTGGCGAAAGCGGTGATGATCAAACTCACGGGTGATGTCACCTGCTTGGTTTGTCCTTGGTCTTGCCAGCGGGTTCGCATGGACAAGCTGTCCTTGCCCACCGGAATAGAGATGCCCAGCTCGGGGCAGAGTTGCATGCCCACGGCCTGCACGGTGTCGAAAAGTGCGGCGTCTTCGCCCTCCTCGCCGCAAGCGGCCATCCAATTGGCGGACAACTTGACCTTGGACAACTCCATGGGTGCGGCCAGCAAATTGGTGATGGCTTCAGCCACAGCCATGCGTCCTGACGCGGGCGGGTTGATGGCCGCCAAGGGCGTGCGTTCGCCCAAGCTCATGGCTTCTCCCGCTGTGCCTTTGAAGTCGGCCAAAGTGACTGCGCAATCGGCCACAGGCACCTGCCAAGGCCCCACCATTTGGTCTCGGTGTGTCAAACCACCCACTGTTCTGTCGCCGATGGTCACCAAAAATCGTTTGCTGGCCACTGTGGGGTGGCTGAGCACTTGAATCACCGCGTCTTGCAAGCGGGTGTGGCTGAGGTCCAGCGGCGGCGCTTGGCGCTTCCTCCGTTTGACGTCGCGCAGCATTTTGGGCGGCTTGCCCAGCAACACATCCAAGGGCATGTCCACCGGTGTGGCATGAGGCTCCTGACTCACCACCAACTGTCGTTCGCCTGAAGCCACACCAACCACAGCAAATGGACAACGCTCTCGTTCGCAAAAAAATTGGAACTGTTCAAGGGACGCGGGGTCGATGGCCAGCACATAACGCTCCTGGCTTTCATTGCTCCAAATCTCCTTGGGGGACAAGCCGCTTTCTTCCAAATGCACTTGGCGCAAATCGAACCTGGCACCCCGTCCCGCGTCATTCACCAGTTCAGGAAATGCGTTGGACAAGCCGCCCGCACCCACATCGTGAATAGCCAGAATGGGCGTTTTCGCCCCCAAGGCGTTGCAATGGTTGATCACCTCTTGGGCGCGGCGCTGAATCTCGGGGTTGCCGCGCTGCACAGAATCAAAGTCCAAAGCCACGCTGTTGCTGCCACTGGCCAAGGAACTGGCGGCCCCGCCACCCATGCCAATGCGCATGCCCGGCCCGCCGAGTTGGATCAACAAAGTGCCTGGAGGAAATTCAATTTTGTGGGTGAGTTCATGGCGAATCACGCCCAAGCCACCTGCCAGCATGATGGGCTTGTGATACCCACGCTGCACACCATCGACCACTTGCTCGTATTCGCGGAAATAGCCCAACAGATTGGGGCGTCCAAATTCGTTGTTGAAAGCCGCGCCACCCAAGGGCCCTTCTGTCATGATGGCCAAGGCAGAGGCCATGTGCGCGGGCTGTCCGAGCGAGCTGCCCCAGAGCTTGGACACGCTGAAACCCGTCAAGCCCGCTTTGGGTTTGGCACCGCGACCCGTGGCACCTTCATCGCGAATTTCACCACCCGCACCCGTGGAGGCCCCTGGGTAAGGTGAAATGGCTGTGGGATGGTTGTGTGTTTCCACCTTCATCAGCACATGTTGAACGCCCGTGCTTTTGTCATATCGAGGCATGTAGCCGGTCAACGCAGCGGTGAAGCGCTCGACTTGATGGCCTTGCATGACGGCGGCGTTGTCCGAATAGGCCACCACAGTGTGCTCGGGGTTCAGCTTGTGGGTGTTGCGAATCATGCCAAACAAGCTGTGGCTTTGAGCTTGTCCGTCAATCACAAAATCGGCGTTGAAAATTTTGTGACGGCAATGCTCGCTGTTGGCTTGGGCAAACATCATCAACTCGGCATCGCTGGGATTGCGCTTGAGTTGGCCAAAGGCCTGAAGCAAATAATCAATTTCATCATCGGCCAGTGCCAAGCCCCAATCGGTGTTGGCTTTCTCTAAAGCACCTCGACCACCGTGCAAGATGTCGACAAAGGCCAAAGGCTGGGCCTGCAGGGCATCAAACAAAGCATGGGCATCATTCACCGAATGCCAAATCGATTCGGTCATTCGGTCGTGCAGCAATGCCTGCACCCCTTGTTCACTGGCCTGGTCCAGGCTTGAATTGACTGACAAATGCAAATCAAACACGGTCAGTCTTTCCAATCGTCGCAAAACGAAACCGCAATTGCGGGCAATGTCGGTGGCTTTGGACGCCCAAGGAGACACCGTGCCCATGCGGGGCGACACCACCAAGCTGATGTGGTGACCGTTGGGGGATGTTGGGGTGGTTTTGGGGGTGCCCAGCAATTCGGCCATGCGCTGATGTGCTGAGGCTGAAATGGCCTGCTCAGTCGCCAACAAATGCACATGTTTGGCGTCCAGACCCAGAATGACCGGGCAAATCGCTTGCAAGGCGGTCAGTGTTTGTTGGTTTTTGAAGGGACTGAAGGCGGGGCCGCCGACAAAAGTGCTGATCTGAAGGGTCACGGGCAGGCCTTGTGAGGAAGAACGCGGTCGCCAAGGAGGCGCAGCGGCAAAATGTGCTCAGATTTTAACGATAAGCCTTGGTCGGGTTCAGGGCAGGTTCGGCCTGAGATAATTCCAGCCATGATTACTTACAAAGACGAACAAGGCATAGCTGGCATGCGAATCGCGGGTCGCCTGGCCTCCGAGGTGTTGGACTACATCACTCCCCATGTGCAAGCAGGTGTCACCACCAACGCCTTGGACAAATTGTGCTTCGACTACATCACCCAGGTGCAACAAGCCATTCCGGCCCCGCTGAACTACAACCCTAGCGGTCACAACCCTTATCCGAAATCCATTTGCACCTCGATCAATCACCAGGTTTGCCATGGCATTCCCAATGACAAGGCTTTGAAAAAGGGCGACATCGTCAATATCGACATCACGGTCATCAAAGATGGCTGGCATGGCGACACCAGCCGCATGTTCATCGTGGGTGAGGGATCTATCGCCGCCAAGCGCTTGTGTCAAATGACCTATGACGCCATGTGGCGCGGCATTGTGAAGGTCAAGCCTGGTGCCCATTTGGGCGATATTGGCCATGCCATCCAGGTGTTTGCAGAAGGTTTGGGGTTCTCTGTTGTTCGGGAGTTTTGCGGACATGGCATTGGTCAGGTGTTTCATGAAGAGCCCCAGGTGCTGCATTACGGCAAGCCAGGGACCTTGGAAGAACTCAAGCCCGGCATGATTTTCACCATCGAGCCCATGATCAATGCGGGCAAGCGTGACATCAAGGAAATGGGCGACGGCTGGACCATCATCACCCGCGACCATTCGCTGTCTGCCCAATGGGAGCACACGGTGTTGGTCACTCAGACGGGTTACGAGGTATTGACCTTGTCGGCAGGCAGCCCCCCTCTGCCCTCTTTCGTCACCACCACGGTGTGCTGAGGCAGTGAATTCCTCGTTCAAGCAACGCAAAAGCGATTTGTTGGCGCAGTGCGCCGCCACCCAGACCCTCAAACATGCCAGACAAGTTCATCAGCATTTGGCGCAACTCAGCCAGCTTTGTGACGAAACATTGCGCGACCTGTGGGCCCAAGCCCACATGCCCTCAGATGCCTGTTTGATTGCTGTTGGTGGCTATGGCCGAGGGGCCTTGTTTCCTTACTCGGATGTGGATGTGCTGGTCTTGCTGCCCTCTCATGTGGCCGTCGACAGCGACGCTGAGTTGAAGCAAAAAGTCGAGCAATTCATCGGCAGCTGCTGGGATGCTGGCTTGGAGATTGGTTCTAGCGTTCGCACCATGTCTGAATGTCTGAGTGAGGCCGCCAACGACATCACGGTGCAAACCGCCATGCTGGAGTCTCGTTGTGTGCAGGGCTCGGACATGCTTTACGCACAATTTGAGCAGGCCTTCAAAGCACAAATGGAGCCCCGTGCGTTTTTCACGGGCAAAACCTTGGAAATGCTGCAGCGGCACAGCAAGTATGAAAACACGCCCTATTCCCTGGAACCCAATTGCAAGGAGTCGCCAGGCGGTTTGCGCGATTTGCACATGCTGCTTTGGTTGGCCAAAGCCAGCGGCTTGGGCAGCACCTGGAAAGACCTGAAGAACAAAGGCATGATCACTTTGTTAGAGCAGCGTCAGCTTCAGCACAACGAAGATTTGCTGTCGCTCATACGCTGGCGACTGCACTGGATGGCCAAGCGGCGTGAAGACCGTTTGGTGTTTGATTTGCAAACCGCGGTGTCGCAAGAACTGGGCTTGGCGTCCACACCCCAAGGACAAAAACAGGGTCGCGCCGCCAGCGAAGCCTTGATGAAAGAGTATTACTGGGCGGCCAAAGCGGTGTGTCAGCTCAATCAAATCATCCACTTGAACATTGAAGACTGGCTGTTCAAGCAAAACGAGGCGCATCCACCCCAGGTGTTGAACGAGCGCTTTTTAGAGAAATCAGGCATGTTGGAAGTGGTGGATGACGGTTTGTATCAGCGTCACCCCGAGGCTATTTTGGAAACCTTCCTGCTCTACCAGGAAACCGTGGGCATCAAAGGGTTGTCGGCTCGCACCCTGCGGGCTTTGTACAACGCACGTGGTCTGATGGATGCCTCCTTCAGGCGCAACCCGGTCAATCGCGAGACCTTCATGCGCATCTTGAAGTCGCCCCAAGGCATCACCCACGCCATGCGTTTGATGAACCAAACCTCGGTGCTGGGACGTTACTTGTGGGTGTTCAGGCGCATCGTTGGCCAAATGCAGCACGACCTGTTCCACGTCTACACCGTGGACCAACACATCCTCATGGTGCTGCGCAATGTTCGGCGTTTCTTCATCGTGGAGCATTCTCACGAATATCCTTTTTGCTCACAATTGGCCGCGGGTTGGGACCAGCCCTGGATTTTGTATGTGGCCGCCTTGTTCCACGACATTGCCAAGGGGCGTGGTGGCGACCACTCTGACCTGGGTGCCAAAGAAGTGCGGTTGTTTTGCCGCCAGCATGGGATTGCCAAGGCCGATGAGCAACTGATTGAGTTTTTGGTGCGCGAGCACCTGACCATGAGCCAAGTGGCGCAAAAGCAAGACATGAGCGACCCGGATGTGATTCAGGCTTTTGCCAAAAGGGTGGGCAATGAACGCTATTTGAGAGGTTTGTATTTGCTGACTGTGGCCGACATCCGTGGCACCAGCCCCAAGGTTTGGAATGCTTGGAAGGGCAAGTTGCTGGAAGACCTTTACCGCGCAGGTGCTGCGGTGCTGGGGGGTCAAGCTCACGACCCCGACGCCGTGGTGGAAATGCGCAAGCGCGAAGCCTTGGAGACTCTCAACCTCTACGCCATGCCATTCGAGTCACACAAAGACCTTTGGAACACCTTGGATGTGGGCTATTTCATGCGCCATGAAGCAGCAGACATTGCCTGGCACACCAGGCAGTTGTCGCGTCCATTGGCACTGGCCAAGGCTGAAGGCAAAGCACCTGGCGTCACAGTCAAAGCGCGTTTGTCACCGTTGGGCGAAGGTTTGCAAGTGATGGTGCATACCCCCGATCAGGCCGATTTGTTTGCCCGCATTTGCGGCTATTTCGACCAAGCGGGTTTCAGCATCTTGGACGCCAAAATCCACACAGCCCGCAACGGCTATGCCTTGGATACTTTCCAGGTGGTCACCCCGATGTTGAATGCGCACTACCGCGAACTCACGTCCATGGTTGAAAACGATTTGAAACTCGCCATTGAAAAAAATGGCGCTTTGCCCAAAGCTGGACGCGGTCGGGTGTCTAGGCGCGTGAAGAGTTTCCCAGTGGCACCTCGGGTTCGCTTACAGCCCGATGAAAAAGCACAGCGTTGGTTGCTGTCCATTTCAGCCAGTGACCGAGTCGGCCTGCTTTATGGTGTGGCCCAAGTGCTGGCACAGCACCAGATCAATGTGCTGCTTGCCAAAATCAGCACCTTGGGCGAACGTGTGGAAGACACGTTTTTGATAGACGGCGCCGCTTTGCAGCACAACAAGGTGCAGCTGGAAATAGAAACCGAGTTGTTGGCGGCCCTACAGGCTCATTGAGCCGAACGGTGTTGTTCGACCAAGCTCAGCAGTGCGGCTTCATCCATCACCTTGATGCCCAATTCCTGCGCTTTTTCAAGCTTGCTCCCCGCCTCTGCGCCAGCCACGACTGCGGTGGTTTTCTTGCTGACGCTGCCCGCTACTTTGGCACCCAAGCTTTCCAACATGTCTTTGGCTTGATCGCGGCTGAGCGTGGGCAAGGTGCCGGTCAGCACATAGGTAAGACCTGCCAACGGCATGGGCGCATCCGCTTGTGAATCGCCCTCGGTCCAATGGAGGCCGCATGCCCGGAGTTGCTCCACCACTTCACGGTTGTGAGCCTGATCAAAGAACATGCGCAAACTGTTGGCCACCACAGGCCCTACATCGCGCACTTGCAACAACTGATCGACAGTGGCGGCCATGATGGCGTCCATGTTGCCGAAGTGACGAGCCAAGTCTTTGGCGGTGGCCTCTCCCACATGGCGAATGCCCAAACCAAACAAAAAACGAGGCAAGGTGGTTTGCTTGGATTTGGCCAGGCTTGCCAATAAATTATTGGCCGATTTTTCAGCCATGCGCTCCAAACTGGCCAAGTGGGTGAAACCCAGCTTGTAAAGGTCAGGCAGTGTTTTGACCAAGCCAGCATCCACCAACTGCTCCACCAATTTGTCACCCAGGTCTTCAATTTCCACGGCGCGTCTGTGTGCGAAATGGAGGATGGCTTGTTTTTGCTGAGCGCCGCAAAACAAACCGCCCGTGCAACGGTAATCAGCCTCGCCTTCTTCACGCACAGCGGGGCTGCCGCATACTGGGCAATGGTGTTGCATGGTGAAGATGGGCGCGTCTTGCAGGCGTTTGTCTAGCACGACAGACACCACCTCTGGAATCACATCCCCTGCACGACGCACCACCACGGTGTCGCCCACACGAACGTCCTTGCGCCTGGCCTCATCCTCGTTGTGCAGCGTGGCATTGGTGACCGTCACGCCTCCGACAAACACAGGCGAGAGTTTGGCGACAGGGGTCAGCTTGCCGGTTCGTCCCACCTGCACCTCAATGGCGAGCACCGTGGTGAGTTGCTCTTGAGCTGGGTATTTGTGGGCCACGGCCCAGCGAGGCTCCCGGGTGACGAACCCAAGTTGGCGCTGCAAGGCCAAGCTGTTGACCTTGTAGACCACGCCATCAATGTCAAAAGGCAGTGCGTCTCGCGCTTGGCCTGTGCGTTGGTGAAAGTCCACCAGGCCCGCCGCACCTTGCGCCACTGTAGTTTGCTCGGCCACCGGGAAGCCCCATGTTTTGAGCGCCATCAACAAGTCGAAGTGCGTGTTGAACCTGGGTCCACCGTCTTGCACGGGTGTGATGTCGCCCAAGCCATAGGCAAAAAAGCTCAAAGGTCGCTGAGCAGCAATTTTGGAATCGAGTTGTCTGACCGCCCCAGCAGCGGCATTGCGCGGATTGACAAAGGTTTTTTCGCCTTTTTCTCCTGCGGCAATGCGAGCGCGTTGGCGCTCATTCAATGCCTCAAAGTCTGCGCGAGCCATGTACACCTCGCCACGCACTTCCAACACCCTTGGCGCATCTGCACTCAAGCGCAGCGGAATTTGCCCGATGGTGCGGATGTTGTGGGTCACATCCTCACCTGTTTCTCCGTCACCTCGCGTGGCAGCTTGAACCAACAGACCCTGTTCATAGCGCAGGCTCATGGCGAGACCGTCAAACTTCAACTCGGCCACGTATTCAACAGGGGGGCTGGTATCAGGCAGGCCCAGTTCCTTGCGGATTCGGGTGTCAAAGGCTTGTGCGCCACTGGCTTGGGTGTCAGTCTCGGTGCGAATGCTGAGCATGGGCACCACGTGTTTGACACTGGCAAAGCTGTCGAGTGCTTGGCCGCCCACGCGTTGAGTGGGCGAGTCGGGCGTGCGAAGTTCGGGGTGTTGGTCTTCGAGTGCTTGCAGTTCTTGGAACAAGCGGTCGTATTCAGCATCGGGGATGCTGGGCTGATCCAGCACGTGATATTGGTGCGCGGCATTCAGCAGTTGTTGCCGCAGCCAAGCAGCACGTTCTTGCATATCGCTCAACTGAACAAACGACGAGCCTGCAAAGAACCGGCAGCCAAATCGCGAGCTGCCAGGGCCTCGTACAAGCTGCGCAAATCATGGTCGATCATTTGAATCGACGAGTCCGACAAGGTTTGACCGTTGTCATCGGTGACCAATCCGTCCATGGCTTGGGCCAGGTTTTGTGCCACCTCACAGAGTCTGGCAAAGGCTTGTTCAGACTGAGCCACTTGAGGCACATCCAAGCTCAGGCTGATGCTGCGCAAGGCCGCTTGGTTTGGGTCTTCAGCCATGGCTGCACGTGCATCAAAGGTCAAGACCAAGACAGGTGGCATGCCAGGGGTGCTGGCGGGCACCACCATGCGCCCGGGAATCACACCAGGGACAAAGCCCAGGCGTGCGGCTTGCTGTTGCACATAACCAGGACTCCAAGCCGCTTTGCGTGACTGCAGCGTGAAGCTCAGTTGAGCGTCGTGGGCACTGGCGAATTGATCCAATTCACGGGCCTGCGCCACCACTTCGTGCATGTCGGGAAATTCAGGCGTGGCAGAAAACACCTCTGCAAAAGCCTGCGTTTTGACCACAAACTCAGAAAACTCGATGTCATTGAGTGGGCCTTGCCGGTTAGCCACTTGCATGCCCGCTTGAAAAGCGCTGTAGTAGCGCTGGGTTTGCAAGGCCTCCCATTCACCGCTGTCGGCGTTCAGGCCCTCGACCAAAAACAGCTTGTTGCCCACACGGCGAATAGCGGGAATGGCCGCAATCGCCGCTTCACCAGAAACTGGACTGTCAAGTTCCATGGTGGCGATCACATCAATCAAGGCGTCCAACTGGGATCGGGCATCCATGGCTGGGAGTTCAGAGCCCATGCCAACGAATCCATTGAAGGCTTGGTCGCCGTCTGGCATGTCGTCAATCGGTGTGGAAACCAAGGCGTCAAGTTCCTCTTGGCTGACCAAGGGTTCTGCTTGTTTGGGCTGGCTTTGACGCGAAGTCCAGGTGCTGTGGGCGACCACCACCACCAGCACCAATCCACCCAAGATGGCCAACCAGAGTTGCATATTGCTCATACGGGCTCAACCATGTTGACCGCAGCTTCCATGTCCACGGCCACGATGCGTGAAACGCCCTGCTCCTGCATGGTCACGCCAATGAGTTGCTCGGCCATCTCCATGGCGATTTTGTTGTGCGAGATGTAGAGGAATTGGGTTTCAGACGACATCTTGGTGACCAATTTGGCATATCGATCGGTGTTGGCATCGTCCAGTGGCGCATCCACCTCGTCGAGCAAACAAAACGGCGCGGGGTTGAGTTGGAAAATGGCAAACACCAACGCAATCGCAGTAAGGGCCTTCTCGCCCCCCGACAGCAAATGGATGGTTTGATTTTTTTTGCCAGGTGGCTGGGCCATCACCTGCACACCAGAGTCGAGGATTTCGTCCCCAGTCATCATGAGTTTGGCCGTGCCGCCACCAAACAAATCGGGGAACATGCGACCAAAATGTTGGTTCACGGTTTCAAAGGTGTCACCCAGCAAGGCACGTGTTTCGCCGTCAATCTTGCGAATAGCGTCTTCCAAGGTATTGATGGCGTCATTCAAATCGGTGGATTGAGCATCCAAGAAGGTTTTGCGTTCTCGTGCAGTACCCAACTCTTCAAGTGCAGCCAAATTCACCGCCCCCAAGGCTTGAATGTCTCGGTTCAAACGGTCAATTTCAGCTTGTAAACCGTTCAACTTCACCTTGTCTTGCTCGATAGAGGCTTCAATCAGAGCGACATCAGCCTGCGCTTCTTGCAAGAAGCGGTCGTATTGCTCAAAGCCCAAGCGGGCCGCTTGTTCTTTGAGTTGACTGTCCACGATGCGCTGACGCAAGGGGTCGAGTTCGCGCTCAATTTTCAATCGGTCTTCATTGCTGCTGCGCAAACGGTTGGTCAGGTCGTCATATTCAGAACGCTTGGCAGCCAACAAGCTTTCGCGCTCCAGCTTGAGCGACAAGGCATCTTGCAAACCGGCTTGAGCAGCGCTGTCGCTGAGCAATGCCAACTCGGATTGCTGACGGGTTTGTTCCGCACTCAGACTCTCCATTTGCTGAGTTGCAGTGTCTTGTGTGCGTTGTAACTCGGCCAACTTGGCAGAAAGGCTTCGCAAGTTGAAGTCGGCTTCTTGAACTTGGCGCTCCATTTGCCGAAGTGCATCTCGAGCTTGGTGGAGTTGTTGCTCAGCTTGCATTGATTTTTCTTGCAAACCAGCTTGTCGTTCCTGGGTTTGCGCCAACTGCATGTCCAAGGATTCAAAACGCGACTCGGCTTCTTCTTTGCGGGTTTGCAACTGCGCCATTTGCGCTTGCAAGTCGCCCACCTCAGTCTGAAGCTGTCCTTGACGCGCACGTGCTTGATCTGCAAGTTGCTGCAGCCGCGCATATTCCAGCTTCAAGTCGTGTGCTCTGGTTTGGTTTTGGGTCGCTTCTATCCGCTTTTGGGTGCGCTCTTGGGCAGAGTGAGCGGCTGAGCTTTCTGCGCGAGACAAGTTGAGACGGGCTTCTTCACTCATCAAAGCTTGGGCACGAATTTGTTTGTCCAGATTGTCGATTTCTTGGGCACGAGCGAGCAGGCCAGATTGCTCGGAATCCTGAGCATAAAAATTCACGCTGTGCAGCCCCACAGAATGTCCTTGGGCAATGAAGATTTGTTCACCCGCTTGCAACTGGTTTCTGGCTGCCATGGCCTCATCCAAACTGCTGGCGGTGTAACAACCAGTCAACCAATCAGCCAACAGGCCACTCAGGCCTGCATCGCTGAGCTTGAGTTGATCAAACAGTCTGGGTAGTTTGTGCTTGATAGAGGATGAAGCCGCCACTGCAGGCGTGTAAAAGCTCAGTTTGGCCACTGGCACATCAGAGGCGAAGGCCTTCACACTGTCGATGCGCCCTACCTCCAAGGCGGCCAAGCGCTCGCGCAATGCGGCTTCCAGCGCCTGCTCCCATCCTGGGGTGATTTGCACCTTGCTCCAAAGAGGCTGCAAGCCTTCCAGGCCGTGTTTGTTCAACCAGGGTGTCAGTCGTTCATCGGTGCGCAATTTGTCTTGCAAGGCCTTGAGGGCTTGCTGACGGGCTTGCAATTCGACCAGCTTGGCTGATTCTTGATTGGCGGTTTCTTGGGATTGACGGCGGGTGTTCTCCACTTCCTTGGCCATGTCTTCCAAAGTTTGAAGTTGTGCTTGGGTGAGGGCAGATTGTTCTTCGGCCAGATCCATTTGCGACTTCAATTGTTGCAAGTGGGTGTCTTCTGGCATCGACAAGGATTGCTGATCTGCCTGCAACCGCGATTGACGCTGATCCAATTGCTGGGCTTGCTCTTGCATGCCGCGTTGCTCAGCTGCCAGCACTTGAATTTGTTGTTGCACTTCATTGACCAAGGCGGTTTGGCTCAACACCTGTTGCTGGGCGTCTCTCCAAAATTGCTCCAACTCGGGCAATTGCTCGCCTTTGAGCTCCAACTCCTCGCGCAACACCGCCAGCTGTTCTTGAGCAGTATCTTGGTTGTCAATCAAGCCCTGTGCTTCCTCGCCCGCTTGGTTCCTCTGATTTTCCCATTGAGCCATTTGCGCTTGGATTTGAACCAAGCGATCTTGTGCCCGTTGACGGCCTTCCACCACGAATCGAATTTCGGCCTCTAGACGGCCCACTTCGGCACTGGCTTGGTACAGCTGGCCTTGAGATTGGTTGACCTGCTCGCCCGCCTCGTAATGCGCCTGGCGAATGGTTTCCACGCTGGCTTCAACCTGTCGCAAATCAGCGGTTTTGGATTCCAGGCTGGTCGCGGCTTGTTCTGCGTGTTGGTGCAACTGGGCTTGTTCAGTTTGGGCTTCTGCTCGCTTCAAAAACCAAAGCTGGTGCTGACGCAAGCTGGTTTGTTTTTGCAGATCGTGAAACTTTTGAGCCACTTCCGCTTGGCGCTCAAGCTTGTCCAAATTGGCATTGAGTTCGCGCAAGATGTCTTCGACCCTCGTTAAATTTTCACGGGTGTCGCTCAAGCGATTTTCAGTTTCACGGCGTCGCTCTTTGTATTTGGAGACACCCGCAGCTTCTTCCAAGAACAAACGCAACTCTTCGGGCTTGGATTCGATGATGCGGCTGATGGTGCCCTGACCAATGATGGCGTAAGCCCTTGGGCCCAGGCCTGTCCCTAAAAACACATCTTGCACATCACGTCGACGCACAGGTTGGTTGTTGATGTAATAGCTGCTGGTGCCGTCGCGGGTCAAGACACGTTTGACAGCGATTTCAGCAAACTGGCTCCATTGCCCACCTGCGCGTTGGCTGGTGTTGTCAAACACCAGTTCCACACTGGCGCGACTGGCGGCCTTGCGCGTGGTGGTGCCATTGAAAATGACGTCTTGCATGGATTCGCCACGCAACTCACTGGCTCGGCTTTCACCCAAGACCCAGCGCACCGCATCAATGATGTTCGACTTGCCGCAGCCATTGGGCCCCACCACGCCGACCAGCTGACCTGGAAGCATGAAATTGGTGGCATCGGCAAAAGACTTGAAGCCGGACAACTTGATGGAATTAAGACGCACCCCAAACCCTTTTAATTACAAATGATTCAATTTTGAAATGATGGACAACAAACACAGGCTCACATCAAAGCCGTTTGTTTCCAATGTGTGACTTCAGATAGCAGGGTTTTCAAAGCGGGAATGACTTGCTGCACCTTGGTTTTGACTTGTTCCACAGCACTTTGGCGGCTCATGGCTTCAAGCTCTATGACCTGGGCGCTGAGTTCTTCTTTGCTTAAAAAGGTGACATAGCCCTTGAGGGAATGCAACAAGCGGCGCAATGGGTCTGGATCTGGGTTGTCCAATGCCGCGCTCAGTGCAGACAAGTCTTGCAGCAAGCTGGATTCGAAGGTCTCGGCCAAATTGCGCATTTGGTCGTTGTCCATGGCGAAGTCTTGCGCCCGGGAAGGATCGAGGTGGCTGTACATGGCCCCGATAATATCAGCCATGAACCCTCTGTTATCAAAGTTGCACCCCTATCCGTTTGAGCGTTTACGACAATTGTTTTCAGACGTGAAGCCCAGTCCAGACTGGTTGCCCATCAGTTTGGGAATTGGTGAACCGCGCCATGCCACGCCAGACTTGGTGATTCAAGCCTTGAGCCAACATACCCAGGCCTTGGCCGCCTACCCGGCCACCGCAGGCAGTTTGGCCTTTCGCCAGGCCTGCACTGGCTGGCTGCACAGGCGCTATGGCGTTGAGCTGAACGCAGAAACACAGGTGCTGCCAGTCAACGGCTCTCGCGAGGCCTTGTTTGCGTTCACCCAGACCGTCTTGGATGGCGACTCGCAGGCCTTGGTGGTTTCTCCCAATCCCTTTTATCAAATTTACGAGGGGGCAGCACTTTTGGGGGGTGCACAGGTCCACTATGTGCCCAGCGTGCCCGCGCAAAATTTCGCAGTCGATTGGGACAGTGTGCCCGCAGACATCTGGAAACGCACCCGTTTGGTCTTTGTCTGCTCACCTGGCAACCCGACTGGGGCGGTCATGCCCCTGCAAGAGTGGCAAAAATTATTCACACTGAGTGATCAATATGGTTTTGTGCTGGCCTCGGATGAGTGCTACAGCGAAATTTACTTTGGCCAGACCCCTCCTTTGGGTGGCCTGCAGGCGGCCGTCGCGCTAGGACGAACAGATTTTAGAAACCTGGTCAGTTTCACCAGCCTGTCTAAAAGAAGCAATGTCCCAGGCCTGCGCAGTGGTTTTGTCGCGGGAGATGCTGAATTGATTGCGCCATTTCTGCGTTACCGCACCTACCACGGCAGTGCCATGGGAGGCATGGTGCAAGAAGCCAGCATCGCGGCTTGGAATGATGAAGCGCATGTGGTTGCCAACCGCGCTTTGTACAAGCGCAAGTTCGAACAAGTCACGCCCTTGTTGGCCCAGGTGCTGGATGTGGCCTTGCCAGATGCCGGTTTTTACCTGTGGGCGGCCGTGCCTGGTGGCGATGATGAGGCTTTCGCCAGGGAGTTACTGGCTCAATACAATGTCACCGTGTTGCCAGGCCGCTATTTGGCTCGAGAAGTCAATGGCGTCAACCCTGGTCAGGGCCGCATCCGCATGGCCTTGGTGGCACAACCCGAAGAATGTCTTGAAGCAGCGCAGCGCATTGTTTCATTTGTCAAAAATCACAAACCCTCTCACCACTGAAAAGAAAACAACCATGGCTCAGCACCAACTTCAACACATCATCGACAACGCCTGGGACAACCGTGCCAATATCAACATCACCAATGCCGCACACGAAGTACGCGAAGCTGTCGATCATGTGATCGCCGAACTCAATGCAGGACGTCTGCGTGTGGCCACCCGTGAAGGCGTGGGTCAGTGGACCGTGCACCAATGGCTGAAAAAAGCGGTGCTGCTGAGTTTTCGCTTGAACGACAACCAAATCATCAAGGCCGGGGACCTGGGCTTTTACGACAAAGTCAAAACCAAATTCTCCAATCTCAGCGATGAAGAATTCAAGGCCGCTGGCGTTCGCGTGGTGCCCCCGGCGGTGGCGCGTCGTGGCAGTTTCGTGGCTTCTGGCGCGATCTTGATGCCCTCTTACGTGAATATTGGGGCCTATGTGGACTCTGGCACCATGGTCGACACATGGGCCACTGTGGGTTCATGTGCGCAAATTGGCAAAAATGTCCACCTGTCGGGTGGTGTGGGCATTGGTGGCGTGTTGGAGCCATTGCAAGCCAACCCGACCATCATTGAAGACAACTGCTTCATTGGTGCCCGCTCCGAGGTGGTTGAAGGCGTGATCATCGAAGAAAACTCCGTGTTGGGCATGGGTGTTTTCATTGGTCAATCTACCCCCATCTTCGACCGAGCCACTGGCGAAATCACCTATGGCCGCGTTGCCAGCGGGTCTGTGGTGGTCAGCGGCAACATCCCTAAAACGGCTGCCAATGGCGCGTCTTACAGCATGTATGCCGCCATCGTGGTCAAGCGTGTGGATGCACAAACGCGTTCAAAAACCAGCATCAACGATTTGTTGCGCGATTGATGTCCGCCACCCTTGAACTGGCCGAGCAACTGATTGCAAGGCCATCGGTCACACCCGATGACGCTGGTTGCCTGGACATCTTGTCGGCCCGGCTTGAGTCTTTGGGCTTTGTATGCGAACGCCTGCAGTTTGGCCCCGACAGCTTTCGGGTCAGTAATTTATGGGCTGTCAAACGAAGCTCATCACCCCAAGCGCGCACCTTGGTGTTTGCAGGACACACCGATGTGGTGCCAACCGGCCCCTTGAATCAATGGTCCTCAGACCCGTTCACGCCCACCCACCGTGACGGCAAATTATTTGGTCGAGGTGCCAGCGATATGAAAACTTCTTTGGCTGCCATGGTGGTTGCCACCGAAGAGTTCCTTCAAATTCATGAACACGCCGATTTTTCAATCGCCTTTTTGCTCACCAGCGATGAAGAAGGCCCATCAGTCGACGGCACTGTGAAAGTGGTTGAAGAACTCCAAGCGCGTGGCGAACAACTCGATTGGTGCATTGTGGGAGAGCCCACGGCCGTTCATCAAACTGGAGACATGGTGAAAAACGGCAGACGCGGCACTTTGAGCGGCAAACTCACCGTCAAAGGCGTTCAAGGTCACATTGCTTATCCTCAGCTGGCCAAAAACCCGATTCATTTGCTCGCGCCTGCATTGGCGGAACTGACTGCTGTGAACTGGGACCATGGCAATGATTATTTTCAGCCCACCAGTTGGCAAGTCAGCAATATTCATGCGGGTACAGGTGCCAACAATGTCATTCCGGGTGAGGTCGTTGTTGATTTCAATTTCCGATTCAGCACCGAAAGCACTTCGGATCACTTGAAGCAGCGTCTTGAAGCTGTTTTGAAACAACATCAACTGGATTACCAATTGGCATGGACCTTGGGCGGACTGCCATTTCTCACCACGCCAGGCGATTTATTGGGCGTGGTTCAACAAGCCATCAAACTCGAAACTGGCATAGACACCGAATTGTCAACTTCTGGTGGAACCAGTGATGCCCGGTTCATCGCTCAAATTTGCCCCCAAGTCATTGAGTTGGGCCCGCCCAACGACAGCATTCACAAAATAGACGAGTTTGTTCGATTGAAAGATGTGGATCTTTTGAAAAACATTTACCACCGGATATTGCAAGGCTTGGCAAACGATTCCCTGAGCAGCCAAAGCGAATGACCCCTGCCCAGTTGATTGACCACTGCGCCAATGCGCTGCTTGAGGCTCATGTGAGTTTTGGCCAAGGTACTTTGAACGCTGAAGATGAAGCAGCCTGGCTGGTGTTGTGGCGACTTGGTTTGCCATTGGACACAGACACCGCAACCTTGAATGATTCTCTGTCCGCAGCATCCGAGCAAGCCGTCTTGGAATTGCTTGATGAGCGAATCAACACACGCAAACCACTGGCCTACCTCACCCAAGAAGCCTGGTTGCAAGGTGTTTCTTTTCATGTGGATGAGCGATGTCTGATACCTCGAAGCCTGATCGCCGAAGTGCTGGCTGAAGGAAGCATCGATCCTTGGCTGAACCCTGATTCCAGCCAAGCGCTGGATTTGTGCACAGGTGGTGGAAGTTTGGCTGTTCTGGTGGCCTTGGCTTATCCGCAAATGCGAGTACAAGCACTGGATATTTCCAATGAGGCTTTGGCCGTGGCTGCCATCAACATTCAACGCCATGATCTTCAAGAACGGGTGCAGTTGGTTTCATCTGACGGTCTGACCAATGCCACAGGCCAGTTCGATTTGATTGTTTGCAATCCGCCGTATGTGAATGCACACAGCATGTCGCGCTTGCCTCCAGAGTTTTTGGCCGAACCCGATTTGGCTTTGGCTGGTGGCCAAGATGGCATGGACTTCATCCGCCAACTGCTTCAAGATGTCCCCCAATATCTCCACGAAGATGGCGTCTTGGTTCTTGAAATCGGTCATGAGCATGAGCATTTTTCCGTCGCATTTCCTGATTTGGATGTTGTCTGGTTGACCACCAGCGCTGGCGATCAACAGGTTCTTCTATTAACCAAAACGGCCTTGTTGGCATGATCACTTTAAAAAATATTGTCTTGCGCCGCGGCGCCAAATTGCTACTAGACAAAGCTTCTGTCACCTTGAACCCTGGCGAAAAAGTAGGCTTGGTGGGCCGCAATGGTGCGGGCAAATCCAGCTTGTTTGCCTTGCTCAATCGCAGCCTCACAGAGGATGGTGGCGAATTCCACATCCCTTTGCAATGGCGCATGGGGCAGGTGGCCCAGGACATGCCAGAAACTTCACAAAGTGCCACAGAATTTGTGATTGAAGGTGACACGGTTCTCTTGGCTGCTCGTTCTGAAGTCGTGGCCGCTGAAAACACCGAGGACGGTGAACGCATGGCCAATGCTTATATGGCGTTGCATGATGCTGGTGAACATGATGCTTCTTCTCGTGCCCAATCTCTTATTTTGGGTTTGGGCTTCAAAACAAGCGAGGTAGACAACCCAGTCAATAGTTTTTCAGGTGGCTGGCGAATGCGTCTGCAATTGGCGCGAGCACTCATGAGTCCCACAGATTTTTTGTTGTTGGACGAACCCACCAATCACTTGGATTTGGACGCCTTGGTCTGGCTAGAGGCATGGCTGCAACGCTATGAAGGCACGCTGTTGGTGATCAGTCACGATCGTGAATTTCTAGATGCCGTGACCAATGTGACCTTGCACATCGACGCAGGCAAGTTGGTGCGCTACGGTGGCAATTACAGCAAATTTGAAGACATGCGAGCCGAACAAATGGCCTTGCAGCAAAGTGCATTTGCCAAGCAGCAAGACAAGATTGCCCACTTGCAAAAATTCATTGCACGCTTCAAAGCGAAAGCCAGCAAGGCCAAACAAGCCCAAAGTCGTGTGAAAGCCTTGGAGCGCATGGAAAAGGTGGCTCCTTTACTGGGCGAAGCGGACTTCCAGTTTGAATTCAAGGAACCTGCCAATTTGCCCAACCCCATGCTGTCCATGCAGGATGTGAGCTTTGGCTACCCTGCACCTGACTCCTCGGAGTTGGCAACACCCACCATCATCGTGCGCAACGTCAGTCGTTCGGTGTTGGCAGGTCAGCGCATTGGGATTTTGGGTGCCAATGGTCAAGGTAAATCAACTGTTGTCAAAACAATTGCCCGCGATTTGAAAATTGTCTCTGGTGAAATCACAGAAGGCAAAGGACTCAATATTGGTTATTTTGCTCAGCAAGAGTTGGATGTCTTGAGCCCTGCTGACAATCCCTTGGACCACATGATTGCATTGGCCAAAAAATTAACCAGCAATGGCAACTTGTCTGGTCAAGCCACACGTGAACAAGATCTTCGAAGTTTTTTGGGTCAATTCAACTTCGGCGGTGATATGGTGAAGCAGTCCGTTGGCAGCATGAGTGGTGGTGAGAAAGCCAGACTTGTGCTGTGCATGCTGGTGTGGCAACGCCCCAATTTGCTGCTGATGGATGAGCCTACCAACCATCTTGATTTAGCCACCCGTGAGGCCTTGTCCATGGCACTCAACGAGTTTGAAGGCACTGTCATGTTGGTCAGTCACGACCGAGCTTTGCTCAGAGCTGTTTGTGATGAATTTTGGATGGTTTCTCGAGGGGGCATTGCGCCATTTGATGGCGACTTGGACGATTACCAAAAGTACTTGCTGGATGAAGCCAAGCGATTGCGGGCTGAGGCTGCAGCTTCCATGGCTGCGCCTGCAGTGACAAAACCCACAGCCATTGCACCTGCTGTGAACAAAAGCAAACCTGCACCTACCAAGAGCATGCAAAAAGAACTCTCGCATCTTGAGACTCAAATGCATACATTGCAAGAGGAACAAAACTCCTTGCACGAAGCCTTGTCGAACACCACCGCAGCATCTGATATTGCGCAACACGGAAGACGGCTCAAAGCCATTGAAAGCCAATTGAGCGAATTAGAGTCCAGGTGGCTTGAGCTCACCGAGCAAATTGAGGCGTAAAAGGTCGAGACGAAAAAAAACCAGTTCTGTTTGAACTGGTTTTTTTTGAATGAGGGTGGTAGGACGTACAAGATTCGAACTTGTGACCAACGGATTAAAAGTCCGCTGCTCTACCAACTGAGCTAACGTCCCATCTGTTCTTCAACAGATTCAATCAACATTGTGTGCTGACCGAAGCCTCGCATTATAGCGCATTTTTGAAGCATGTGACACCTCGCCCGACGCCAACTGGTTGAGTACCCACCCTGCCGCTACCATGCCGAAGGTTGCCGTGACACTGACCAGTGAGCCATAGCCATGGCAGTTGAGGCTGCCATCGGTGGAAGCCTCACAACTGGCATCGGCAGCACGAACGGCCTCCTGACTGAACACACAGGGCAGATGCAACGTCGATGCAGAACGGGTACTGGCTGAAGGGGCACCATGTTCGCGTCGCAAACGGTACCGCACCTGCGCCAGCAAGGGGTCATGCGTGACGCGGGAAAGATCGTCCACACGCACCTCATGGGCCAGCCGCTTGCCCCCCGCCGCCCCCACGCAGACCCAGTGCACCGGGTGACCCCAGGACCAGGCCGCCAGTGCCGTCTTGGTTTTCACCTGGTCACAGGCATCGATCACCGCCGTGACCGGTGGGGCGTCGTCCCCCAGGATGGCGGGCCAGTTGTGTGGCGAGGCAAATTCTTCGATGGCCCGCACGCGGCAGGCCGGGTTGATATCCAGAATGCGTTGTGCCATGGCGTGCACCTTGGCCATCCCCAGGGTACTGCCCAGTGCGTGCAGTTGACGGTTGACGTTGGATTCAGCCACCTGGTCAAAGTCCAGCAGACTGAGGGTGCCCACCCCACTGCGGGCCAGCGCTTCGGCCGCCCACGATCCGACCCCGCCGATGCCGATCACCACCACATGGGCATCTCGGATCCGGCTTGCTCCCCCCACCCCGTACATACGCTCCAGCCCCTGAAAACGCCGGGCCAGGTCCGGGTCGGTCAAAGCTGGGCTTCCAGGCGCCATATCTGGTAACGAAAGGCCATGACTGCGCCCGCAACGATCGCCGCCACGGCGATGGCGGCGTTCAGGCTGAGGGTGGAAATGCCACTCAGCCCCTGCCCCACCGTACACCCCATGGCCGTCACCCCGCCCACGCCCATCAGCACGCCACCTGCCAGGTGGTTGCCCAGGTCTTCCACGCTGCCAAAGCCTTCCCAGCGAAAGCTGCCTTCCAGCCGCGACACAACAAAGGAGCCACTGATCACGCCCAGGACCGACACGATGCCCAGACTCAACACCTTGGATTTGTCGCTGAAGAACATGAGCCAGTCGAGCAAATAGGCCACCGGGGCCACGAAGGACAGGGATTCGATGCGGCCTGAGTTGGTGGTGAGATAGACCTCTTCCAGCGTCTCGGGGTGCTCGGCCACATGACCCAGCGATCCGCTCACCCACCACATGACCACGATCAGGACACCCGCGCCGGCGCCAGCCAGCAGGTTCTCGGCACGACGCATGTCACGGTTCCACAGCAAGGCCACCACCAGTGCCACCCCCAGGCACACGCCCAGCAGGAGTTGAAGGTGGGCGGCAGGGGAAGCGAGCAGCCCCTGCAACAGCCCGCCCAGGTTGGCACCATGCGGCAGCTCCAGCGCCACGCGGTCGACCGTTGACACACGCAGTACCCCGGTGATGCCCTTGAGCGTGGCAAAGGCCGACACGCCCATGACCACCATGACCACGAGGGACTTGAGATTGCCGCTGCCCACCCGCACCAGTGTCTTGTTGCCGCAACCCGAGGCCAGCACCATGCCAAATCCGAACATCAGCCCGCCCAGCAGGCAGGACAACCAGATCAGGCGCGAACTGGCGTAGAGGGTTTTGGCAGGATCGATATCACCACGCCAGCTGAGCACCGCAAAGCCCAGCATGGCGACCCCAATGGCCAGCATCCACTGGCGGGCGCGTGTCCAGTCACCCATGTTGACCACATCACTGATGGCACCCATGGTGCAGAAGTGGGTCCGCTGCGCCAGGGCCCCAAACAGGAACGACACCCCAAAGCCGGCCCACAGTACCCAGCGGGTCAAAGCGTTCAGGTCAATCGCATCCATATTCAACGTTGCTTACTTCAGGCGAGACAGGCGCTCGCGAGCCGCATCACCGGCTTCGGTTTGCGGGTATTTTTTGACGAGGTCTTCCAGCGTTTTGCGTCCTGCCTTGACGTCCTTGAGCTCGAGCTGGCAGTTGGCCATCGACAACCATGCATCAGGCAGACGCGCGAAATTGGGCGCTGCCGCACTGAGCATGCGGAAGTTCTGGATGGCCTCCTTGTAATCACGGGTGGCGTACTGGGCATTGCCCAGCCAGAACAGGGCTGATGGGGTGTAACCGCTTTGCGGATAACGGCGAATGAAGTCGGCCAGGGCGGTGGCCGCCGGCGTGAACTCACCCGCACGAAAGCGTGCCAGGGCTCCATCGAACTCGCGCTTTTCAGCGGGCTGAGCCAGAAACTCGACCCCATCCAGGCTGACAGTGATGGGCTCTAGGGGGCGCAGACGTTCGTCGATGGACTGGGCGAGGTCCTTGATGCGGCGTTGCGTCTCGGAGAGTTCGCGCAAGGCCAGGTCACGGTCGCCGCGCAACTGCGCCTGCTCGCTGCGCAGCGTTTCGATCTGAGCCTGCAGATCCAGCAGCGCTCGACGCAACTGCTGGTTGTCCTCGGTCAGGGTTTTGACTTCGCGGGCTTGCGATTCAGCCGGCGCTCGCTGGCTGTCCAGCCTCTGGCGAATCTCGAGGATGGCGCGCCGCGCCTCCTCGTCCTCAAACAAGGCCGCTCCTGCGGGCTGGAGCCAGGCGCCCAGCACCAGCGCCAGAGGCAGCAGGCGTTTCATCAACGGTAAGCGATTTCAGCGCGACGGTTCTTGGCCCAGGCCGCCTCATCATGGCCAGCATCCGACGGCTTTTCCTTGCCAAAGCTGACCGCTTCGAGTTGGTTGTCAGACACGCCCAGCAGGCCCAGCGCCTTGCGCACGGACTCAGCACGTTTCTGGCCCAGGGCCAGGTTGTACTCACGCCCGCCGCGCTCGTCAGCGTGGCCCTCGATGGCGATACGACGGTTTTTGTCAGCGCGCAGGTAGCGGGCGTGCGCTTCGATCAGGGTCTGCGACTCGGCCTTGATGACAAAGCTGTCGTAGTCGAAATAAATGACCTTGCCCACGCCCGTCGGGCCGGGGTCCATGGCAGGAATGTTGCCTGCCCGGATCGTTGCCACCGAGCTGGCGGCCGCGGGAGCCTGCTGGGCCGCGGTGCCCGATTTGTCCTCAACGGGGGCCTCGTCCAGCTTGACGTTGGAGGCACAGCCGGCCAGAGCCAGCAACAAGCCGATAACAATGAACAGTCGATTCATGAGATTTCCTTGGGAGCGATGTGATGAATGGTTGTAATGACGTGAATGATAAGGCTCAGGGCTTGAAGAAAGGCCCCCAATGCGGTTCGCGAATGTCACCCGGCTGACCGGCCAGACGGGCAGTGATGCGCCCATCCAGGGTGGTGGTCATGAGGGCTTCACGGCCCTGGAGTTGGGTGGCATAGACGATGAGACGGCTGTTGGGCGCAAAGCTGGGGCGCTCATCCGCCGCGGTGTCCGTGACGGCCTGAATCTTGTCAGACTGCAGGTCCATCAGGTGCAGGCGGTATTGCCCCCCGTTGCGGGCGATGTAGGCCATCCAGCGACCATCCGGGCTGATGGTGGGCGAAATGTTGTAACTGCCCTGAAAGGTCACGCGTTGTACCGGACCACCCATGACCGGTGTGCGGTAGATCTGCGGCGAACCCCCGCGGTCGCTCACAAAATAAATGCCCGATCCATCCGGCGCAAAAGCGGGTTCGGTGTCGATGCTGGGGGACTGGGTCAAACGACGCAGCTCGCCGCCCGCCGAGGGAATCACGTAAATCTGCGATCCGCCATCGCGGCTGAGGGTCACCGCCAGAAATTTGCCATCGGGGGACCAGGCCGGGGCGCTGTTGGATCCCTTGAAGTTGGCCACCACGCGACGCTTGCCGGCCGACACGTCATGCACGTACACCACCGGCTTGCGTGACTCAAAAGACACGTAGGCCAGCTGGTTGCCCACTGGGGACCAACTGGGTGAGATGATGGGCTCGGGACTGGTGAGGGCGGCCTGCGCGTTTTCGCCATCGGCATCGGCGATCCAGAGGTTGTAGCGTTCCGCCACTTTGGTCACGTAGGCAATGCGGGTCGAAAAGACCCCCTTGTCGCCGGTGAGGGTTTCGTAGACAAAATCAGCAATGCGGTGGGATGCCAGGCGCAGATCCGCGGTGACCACGGCATAACTGGCTCCGCCCAGGTCCTGCGCCTTGACCACATCCCACAGGCGGAAGCGGACATCAAAACGACCATCGGGCAGGCGGCTGACGCTGCCGGTGAGCAAGGCATCCGCGCCGCGCTGGCGCAAGGCAGACATGTCCGGGCGCGCAGTCTCGTCCAGCGACTGCCCGGCCGCCAGGGCCCGGAACACGCCACTGCGCTCCAGGTCGGCTTGCACAATGCTGGCAATGCGCTGGGGCGAAGCGTCTTCACCCCGGAAGGGTGAGAAGGCAATGGGCAGTTGGGTCAGGCCCACGCCCGACACGTCCACCCTGAACTGTGCCTGAGCCACGCCCATGCCCATCAACAGGGCCAGGCCATAGAGCAAAAACAGTCGGCCCACACGCTTGACACACATGGCGAAGGCCTCCCGAAAACGGGGCAAATTCATGGGGCGTTATGGTAGCACCAGAAACATGTCTTTACAGGAATCGACCGGCTCAAATGAGCACGATGTCGTAGTCCTCCGGCCCCATGGCGGGCTCGTGCTGCAGCGAGATGGGCTTGCCGATGAACACGCTCAGACCGGCCAGGTGCTGGCTTTCCTCGTCCAGGAACAGATCGATCACCCCCGGGGCGGCAACCACCCGGAACTCGGCCGGGTGAAACTGACGCGCCTCGCGCAGGATTTCACGCAAGATGTCATAAGCCACGCTGCGCGGGGTCTTCACGATGCCTTTGCCTTGACAGACCTCACAGGGCTTGCACAGCTGGTGGGCCAGTGACTCCCGGGTGCGCTTGCGGGTCATCTCGACCAAACCCAGCGGGGAGAAATCGCTCACCGAGGTTTTGACGCGGTCACGCGCCAGGTGTTTGCGCAATTCCTGCAACACCGCCTCCCGGTGATCTTCACGCACCATGTCGATGAAGTCGGCAATGATCACGCCACCCAGGTTGCGCAACCGCAGTTGTCGCGCCAGCGCACCGGCAGCCTCCAGGTTGGTCTTGAAAATGGTTTCGTCGAAATTGCGGGCACCGGTGAAAGCGCCGGTGTTGATATCCACCGTGGTCAGCGCCTCGGTCTGATCGATGATGAGATAGCCGCCCGACTTCAAATCCACCCGACGCCCCAGGGCACGGGCCACATCATCGTCGATGCCAAAGAGGTCAAAGATGGGGCGCTCGCCCCGGTAGTGCTGCAACTTCGCGGCAGCGGCCGGCATGTACTCCAGGCCGAATTGGCGCAAGCGTTCGTGCTGCTCGCGCGAATCGATCCGAATCGTCTGGGTGGCATCGCTCACCAGGTCACGCAACACACGTTGCAGCAGGTCCAGGTCCTGGTGCAATATCGACTTGGGGGGTTTCACCAAGGCAGCTTCGCGGATACGTTGCCAGGTTTTGCGCAGGTAACGGATGTCTTCGAGCAATTCCTGATCGGTCGCATCCTCCCCGTTGGTGCGCAGGATGAACCCACCGGTGGCGCCCTCGGGTTGATCTTCGCGCAAGAGCGCCAGCAGACGTTGCTTGAGGGCTTCGCGTTGATCCAGGGCGATCTTCTGCGACACGCCAATGTGGTTGTCCTGCGGCAGGTACACCAGCATGCGTCCCGCAATGCTGATCTGCGAGGACAGTCGGGCCCCCTTGCTGCCGATCGGGTCCTTGATGACCTGAACCATCAGCGACTGCCCTTCAAAAATCTGTTTCTCGATGGGCATGGGCGGGGTATTGGCCCCCTCCCCGTCCGCATGGCGCGAGGCCACACTGCTCCACAAATCCGCCACATGCAAAAAGGCTGCGCGCTCGAGCCCGATGTCGACGAAGGCCGATTGCATGCCTGGCAAGACCCGCGAGACCTTGCCCAGATACACATTGCCGACCAGGCCTTTTTCCAGGGTTCGCTCCAGATGCAACTCCTGCACCACGCCGTTTTCGACCACGGCCACACGGGTTTCCTGGGGGGCCCAATTGATGAGGATGTCCTGTTGCATGGCGTCAGACCTTGAAGCCGAAGTCCCGCAGCAAGGCGGCGGTTTCAAACAGCGGCAACCCCATGATGCCAGAGTGGCTGCCCCGAATATGCTCGATGAAACCCGCAGCCTGTCCCTGGATGGCATAGGCGCCTGCCTTGCCCATGGGCTCTCCGGTGTTGACATAGGCGCGCAGCCGGGGCGTGGTGACCGGGCCCATGGTGACGGTGGAGACCTGCAGGCATTGCTGCTGACGGCCTACCGTACCCACCGCCACACAGGTCAGCACACGGTGGGTCTGACCTTGCAGGCCTTGCAACATGGCCAGCGCGTGGGCGGGGCTGTCGGGCTTGCCCAGAATCTGCCGCCCCTGGGCCACGGTGGTGTCGGCGCACAACACCACGCCGTTGGGCCACCCCAGGCGCTTCATGCGCCGCAGCGAGGCCTCGAGTTTGAGACGGGTGACGCGCTGCACATAGGTGCTGGGGGCTTCGCCCGGCAACACGGCCTCCAGCGCCTCGGCGTCCTCGTGCGGCTCGGGCGTCATGAGCGTGGGGCTCAGACCCAGCTGCCCCAGCAACTGAAGCCGGCGGGGACTTTGGGAGGCCAGGTACAAGGGTTTCATGGCGTCACTCGCGGTGGTAGGGGTGTTTGGCCAGAATCGACCAGCCCCGGTAGAGTTGCTCAACCAGCAGCACGCGCACCATGGCGTGCGGAAGGGTCAGGTCCGAGAGGCGGATGCGTTCATCGGCCTCACGTCGCAAGCCCGGGTCCAGGCCATCCGGACCCCCGATCAGCAAGGCCACCTCCTGGGACTCGGATTGCCATTGCAGCATGCGCTGAGACAGGGCCATGGTGGTCAGCGCATCGCCGCGCTCATCGAGGACCACCACCCGGGCCTGTTTGGGAATCGCCGCGCGCAGCCGATCGGCTTCTGCGGCCATCAGGGCGTTCGCGGGTTTGCTCCCGCGTGGTTCGGCCTTGACGGCCTTGAGACCCAGCTTCCACTCGGGCGGAAATCGCTTGGCGTAATCGTCCCAGGCCACCTGCGCCCAGTCAGGCATGCGCTGACCGACCGCCACCACCCACAGCTTCATGCGCCGGGTGATTTGCGAGCACGCGAAGACCCGGCGCCGGCAGCGCTCTGTCGAGACGCGGCAGGCTTGGCCGCCCGCTTGGCGGCAGGCTTGGAGGTCTTTGCAGACTTGGCCGGTGCTGCAGACTTGGCCGGTGCTGCAGGCTTGGCGGGGGCTGCAGACTTGGCGGGAGCAGAGGTCGAGCGTTGGGCGGCTGGTTTGCGAGCGGCACTGGGTTTGCGGATCGAAGCCCCAGCAGAGCCTGCCCCTGCCTGGCGGGATTGACCCGCCGTCGCACGCCCGGCAGACTTGCCGGTCTTGCCCGCAGCTTGGACCGAGGAGGCCTTGGTGGCAGCTGCCACGGTGGGCTTGGGCGCCCCCAACTTCAAACGGATCGGCTTTTCACCCCAGATCTCTTCCAGGTGGTAGTACTGCCGGATGGCCGGCTGCATCACATGCACCACGGCCTGACCGCAGTCAATGATGATCCACTCGCCGTTTTCCTCACCTTCGATGCGCGGCTTCGGGAAGCCCGCATCACGCACCTTGTCGCGAACGCTGGCGGCCAGCGCCTTGGTCTGACGGTTGGAGGTTCCGCTGGCCATCATGACACGCTCGAACAGTGGAGAGAGGTGCTCGGTGTTGAACACCACGATGTCCTGCGCCTTGACATCCTCCAGGCCATCGACGATGGCGCGCTGGAGTTTCTGGACGTCTTTTTTAGCGGTGGTGTCGGTCATGAATGGTCGGCATACAAGCCGTGTTGTGCAATGTAATCGCCGACCCCGGAGGGGACCAGCGTGTCGATCGGAAGGCCCTGACGGCACCGCTCGCGAATGTCGGTGGCGCTCAAGTCCATGAGGGGCATGGGTACCGGCTCAATCGGGCCCCAGGCTGGATTGTGCCACTGCCCTGCCGCGGGCTCTCGTTCGGCAACCGCCAGTCTGGACAGTTTCAAAATATCCTGCCAGCCGTGCCAGCGTTCGAAACTGCGGGCCTGATCCGCCCCAATCACCAAAAACAGCTGGGCTTGCGGCCGCTGCTGCCGAAGTGCCTGCAAGGTTTCCAGGGTGTAAGTAGGCCCCGGGCGACGCAGTTCGGCATCATCCACCACCACCCCGGGCAAGTTCGCAAAGGCCAGACGCGCCATCGCCAAACGATCTGCCGCCGGAGACAGCCGGGTGGACTTGTGCCAGGCCTGGCCGGTCGGGAAGATGCGCAGCTCGGTCAGATTCAACGCGCGCCAGGCCGATTCCGCCAGCGTGCGATGGGCCAGATGGGGTGGATCGAAGGCCCCCCCCATGACACCGACGCGCTCAGTCACGGCCGGATGCGGCCAGCCAGTCACGGCGCACAATGAAATCGGTATAGAGCAGGGCCTCCGGTGAACCGGGTTCGGGCTGTTGCTGGTACGCCCAGGAAGACAGGGGCGGCATTGACAACAGAATGGACTCGGTCCGACCGCCGGACTGCAGGCCAAAGTGCGTACCACGGTCCCAGACCAGGTTGAATTCCACGTACCGTCCCCGCCGGACCAGCTGGTGGGCGCGCTCGCGTTCCCCATAGGGCATGTTCATGCGTCGCTGCACGATGGGCAGGTAGGCAGGCAGCAAGCCATTGCCCACGGCCTGCAACATCGCGAAGCTTTGCTCCATGCCCAGTTCAGAGAAGTCATCGAAGAACACCCCGCCCACGCCACGCTGTTCGTTGCGATGCTTCAGACAGAAATAGTCGTCGCACCAGGTCTTGAACCGCGGGTACAGGCCTTCACCAAAGGGCTGCAAGGCATCACGGCACACGGTGTGAAAGTGCACCGCATCCTCGACAAACCCATAGTACGGGGTCAGGTCCATGCCACCGCCGAACCAGGCCACCAATTCGCCCTGGGCATTCACCACCGAGAGCATGCGCACGTTCATGTGAACCGTGGGCACATAGGGGTTGCGGGGGTGGAAGACCAGCGACACCCCCATGGCCTCAAAAGGCAGCCCCGCCAATTCGGGCCGGTGCTGGCTGGCCGAGGGGGGCAAGCGCGGACCGCGGACGTGTGAAAAACCGCAACCGGCACGCTCGAACACCGGGCCGCCTTCCAGAATTTGGGTGATGCCCTGTCCTTGCAGCATCTCGCCAGGGCCCTTTTCCCACGCATCGACAAGGAATGGCGTGCCATCGAGATCGGTCAGGGACTGGGTGATGCGTTGCTGCAAACCCTGCAGGTAGTCACGCATGTGTGAGGTGTGAAAGCTCATAGGTCTCAACGCTTTTTCGAAGGGGTCGTCATGGGCACGATGGGAGCCGCTTGAGCCGCATGATAGCCACGGACTTGGTCGAACGCTTGACGCATCCTGGCATAGTCGTGCTCCACATCTCCACTCAAACGAATGAACTGGTCGATACACACTTCACGGCGGGCATAGTCCAGTCTGACCAGAGCCAAGGGCACTTGCGCGCCCACGGTCACGCTGTAAAAGCCACTGCGCCAGCCGTCGGTGAGGCGTCTTGTGCCTTCAGGCGACAAGCCCAACCAAAGATAGTCGTCACGGGTGCGAGCCACTTCAAAGCGATCCACCATGCTGCCCACCACACCATTGGCTGCAGAGCGATCAATGGGCAGTCCACCCAGCCACCGCAGCCAGCGGCTGAAGACAGGAATGCGAAACAGGCTGTCTTTGCCCCAGAAGCAGGCCTGGATGCCGGTTGTCCATTTCACCAACATCATGACCGGGAAGTCCCAGTTGCTGGTGTGGGGGTACACGATGGCCACGCCCTGTCGGGCAGGAAATCCCTGGAAACGGACCTTCCAGCCAATCAGCGAGAGCAGCGCACGCGCAACCCGACTGCCCCGGAACTGCACCGGATACGGAGGCGGAAAATCCACAATGGACATGCCGCTTCGGCGTCAGGACTTGATGGCGCGCGACCCGATGTCGCGCCGAAACTGCATGCCATCGAACTGAATGCCCTGCAGGGTCTGGTAGGCCAATGACTGCGCGGCCTTGACGGAGTCGCCCAGGGCGGTGACGCACAAGACGCGACCGCCGGTGACCTGCAGTTGCTCTCCTGTCAGCGTGGTCCCCGCATGGAACACCATGGCCTGCTCCTGGTCAGCGGGAAGTCCTGTGATGACATCACCCTTGCGGGGATTGAAGGGGTAGCCGGCTGCCGCCATCACCACGCCCAGGGCCGCGCGCCGATCCCACTGCAAGTCAAACTGCTGCAAGGCCTGCGGCCCGTGCGGATCGGTAGCCGCCCACAGCAACTCGAACAGGTCCGACTTCAGGCGCATCATGATGGGCTGGGTTTCAGGGTCGCCCATGCGGCAATTGAACTCCAGCGTCTTGGGTCGCCCCTGGGCATCGATCATCAGGCCCGCGTACAGAAAACCGCTGTAGGGAATACCGTCCTGCGCCATGCCGTGCAGCGTGGGCAGGATGATGTCGCGCATGGCCCGGGCATGGACCTCAGGCGTCACCACGGGTGCGGGCGAATAGGCGCCCATCCCGCCGGTGTTGGGGCCCTGGTCCGCGTCTTGCAGTCGCTTGTGGTCCTGCGAGGTCGCCAACGGCACGGCCGTGGTGCCCTGACACACGGCAATGAAACTGGCCTCTTCGCCTTGCAAGAACTCTTCGATCACCACACGCGCACCACCGGCGTTGTGCTGCACACCCAGGCTGTTGTCCAGCAGCATGAAATCCACCGCCTCATGCGCTTCGGCCAGGGTCATGGCCACCACCACACCTTTGCCCGCGGCCAGGCCGTCTGCCTTCACCACAATGGGCGCGCCCATGCGGTCGATATAGGCATGGGCCAACGCCGCATCGGTGAACGTGTCGTACTCGGCGGTCGGAATGTGGTGGCGTTTCATGAACGCCTTGGAGAACGCCTTGGAACTTTCCAGTTGGGCGGCGTTTCGCGTCGGACCAAAAATGCGCAAGCCCTGGGCTCGAAAGACATCCACCACGCCGGCTGCCAGGGGCGCCTCGGGCCCCACCACCGTGAGGTCGACGTGCTCTTGCTGGGCCCACTGACACAGCGCTTGAGGGTCGCTTAACTCGATGTGATGGAAGACCGGGTCACGTCGTGTCCCCCCATTGCCAGAAGCCAGCGTGACCGAATGCACACGGGACGATTGGGCCAGTTTCCAGGCCAACGCGTGTTCGCGCCCCCCGGTGCCGATAACCAGAACTTTCATAGCGCGGCGTTGTGATAGACCTCCTGGACATCGTCCAGGTCTTCCAGCACATCCAGAATCTTTTGCATCTTGGCCGCGTCGTCGCCGCTGAGTTCGATGGTGTTCTCGGGACGCATGGTGATGTCCGCCACATCAGGGGTCAGCCCGGCATCGACCAGGGCTTGCTTGACGGCTTCAAAGTCGCCCGGCGCGGTGAGCACTTCAATGGCGCCATCCTCATCGGTGATGACGTCCTCAGCGCCGGCTTCCAGGGCGACTTCCATCACTTTGTCTTCCGAGGTGCCCGGCGCAAAAATCAACTGGCCGCAATGCTTGAACTGGAAGGCCACCGAGCCCTCGGTGCCCAGGTTGCCGCCGTGCTTGCTGAAGGCGTGCCGCACTTCAGCCACGGTTCGCACCTTGTTGTCGGTCATGGTGTCGACCAGAATGGCGGCACCGGCCACGCCGTAGCCTTCGTAGCGGATTTCTTCGTAATTGACGCCTTCAAGGTTACCCGTGGCCTTGTCGATGTTTCGCTTGATGGTGTCGGCCGGCATGTTGGCCGCCTTGGCCTTGTCCACAGCCAGACGCAGGCGGGGGTTGGCGTTCATGTCGCCGCCGCCGGCACGCGCGGCCACCATGATCTCGCGGATCACACGGGTCCAGACCTTGCCTCGCTTTTCGTCCTGCCGCCCCTTGCGATGCTGGATGTTGGCCCATTTGCTATGACCTGCCACGGTGAATCCTTTTGCTCTGCTGAAACAGCAGGCATTTTACCCGGGGCCACCCCGCCAAACCGCTCAAGCCTCTGGCGCTTCAGCCGGTTCGGATTTGGAGGCCTTGCCATCCTTCTTGGGCGTGGGCTGGATGTCCAGTGTCACCTGGTCGTCCGCCCCGATATCCACACTCAGGCGGCCACCGTCTGTCAGACGACCAAACAGCAGTTCATCGGCCAGTGCCTTGCGGATGGTGTCCTGGATGAGGCGCTGCATGGGGCGCGCACCCATGAGGGGGTCGAAGCCCTTCTTGGCGAGGTGCTTGCGCAACTCGTCCGAGAAGGTGACGTCAACGCGCTTCTCGGCCAACTGGGTTTCCAGTTGCAGCAGGAACTTGTCCACCACGCGCAGGATGATGTTTTCATCCAGCGCCTTGAAGCTCACGATGGCGTCCAGACGGTTGCGGAACTCGGGGGTGAACAGGCGCTTGATGTCAGCCATCTCGTCACCTGCTTCACGCGGATTGGTGAAGCCGATGGTGGCCTTGTTCATGGTCTCGGCCCCCGCGTTGGTGGTCATGATGATGATCACGTTGCGGAAGTCGGCCTTGCGTCCGTTGTTGTCGGTGAGGGTGCCGTGGTCCATGACCTGCAACAACACGTTGAAGACGTCGGGGTGTGCTTTCTCGATCTCGTCGAGCAGCAGCACCGAGTGCGGCTTCTTGGTGATGGCCTCGGTCAGCAGGCCACCCTGGTCAAATCCGACATAGCCGGGAGGCGCACCGATCAGTCGGCTCACCGCGTGCCGCTCCATGTACTCAGACATGTCAAAGCGAATCAGGTCGATGCCCATGATGAAAGCCAGCTGCTTGGCTGCTTCGGTCTTGCCCACCCCGGTGGGGCCGCTGAAGAGGAAAGCGCCAATCGGCTTGTCGGCCTTGCCCAGGCCGGAGCGGGCCATCTTGACAGCAGCCGACAGGGCTTCGAGCGCCTTGTCCTGGCCGAACACCACGTTTTTGAGATCACGCTCGAGCGTTTGCAGCTTGCCGCGATCGTCCTGCGTGACGTTGGCGGGCGGGATGCGGGCAATCTTGGCCACGATGTCCTCGATCTCGCCCTTGGAGATGGTTTTCTTGCGTTTGGAGGGCGGGAGAATGCGCTGGGCCGCACCGGCCTCGTCGATCACGTCAATGGCCTTGTCGGGCAGATGACGGTCGTTGATGTACTTCGAGCTCAGCTCGGCCGCTGCTTGCAAGGCGGCCAGGGCGTACTTGACATTGTGGTGCTCTTCGAAGCGCGACTTCAGGCCCTTGAGGATGTCCACGGTCTGCTCGATGGAGGGCTCAACCACGTCCACTTTCTGGAAACGACGCGACAACGCGGCGTCCTTTTCGAAAATGCCGCGGTACTCGGTGAAGGTGGTGGCGCCAATGCACTTCATGGCGCCCGAGCTGAGCGCCGGCTTCAGGAGGTTGGACGCGTCGAGCGTCCCGCCCGACGCAGCACCCGCACCAATCAGGGTGTGAATCTCGTCGATGAACAGAATGGCGTTAGGGCGGTCCTTGAGGGCCTTCAGCACGCCCTTGAGGCGTTGCTCAAAGTCGCCGCGGTACTTGGTGCCCGCCAGCAAGGCGCCCATGTCGAGTGAGTACACCTGCGACTCGGCCAGGATTTCCGGCACATCGCTTTGCGTGATGCGCCAGGCCAGCCCCTCGGCGATGGCGGTTTTGCCCACACCGGCCTCACCCACCAGCAAGGGGTTGTTCTTGCGGCGGCGGCACAAAATCTGAATGACCCGTTCCACCTCATATTCACGGCCAATCAGCGGATCGATCTTGCCATCCTTGGCCATCTGGTTGAGGTTCTGGGTGAATTGCTCCAGCGGCGAGGCCTTTTCGTTCTTCTCGCTGCCGCCACCCTCTTCCTGTTCCTGCGGCGCTGCCTCGGGGCTCTTGGTGGGCTCGGGAGCATCGCTTTTCTTGATGCCGTGGGCAATGAAGTTCACCACGTCCAAACGTGTGACACCCTGCTGGTGCAGGTAGTACACGGCGTGGGAATCCTTTTCACCGAAGATGGCCACCAGCACGTTGGCCCCGGTGACTTCCTTCTTCCCATTGCCGGTGGACTGCACATGCATGATGGCGCGCTGGATGACGCGCTGAAAGCCCAGCGTGGGCTGGGTGTCCACCTCGTCGGTGCCGGCCACTTGCGGGGTGTTGTCTTTGATGAAGTTGGACAACGACTTGCGCAGGTCGTCAATGTTGGCTGAACAGGCGCGCAACACCTCGGCGGCGCTGGGGTTGTCCAGCAGGGCCAGCAAGAGGTGCTCGACCGTGATGAATTCGTGACGCTGCTGTCGCGCCTCGACAAAGGCCATGTGCAAGCTGACTTCGAGTTCCTGGGCAATCATGTTCAATTCCTTTTGAGCTTGCGTCCTGGGGTAACTGTATATGGAAACGGGACCGGGTTATTCAATGGGTTCAAAAAGACATTGAAGCGGATGGCCGGATTTGTGGGCGGCATCCTGCACCTGGTCCACCTTGGTGGCGGCAACGTCCTTGGAGTACACCCCGCAAATACCCTTGCCGTCGAGATGGATCTTCAGCATGATCTGGGTCGCCGATTCGCGGTCCTTGTTGAAAAACTCCTGCAAGACCATCACGACGAATTCCATCGGGGTGAAATCGTCATTCAGCATGACCACCTGATACATCTGGGGTGGCTGGGTACGCTGCGTGCGCCGCTCCAAGACGACAGCGTTGCCATCGTCTTTTTGCGGCAGGATGATGTTCGTTTTGGGCGTCTTTCCGGGCATGTCGGACATTCTATCGATCCCAGCATTTCGCGGGGGCCGGCGCCTCAAAAATTCTGGATGACCGTCTGGCCAAAGCCCGAGCAACTGACCTGGCGGGCGCCCTCCAGCAGACGGGCAAAATCGTAGGTGACGCGCTTGCTCTGGATGGCTTTTTCCATGCCCGCGATGATCAGGTCAGCCGCCTCTGTCCAGCCCATGTGGCGCAGCATCATTTCCGCGGACAGGATGGCCGAGCCCGGGTTGACATAATCTTTGCCGGCATATTTGGGGGCCGTGCCGTGCGTGGCTTCGAAGACAGCCACCGAATCGGAAAGGTTGGCCCCTGGGGCAATGCCCAGGCCGCCCACCTGTGCCGCCACGGCGTCCGAGATGTAGTCGCCATTGAGGTTGAGGGTGGCAATCACGCTGTACTCGGAAGGACGCATGAGCACTTGCTGCAGGAAAGCGTCCGCAATCACGTCCTTGATGAAAATCTCCCGGCCGGTGCGGGGGTTGCGCAGCTTGCACCAGGGGCCGTCGTCCACCACCTTGGCGCCAAATTCACGTTGCGCCAGCGCATAGGCCCAGTCCCGGAATCCACCTTCCGTGAATTTCATGATGTTGCCCTTGTGCACGATGGTCACACTGGGCTTGTCATGGTCAATCGCGTACTGGATGGCCTGGCGCATGAGCCGCTCGGTGCCCTCGATCGACACCGGCTTGATACCAATGCCCGAGGTCTGGGGAAAACGGATTTTCTGCACGCCAAGTTCGCGCGTCAGGAAATCCACCAGACGCTGCGCGGGTTCCGAGCGGGCTTCAAACTCGATACCGGCGTACAGGTCTTCCGAATTTTCACGAAACACCACCATGTCGGTGCGAGAGGGATCCTTCAGCGGCGAGGGAACGCCCTGGAAATACCGCACGGGGCGCAGGCACACATACAGATCGAGTTCCTGGCGCAGGGCGACATTGAGGGAGCGGTGCCCACCGCCCACGGGTGTGCTGAGCGGCCCCTTGATCGACACCAGGTGTTCGCGCACGGCCTGGAGCGTTTCAGCGGGCATGCCCTGCCCTTCTCCATACAACTGCACGGCCTTGTCGCCGGCATAGATTTCCATCCAGTGAATCTGACGCGCCTCGCCATAAGCCTTGGCCACCGCCGCGTCCACCACCTTGATCATCACGGGCGTGGTGTCCCGCCCCACCCCATCGCCCTCGATGAAGGGGATGATGGGGTGGTCCGGCACACGTAGCGCGCCATTGGCCTCGAGGGTGATCTTCTCGCCATCGCTGGGCACACGGATATGCTGGGTCATGGTCTTCACGGTCAGGTCCATCGTTCGCCTGATTCTAGGGTAGCAGACACATCGGACGGAGGCACTTGGGGCACAATTCAGCACCCTGTCCCTGTCTGATGCCTCGCCCATGAAACGCTTCCTGTCCGGCCTCGCGGCCCTGCTGTCTCTGTGTTTGTCCTTGACGGCCAGCACGGCCTTGGCTCAGCCAGGCCCGCAACTCGAGTTACCCCGGCAGACCCTGACGGCTGGCATGCACCTGATCCAGGCGCAGATTGCCAGCACACCCGACCAGCGATCGATCGGGCTGATGTCCCGGCGCGACATGCCGGTGAACGAAGGCATGCTGTTCATCTTTGAACAGCCGCAAATCCAGTGCTTCTGGATGAAGAACACGCTGCTGCCACTCACAGCAGCCTTCTTGGCGGACGATGGCACCATCGTGAACCTGGCCGACATGAAGCCACAGACCACCGATTCGCATTGCTCCACCCGTCCCGTCCGGTTCGTGCTCGAGATGCATCAGGGCTGGTTCGACAAGCGGGGCATCAAGGCTGGCAGCCGTTTGGGCGGTCAGCCCTTCCTGGCACGACAGTGATCCCGCCGGCCCGCCGTCGCCCCCAATGACAAGGGGACTCCAGCGGAGTCCCCTTGTTGCATTCAGGCAAGGCTTGCCTCACCTGCCGCGCGCCCGGTTGGCCAGGCGAGCGGCGCCTCCCCCTGTCAGGCCTTGAAGGAGGAGAGGACGCTGTTGAAGGTTTTGCTGGGACGCATGACCTGATCGAGCTTGGCAAAGTCCGGGTGGTAGTAACCGCCAATGTCCACCGGGTGACCTTGCACGGTGGCGAGTTCAGCCACGATGATCTTCTCGTTTCCGCTCAGTTGCTTGGCCAGGGGCGCGAAGATCTCGGCCAGCGACTTGTCCTCGGTCTGGGCGGCCAGTTCCTGGGCCCAGTACATGGCCAGGTAGAACTGGCTGCCGCGGTTGTCGAGTTCCCCCGTCTTGGTCGAGGGGTTCTTGCGGTTGTCCAGCAACTTGCCCGTGGCAGCGTCCAGGGTCTTGGCCAGAATCTTGGCCTGCTCGTTCTTGTTTTTGATACCCAGGTCTTCCAGCGACACGGCCAGCGCCAGGAACTCGCCCAGGGAATCCCAGCGCAGGTGGTTTTCTTCCACCAACTGCTGCACGTGCTTGGGGGCCGAGCCACCGGCACCGGTTTCGTACATGCCACCACCGGCCATCAGCGGCACGATGGAGAGCATCTTGGCGCTGGTGCCCAGTTCCATGATCGGGAACAGATCGGTCAGGTAGTCACGCAGGATGTTGCCCGTCACCGAGATGGTGTCCAGGCCACGCACCACACGCTCCAGGGTGTAACGCATCGCGCGCACCTGCGACATGATCTGGATATCCAGACCCTGGGTGTCGTAGTCCTTCAGGTAAGTCTGCACCTTCTTGATCAGTTCGTTCTCATGGGGACGGTACGGGTCCAGCCAGAACACGGCAGGCATGCCGGAATTGCGGGCACGGGTGACGGCCAGCTTGACCCAGTCACGCACGGCCGCATCCTTCACCTGGCACATGCGCCAGATATCGCCTGTCTCCACGTTTTGCGACAACAGCACCTCGCCCGTGGCGAGGTCGGTGATGTTGGCAACGCCGTCTTCAGTGATCTCGAAGGTCTTGTCGTGCGAGCCGTATTCCTCGGCCTGCTGGGCCATCAGGCCCACGTTGGGCACGGTGCCCATGGTGCGCGGGTCGAAGTTGCCGTGCCACTTGCAGAAGTTGATCATCTCCTGGTAAATGCGGGCAAAGGTGGACTCGGGCATCACGGCCTTGACATCCTTCATGCGGCCATCGGCGCCCCACATCTTGCCGCCCTGGCGGATCATGGCGGGCATGGAGGCATCCACGATCACGTCGTTGGGCGAGTGGAAGTTGGTGATGCCTTTGGCCGAATCCACCATGGCCAGTTCGGGGCGGTGCTCGTGGCAGGCGTGCAGGTCACGCTTGATTTCTTCCTGCTTGCTTTCCGGCAGCGTGGCAATCTTGTTGTACAGGTCCACCATGCCGTTGTTGACGTTGACACCCAGTTCGTCAAACAGCTTGCCGTGCTTGACAAACGCATCCTTGTAGAAGATCTTGACGCAGTGACCGAACACGATGGGGTGCGACACCTTCATCATGGTGGCCTTGACGTGCAGGGAGAACATCACGCCCGTTTTGTGCGCGTCTTCGATTTCCTTCTCGTAGAAGTCCAGCAGGGCCTTCTTGCTCATGAACATGCTGTCGATGACTTCGTCCTTGAGCAGGGAGACCTTGGGCTTCAACACCACGGTCTTGCCACTCTTGGTGATGAGTTCCATCTTGACATCGCGGGCGCGGTCCAGGGTCACCGACTTCTCACCATGGTAGAAGTCACCACTGTGCATGTGCGAGACGTGTGAGCGGGATGCCTGGCTCCACTCGCCCATGGAGTGCGGGTTCTTGCGCGCATATTCCTTCACGGCCTTGGGCGCACGGCGGTCCGAGTTGCCTTCGCGCAGCACGGGGTTCACGGCGCTGCCGATGCACTTGGCATAACGGGCCTTGATGGCTTTTTCTTCGTCGGTCTTGGGAGCATCCGGGTAGTCGGGCAGCGCATAGCCTTTGGACTGCAGCTCCTTGATGGCGCTGGTGAGCTGTGCCACCGAGGCGCTGATGTTGGGCAGCTTGATGATGTTGGTCTCGGGCAGGAGCGTCAGACGACCGAGTTCTGCCAGGTTGTCGGGCACGCGTTGCTCGGGCTTGAGCACATCAGAGAACTCACCCAGGATACGTCCAGCCACCGAGATGTCGCTGGTCTCGACATTCACGCCGGCCGGCGCCGTGAAGGTCCGGATCACGGGCAGGAACGCCTGCGTGGCCAGCAAGGGAGCCTCGTCGGTCAGGGTGTAGATGATGGTGGGTTGCTTGCTCATGCCGTGTCTCTCTCCAGTAGGGTGTTCAAGGTGCCTTCGATGGAGCGGATGTCGTCATCCATGTCCAACAGGCGGCGCGATGGTGCGTGATTTTGCTTGCAAGGGTCTGACCTTTGCCCCGAAATCGGGGCGAAAATCCCACATTGCAAAATTAGACTTCAAGAATCGCAAAAAATTTTTGCGCCAGGTCATGCGGGTGACAAGGTGAAACCCCAACCCGGCGGGAGACGACCGATCAGGTCACGTGACCAAGGACCGATCACCCACAAAAAAGGCCGAAGACCCGGGAGTCTTCGACCTCTGGATGAACGCGCCGCAGATCAGGCGAAGTTCTTGGCAGCAAAGTCCCAGTTCACCAGTTTGTCGAGGAAGGTCTCGACAAACTTGGGGCGCAGGTTGCGATAGTCGATGTAATAAGCGTGCTCCCACACGTCAACGGTCAGCAGCGCTTTGTCGGCCGTGGTGAGGGGTGTGCCGGCAGCACCGGTGTTGACGATGTCCACGCTGCCATCCGCCTTCTTGACCAGCCAGGTCCAACCGGAGCCGAAGTTGCCCACAGCGGATTTGACGAAGGCTTCCTTGAAGGCGGCATAGCTGCCCCACTTGGCGTTGATGGCCGTGGCCAGCGCACCGGTAGGCTCACCACCACCATTGGGCTTCATGCAGTTCCAGAAGAACGTATGGTTCCAGATCTGGGCAGCGTTGTTGTAGACGCCACCGCTGGACTTCTTGATGATGTCTTCCAGCGACAGACTCTCGAACTCAGTGCCTTTTTGCAGGTTGTTCAGGTTCACGACGTAGGCGTTGTGGTGCTTGCCGTGGTGAAACTCCAGCGTTTCCTTGGAGTAATGGGGGGCCAGGGCGTCCAGTGCGTACGGGAGTGCGGGAAGGGTGTGTTCCATGTGTGTCCTCAAGGGTTAAGTGGTTCAGGAATTCGGATCAGTGGGCGAGATTGTAGGAAACTGTGACGACCTTCGCTCGTTCACGGTCACAACAACCTCGCCGTCCATGAGGGTAGCGTGCAGGGGTTGACCCACCCTGAGTGACTGCGCACGTGTCACTGCATGGCCCTGCTCGTCCTGTAGCAAGGCGTACCCACGCTGCAGCACGCGTCGCGGATCCAGCAGTTGCAGTTGCGTGGCCAGCCGGTCGAGGTGCTGACTCCCCTGCTGCAAGGATTGCTGCACGCCGCGCTGCAGGGCTTGCTCGAACCACTGCAAGCGCTGGCGTTGCAAGGGCCAGGGTTGACGCAAGGCCTGATGCAACTGGATTCGCAGGTGTTGCAAACGCAGGGACTCGCGCTGCAACCGTTCAGCCGGTCGTCCCAGACGATGCTGTAGGCTGTCCACGCGCTGGGCCTGGTTGTCCAGCTGGTGCAATAGGCGCTGTTGCAAGCGCAAGGCAAGTCCATCGAGTTCGACCAGGAGATCGCCCCGCTGGGTCGCACAGAGTTCGGCTGCGGCGGTGGGCGTGGGCGCGCGCAGATCCGCACAAAAATCGGCAATGGTGAAATCGGTTTCGTGCCCGATGCCCGCAATCAGGGGAACCGGACTGCGAGCGACCTGACGTGCCAGCTGCTCATCGTTGAAGGCCCACAAATCCTCCATCGACCCACCGCCGCGCACCAGCAGGATGGTGTCAATGTCGGTGCGCTGGTACAGACGCTCCAGGGCAACGCAAAGACTGGCCGGCGCACCGGCGCCTTGCACCAGCGCGGGCGAGACCACCACGCGCACGTGCGGCGCACGCCGACGCAAGGCCGTCAGCACATCCTGCAAGGCCGCGGCTTGCGCGGAGGTGACGATGCCCACGGTGCGCGGCAAGGCGCTTGGCGCACGCTTGCGCGAAGCGTCAAACAGACCCTCCCCCTCCAGGCGCGCTTTCAGGCGTAAAAACGCCTCCAGCAAAGCCCCTTGCCCGATCGGTCGCAACGTTTCCACCACCAGTTGCAGGTCACCGCGGGCTTCGTACACGCCCAGTTGCCCGGTCAACTCGACCTGATCCCCGTCTTTGATCGGATGACGCAGTTGCGAGGCTGCGCGACGGAACATCGCGCAGCGAATCTGCCCGTGATCGTCCTTGACCGTGAAATAGCAATGCCCGCTGGATGCGCGCGAAAAGCCCGAAATCTCGCCACGCACCGCCACCGGGTTGAGTCTGGCGTTCAGAACCTGAGCAATCATGCGGCACAGCGCCCCAACCGCCCAGATACGCGGCGCGGCGCTTGACTCGGTCTCGAGAGGGTCAGTATTCATGGGCTGGTCTGGGGTCAGGGAGGAAAGATTCATCCACACCAAACGCATCTTAAAGCAGGCTTGCCGCACGAATGTGAAAAATCACGGCGACGTCGTGCAAGTCATTGAATTTAAACGTTTATTTTCTGCCCAAAATTGGAGCGAATTAATCAGATCACCATTTCATGCGGGTTTCAGGTAGGGGTATGCAGGCTTATCCACAAAGTTATCCACCAAAGATGTGGGCACATCCGATGACCGATAATCGCACCTGAACAGCGTTCTCGACTGTTCGGGAGAACTCGTTGCTGTCAATCATCGTTGCGGCCGGATGGCCGGTCTGGCCTTTGTTGTTGTGTTCGGTGCTGGCCGTGGCGCTGAGCCTGGAGCGCTGGATCCAACTTCGCACGCCGCGCGTCGTGCCCGCCGGGCTGCTCGAGCGCAGCATCAGCTCCAGCCAGCAGCAGTGGCCCAGCCGCGAGCAAATCGATCAACTGGCCCGGGACAGCAGCCTGGGCACCGTGCTGGCCAGCGGGTTTCGCTGCCTGAACGATCAACCCCATTGCGACGAAGCCGTGCTGCGCTGGCAGATGGAATCGACCGGCCGTACGGTGGCCCATCGTCTGGAACGCTTTCTGCCGGCGCTGGCCACGCTGGCCTCGGTCGCCCCCCTGCTGGGCTTGCTGGGCACCGTGGTAGGCATGATCGACATCTTTGCCGCGCAAATGCCCGGCCAGAGCCAACCGGCACAACTGGCCCAGGGCATCTCGGTGGCGCTCTACAACACCGCGTTGGGCCTGATCATTGCCATTCCCACCCTCGTGGTCTGGCGCGCCTGCCGAAGCCGGGTGGACCAGCATGTGTTGCAAATCGAGTTGGCCAGTGAACATTTTGTGCAGCACCTGCTGGCGTTGCGCGCTCGCCGAACCCAGCGATGAAATTTGCCCGCACCCCCACGCCCGAGCCGGAGATCAACCTGATCCCCTTCATCGACGTGCTGCTCGTGGTGCTGATCTTCGTGATGATGTCCGCCAGCTTCAGCAAGTTCAACGAACTCGAACTGAACCTGCCGTCAGCCAACGGACGAGTCCCCGAACAACGCCCGGCTGAAATCCTGGTGAGCGTCAATGCGCAAGGCAGTTACAGCCTGCAGCGTCAGCCCCTGGGCCGGGTGGACACCCGAACCCTGGCCGAGGCCCTGAGCACCGCGTCACGTTCCCTCGACAACCCCGTCCTAATCATCCAGGCCGATGCGCGCAGCACCCATCAAAGCGTGGTGCAAGTGCTGGAGGCGGCACGCCGCAGCCAGTTGAATCACATCACCTTTGCCACCCAGGGTCAGACGGGGGGCGGCGCCCCCGCCTCATCCGCCAAACCTGGCCCGGCCGAGACGAGCCGGCGCTGAACGCCGGTCAAGCCCACTTGCACCCCATGCGCGCCGACCTCGAATCGTTACTGACGCACAGTTGGCTGCGGCGAGGCGTTTTGGCCTGGATCTTGTTGCCCGTGGCCGTTGTGTACCGTCTGCTGACATGGCTTCACCGCCGCTGGTATGACCTGGGGCTGGGCCGTGTGGAGCGCGCCGACGTGCCCCTGGTGGTCGTGGGCAATGTGGTGGCTGGCGGTGTGGGCAAAACCCCGGTGGTGATGGCCCTGGTGGACCATTTCAGGCAACGTGGGCTCCAGGTGGGGGTCGTCTCGCGCGGACATGGGCGATCAGGCACACAAGCTCGACTGGTCGCTGCCGAAGACGTCGCCCAGGACGTCGGCGATGAGCCCTTGTTGTTGTCCCGACGGTGTGCCGTTCCGGTGGCCGTGGCGCGCCGGCGCATGGATGCGGTGCGGGTGTTGATGCAGTCACATCCCCATACCCAGGTGATCGTGAGCGATGATGGGTTGCAACACCATGCCCTGTGGCATGACGTGGCGCTGTGTGTCTTTGACGACCGGGGCGTCGGCAACGGCTGGCCCTTGCCGTCCGGCCCGCTGCGCGAGGGCTGGCCCAGAAGGCCCAGGCCCGGGAGTATGCAACTGGTGGTCTGCACGGGTGAGAAATCGGCTGCAGTACGGCTTGACGACCCAGGCAACAGCTACCAGGCTGAGCGCCAGTTGGCGCCCGTGGCACGCAACGGCCATGGTCAGACGCGGCCGCTTGCCGGTTGGCTGGGTCAGCCGGTTCACGCGCTGGCGGGCATTGCACACCCGGATCGTTTTTTTGCCATGCTGACCCAGCAGGGATTGGCGCTGAGCACCCGTCACGCCCTCAGTGACCACGCCACGCTGATGGAAATCGAACGCGTCCTGGCAGCCCCTGCCGGGGACGCCGCAAGTGGCCATGACTGGCTCTGTACCGAGAAGGACGCCGTCAAGCTCTGGCCGCGTCATCCGGACGTCTGGGCTGTCCCGCTCATCACCACATTGCCTGACACGCTGTTGCGCCGAATCGACGCGCTGCTGGCGCCAAAGCTATCATTGCCCCATGGACAACAAACTGCTTGAATTGCTGGTCTGCCCGGTCACCAAAGGCCCGCTCCAGCTCGATCGCGAGCGCCAGGAGCTGATTTCGCGCAGCGCCCGCCTGGCCTATCCCATCCGGGACGGCATCCCGTTGTTGCTGGAGGCACAAGCACGGCCCCTGACGGACAGCGAGCTGGAGCGCTGAATGCCGTCGGCCGCGCACACGCTGCAGGCAGCCCCCTCGATCGGCACCTACACCGTCCTGGTCCCTGCCCGCCTGAGTTCCAGTCGTTTGCCCAACAAACCCCTGGCTGATCTGGCCGGTGTGCCCATGGTGGTGCGGGTGGCCCAACGTGCCGCGCGCTCGCGCGCCGCGCGCGTGGTGGTGGCCGGCGACCATGACAGCATCGTGCAGGCTTGTCAGCAACATGGCGTCGACGCCGTGCTGACGCGGGACGACCATGTGTCAGGCAGCGACCGTCTGGCCGAGGCGTGCGAACATCTCGGGCTGCAAGGCAATGACCTGGTGGTCAATGTGCAAGGGGATGAGCCCCTCATCGAACCGGACATGATCGACGCCGTGGCGCAACTGCTGCAACAGCGTCCGGATTGCAGCATGAGCACGGTGGCACACAGCATCGACACCGTGGCGGATTACACCAACCCCAACGTCGTCAAGGTAGTGCTCGATGCGCAACACACGGCGCTGTATTTCAGCCGAGCCCCGATCCCCTGGTGGCGTGATGGCATGGCCACCGGAACCGCGGCGTTGCCGCATCCCCGACCGTTGCGCCATATTGGCCTGTATGGATACCGCGCCGGATTCCTGCGCCAGTTTCCGGCCCTGCCGGTTGCGCCGCTGGAGTCGCTCGAATCGCTGGAGCAGTTGCGTGCCATGTGGCATGGTCATCGCATCGCCGTGCACATCACGCCCCACGCGCCCGGCCCCGGCGTGGACACCCCCGAAGACCTCGAACGTGTCCGGCGTCTGCTGAGCAAACCGACGGTCTGAGACGCCACTGCTTGGTCAGGCGTTGGCCGGTCATCGCATGCTATCCTCTGCCTAACTGATAAGAGACAAGGACCACCATGAGACTCATCCTGTTGGGCGCCCCCGGCGCAGGCAAGGGCACCCAGGCCACCTTCATCTGCCAGCACTACAACATTCCCCAGATCTCCACGGGTGACATGCTGCGTGCTGCAGTCAAGGCCGGCACTCCTCTGGGTCAGCAGGCCAAGCAGGTCATGGATTCGGGTGGTCTGGTCAGTGATGACATCATCATCGGCCTGGTCAAGGAACGCATCACCCAAGCCGATTGCGCGCATGGATTTTTGTTCGACGGCTTCCCCCGCACCATCCCGCAAGCCGATGCCATGAAGGCCGCCGGCGTGAAGCTCGATTACGTGCTGGAAATCGATGTGCCTTTTGACGCCATCATCGAACGCATGAGTGGCCGTCGCGCGCACGTGGCCAGCGGTCGCACCTACCATGTCAAGTTCAACCCGCCCAAGGTGGAGGGACATGACGACATCACCGGCGAGCCCCTGATCCAGCGCGATGACGACAAAGAGGAAACTGTGCGCAAACGACTCGAGGTCTACTCTGCACAGACGCGCCCGCTGGTGGATTACTACTCTTCCTGGGCCCGCACCGAGCCGCAACTGGCCCCGCACTACCGCATGATCCCGGGCGTGGGCAGCGTGGAAGAAATCAAGGACCGGGCCCTCAAGGCGCTGGCCTCCTGACCGGAATTCAGACCGGCATCCTGCCGTCCAGCCTCCTGCACCAGGCCTTCGTTTGAAGGCCTTTTTTCTTTGACCGTGTGGTGTGCGCCGTTGTCGGGTGTCGGGACGCGCCAGCCCATTGCGTCAGGAGGCGTCGTCCACACGCCCCGTCAAGAGGTCCAGCATCATGGCGACCCTCGCCTTCACCGGCGTCCAAGGCACGCCGGTGAACCTGTCGCTCGGGCCTGCTCGAACCATCCCCCATGTTGCACGCGTAGACCGCCACACCAGGACGCCTTGCGCTTGCGCTTGCTGCAAGGCCCCCGCCAGTCTTTCGCTGCAGGTTCCCCCACCCGTGCCCGCCAGCACAATGCCGCGCAGACGCTCGTTCGCGGGCGACAAGGACGAGGCCGTCAACAGATCCTGCACCAGCCGTCCATCCGCGCCGACGTGGTTCATCACGATCTCCACACGCGGCCACTGGGTGGCGGCGCATAAACGCTCGAGTTCGGCAGGTGTGAGCGACCGATGGGCACGCGTCTGGTCTGTCGACTGGCGTGCCCGGTAGTGGCCATCTCGGCATTCGCCGATGGCACCCATGGGCTCAGCCCCAAATGGCTGAACCCCATCGGTGCGTACTTTCTGATACGCATGACCTTCAAACACCTGGCCATCGCACACCATCCGCACACCCGTGAGTCCTGGCGTGCCAGCCAGACGGATGGCATCACGCAGGTTGCCCGGTCCGTCCGCATCGGGCGCGTCGGCCGCACGCATGGCACAGGTGAGCACCACCGGTTTGCCGCGCGGCCAGCAGGCATGCAACAGGAATCCTGTCTCCTCCAGCGTATCCGTCCCGTGCGTGATCACGATGGCTTTCACATCCGGGTCTTGCTGCAACTGCGCCACCCGTTGCAACAGACGTTGCCAGATCGCCTCGGTCATGTCTTTGCTGTCCACCTGCGCGAGTTGCTCCGTCCACAACACAGGGGGCGTGGACGAGGGCGTGGGAGGGTCAAACGGCGTTGAATCGGTCTGCGCGGCCTGGCTCACCAAGGTTGCGACGTCAATCTGTGCGGCCCGGTAGGCGCCACCGGTGCCAGGGACCACCGACAAACCCGCAATGGTTCCGCCAGTTCCCAGAATGACGATTTTTTGCGACAAAAACTCACCTTTTTTTGAAGTCATGGCTTGCCAAACCCAAAAAACTGGTTAAAAATCCAGGTACTGGATGGGAAAACAGTACTGTTCTTCCATCCAACCCCACCACCCACGCAGGAGTCCTGGCCATGATGGAACAACCCAAACTGACAGCCCGACAACAGCAAATCCTCGAGCTCATCCAGAGCACCATCGCTCGCACCGGGGCTCCCCCCACCCGCGCCGAAATCGCCACCGAGCTGGGCTTCAAATCTGCCAATGCCGCCGAAGAGCATCTGCAAGCGTTAGCTCGCAAAGGCGTGATTGAACTCCTGAGCGGCACCTCACGCGGCATCCGCCTCAAGGACGACACGCTGCGCTCCATCCACGAGTCCCGCATCAAGCAATACGCCCTGCCCTTGCAGAGCCTGGCCCAGCTGGCTTTGCCGCTCATCGGACGCGTGGCAGCCGGCTCCCCCATTTTGGCGCAAGAGCATGTGGACCAAACCTACTACGTCGAAAACAGCCTCTTCCAGCGCAAGCCCGACTACCTGCTGAAGGTACGTGGCATGTCCATGCGAGACGCCGGCATCATGGACGGCGACCTGCTGGCGGTGCAGTCCACCCGTGAAGCCAAGAACGGCCAAATTGTGGTGGCCCGCCTGGGTGACGAGGTCACTGTCAAGCGATTCAAGCGTGCCCGTGACGTCATCGAACTCCACGCCGAAAACCCCGACTATCCCACCATCGTGGTCGAACCCGGTGAGCCCTTTGAAATCGAAGGTCTGGCCGTAGGACTGATCCGCAACACCATGCTCATGTAAGGAGTTCACCATGAGTCTCGCCATCCTCGGCCTTTTCAAAGCCATCTCCCCGCTCTTCCCCACCGGCACACGTCGCTTTGCGCCCGCAGGCAGCATGAGCCTGTCAGGCCACACGGGGCAAGACGTCAGCCGCTCCTTGATGAGCCCTGCGACCCAGCATCGCGCCATCCCGCAACGGGCCGCGGCCATGCCATTGCGAGTCACACGCTTGCTCGACCAGGGGTGTCCCAGCGCCAGCGCTGGCCGCATGGTGATGTCCGGCAGTTTTGCTGACGTCTGCGCTGAACTCGACCGACTGGTTGCCCTGGAATCTGCGCGCGAGGCCACACGAACCCGCCACTAAAGAGGCACAATCGGGGGTTATGAATATCGTAATCCTCGATGACTATCAAGACGCGGTACGAAAACTCGCCTGTGCCAGCAAGCTCGAAGACTATCCCGCCAAGGTCTACACCAACACCATCAAGGGCATCGGCCAGTTGGCCGTTCGCCTGAAGGACGCCGAGATCCTGGTGCTCATTCGTGAGCGCACCCACATCACCCGTTCGCTGATTGACAAGCTGCCCAAGTTGCGCATGATCTCCCAGACGGGCAAGGTCGGGGCGCACGTGGATGTCGCGGCTTGCACCGAGCGTGGGATTGTGGTCTCCGAAGGTGTCGGTTCCCCCGTTGCCGCGGCTGAACTCACCTGGGCCCTCATCATGGCGGCAGCACGGCGCCTGCCGCAGTACATCTCCAGCCTCAAACATGGCGTGTGGCAGCAATCCGGCCTCAAGTCAGCCTCCATGCCAGCCAACTTCGGACTGGGTACGGTGCTCAAGGGCAAGACACTGGGCATCTGGGGCTACGGCAAGATCGGTCAACTCATTGCTGGGTACGGCAAGGCCTTTGGCATGCGCGTCATCGTCTGGGGCAGTGAGTCGTCTCGCCAACGCGCCCAAGGCGATGGCCTGCTCATTGCCGACTCCAAGGCCGATTTCTTTGCCAGCTGCGATGTGCTGTCCTTGCATCTGCGCTTGCTGGAAAACACCCGTGGCATCGTCACGGCACAAGACCTGGCCAGCATGAAGCCCACGGCCATGCTGGTCAACACCTCACGGGCGGAACTGATCGAACCGGATGCGCTCATCACGGCGCTCAATCGGGGGCGCCCGGGCCTGGCCGCTGTCGACGTGTTCGAAAGCGAACCCATCCTGCAAGGGCACGCTTTGCTGCGCCTGGAAAACTGCATCTGCACGCCGCACATCGGCTATGTCGAGCAAGACAGCTACGAACTGTATTTCGGTGCGGCGTTTGATAACGTGGTGAATTACATCCAGGGCAACCCCAGCAACGTGGTCAACCCAGCGGCCATTCAAAACCGCCGTTGAGCCTGGGGCCTGGGCGATAATCCCGCCCATGAATACACGTTTCAATGTTGTCGCCGTGGTCGGTGCCGGGGCCATGGGTCGCGGCATCGCACAAATCGCGGCTCAGGCCGGCAGCCAGGTGCTGCTTTACGACACCCAAACCGTTGCTTGTCACAAGGCGCGTGACAGCATCATTGCGCAGTGGAACAAGCTGGCCGAAAAGGGCCGGCTCACGCCCGAACTCGTGCAACAACACAGCAACCGGTTGCAGTGCGTGGACAGCCTCCAGGCCTTGTCCGCCTGTGACCTGGTGATCGAAGCCATCGTCGAACGGCTCGACATCAAACAAACCGTCTTCGCCGAACTCGAGGCGGTGGTGCGTGAGGACGCGGTGCTGGCCAGCAACACGTCGTCCCTCTCGGTCACCGCCATTGCGGCCAAGCTCAAACACCCGCAACGGGTGGCGGGGTATCACTTCTTCAATCCGGTCCCGCTCATGAAGGTGGTGGAGGTCATTCCGGGCCTCAAGACCGACCCGGCGGTGTGTCAGCGCTTGGTCGAGTATGCGCGTGAGATGGGCCATACCGCCGTGATGGCGCAGGACACGCCGGGCTTCATCGTGAACCACGCAGGACGTGGGTATGGCACCGAGGCATTGCGACTGGTGAGCGAGGGTGTCACCGACTTCGCCACCACCGATCGCATCCTCAAGGACCAGGTGGGCTTCAAGCTTGGCCCCTTCGAGCTGTTTGACCTGACGGGACTGGATGTCTCTCACCCGGTCATGGAATCGATTTACCACCAGTACTATGAGGAGCCACGCTACCGCCCCAACGTGATTGCCGCCCAGCGCATGGCGGGTGGCGTGGTCGGGCGAAAAGTCGGCGAAGGGTTTTACCGCTATGAAGCCAGCGGTGCGATCGTACCGCCCGAACCGCCCGTGCCGGTGGTGGCAGAACTCCCGCCCGTCTGGGTCTCCTCCCGCGCCGCACGACGCGCCGAGTTCTTCCAACTCCTTAAAGATCTGGGTGCCAACATTGAGACCGGGTCCTCGCCATCCGTGCAGGCGCTGTGTCTGGTGGCCCCGCTGGGCTTTGATGTGACCACGGTGGCCGTGGTGGAACGGCTGGATCCGTCCCGCACGGTGGGCATTGACCTCCTGTTGCCTGACAACGCCACCAAACGACGCGTTCTGGCCACCAACCCCGCCACCCGCGCCGACATGCGCGACGCGGCCCATGCCCTCTTTGCCCGCGACGGCAAGGCCGTGAGTGTGATCCGAGACAGCGGCGGTTTTGTCACCCAGCGCGTGGTGGCCAACATTGTCAACATTGCCTGTGACATCTGCCAGCAAGGCATCTGCAGTCCGCAAGACCTGGAACTGGCCGTCACCCTGGGGCTGGGCTACCCCATGGGCCCGCTGGCCCTGGGCGACAAACTGGGCCCGGACAACCTGCTGGAAACCCTGTTCAACCTGCAAACCGTGTATGGCGACCCGCGCTATCGTCCCAGCCCCTGGCTGCGCCGTCGCGGTGCCATCGGGCTCAGCCTGCTACATCGCGAAGCCTGAACGGATTCTGCGCATGACCGAACAACTCAAAAGTTCCAGCCACGGGGCCACCATGGTCCTGACCATCTCGAATCCGGATGCACGTAACGCGCTGGGACCCGGCATTTATGCCGCCGGTATCGAAGCCCTCAACATCGCGGCCGATCAGCGCGAGGTGCACAGCGTGATCATCACGGGCGAGGGACCGCACTTTTCTGCCGGTGGCAACCTGCAGCGACTGCTGGACAACCGCTCGAAGCCACCCGAGCACCAGGCCAGCAGCGTCGACACCTTTCATGCCTGGATTGAATGCCTGGAAACCTTCCCCAAGCCCGTGATCGCGGCCGTGGAAGGGGCCTGTGCAGGGGCCGGCTTTTCGCTGGTCCTGGCCTGTGACCTGGTGGTGGCGTCCAGCGAGAGCGTGTTTTCCCTGGCCTACAGCAACGTGGGGCTGTCCCCGGATGGCGGCGCCACCTGGCAACTGGCGCACAAGGTTCCCCGCAACCTGGCCAACCAGTGGCTGATGCTGGGCGAGCGACTCTCGGCCACCACGCTGCTTGAGCGTGGCATCGTCAACCAGGTGTGCGCCCCGGGCCAAGCCCTGACGCAGGCCCTGGCACTGGCCGAGCAACTCAACGCCCGTGCGGGCAATGTCCTGGGCAGCATCAAAGAGTTGCTGTCTGTGGCGCAGGCCGAAAGCCTCGACACCTTGCTGGACGCCGAGCGCGACCATCTGGTGCGTAACCTGCATCACGCCAATGGCGGGATCGGCATCCAGGCGTTTTTGTCCAAGACGCCGCCTCGGTACACCCGTTAATTTTTCCGTGGCTTGCGTGGCGTTGACAGCAGACACGCAGGCGACATGGCACAGGGGCGCACCCGGTCCCTGGCGCGACAATGATTTCAATTCGGGTCACTGACAAGACAGCATATGGACGATCCCATTCTTACGATGGAAGAACGTGAAGCGATCAATTCGGGTCGCTGGTTTTCTTCCCTTTCACCTTCACTCCGACACGACATCCTTCGATGCGCCTACGTCAAACGATGCAGAGACGGCGACCTCATTGCGGCGCGCGGCGATCCACCCGAAGAGTGGATGGCTTGCGCCAAGGGCGCGGTGCGCGTGAGCTCCACCTCGCTGTCGGGCAAGCAGATCACCTTCGACTACATCGAGCCGGGCATCTGGTTCGGGGATGTGGCCATTCTGGACGGCGACCGCCGCACACACGATGTGTACGCCCATGGCGAGACCACCATCCTGTGCGTGGCCAAGGCCGATTTCCAGAAAATCCTTGGGCTGCACGTCGAGTTCTACCAAGCCATGCTGAAGTTGCAGGCGCGTCGTATCCGCCAGTTGTTTGGACTGGTGGAAGACCTCAACACCCTGCCCTTGCGCTCACGCCTGGCCAAGCAGTTGTTGCACCTGGGACGCAGCTACGGCGTTCCCTCGCTGTCCAACGCCCAGGAAGTCCGCATCAGCCTGCACCTGGCCCAGGAAGAGCTGGCCCAGTTGCTGGGGGCGTCGCGCCAGCGCGTGAACCAGGAACTCAAGTCCATGGAACGCGAGGAATCCATCCGCATCGAAGCCGGTGGCATCGTGATTCGCAACCGCGATGCGCTCATGCGCATCAGCGAAGCCGAGCAGTGATATGAGCCAGAACGACACCTTCAGCGGTACCCGTGCCGTGAGCGCCCAGCATCGTATTGACGAAGCGGCGCTGGCGAACTGGCTGCAGCAGCACATGCCGGGTTTTGCCGGCCCGTTGCAGGTGGAAATGTTCAAAGGTGGCCAGTCCAACCCCACCTACAAGCTCATCACGCCGTCCGTCGAATATGTGATGCGGGCCAAGCCCGGCCCCGTGGCCAAACTGCTGCCCTCGGCCCACGCCATCGAGCGCGAGTTTCGCGTCATGCAGGCCCTGCATGGCACGGCGGTCCCGGTGGCCCGCATGCATGTGCTGTGCGAGGACGAGTCGGTCATCGGTCGCGCTTTCTATGTGATGGAATTCGTGCAGGGTCGTGTGCTCTGGGACCAGGAACTCCCCGGCATGGCGCCTGCTGAGCGACGCGAGCTTTACCTGGAGCTCAATCGTGTGCTCGCGGCCCTGCACAGCGTGCCGTATCTGGAGCGCGGCCTGGAGACCTATGGCAAGCCCGGCAACTACTTCGAACGGCAGATTGGCCGTTGGAGCAAGCAGTACCAGGCCTCCATCACCCAGCCCATCCCCGAGATGGACAAGCTCATCGACTGGTTGCCCTCTCACATGCCAGACAGTGCCCGCGCCCCGCTCACCAGCATCGTGCACGGTGACTACCGCCTGGACAATGTGATCTTCCATCCCACCGAGCCTCGCATCCTGGCGGTGCTGGATTGGGAGCTGTCCACGCTGGGGCATCCCCTGGCCGACTTCAGCTACAACTGCATGGCCTGGCACATCCCGCCCGGTACTTTCCGCGGCATTGGCGGTCTGGACCTGCAGGCCCTGGGCATCCCGTCCGAAGACGAATACATCCGCCTGTACTGCGAACGCACGGGCCTGGCCACCCCCGAATCATTGGCCCAGGACTGGAACTTCTACCTGGCCTACAACATGTTCCGCATTGCCGCCATTTTGCAAGGCATTGCCAAGCGCGTGGAGTCCGGTACGGCCTCCAGCGATGAGGCGGTTGCGGCGGGCGCGCGCGCGCGCCCCATGGCAGAAATGGCCTGGCGATACGCACAACAGGCCTGAACTCTTTTGAACCCACACAACAACACCAAGATTTCCTGGAGAAGCTGAGCATGAACTTCGATTACACCGACAAAGTCAAACAGATGCAGGCCAAATTGCTGGCCTTCATGGAACAGCACATTTACCCCAACGAAGCCCGCTTCTTCGCTGAAATCGCGGAGAACCGCGCCAAGGGCAACGCCTGGATTCCCACCAAGGTCATTGAAGAGCTCAAGCCCCTGGCACGCAAGGCCGGCTTGTGGAACCTCTTCATTCCGCACAGCAAGCGCGCCCCGGAAGGCCTGTCCAACCTGGAATACGCACCGCTGTGCGAAATCATGGGTCGTGTGCCCTTCGCCGCCGAGGTCTTCAACTGCTCGGCCCCGGACACCGGCAACATGGAAACCTTCGAGCGCTACGCCAGCGAAGCGCTCAAGGACCGCTGGCTCGAGCCGTTGCTGCGCGGCGAGATCCGCTCTGCCTTCCTGATGACCGAACCGGACGTGGCCTCCTCGGACGCCACCAACGTGCAGTGCCGCATTGAGCGCGATGGCGACCACTATGTCATCAACGGACGCAAGTGGTGGAGTTCTGGTGCCGGCGACCCGCGTTGCGCCGTGTACATCGTGATGGGTAAAACCGATCCCGAGGCTCCGCGCCACTCACAACAAAGCATGATCATCATCCCGGCCAACACCCCCGGCGTGTCGGTGCTGCGCCCGCTCACCGTGTTCGGTTACGACGACGCGCCGCACGGCCACATGGAAGTCGAACTCAAGAACGTGCGCGTGCCGGCGGACCACATCCTGCTGGGTGAAGGCCGCGGCTTTGAAATTGCCCAAGGTCGCCTGGGCCCGGGACGTATCCACCACTGCATGCGCTCCATTGGCGCTGCCGAGCGTGCCCTGGAACTCATGTGCAAACGCCTCAACAGCCGTGTGGCGTTTGGCAAGCCCATCTCCGCCCAAGGCGTGTGGCACGAGCGAATTGCCGAGTCGCGCATCATGATCGAGCAGGCACGCCTGATGACCCTCAAGGCCGCCTACATGATGGACACGGTGGGCAACAAGGTCGCCAAGGCCGAGATCGCCATGATCAAGGTCATCGCCCCCAACATGGCCACCAAGATCATCGACTGGGCTATCCAGGCCCATGGCGGCGGCGGCATCAGCGACGATTTCCCGCTGGCTTACGCCTATGCCCACCAGCGCACGCTGCGCTTTGCGGACGGCCCGGACGAGGTGCATCGCAACTCGATCGCCAAGCTGGAACTGGCGCGTCAAATTGCGACGGCGCACCAGGACGTCGAGATGCCCGTCACCCGCGGTTCCTGAAAGGTCTGACCATGATCGATGTTTACAGCTGGGCCACGCCCAACGGCCACAAGGTCCACATCATGCTGGAGGAATGTGGTTTGCGGCTCAACCGCGACTGGCGAGCCATTCCTGTCAACATCGGCACCGGCGATCAGTTTGCGCCGGATTTTTTGCGCATCAGCCCCAATAACAAGATTCCGGCGCTGGTGGACCCTCACGGCCCGGACGGTAAACCCATCAGCGTGTTCGAGTCGGGCGCTATCCTGGTGTACCTGGCGTCCAAGATGGGCAAGTTCATGCCCCGCAGCGATCGCGCCAAGTTTGAGGTGCTGCAGTGGCTGATGTTCCAGATGGGCGGCGTGGGCCCCATGCTGGGACAGAATCACCATTTCCGCCTCTACGCGCCCGAGAAAATCGAATACGCCATCAACCGCTACACCAACGAGGCCAAGCGCCTGTACGGCGTGATGGACAAGCAGGTGTCCAAGACCAAGTTCATCGCCGGCAACACGTACACCATCGCGGACATGGCCATCTTCCCGTGGCTACGCAACTGGCAGAACCAGGGCATCGACTGGGCTGACTATCCGCACCTCAAGCACTGGTTTGACACCATTGCGGCCCGCCCGGCGGTGCAACGTGGCGTTCAGGTGTTGGCGGATCTGCGCAAGCCGATCACGGACGACAAGGCTCGGGAGATGTTGTTCGGGAAGCAGCAGTTTGTGAGGCGGTGAGGACGAGCAATCGTATCGCCACCTGCAACCTCAAGGCACAAATCCCGCAATCGGATACTGCTTGCCACAACGAGTCATGTTGTCCAAGGTTGTGACGAGTCCACATCCGGCGTCATAAACGCGGAGGTTGCTATTGACCAATCGGATGGTACTCGGCCAGTTGGTCAAGGGCTCGCCAACTGCGGGAACCAGGTACGCCAGGTTGGTCGTGTCACTGCCGACACCGGGCAAGGGAATTCGTGCCAATTTGACAAAGCTCTGGCCCACCGCCCCTCCAGGTGTGTTGGACATGTAGACATAGCCGTATGAGCCTGACTCCAAATAGTCATACCGATTGGTACTGTCACCAAACGGAAGAGAATACGTTCGAAATTCGAGTGCGGTACTTGGATCAAAATATCCGGTGTGGTTCAAATACCAACGGAAAGACGCCGCTCCACCAGCGCTAGAACCTCCGACCATCAAGTCATAACGCGCCGGAGCGCTTCCTCTCGGAATCAGGAAGACACTTTGAATATTGCTAGGCAGAGTAGCCCCCGCGTATAAAAAATTAACCCGTCCAGCATTGCCGGCGGGATCGTTCAACGTGTAGGAACCTGAAGTGCATGTTCCCATCATGACTTTCAAACTCCCGTTATCGGTAGTGACCACATCCAGGCAGCTGTTTCCATCAATATCAGCAATCGCGGCACTGCTGGCGTGGAGTGTGACAGAGGGAGCGATGATCGCGGTTGTTGTCCGCACATAAGTCCCGTCTGACTGGCTCAGATACACATACTGTGGCTCCGACTGCAAAGACGCGCCTGATATGACGCCCGCGCACACCACATAGACGTCTGGTCGCCCATCTCGGTTAAGGTCTGCCACCAGGGATTGCTGTGGCTTGGCGCATGAAACCCTGTCGCCTGCCGATCGAAACAGACTGCCACTTAGATCTGACCATGTACCCGAGGCGTAGCCAATGAAATAGGCTTGCACCGAGCTGCCATCTGAAGCGATCACAAATGCGGAGTAGGTTCCGTTACGCTGGAAATCAGACACTGCGAGACTGGAAGGAACGGAGTCCAGAGTCAGGCCCAAACTCGTGATCGCTCTCAGGTTGGGCAACTGCGTCAACTCCGTTGGCAAATCAGAAATTGACTTGTTTTCAAACGAGCTTGGCAGCACCGTTTTGGGCATGACCACTTGTGTGGATCCATTGGTACCGCCACTACCCCCACCGCCGCCGCCACAGGCCTGCAGGAGTAGCACGAACCCCATCAGCATGACGCGCATGAAATTGAAAATTGCCATATCCCCTTGATCGGCTCCAAAATCAATCTCTGGAGCTTGTTCACATTTCTTGTACGATACGCTCACATGAAGAGTCAGCATAACCGGTTTTTCCAGACCCTGAGGACATTGGCCTCAGTGTTTACATTGTCCTTGCTCTTATTTGGCCAAGCGTTCAGCCAAGACAAGCCCGAACCCCGCTACAAGCCCTACCCCGTCAAAAAAGGCCAGGAAGAACGCTCGGCCAACGGAGACACCCCAGCGGCCAGTTCAGCTGCTGAAAGTGCCCCCAGTTCCGGTCTGTCCAGCCCGTTCGGGGTGACGCCGTCAAAATCCCTACAAAGCCGTCCCCCCACCTCCGGCAAAGAGCCGATGATGCGGCTGGACGCGCAAAACAAGCCGCTGTCCGAGCCGGTTCATGAGACCGATCGCCTGATTTACTACGAGTGCCGTGGCACGGTGGCGCCCTGGTTCGCCGAACTCATGGTGGCGGAAATCAACTACTTCAACGAATTGGTCAGTCTTCCGTTTGTGGATGGCTCGGCCTGTGTGGTGAGCCTGGGCACGGCCAAAAGCCTGTCCCCCGGGCGCTTGAGTGTTCAGTTCTACAGCAACGTGCGCGCCATGAATGACTGCGTGCGTGACGACCGTTGCACCGTGTTCCGATCGGTCAGCCTGGTGCCCAAGGCGGATGGACTCTACCGCTCGTACTTTTTGTCCGACCTGACCCGCAAGCTGATTGCCCAGCACTGTGTCTCGTCCAAGGGCAAGTGGCACAAAGACACCACCTGCTACGGCATTGACTGACGCCTGACACTCAAGGGATGGCGTTTCGCGCCGACCTTCTGTGCAACGGGTTTTTGCCATGACATCGTCAAAATTACTACCAAAGAGTTGGTTTTCACTGCTACTCACGCTGGTGCTGGGCTTGCTGGCACCCGCCATTTCGCAGGCATCGTCCGATGCACCAGCGAGTGCGGGCGGGGGCAGCCACGCCAGCAGTGCGTCGTCCGGTCGCACGTTCGAGGGCATTGAGCCGCTCTTTTACCTCGACTCCAAGCGCCGTCCCTACATCGAGCCCTTCCACAAGACCGATGCGGAAGAGTTTTTCATTTGCCGGGGCACCATCGGTGATTGGTACCGCCGCCTCAACGTGCAGGATTTCAACAAGCTGGCGGCACGCGATGGCTTGCCGGAGGTCAGCGGCTCGACCTGTGCGCTGCAACTCATCAGCACACACACCGGGAAAAAGCTCCCCATCATCGCCATTCAGATGTTCCCCTCCTCCAGTGCCATGCGCAACTGCGTGCTGACTGACAACTGTCCGGAAGCGCGCCAGATCATTGTGTACCTGCGTAAGCGAACGCTCTACCGCAACTTCATCATCAGCGATGCCAAAAAACGTGTGCATCGCCAATACTGCCTGGACAACCAGAGCGAGGTGATCGCCGAAACTTCCTGCTGGAAGCATTTCGAGGAAAACCCAGACGAGAAAGCGCATTGACCCCTACACTTGGGCGTACGACATTGTCCCTACACCCCAGTCATCAGGTTGATCATGAGTACGTCCAGCGCCCCGAGTTCTTCAGAGGATTTCCCCACCTGCAGGCCACCTGACCCCTCCCCGCGTCCTGCCGGTTTCACGCCCCCTGCGCTGGCCTGCGACAGCCACGCCCACATCATCGGACCGGTGGACCGCTACCCGATGGTCACGCCCAGAAGCTATACGCCCCCACCCGCCAGCCTGGCGTCCTACCAGGCCATGCTGCACACCTTGGGGATTCAGCGCGCCGTGATCGTTCAGCCCAGTTTTTACGGCTATGACAACCAATGCACCCGCGATGCCCTGCGGGCCTCACACGGTGCATTCAGGGGCGTGGCCGTGGTCCCGCCGGATGTGTCCTCGCACGAGTTGGATGCGCTGCAGGCGGACGGCTTCAGGGGCGCTCGCGTGAACCTGCTGTTTCGTGGCGGCTCCTCGCTGGAGGGTCTGGAAGCATTGGCCTCGCGACTGGCCGATCGGGGGTGGCACCTGCAGTTCCTGATGGACATCAGCACATTGCCGGCACTCCAGGCACGCATCGAGGGGTTGCCGTGTGAGGTGGTGTTTGATCACCTGGGTCACTTTCACCCGACCGGGCCAGGCAGCGCGGAAGGCTTTGTCGCACTGGAGCGTCTGATGGACAAAGGACGGACCTGGGTGAAACTCTCCGGCGGCTACCGTTTGTCTTCCCAGCCGACCCCCTACCCTGACCTGCGCTTGTTTGCCCAGCGTCTGGTCCAGCGCCGACCCGACCGGCTGGTCTGGGGATCGGACTGGCCCCACACGGCCTTCGAGGGCGACATGCCCAATGACGGGGCCTTGCTGGACACCTTGGCCGAGTGGGTGCCCGATGTGACGACCCGCAACCAAATTTTGGTGGACAACCCCGCAAGGTTGTACGATTTTTGATGCGTGCTCTGGGTCAACTGCTGCTGATCAGCTGGATCGCGGTGATCACCTCATCACCCACCTGGGCCCAGCGGATATACGACGGGAGCGGACGTCCCGTGGCTCGCGTGGACGGCGATCGGTTTTATGACGCTTCGGGGCGACCGCTGGGACGCGTTGAGGGTGCTCACATTTATGACGCCGCCGGCCGCCCACTCGGGCGATTGGATGGGGATCGTGTCTTTGACTCATCAGGACGTCCGATCGGGCGAGTCGATGGCGAGCGCCTGTCCAGTGCGTCAGGCACGCCGATGGGCCGGTTGGAAGGCGATCGACTCTACGATGCAGCCGGTCGACCAATAGGCCGTATGGATGGGCTGCGACGCATGCAGACCGTGGTGTACTTCTTCTTTTTCATGCCATGAACAGCGGCTGTCGTGCAAAGCTCATGGCGTGGCTCATGGTGGCCGGATGGATGTGCAGCGCTGCTCACGCACAAACCCTGGGACAACAATCCCTGGTTCACGGGCTGCTGTGGGACATCCATGAAATGACCGTGGGCCAGGTCAGGCAGTTCGCCACTGCTACCGGCTTTCGCAGCCGTGCCGAGCAAGAGGGAGGCGGATTCATCTATGAGTCTGGCTGGATGCAAAAAAAATGGGATGGACCTGGCGCCAACCCTTTGGTGTTCCCGCCACGGACGCCGAACCCGCTGTGCACCTGACCTTTGGTGAGGCCCAGGCAATTTGCCGTCACTTCAACAAACGATTGCCCACCGATGCCGAATGGACCGCCGCGGCGTTTTTGGAGCAACGCGATCAACCCCCGGCCGGATGGATCCCGGGCAAGCGGTATGCGTACCCCCATGGCGACACCGCCCGCGAGAGCCATTGCCTGACAGGGTGTGCGAACCGACAGGGCACTGCGCCCACCGGCAGCATGAGCCGTGGTACCGGACACCTGCCTGTCATGCAAACAGCCCCCGGCGTCAATGGGTTGTACGACATGGGCGGCAATGTGTGGGAATGGGTCAATACCGCGGTGGGTGACGAACGCATCACGCGGGGCAGTTCTTTGTGGTACGACGCCTCTCGGCAACGGGAAGCGGATGTGGCGTCCAAGCCGGTCGACACGCGGGTCGCCTATGTCGGATTTCGCTGCGTGCAGTCCGTCCACCGCGTCATCCACGTCAAAGAAGTCAATCCGTAACTCGACGGACTCAGCCGGGGGGCTGGCTTGAAGGCTGCCCTGCTGGCTCACAACCTCAGGCCTGCGACCGGGCTTCTTCAATCAAGGCGATGGCACGCTGCGGTTGATTCAATTCATGGGCCAGCAGCAAGGCCAGTTTTGACAACATCAAGGCTTCCTGGTCGGGGCCTGCGTCATCGATGGCGACGGCCAGTGCTGAATAAAAATCTTCAAGCGTCATGGTGGTGCTCAGTGGTGAGTTGCCGAGGGGTCAGTGGCAAGGGGTGGCCGGGACATCCATCCGACCCAGTGCCCGGTCCAGGGCCCGACGGATCGCATCGGCGTCCACCTGTGGCCAACGAGCTGCCACGTGCATGTCGGGCCTGATGAGGTAGGCGCCCCCCTCCTGTGCGCCATAGGCTTGGGCAACCTCGCCCGCAGGATCCAGTGGCAGCACCTTCAAACCGGGGTGCGCGACAGTCGCGGGGGGCGTTCCGAAGTACAACAGGGTGAAGCCCGGCCCCAGCAGATCGCTGAGGAAACCCGACGCGAGTCTGAGGTTCTTCGCCACCGAGCCCACGGCAGGGCCGCAGGTCCAGACCGATTCATCGGGGGTGACGCTGGGGCTGTCGGCATAGGTGTAGGGGGTCATGTTGCGTGGATTCGCAAACTCGCCGGCAAAACGATGGCGCAAGGCGAGTGACAAGGCCGCGTCCCGCATCAGCGACCACCCGCGGGTTTGCGGCGTCATGAAGCGGGACGATTTGCTGGCGTTGGCAAACACGTCCATCGTGGCGCCATGCCGCTCGTGGCTGTAACTGTCGAGCAAGTCCGGCCCGGCTTGCCCGCTCAACACCATGCCCAGTTTCCAGCCGATGTTCTGCGCATCGGCCAGGCCATTGTTGAGGCCCCGCACACCGAAAATGGGCACGATGTGTGCGCTGTCGCCAATGAAAAAAATGCGTCCGTCCCGGTAATCGTCCAGGGCCAGGGTGTTGGCCGAATAGATGCTCCACCACTCCAGTTGCCAGGGTTCGGTCCACCCCAGGTCGGCGAGCACGCCGGCAATGCTGTGACGGATGGCCTCTTCTTTGAGCGCCTCCGCTTCCGACTCACCCGGGTTCACCTGGTAGTCGATGCGCAGGATGTCATCGGGTTGCTCATGAACCAGCACCGTCCCCCCGCGTCGGCAGTCCGGATCGAACAACGCCAACCGCTCAACGGGCCGGTGTGAGCCCTGCGGCGAACGCTTCATCTGGATGTCCGCAATGATGTACCGACCCTCGAAATTCTGTCCCTTCAAGCGCAACCCACGACGACTGCGCACCACACTGCGCGCACCGTCAGCGGCCAAAACCCAAGCGGCTTCCAGCGGGTAGGCCCCCTGCGGATCTTGCACCGTCAGGGTCACGCTGGCGTCGGCTTGCTGGACATCCACCACCTCCGACTGCCATCGCACCTCGATCAGGGGTTCACGCACCACGGCTGCATACAGGAAGGACTCGGTGTACTGCTGCTGCAAGTTGTACATAGGACGGTACTTCTCATGCGGACCATCGGGCATGAAAAATTGCAGGATCTGCTGGCCCCGGTAAAAAGAGCGGCCAGAGAGGTAGGGCAAGGACTTGTCCAGGAAGGCGTCCACGGCGCCCACCGATTCAAAAATGTGAAAACTCTGCCGCGCCAGACAAATGGCCCGGCTGCCGTCGTTGAACGTTGACTTGTTGTCCAGCAACACACACGGCACGCCCCAGCGCGCCAGGGTGAGCGCGGCGGTCATGCCCACAGGACCGGCCCCCACTATCACCACCGGAGACGCCGTGTTGGCCACAGCAGGTCGCGCGGGGGCGGCGAAGTGCGGGTAGTCAAAATAGAGTGAGTCGGTGGCAGCTCGGCCCTCTGGGCGCATAGCGAATCCTCTTTAACGGGTTAGTTGGGGATTGAGTATAGGCAGGGCCATCGGGCTGGGCACCTGCCAGCAAGCACCGGCGGCCTTGCCGAGGCCGTGCGCGAAGGCTTCCCCGGTGGGGGGCGCGGTTCTCGGGTCTGTTAGTCGGGCTAGGGTTTTCGCTAAAGGCGGGGGGCTTTTTTTGGGGCGACCTGACTAAAGTCTCGTCAAAACTGGTCGATAGCATGGAGATCGCCCTTAAAAGCCCATGATTTTCCGCCGAATTCCTCCCCAAAAGCCCAATATACGTACTTTGGTATGTATTGCCAGCGTCGTCACGCTGGTGCACGACAGTGCGTCGGCTCAAGACCGCGCGGACTTGGCACGCGAGGCGGCAGCGCGGGACATGAGCAACTGGGTACAGTTTCCGCCCCGCAATGCGGCCGTCATCCCGGCCCCCATCGCCCCGTCGGCACGGCCACAGCCCGCAGCCCCGATTGTGACCCCCGGTACGTCAGTGGACTCGCGGGGCTGGTTGGTCTTCAACCCTCCCGACGCCACCCGCGCGCCCCCGCAGTCGACCACGACTCAACCCCCACCACCGGCCACCGCGGCCACCTCGACACCCCCATCGCCCGCCGATGGACAGGCAGCCGCTCGCTTGTCATCGCCCCCACCCGTGGCGACCCAGTCCGCCACCGCGACGGCTCCCCCGCCATCGCCAACGGTCAAACGCTTTGATTTCAGCGGCCATTCGGTTTACAGCTCAGCCCGTCTCGAGACCTATTTGTCGGCCTGGATCGGCCATCCCATCAGCATTCCCTCGCTCGAGCGCGCCGTGGAAGCGGTTTCAACGCTGTACCGGCGTGACGGGTGGTTGGCCAAGGTCGAATTGCCCTCGCAGGATCTGACCGATGGCACGGTGAAGATCCAAATCATTGAAGCGGTGCTCTCGGGTGTCGACGTGCAAACCTCCCCGCAAGCTGCCGTGAAACCCGACATTCCGCGCGAATTCGTGCTGCACGCCTCACCGCTGAACGAGCCGATCTCGCTCAAAAAGCTGGAACGCGCCGGACAGATCATCAACGAGTTGCCGGGGGTTGAGTCCACCCTGTCGCTGCGTCCCGGCAATTCATCGGGTGAAACCGAGGCCGTCCTCACCGTGGCTGACGCCAAACCGCATGAAGGCTCGCTGTTGGTGGACAACGGGGGCTCGCGCTCCACGGGTACCCTGCGCGCCACGGGCCAGGCCACCCTCAAGGGATTTTTGCAGCGCGGCGACCTCACCACCGTGCAGGTGACCAAGTCCGAAGGCCTGAACTCGGGTCGCATCAGCTACAGCGAACCCCTGGGGGGATCCGGCCTGCGCGGGGGGGTGTTTGCCAGTCTGTCGCGCTACCAACTGGCACTGCCTGAATTCAGCGCCATCCATGCACACGGCCCCTCGAACTCCCTGGGACTGGAATTGATGTATCCCTGGTTGCGCAACGCCACCAGTTCCATCAACGCCACCGCCAGCCTGGAAAAGAAACGCTTCACCAACCATGCCAACGAAGTGGTGGCCTCAGATTACCGCTCGGATGTACTCACCGCCGGATTGAACGGCCAGTTCCAGGATTCCCTGCAGGGGTCGAACTCCGTCAGCTACCAGTTGTCAGTGGGTTACCTGAACTTGACGGGCTCACCCAACGAGACCGCCGATGCGAATGGCGCCCAGACCGCGGGCATTTTCAACAAGACACGGGCACAGTGGATACGGCAGCAAAAGATGTCCGATGTGGATGTCTTCCAGTTCAACTGGCAGGGGCAGTGGGCCAGCAAAAACCTGGACGGGTCGGAGAAGATTTTCCTGGGCGGTCCGCAAGGTGTCCGCGCCTATCCGGTGAATGAAGGGGGCGCGAGCGCGGGCCATGTGCTGAACCTGGAATGGTTCCGCCAGGTTCAGTGGGGCGACCAACAACCACTCACCCTGAGTGTCTTCAAGGACCTGGGGGTTGCCACGGTCAACAAATACACCTGGGGCGCTGACAGCCTGAACAAATACGCCTTGCGGGGACACGGACTGAGTGTGGGCACCGCCATCAACACGGGGTTGGGCCAGTCGCAATTGAAGCTCACCTGGGCCAAACGGCTGGGTCTGAGCCCGCTGGCCAACAGCACCACCGGCCTGGATCAGGACGGTACCCTGAGTATCAATCGTTTCTGGCTGACCTTCAGCCATTTCCTCTGAACGGGCACGCCATGAAACTGCGCCCAGTCAACATCGTCTTACCCAACCGCACGCCGCTGTTTCTGATGCTGTGCCTGCACGTGCTGGGCGTTGTGCACGCGCAAACCCCTGCCCTGCCCGCAGCCAGTCAATTGCCGACGGCTGGCCGCGTGGTCGCCGGACAGGCACAGATCCAGCAAAACAACGCGGTGATGAGCGTGATCCAGGCCACCAACCGGGCCGCCATCGAGTGGGGTTCGTTCAATGTCGGCTCGGGTGCGCGTGTTGATTTTGTGCAGCCGTCCTCATCGTCCGTCACGCTGAACCGGGTCTTGAGCGCCGACCCTTCGCAAATCATGGGGAAAATCACGGCCAACGGGCAAGTGTTCCTCAGCAACTCCAGTGGCGTCATTTTCGGCCCCAAATCACAGGTCGATGCCGCCGGTTTGACCGCCACCACCCTGAATATCTCCAACGAGAACTTCATGGCCGGCAAGAACCAGTGGGAAGCGGACAAGTCCGGGGGGACGGTGCTGAACCAGGGGCAACTGACGGCCTACCTGGGTGGCTATATTGCCTTGCTGGCGCCCAAGGTGATCAACGAAGGGGTGATCTGGGCACGGGAGGGCACGGTGGCCCTGGCCGCTGGCGACAAAGTGTCGCTGCAAATTGGCGGCAACAAATTGATCTCGCTCCAGATCGAGAAAAGCGCACTGGATGCGCTGATTGAAAACCGCCAGGCCGTGCGCGCAGATGGCGGGCTGATCCTCATCTCAGCCAGCAGCGCCAACGCCTTGCGCGAATCGGTCATCAAGAACACAGGCACCCTGAGTGCGCCCACCCTGTCAGAGGTGGGCGGGCGCATCATGCTGGACGCAGGTCCGCGCGGCAGTGCCGACCTGGGGGGACAAATTGCTGCCCGGGGTGAGACACCCGGCGCCTCAGGCGGTTCGATCGTGGCCACGGGCGAACGCGTGGTTCTGCGTTCCAACCTGGTGATCGATGCCTCGGGTCAGGCATCAGGGGGTTCCGTGCTGGTGGGCGGGGGCTGGCAAGGCTCAGGGAGCACAAGACAGGCCACCACCGTCACCATGGAGTCGGGCAGCAAGATCGATGTGAGTTCCAAAGTCAATGGCGACGGTGGCGTTGCCGTGCTCTGGAGTCAGGTCAGCAACCCGGACAGCCAGACCCTGGTCAGTGGAACCATCGATGCCTCAGCAGGCCCGCTGGCGGGCTCAGGGGGCAAGGTGGAAACATCGGGTCACCAGGTGGATATCCGACAGGCACGCGTGACCGCGGCCTCGCCCACGGGCAAAGCAGGCACCTGGCTCATCGACCCCACGGACCTGACGATTGACACGGCCACCGCCAGCACCATCAGCACCTCGCTGGGCAGCAGCAGCGTGGAGACCCAGGCCGATCGCGACATCACCCTGGATGCCAATGTCTCGATCGTCAAATCCAGTGGGGCCGACGCCACCCTGACAATCAGCGCGGGGCGACACATCACCCTGAGCTCGGGCAGTTCCATCCAATCCACGGCGGGCAAGCTCGACACCGTGCTCAGGGCCGGTTATCTGGCCGGGTCGCCGCTCAGCGCGGGGGCTGTCACGCTCGATGCAAATTCGTCCATCGTCACCAATGGTGGCAACATCCAGATCAGCGGCAGCCGCTTCACCAACAACAGTGGAAGCAGCGCCTTTGACGTGGGCTCAGGCGGCACTTGGCAGGTCTGGAGCCGCAACACCGACCCCTTCAATGCCAGCGCGGCCATTGGTGACACCACCGGGGGATTGGCGTTTGATTACAAGCAAGTCAACGCGACCCTGGGGACCACCGCGCCGCTGGGCACCGGCAATGCCTTTCTGTACAGCTATGCGCCCGTCCTGACGGTGGCGTTGACCGGCAGTGCGTCCCGGGTCTACGACGGCACCACCACCGCCACGCTGTCAGCCTCCAACTTCAACACCACGGGCATGGTGGGCGGGGACACCGACGTCAACCTGACCCTGCCCAGTACCGGCACCTACGCCAGCAAGAATGTCGGGTCGAATGTTCAGGTCACCGCCAGCAACCTGGCCTTGGCTGGGGTATCCAGCAGCGTGGCCACGGGCAGCAAGCCTGTGTACGGCTACACCCTGAACAGTTCAACCATCACGGGGGCCATCGGCACGATCACGCCCAAGACCGTCAGCCTGAGTGCCACCAAAACCTACGACGGCACCACGGCCCTGAGCGCAGGACAGGTCACGGTTCAGACCGGCATTGCCAACGAAAGCCTGGTGGCTGCAGGCGCAGCAGCCAGTGATGCGCACGTGGCCACCGATGGCAAATACATCCAGACGATCACGCTGGCCAACGGCACAGGCGGGGCGGCCAGCAACTACCAGTTGCCCACACTCGACAGCACGCTCGCACCCGTCACGATCACCCCGGCCACGCTGACCCCCACCCTCACCAACTCGGGCGTGACCAAAGCCTATGATGGCACGGTCAGTGCGCCGACCGGTTTCAACCCCGCGTACAGTTTCAGCGGTCTGGTCAGCGGCGATACAACCGCCACACTGGGTCAGACGTCAGTCGCCCTGGACAATGCCCACGCCGGGCAAGCCACCACGCTGACGGTGTCCGGCTTGTCGCTGACCGGGATCACCGGCAACAAGAACTCGGCAGCGACCGACTACGCGCTCAGCACCACCACCCAGTCCGTGGCCGCCTCGGTCACCCCCAAGGTGCTGTCGGCCACCGCCAGTATTGGCGGCACCCTGACCAAGGCGTATGACGGTACCACCACGGCCACCGGCGCCAGCGTCACTGGCTCGGTCACGGGGGCGGTCAGCGGCGACACGCTGACGCTGGACAACTCAGGCATCACCCTCGCCTACAACAACGCCCACGTGGTCGGTGCCAACGCCATTGTGGCCACCGGCAGCAGCACGCTCAACATCAGCACCGGTTCAGCCAACAGTGTGGCGGGCGACTACAGCTTCACCGCGCCCACCATTGCCAATGCCAATGCCACCATCACAGCCAAAGCCTTGACGGCCACGGCGGCGATCGGCGGCACCCTCACCAAGACCTATGACGGGACCACGGCCGCGACCGGTGCCAGCGTCACCGGTACCGTGAGCGGCGCTGCGGGCAGCGACACGCTGAGCCTGAACACCTCGGGCATCACGCTCGCTTACAACAATGCCCACGTGGGGGTGGCCAACAAGATCACGGCCACCGGCAGTGCGGCATTGAACATCAGCGCGAGTTCGGCCGGCAGTGTGGCCACCGACTACAGCTTCACCGCCCCCACGGTGGCAGACGCCACGGCTTCCATCACCCCCAAAGTCCTGACCGCCACAGCCACCATCGGTGGCACCCTCAGCAAGACCTATGACGGCACCACCACGGCCACCGGCGCCACGCTCAGCAGCTCGGTGAGTGGCGCCGTCTCTGGTGACACCCTGAGCCTCAACACGAGTGGCATCACGCTGGCATACAACTCGGCACACGTCGGCTCAGCCACCAAAGTGGTCGCCTCCGGCAGTGGCAGCTTGACCATTGCCTCGTCGGGCAGCAACAGCGTGGTGGGCGACTACAGCTTCACCGCGCCCACCATTGCGGATGCAACGGCCACCATCACGGCCAAGGCCTTGACCGCCACGGCCAGCATTGGCGGCACGCTCACCAAAACCTACGACGGCACGACCAGTGCCATAGGCGCCAGCGTGACCGGCACTGTCAGCGGCGCCGTGGCCGGGGATACCCTGAGCCTCAACACCGCGGGCATCAGCCTGGCCTACAACAACGCCCACGTGGCGCTGGCCAACAAGATCACCGCCACTGGCAGTGGCGCCCTGGCGATCGGGGCCTCCACCGCCAACAGCGTGGCGGGGGACTACAGCTTCACAGCCCCCACCATCGCCGACGCCACGGCCACCATCACGCCCAAGGCGTTGACCGCCACAGCCAGCATTGGCGGTTCGCTCACGAAGGTGTATGACGGCACGACGGCAGCGACCGGTGCCAACGTATCCGGCTCGGTGAGCGGTGCCATCACCGGGGACACCCTCAGCCTGAATACATCGACGATCACGCTGGCTTACAACAACGCCCACGTGGCCGGTGCCAATGCCATTGTCGCCAGCGGCAGCAGCAGCCTGACCATTGGTGCCTCTACCGCCAGCAGCGTGTCCACCGACTACAGCTTCACGGCACCGACCATCGCCAACGCGACCGCTTCCGTCACGCCGGCCACGCTCACCCCCACGCTGACCAACACCGGCGTCACCAAGGCCTATGACGGCACCACGGCCGCACCGTCCGGGTTCACGCCGACCTACAGCGTGACAGGACTGGTCACAGGTGATACCGCCGTGGCCTTGAACAACACCGGCAGTGCATTCAACAATGCACACGTGGCACAAGCCAACAAGGTCACGGTGGATGGGTTGAGCGTCCTGTCGGTCACCGGCAACCGCAGTTCGGTGGCGGGCGATTACCAGCTGAATCGCTCCAGTCTGGATGTCGACGCCACCATCACGCCCAAGGCGCTGAGCACCACGGCCAGCATTGGCGGCACCCTGACCAAAGTCTACGATGGCACCACCACAGCCACCGGCGCCACGTTGTCCAGTCTGGTCACCGGCGCGGTGGCCGGCGACACGCTGAGCCTGGACGCGTCGGGCATCAGCCTGAATTACAACAATGCCCACGTGGGCTCAGCCACGAAGATCACGGCCAGCGGCAGTGGCGCACTGACGATCGGCGCGTCCACCGCCAGCAGTGTCGCCAGCGACTACAGCTTCACCACCCCCACCATCGCCGATGCAACGGCCACCATCACGCCCAAGGCATTGACCTCCACGGCCAGCATCGGGGGCACGTTGACCAAGGTCTATGACGGCACCACCGCCGCCACAGGCGCCATCGTCACCGGGTCGGTCACCGGAGCCATCACTGGCGACAGCCTGAGCCTCAACACCGGCGGCATTACGCTCAATTACAACAACGCGCACGTGGTCGGTGCCAATGCCATCGTGGCATCAGGCAATGGTGCCCTCACCATCAGCTCACCGGTGGCCAGCAGTGTCGCGGGTGATTACAGTTTCACCGCACCCACCGTGGCCAGTGTGGCAGCGACCATCACCCCCCGGGTGCTGACCTCGACAGCCAGCATCGGGGGCACGCTCTCCAAGACCTACGACGGCACCACGGCGGCCACCGGTGCCACCCTTTCTGGGTCGGTGACGGGTGCGATCAGCACGGACACGCTGACCCTGAACACGTCCGGGGTGACGCTGGCCTACAACAACGCGCACGTGGCCAATGCCACGGCCATTGTGGCCAGTGGCAGCAGCACGCTCACCATCAGTTCACCAACGGCCAGCAGCGTGGCGAGCGACTACAGCTTCAGCGCGCCCACCATTGCCGACGCCACGGCCACCATCACGCCCAAAGCATTGACCGCCACCGCCAGCATCGGCGGCACGCTCACCAAAACCTACGATGGCAGCACCACCGCCACGGGTGCCACCCTTTCGGGCAGCGTGACCGGTGCGGTGTCAGGCGACACCCTGACCCTGAACACCTCAGGCATCACCCTGGCCTACAACAATGCCCACGTGGCCAGCGCCAACAAAGTGGTGGCGAGCGGCAGCGGTGCGCTGACCATCGCCTCCACCGGCAACAACAGCGTGGCCAGCGACTACAGCTTCACCGCACCGACCGTGGCTGACGCGGCTGCGTCCATCACGGCCAAGGCCCTCACGGCCACCGCCAACATTGGCGGCACGCTCTCCAAGACCTATGACGGCACCACGGCAGCCCCCGGCGCGAACGTCACCGGGTCTGTCACCGGCGCCATCAATGGCGACTCCCTGAGCCTGAACACCGCTGGCATCACGCTGGCCTACAACACGGCCCACGTCGCCACGGCCAACAAAGTGGTCGCCACGGGCAGTGGCACGCTGACCGTGGGTTCATCGGCCAGCAACAGCGTGGCGAGCGACTACAACTTCACCGCGCCGACGGTCGCTGACGCCAATGCGTCTATCACACCCAAGGCGCTCACCGCCACCGCCAGCATCGGCGGCACGCTCACCAAGACCTATGACGGCACCACCACGGCCACTGGCGCGACCGTCACTGGCGCGGTCACTGGAGCGGTCACGGGAGACAGCCTGAGCCTGAACACCTCGGGCATCACCCTGGCCTACAACAACGCCCACGTGGCCAACGCCACGGCGATTGTGGCCAGTGGCAGCGGGACGCTGACCATCGGGACTTCCGCTGCGAGCAGCGTGTCCACCGACTACACCTTCACAGCCCCCACGATTGCCAATGCAGCGGCCACCATCACGCCCAAGGCGTTGACCTCGGCAGCCAGTATCGGGGGCACGCTCAGCAAAACGTATGACGGCACCGCCACCGCCACCGGGGCAACGGTCTCCGGCACGGTCACGGGCGCGGTGGCCGACGACATGCTGAGCCTCAATACCTCGGGCATCAGCCTGGCCTACAACACGGCCCACGTGGCCACCGCCAACAAGGTGGTGGCGACCGGCAACGGGACACTCACGATCAGTTCCCCCAACCTCAGCAGCGTATCCACGGATTACACCTTCACCGCACCCGTGATCGCTGACGCTATCGCATCTATCACCGCCAAGGCCCTGACGGCCACCGCCAGCATTGGCGGCACGCTCACCAAGACCTATGACGGCACCACGGCGGCGACGGGCGCCACCGTCTCGGGCTCCGTCACCGGCGGCATCAGTGGCGACACGCTCAGCCTGAACACCGCGGGCATCACGCTGAATTACAACAACGCGCACGTGGCCTCGGCCAGCAAAATCACCGCCAGCGGCAGCGGTGCGTTGACCATTGCGTCCACCGGCAGCAACAGCGTATCGTCCGATTACAGCTTCACGACCCCCACCATCACCGATGCCAATGCCACCATCACCGCCAAGGCGTTGACCGCCACGGCCAGCATCGGGGGCACGGTGACCAAGGTCTATGACGGCACCACCTCCGCCACCGGGGCCAGTGTGTCGGGCACCATCACCGGGGCCATTGCGGGTGACACGCTGAGTCTGGGCACCTCCGGGATCACCCTGGCTTACAACAACGCCCACGCGGGCAGTGCCAGTGCCATTGTGGCCTCGGGCAGCGGCACGCTCAGCATCAACTCGCCCACAGCCAACAGTGTGGCGGGGGACTACAGTTTCACGGCGCCCACGATTGCTGCGGCCACGGCAACCATCACGCCCAAGGCCCTGACGGCCACGGCCAGCATCGGCGGCACGCTGACCAAGGCCTACGACGGCACCACCGCCGCCACCGGCGCCACCGTCTCCGGGTCTGTCTCGGGAGCCGTCAGCGGCGACACGCTGAGCCTGAACACTTCCGGTATCAGCCTGGCTTACAACAACGCGCACGTGGCCAGCGCCACCAAGATCGTGGCCACCGGCAGCAGCAGCCTGACCATTGCGAGCACCTCCAACAGCAGCGTGGCCGGTGACTACACCTTCACCGCACCGACCGTGGCCGACGCCACCGCCTCCATCACCCCCAAGGCCCTGACCACCACCGCCAGTATTGGTGGCACGCTCAGCAAGGTCTATGACGGCACCACCACGGCCACCGGTGCCACGGTCACCGGCACCATCACTGGCGCGGCCAGTGGTGACACCCTGACCCTGAACACCTCGGGCATCACCCTCGCCTATAACAACGCACACGTCGCCGCCGCCAACGCGGTGGTGGCCAGCGGCAATGGCACCCTGACCATCGCCTCCACCGGCAACAACAGCGTGGCCGGTGACTACAGCTTCACCGCGCCCACCATTGCCAACGCAGCGGCCACCATCACCGCCAAGGCCTTGAGCGCCAGCGCCAGCATCGGCGGCACGCTCACCAAGACCTACGATGGCACCACGGCCGCCACCGGTGCCTCCCTGTCGGGCACGGTGACCGGTGCGCTGGCGGGCGACACCCTGAGTCTGGACACCTCTGGCGTCTCGCTGGCCTACAACTCCTCCCACGTTGGGACGGCCAACAAGATCTCCGCCTCCGGCAGCAGTGCACTGGCCATCAGCGCGTCCGGGGCAAACAGCGCCGTCAGCGATTACAGCTTCACGGCACCGACTGTGGCCGACGTGGTCGCGGCCATCACGCCCAAGGCCCTGGTGGCCACCGCCAGCATCGGGGGCACCCTGACCAAGGCCTACGACGGCACCACCGCGGCGACGGGCGCCTTGGTGACGGGTTCCGTGACGGGTGGCATTGTGGGTGACAGTGTCAGCCTGAACACCTCGGGCATCACGCTGAATTACAACAACGCGCACGTGGCCACCGCAAATGCCATCGTGGCGACCGGCAGCACTGCCCTGACCATCACTTCCCCCACGGCGGGCAGCCTGGCCGGTGACTACAGCTTCAGCGCTCCCACCATTGCCAATGCGGCGGCCACCATCACGCCCAAGGTCCTGAGTTCGACCGCCAGCATTGGGGGCACCCTCACCAAGACCTATGACGGCAGCACCGCGGCGACGGGTGCCACCGTGTCGGGCTCGGTCGTCGGGGCCGTCTCTGGTGACACGCTGAGCCTGAACACCGCGGGCATCTCCCTGGCCTATAACGACGCCCACGTGGCCACCGCCAACAAGGTCACAGCCAGCGGCAGTGGCACGCTCACGATTGGCGCCTCATCTTCCGGCAGCCTGGCCTCTGACTACAGTTTCACGGCACCGGTCATCGCCGACGCCACAGCCTCCATCAGCGCCAAGGCCCTGACCTCGACCGCCAGCATTGGCGGCACGCTCACCAAGACCTATGACGGCAGCACCACGGCCGCGGGGGCCACGGTGTCCGGTTCTGTCGCCGGCGCCATCACCGGTGACACGCTCAACCTGAACACCTCGGGCATCACCCTCGCTTACAACAATGCCCACGTGGCCTCAGCCACCAAAGTGGTGGCCAGTGGCAGCGGTTCACTGACCATTGCATCCACCGGCAGCAACTCGGTGGCCACAGACTACAGCTTCACCGCGCCGGTGATTGCCGACGCCAATGCCAGCATCAGCGCCAAGGCGCTCACCGCCACGGCCAGCATCGGGGGCACCCTCACCAAGACCTATGACGGCACCACGGCGGCCACCGGCGCCTCCGTGTCCGGGTCGGTCACTGGAGGGATCGCCGGTGACACCCTCAACCTGAACACCTCTGGCATCACCCTGGCCTACAACAATGCGCACGTGGTCGGAGCCAACAAGATTACTGCCACGGGCTCGGGCGCGCTGACCATCGCCTCCTCCGGCAGCAACAGCGCTGCCAGCGACTACACCTTCACCGCACCGTCCATTGCCGATGTCACGGCCTCGGTCACCCCCAGGGCCCTGACGGCCGCCGCCAGCATTGGCGGCACACTGACCAAAACCTATGACGGCACCACCACCGCGACGGGCGCGACTGTCTCCGGGTCTGTGTCGGGCGGCATCAGCAGCGATACGCTGACTTTGAATACCGGCGGCGTCTCACTGGCCTACAACAATGCTCACGTGGCCAGCGCCAATGCCATCGTGGCCAGCGGCAGCAGCACGCTCACCATCAGTTCCCCCACGGCCAGCAGCGTGGCAAGCGACTACAGTTTCACGGCACCGACGATCCTGGACGCCACGGCGTCGATCACCCCCAAAGCCCTGACGACCACGGCCACCATCGGAGGCACGCTCACCAAGGTCTACGACGGCACCACCACCGCCTCCGGGGCGACCGTGACCGGTACGGTCACCGGCGCACTGGGGGCCGACAGCCTGAGCCTGAACACCTCGGGCATTTCCCTGGCATACAACAATGCGCACGTGACGGCAGCCAATGCCGTGGTGGCCAGCGGCAGTGGGTCGCTCGTCATCAACTCGTCCACCGTCAACAGCGTCGCCTCTGACTACAGCTTCACAGCGCCCACCATCGCCAATGCGCCCGCCACCATCACCGCCAAAGCGCTGACGGCCACGGCCAGCATTGGCGGCACGCTCACCAAGACCTATGACGGCACCACCGCTGCCACGGGCGCGACTGTCTCCGGGTCTGTCACGGGGGGCATCAGCGGGGATACGCTGGCCCTGAACACGTCGCCCATCTCGCTGGCCTACAACAACGCCCACGTGGCCCTGGCCAACAAGGTGGTTGCCACGGGCAGCGCGACACTGAGCATTGCCTCGACTGGCAGCAGCAGTGTGGCCAGCGACTACACCTTCACCGCACCGTCGATCACGGACGCCACGGCGACCATCACCACCCGGGCCCTGTCCGCCACGGCCAGCATCGGCGGGACGCTCACCAAAGCCTATGACGGCAGCACGGCGGCCACCGGCGCGGTGGTCACGGGCACGGTCACTGGCGGCATTGCCGGTGACAGCCTGAACCTGAACACCACCGGTGTCAACCTGGCTTACAACAACGCGCACGTGGCCACGGCAAACCAGATTGCCGTGACCAACGGCAGCGCCTCCTTGGCGATCGGCGCTTCGGCCAGCAGCAGTGTGGCCACCGACTACAGTTTCACCGCGCCCAGCATTGCAGCGGCGACAGCCAGCATCACGCCCAAGGTGTTGACATCCACCGCCAGCATAGGCGGCACACTCACCAAAACCTATGACGGCACCACGGCCGCCACGGGCGCGTCGGTCTCGGGTTCTGTCACGGGCGCCATCAACGGCGACACCCTCAGCCTCAACACGGGCAGTGTCTCGCTGGCCTACAACGACGCCCACGTGGCGACCGCCAACGCGGTGGTGGCGAGCGGCAACACCTCGCTCACCATCAGTTCCCCGACCGCCTTCAGCCTGGGGAGCGACTACGCCTTCACGGCACCCACCATTGCCAATGCGGCGGCCACCATCACGCCCAAAGCCCTGACCTCGACTGCCACCATTGGCGGCACGCTCACCAAAACCTACGATGGCACCACCGCGGCCACCGGGGCCACCGTCACGGGCAGCGTCACGGGCGGCTTGAACAACGATACCCTCAGCCTCAACACATCGGGCATCACGCTGGCCTACAACAACGCACACGTGGTCGGTGCTACCGCGGTGGTGGCGAGCGGCAGCGGTTCGCTCGTGATCGGAGCCTCCACCGCCAACAGTGTGGCCACGGACTACGCCTTCACGGCGCCCACCATCGCCAACGCAGCAGCCAGCATCACGGCCAAGGCCCTGACCACCACCGCCAGCATCGGTGGCACGCTCACCAAAACCTACGACGGCAGCACCGCCGCCACGGGGGCCACGATCACGGGCAGCATCACCGGTGCGATCACCGGCGACACGCTGAACCTCAACACCTCGGGCATCACCCTGGCTTATAACAATGCCCACGTGGCCTCGGCCAACAAAGTGACCGCCAGCGGCAGTGGTGCGCTCAGTATTGCGTCCTCAGCCAGCAGCAGCGTGAACAGCGACTACAGTTTCACCGCGCCGACGATTGCCGACGCCACCACCGCCCGCATCACGCCCAGGGCACTGACCGCCTCTGCCAGCATTGGCGGCACACTCACCAAGGCCTACGATGGCACCACGGCTGCCACTGGCGCCGCGGTGGCCGGCACAGTTACCGGCGGCATCGCCGGCGACAGTCTGAGCCTGGACACCTCGGCCGTCACCCTGGCTTACAACAATGCCCACGTGGCCAACGCCACGTCGATTGTGGCCAGCGGGTCCAGCACGCTGGCCATCACCTCGCCCACCGCCAGCAGTGTGGCCGGCGACTACAGTTTCACCGCACCCACCATTGCAGCGGCCACGGCATCCATCACCCCCAAGGCCCTGACCGCCACCGCCAGCATTGGCGGCACACTCACCAAAACCTACGACGGCACGACCAACGCCTCCACAGCCACCGTGTCCGGTTCGGTGACAGGTGCCGTGGCGAATGACACCCTCACCCTGAACACCACGGGCATCAGCATGGCATACAACAATGCCCACGTGGTGGGGGCCAATGCCGTGGTCGCCAGCGGCACCAGCACCCTGACCATCAGTTCGCCCACGCTGAACAGCGTGGCCACCGACTACAGATTCACCGCACCCACCATCGCTGACGCCCAGGCCTCCATCACTGCGAAGGCACTGACCGCCACAGCCAGCATTGGCGGCACGCTGACCAAAACCTACGATGGCACCACCGCTGCCACCGGCGCCTCGGTGACCGGCAGCGTCACCGGTGGCATCAACGGGGATGTGCTGAACCTCAACACCGCCGGCATCAACCTGGCCTACAACAACGCACACGTGGTCGGCGCCAGTGCCGTGGTGGCCAGCGGCAGTGGAAGCCTGGGCATTGGTTCCTCCACCTCCGGCAGCGTGGTCTCGGACTACAACTTCTCGGCCCCGGTGATCGCCAATGCGGCGGCCAATATCACCGCCAAGGCCCTGACCAGTACGGCCAGCATCGGGGGTAACCTCAACAAGACCTATGACGGCACGACCGCCGCCACCAATGCCACCGTGGTCAGCACGATCACCGGTGCTGTGACGGGTGACACCCTGACCCTGAACACCTCGGGCGTCTCGCTGGCTTACGATTCAGCCCACGCGCCCACTGCCAGCAAAATCACCGCCACCGGCAGCGGCACACTGGCCATCAACTCGGCCCAAGCCAGCAGTGTGGCCTCGGACTACAGCTTCTCCGCGCCCACCATCGCCGACGTTAACGCCACCATCACCCCCAAAGTCCTGACGACCACGGCCAGCATTGGCGGCACACTCACCAAGACCTACGACGGCACCACCGCGGCCACGGGCGCCACCGTGTCCAGTGCGGTGACGGGTGGCATCTCAGGCGACAGCCTCAGCCTGAACACCTCGGGCATCACCCTGGCCTACAACAGTGCCCACGTGGCCACAGCCAATTCGGTGGTGGCCACGGGCAGCGGCACGCTCAACATTGCGGCATCGGGCAGCAACAGTGTGGCTGGCGACTACAGCTTCACCGCGCCTACCATCAGCAACGTCATTGCCACCATCACGCCCAAGGCGTTGACCTCAACGGCCAGCATTGGCGGCACGCTCTCCAAAACCTACGACGGCACCACCGCCGCCACCGGTGCATCCGTGTCGGGCACGGTGAGCGGAGCCCTCAATGGCGACACGCTGAGCCTGAACACTGCCGGCATCAGCCTGGCCTACAACAACGCCCACGTCGCTTCGGCCAACAAAATTGTGGCCAGTGGCAGCAGCACGCTTGCCATCAACTCGCCCACGTACAACAGTGTGGCAAGCGACTACAGCTTCAGCGCGCCCGTCATTGCAGATGCCACGGCCTCCATCGCTGCGAAAGCCCTGACCACCACGGCCAGCATTGGCGGCACGCTCACCAAGACCTACGACGGCACCACCGCCGCCACGGGCGCCACCGTGGTCAGTTCTGTCAGCGGCGCCGTGGCGGGTGACACCCTGGGCCTGAACACCTCGGGCATCACGCTGGCCTATGACAATGCCCACGTCGCCTCGGCCACGAAGATTGCTGCCACCGGCAGTGGCACTCTGGCCATTGCCGCCTCGACCAGCAACAGCGTGGCCAGCGATTACAGCTTCACAGCACCGACCATTGCCGACGTGAATGCCTCCATTTCCGCCAAGGCCCTGACGGCCACGGCCAGCATTGGCGGCACACTCACCAAAACCTACGATGGCACCACGGCCGCCACCGGTGCGACCACCCTGGGTTCTGTCACCGGTGCTGTGGCGGGCGATACGCTGAGCCTCAACACCGCCGGGGTCACACTGGCCTACAACAGCGCTCACGTCGGCACCGCCACGGCCATCGTGGCCAGTGGCAACAGCACACTGAACATCTCGTCCCCCACCAACAACAGTGTGGCGGGCGATTACAGTTTCACCGCGCCCGTGATTGCTGATGTCGTCGGCTCCATCACGCCCAGGGCCCTGACTGCCACCGCCAGCATTGGCGGGACAGTCTCCAAAACCTATGACGGCACCACCACCGCCACCGGCGCCACCATTTCGAGCAACATCACGGGTGGAATTGCAGGTGATACGCTGAGCCTCAATACATCCGGCGTGACCCTGGCCTACAACAACGCACACGTGGCCAGTGCCACAACCATTTCGGCCAGCGGAACCGGCTCGCTCACCATCAGTTCGCCCACGGCCAACAGTGTGGCCGGTGACTACAGCTTCACCGCACCCACCATTGCCAACGCCGCCGGAACCATCACGGCCAAGGCCCTGACCAGCACGGCCACCATTGGCGGTTCCCTCAGCAAAACCTATGACGGCACCACGGCCGCCACTGGCGCCACCGTGACGGGCACGGTGACCGGGGCCATCGCGGGCGACACGCTGAACCTGAACACCTCGGGCATCAGCCTGGCCTACAACACCGCCCACGTCGCCACCGCCAACCGGATTGTGGCGACCGGCAACGGCACGCTCGCCATCAGCTCGCCCAACACCAACAGCGCGGCGACAGACTACACGTTCACTGCACCGGTGATCCAGGATGCCACAGCAACCATCACCCCCAAGGCACTGACTGTCACCGCCAGCATTGGCGGCGCCTTGACCAAGGCCTATGATGGCACGACGGCGGCCACGGGCGCGTCCGTGTCCAGTTCGGTGACCGGCGCCATCACGGGTGACACCCTGAGCCTGGACACCTCGAGTGTGTCCCTCGCTTACAACAATGCGCACGTGGCCGGCGCCAACGCCATCGTGGCCAGCGGCAGCAGCGCGCTCGCCATCAACGCGACCGCCGCCAACAGCGTGGCGTCAGACTACAGTTTCACCGCACCCACCATTGCCAACGCGGTAGCCACCATCACGCCCAGAGCCCTCACCACCACAGCCAGCATTGGTGGTGCGGTGACCAAGGCCTACGATGGCACGACCGCCGCCACCGGATCCACGGTGGGCGGGTCGGTGACTGGTGCCATCAACGGTGACACCCTCAGCCTGAATACCAGCGGCATCACGCTGGCGTACAACAGCGCGCACGTGTCAGGTGCCAACGCCATCCTCGCCAGCGGCAGCAGCAGCCTCACCATCAGCTCGCCCATCATGGGCAGCGTGGCCGGTGACTACAACTTCACGGCTCCCACCATTGCTTCGGTGGCAGCCACCATCACGCCCAAAGTGCTGACCTCCACCGCCAGCATTGGTGGCTCCCTGACCAAGACCTATGACGGCACCGCGACCGCCACGGGCGCCACCGTCTCGGGATCCATCACCGGCGCGGTGTCAGGCGACACCTTGAACCTGAACACCGCCGGCGTCAGTCTGAACTACAACAGCGCACACGTCGCGGATGCCACCGCCATTGTGGCCACGGGCAACAGCACCCTGGCGATCACATCGGCCACAGCGGGCAGCCAACCCTCGGATTACAACTTCACGGCACCCGTGATCAGCACCGTGACGACCGGGGTCGCCATCACCCCCCGAGCCCTGACCACCACGGCCAGCATCGGCGGCACGCTCACCAAGGTTTATGACGGCACCACCAGTGCCAGCGGCGCTGTGATCAACAGCACCATCACCGGGGCGGCCACCGGCGATACCCTGAGCCTGAACACCGCGGGCATCACCCTGGCTTACAACAACGCGCACGTGGCAGCGGCCAACAAACTGACCGCCACCGGCAGCGGTGCACTCACCATTGCCTCATCGGCCAGCAGCAGCGTGGCCAGCGATTACAACTTCAGCGCTCCCGCGATCGCAGACGCCGCGGCGACGATCACACCGAAATCGCTGACCACGACGGCGAGCATCGGGGGCGCACTGACCAAAATCTACGATGGCACTGCCGCCGCCACAGGCGCCACCATTGCCAGTACCATCACGGGCGCCGTGGCAGGTGACACCCTGAGCCTGAACACCTCGGGGATCACACTGGCTTACAACTCCGCGCACGTGCTTGCCGCCAACAAGGTCACGGCCACGGGCAGCGGCACACTGGCCATCAGCTCACCGACAGCCAACAGCGCCACTTCCGACTACGGCTTCACCGCGCCGACCCTTGCGGAAGTGCCTGCCACCATCACTCCCAAGGCGTTGACGGCAACGGCCAGCCTGGGCGGCACACTCACCAAGACCTACGACGGCACCACCGCCGCCACCGGCGCTGTGGTGTCGAGTTCTGTCACCGGCAGCGTCGCAGGTGACACGTTGACGCTGGACACCTCGGGCATCAGCCTCGCCTACAACACGGCGCACGTGGCCACCGCCAACACCATCGCCGTGACCGGCACCTCATCGCTGGCCATCACCTCGCCCACCGCCAACAGTCTGCCCAGTGACTACAGCTTCAGTGCGCCCACCATTGCCAATGCAGCGGCCACAATCACGCCGCGAGCCCTGACGGCGACCGCCACCATTGGCGGGACCTTGAATAAGACGTATGACGGCACCACCGCCGCCACCGGCGCGACCCTATCTGGAACGATTTCCGGCGCCATCGACGGCGACACCCTGAACCTGAACAGCACCGGCATCACCCTCGCCTACAACAACGCACACGTCGTGGGGGCCAGCAGCATCGCCGCCATCGGCAATGGGGGATTCACGATCGCCGCCACCGGCAGTGCCAACAGTGTGCCCAGTGATTACAGCTACACAGCACCGTCGATTGCCAACGTGGCCGGCACGATCAGCCCCAAACCCCTGACCGTCACGGCCAGCATTGGCGGCACGCTGACCAAGGTGTATGACGGCACCAAGGCGGCCACTGGCGCCACCGTGGCGGGCAACGTGACCGGCGCGATTGACGGCGACACCCTGAGCCTGAACACCACGGGCATCAGCCTGGCCTACAACAATGCCCACGTGGAGAGCGCCACCAAGATCAGCGCGAGCGGCAGTGGCGCACTGACCATCAGCTCCCCCACCGCCAACAGCGTGGTGTCGGACTACGGCTTCACGACCCCGGTGATCGCAGACGCCACCGCGTCCATCACCGCCAAAGCCCTCACAGCCACGGCCAGCATCGGGGGCAGCATCGGGGGCAGCCTCACCAAGACCTACGACGGCACCACCGCCGCCACCGGCGCCACCATCACCAGCGCGATAACCGGTGCCGTGGCTGGCGACAGCCTGAGCCTGGACACCTCAGGTGTCACCCTGGCCTACAACAATGCACACGTGGCTACGGCCAACACCATCGTGGCCAGAGGCAGCGGCACGCTATCGATCATCTCGCCCAGTGCCGGCAGCCTGGTGAGTGACTACAACTTCAGCGCACCCACGATTGCGAATGCGCCCGCCACCATCACGGCCAAAGCCCTGACGGCAACGGCCAGCATCGGCGGCGCATTGACCAAGAGCTACGATGGCACGACGGCTTCGGCGGCCACGGTCAGTGGAACCGTGACAGGCGCCATTGCTGGCGACACGGTGTCCCTGGATACGTCTGCCCTGAGCGTCACCTACAACAATGCCCACGTAGCCACCGCTACCAGGCTGACCGCCACCGGCAACACCTCGCTGACCATCAACTCCCCCACGGCGGGCAGCCTGGCCAGCGACTACAACTTCACGGCGCCCACCATCTCGAGTGCAGCCGCCACCATCACCCCCAAGGCCCTGACCTCCACGGCCAGCATTGGCGGCACACTCACCAAGGTCTATGACGGGACCACGGCGGCCACGGGCGCCACGGTGGCAGGCATGGTGAACGGTGCAGTGAATGGCGACACGTTGAGCCTGGACACCTCGGGCATCACCCTGGTCTACAACAATGCCCACGCCGCCCTGGCCAACAAGGTCACGACCCTGGGCAGCGGCGCACTCACCATTGCCTCGACCACCCGCAACAGCGTGGCCGGCGACTACAGCTTCACCCCCCCGGTCATTGCCGATGTCACCGGCTCCATCACCCCCAAGGCCCTGAGCGCCACCGCCAGCATTGGCGGCATACACACCAAGGTCTATGACGGCAGCACCACAGCAACGGGTGCCACGGTCAGCGGCACCGTGGATGGCGCTGTGGCGGGTGACACGCTGACCCTGAACACATCGGGTGTGAACCTGGCCTACAACAGCACCCACGTGATCGGCGCCAATGCCATCGTCGCCAGCGGCACCAGCACGCTGGCAATCAGCTCGCCCACGGCCAGCAGCGTGGCCTCGGACTACAGCTTCTCTGCGCCGACAATCGCCAACGTCAATGCCAGCATCACCCCCAGGGCCCTGACATCGACGGCCACGATTGGTGGCACGCTGAGCAAGACCTACGATGGCAACACGGCCGCCACCGGCGCCACCCTGGCCGGAACGGTGCAGGGGGCGATTGCAGGCGACAGCGTGAACCTCGATGTCTCCAATGTGAGCCTGAACTACAACACGACCCATGCATCCTCTGCCAACGCCGTCATCGCGACGGGCACCAGTGGATTCACCATCGCCAACAGCGCAGCCAACAGCGCCAGCAGTGACTACAGCTTCTCGCAACCGGTGATCACCGACGCCGTGGCGTCCATCACGCCCAAAGCCCTGACGGCCACAGCCACCATCGTGGGCAGCAATACCAAGGTCTACGATGGCACGTTGCTGGCGAAAAACGCCACGCTGACCACATCGGTGAGTGGCGCCATCGCCGGTGATGCCCTCAACCTGAACACGCAAGGCATTACCCTCAACTACAACAGCAGCCACGTCGCACAAGCCACGACCATTGCTGCATCGGGTTCGGCCAGCCTCACCATCGCTGCGTCGAATGCCGGCAGTGAAGTGGGCGACTACCAGTACACCGCGCCCACGATTGCGAGTGTGGCCGGCACCATCACGCCCAGGGCCATCAACGCAACAGCTGCCATTGGCGGGACACTGACCAAAGTCTATGACGGTCGCACAAGCGCTCCCGGCGCCACCCTCACCGGCTCGGTGCTGGGTGCACTCGTGGGCGACAACTTGAGTCTGGACACCTCCGGCGCAACCCTGGCCTACGATTCCGCCCACGTGGCGACGGCCTCCGCCGTCAGCGCCAGCGGCCCCATCGGCTTCACCGTCGCCAACTCGACCCTGGCCAGCGTGGCCAGCGATTACCGGTTCACCCCCCCGACGGTGCCCAGCGCCACCGCATCAATCACCAAGGCCACCCTCACCCCGACCCTGACGAACACCGGCGTGACCAAAACCTATGACGGAACGACCGACGCACCCACCGGGTTTGCGCCCACCTACAGTTTTGCGGGCCTGGTGAATGGCGATACGGCCGCCACGCTGACCAACACGGGGACGGCCTATGACAATGCGCACGTGGCGCAGGCCAGCAAAGTCGTGGTGTCAGGCCTCAGCCTGGCGAGCATCGCCGGCGGCAATGCCTCGGTCGCTTCGGATTACGCCCTGAGCACCACCACGCAGGAAGCCGCCGCGCGGATTACCCCGAAGGCCCTGGGTTCGACAGCCAGCATCGGCGGCACGCTGACCAAGGTGTATGACGGCACCACCACGACGGCCGCCACGGTGAGTGGCTCTGTCACAGGCGGGATTGCCGGTGATGTGCTGGCTCTCAACACCTCTGGCGTCACACTGGCTTACAACAATGCGCACGTGGCCTCGGCCAGCAAGGTGGCAGCAACTGGCAGTGGCACCCTCACCATTACATCGTCCAGCAGCAACAGCGTGGCCGGCGATTACAGCTTCACGGCACCGGTGGTGGCGGACGCCGCCGCCACCATCACGCCCAAGGCCCTGACCTCCACCGCCAGCATCGGCGGCGTAGCGACCAAGATCTATGACGGCTCCACCGCTGCGCCCATCGGGGCCACGGTGACCGGCAGCGTGGATGGCGCCCTGTCTGGCGACACCCTGACCCTGAATACCTCGGGTGTGAGCCTTGCCTACAACAATGCCCACGTGACCTCAGCCAATGCCCTGATCGCCTCCGGAACCAGCACCTTCGCCATCGGGGCGAGCAACAATGGCAGCCAGGTCAGTGACTACAGCCTGTCCCAACCCACCATTGCCAACGCCACGGCCACCATCACGCCCAAGGCCCTGACATCTGCCGCTGCCATCGGCGGCACCCTGACCAAGGTGTATGACGGGTCGACGGCAGCCCCCGGTGCCACCGTGGCCGGTTCAGTCTCCGGCGCTATCGCGGGCGACACCCTGAGCCTGGACACCTCCAGTGTCCGACTGGCCTACAACAATGCACACGTGGGATTGGGCACTGCGGTGGTTGCCACAGGCAACAGCGCTTTCACCATCAACACCTCGAGCTCTGGCAGCCAGACGGGTGACTACCTCTTGTCACAACCCAACATTGCCAATGCCGCTGCAACCATCACCGCCAAGGCCCTGACCGCCACCGCCAGCATCGGCGGCACGGTGACCAAAGACTACGACGGCACCACCGTGGCCAGCAACGCCACGGTGAGCGGCACGGTCAGCGGTGGTATCGCCGGCGACAACATCAGTCTGGACGCCACCAATATCCGCCTGAACTACGACAACGCCCACGTGAACAATGCCAGCGCCATCCTGGCGAGCGGCACCTCGGCATTCAGGATCGATTCCTCGTCGTCGACCAGCCTGCCAACCGACTACCGGATGACCCAGCCCGTCATTGCCAACGTCGCAGGCAACATCACGCCCAAGGCCCTGACCTCCACCGCCACCATCGGGGGAACGCTGACCAAGGTCTATGACGGCACCACCAGCACCAATGCCACGGTCACCGGGACGGTGTCTGGCGGTGTTGCCACCGACACCCTGACCCTGGATGTGTCGGGCGTCTCCCTGGCCTACAACAACGCACACGTGGCGAGTGCCACCTCGATTGTGCCGACCGGCACGACGAGCCTGACCATCGTGACGGGATCGGCCGGCAGCCAGGCCAGCGACTACACCTTCACGGCCCCCAGCATTCAGAATGCCAGCGCCACCATCACCCCGGCGACGCTGGTGTCACGATTGACCAATACCGGCGTCACCAAAACCTACGACGGCACGACGGCTGTCCCGACCGGATTCACGCCGACCTTTGCCGTGACCGGGTTTATCGCGGGCGATACAGCAGCCACCGTGAATCACACCGCCAAGCAGTTTAACGATGCGCACGTGTCTCAAGCCACCAAAGTCGTCGTCTCAGGCCTGAGCATTGGCGCCATCAGTGGCAACAAGGGTTCGGCAGCATCAGACTACGCGCTGGACGCGCCCAGCAAGGACGTCGGGGCCAGCATCACGCCGGCCACGCTCACACCCACGCTGAGCAACACGGGCGTCACCAAGGTTTATGACGGCAGCACGGCGGCCCCGTCAGGCTTCACCCCCACCTATACCTTCTCGGGCCTGGTCAGTGGTGACACGGCTGCCACCCTGAGCAACACGAACGCCACCTACAACAACGCCAACGTGCTGCAGGCCAACACGATCACCGTCTCCGGCCTGAATCTGACCGCGGTCACCGGCAACAAGGGCTCGCAGGCGACGGACTATGTGCTCGACGCCGCCTCCAAGAATGTCGCCGCCCGGGTGACGGAAAAGACCGTCACGCTCAGCGCCACCAAGGTCTACGATGGCACGACGGCCCTGAGCAACGGCCAGGTGACGATCGGCACCGGCATCAACGGCGAGAGCCTGACGGCCACCGGGGCCACCGCCTCTGACGCACACGTGGCCACCACGGGCAAATTCATCTCCAACATCACGCTGGCGGATGGTGCAGGCGGTCTGGCCAGCAACTACAAGCTGCCCGCCACCCTGGATAACAGCAGCGCATCGGTCACGATTGACCCGGCCACCCTCACGCCCACGTTGAGCAACACGGGTGTCACCAAGGTTTATGACGGCAGCACGGCGGCCCCGTCAGGCTTCACCCCCACCT